>NZ_CP110389.1:1210000-1819722 GCF_026015985.1 Rhodopseudomonas sp. P2A-2r | reverse complement strand
CCAATTCACGCTCAGATCAGAGTTACGAATTCATCGTCGTCGGTGGTGGAACTTCCGGTAGCGTCATTGCCGGCCGGTTAGCCCAGGCAGGCCGTTCGGTCTTGCTGCTTGAGGGTGGCCGCGATGACAATACCTCGTTCATTCACATGCCAGGCGGTTTCGTCCGCTTGTTTACAAGCGATCGAGTGGTGGCTTATCAAACGACGCCACAGAACAATGCCGATTCCCGAACCTTCTTTATCCCGCAGGCAAACACGTTGGGGGGCGGAAGTTCGGTCAACGCCATGATCTATATCCGCGGCTCGGCGGAAGATTACAACGAATGGCGAGATCTAGGATGCACCGGCTGGGGCTGGGATGACGTCTTGCCGTTTTTCAAGAAGTCAGAATGCAACGATACGCTTTCCGAGCCGTATCACGGAGTCGATGGGCCCGTTAAAGTCAGCAACGCCTGGCACGGAATCCCGACCAATCTCGCCTTCATCAAGGCTGGCCAAGAGATTGGACTCCCGTACAATCACGATTTCAACGGTCAGCGACAAGAGGGCGTCGGTTTCTATCAGTCGACTTGCTTCAAGGGGCGTCGCAGCAGCTCTGCGGTGAGCTATTTATCGCCGCGAAATCTTCACCCAAAGCTGACGGTGCGGACGAACTGCAAGGTGCTGAAGCTCGTCATCGAGGGGACGCGGGTAACCGGCGTTGTTTATCGTGGGAAAGATGGTTTAACGCATGAAGAGCGCGCCGCGAGAGAGGTCATACTGGCAGCGGGCGCGCTGGCTTCGCCGAAGATCCTGCAACTTTCCGGAATTGGACCCGCGCCGCTGCTCAAGGACAAGGGTATCGATGTCGTTTACGATGCCCCCGAGGTCGGTGAGAATTTTCAAAACCACGTCGAGGTGCCGTTACATTGCAGGTTGAAGGATCCAATCAGCCTGTTTGGCCAAGACAAAGGCTTTGCTGCACTTAAACATGGTTTGCAGTACGCGCTGTTTCGAAGCGGTCTGTTAGCCTCCAGCATCTGCGAGGCCGGCGCGTTCATCGATACCCAGGGAGCTGGCCGGCCGGACGTTCAGCTCTACCTGATCCCCTCTTTGTTCGGTTCGCCGGAATGGCCTGCACCTCCCGGCCATGGCGTCTCGATCTGCGTGCAGCTGCTGCGGCCCAAATCGCGCGGATCCGTGAGACTGAAGAGTGCCGCACCCGACGACCCCGTGGTTTTCGATGCGGGAGCGCTGGCGCATCAGGATGACGTCGATACCATCGTACGCGGCATCGAGGTCGCGAGGCGGATTATAAAGGCGCCGTCATTGGCCCGACTCGCCAACGGCGAGATCTATTCATCGCCTGAGGGCGAGGAGGACGCCGGTAATCCCGAGGGCTTCGTCAGGAAGTATACCCGCGCGGTCAGTCATGTTGCGGGTA
The DNA here is from genome assembly GCF_026015985.1 of Rhodopseudomonas sp. P2A-2r. GTDB lineage: Bacteria > Pseudomonadota > Alphaproteobacteria > Rhizobiales > Xanthobacteraceae > Tardiphaga. Next base: position 1,818,300 of record NZ_CP110389.1, on the reverse strand, counting down.
CCTGTCGTATGGGGGCTGATACGCGAGCCGTTGTCGACGTGCAGCTCCGTGTTAACGGCTTGTCTGGGCTGAGGGTGGCCGACGCTTCCGTCATCCCGAAATTGGTGAGCGGCAATACCAACGCCATTTCAACGCTAATCGGCGAACGTTGTGCGGATTTCGTACTTCGCAGCCTCGACTAAGGGCTGCCAAACATCGGACGGGCGTGCTCGCGTGCGGGTCTAGATGGAGTGCGAAAATCTGACGTTTTGGTACTTTATTTTTGATGTATATGAGGGGAGACGACTATGCTGCTGACAAGACGCCAGTCGCTCGCACTTGGTGCGGGTGCACTTTTGCAAGAAATGCTTTTCGCAAACTCGCGAGCGGTTGCCGCCGGATCGGATACACTGACCATTGCTTTCAACGTCAATTTGCAAGCCTTCGATCCAACCGTCGGACAACAGTCGGTAAATCCGACGACCCAGGCCATCTATCGCTCGATTTTCGACCAGTACGTCGGTCAGAAGCCCGACCTCACGTTTGAGCCAGGGCTGCTCACGGCCTGGGGTTGGAATGAGGACAAGACCAAGGTCTGGATGGACGTTCGCAAGGATGTGAAATGGCATGACGGCGCGCCATTCACGCCGGAAGACGTGGTCTGGTCGCTGGAGCGCGCCGCGAAAAAAGATGGCGGGAACCCGGCATACTTTATCTGGGCGACCGCCGGAAACTACAAAATCGATGGGAATCGCATCACCGGCGACGTACTGCGCTTCGAGCCGACATTTTTCATGTGGATGGCTTTTCTCACCGCATACGTTTTGCCGAAGGCCTATTACGAGAAAGTGGGCGCGGAAGGCTTCGAGAAAAAGCCAATTGGCACCGGCCCCTATATGGTCGACGAATATTCCGGCAATGCGTTCCTGCGCCTGAAAGCCAACCCGAATTATTGGGGCCGGAAGCCAACATTCCAGACCGTGATCTTCAAGTTCGTACCCGATGCCACCACGCGCGTGGCCGAGATTGAGTCCGGATCGTCAGACGTCACGCTGGAGGTACCGTACGAGGAATACGATCGGCTGATCGCCAAGAAGGGCCTTGCCGGCGTGGCAGCGCCGATCTCAGACGTCGCCATGATCTTCATCACCAACAAGAACGTGATGCTCGACAAGAACGTCCGACTGGCGGCGATCCATGCGATCGACAAGAAGGCGATCGTCAGTCGTCTGCTGCACGGCTACGGCGTGCCGATCGATACGCTAGAGGCGCCGGAATATTCGGCCTTCGATCCCTCTATCAAGACGTCCTACGACCCGAAGAAGGCGGCCGAACTACTCAAGGCGTCAGGCTACTCCCCAGAGAAGCCGGTCAAGTTCACGATCCAGTCGACGCGCGGGTTCAAGCCGAAAGACTACGAGATGATCCAGGCGATCGTCGGCATGTGGCGTAAGGTCGGCATCGAGGCGGAGATTGAAGTGTACGAGATCGCCAAGCACTTCGAGCTGCGCACCACCCATAAATTGGCGCCCGCTGCCTTCTACAACTGGGGAGACGCGATCGGCGATCCGACCTGCTCGACGGGCTACGCGATGTTCGGCCCCTCGCCACACTCCGCCTGGAAATCGGATGATCTCGACGCGAAAATGGGGCCGCTTTGGGCGGAGAAGGACGAAAAGAAGCGGATCGATGGCTGGAAGGCCGTTAACCGGTACATCGAGGAACAGGGCTACGTGATCCCTCTTCTGCAGTATGTCCAGCCGATCGTCTATAAGTCCTCACTGAAGGTAACGCCGAATACGTCTGGCGCTCTACAGCCCGTATTGGTTGCCAACGCATAGGCCCGAGTACAGGCTTCGATCCACCTCCGCGGTGACTTTCGCTACGGAGGTGGACACTCCGTACGTAGCGACCTCCGAAACATCGACATAAAGACGATGATTGATAGATGAGCCCCATCACTCTCCTCAAGCGATTGATCATGGCAATTGGTACGCTCTTCGGCGTTGCCGTCGTCGTTTTCCTGTTGCTGCGCGTCGTCCCCGGCGATCCGGTCTCAATGATGATTTCGCCAGGCGCCAGCCAAGCCGATATCGCGGCACTGCGTGTCCAATACGGACTTGACGGAAGTATGTTTAAACAATTCGTCATCTGGATTTCGGCTGCACTACGCGGTGACTTCGGTGTCTCGATCTCGCTGCGCCGCGACGTTCTGCAACTGCTTGGAGAACGACTTCCGGCCACGATGGAACTCGCGATCGCCGCACTCGAATTTGCGGTCATCTTGGGCGGAACTGTCGCCATCGTCGGGACCATGGCGCGACGAACCGCGCTGGAGTCGACGATCGATGCCCTCAACGGTTTGTTTTTAGCGATTCCCGACTTCGTCTGGGCCCTGGCACTGGTGCTCGCGTTCGGCGTCTTTCTTCCGATCCTGCCGCTAACTGGAAGGATCGATCCTAGCGTGAGTTCAGGGATGGCGACGCCATTCTATTTTGCAGAGAGTATATTGCGGCTCCGGTTCGACGTATTGGCGGACGTCTCCAGGCATCTCGTGATGCCAATTCTAGCACTTGGGCTGCCACTGGCGGCTGTGATCGCCCGGGTGCTCAAGGGCTCGCTGAACGAGGCCATGGCCCAGGATTACATTCTGCTCGCCAGGCTCAAGGGAATGTCAAAGCTGCGGCTGGTCCTGCAGGAAGCGCTGCGAAACGCCATCGGACCCACGCTGGCACTCACCGGTGTGCAATTCACATTTCTGATCGGCGGCACCGTGATCGTGGAACGCATTTTTGCCTATCCGGGAATCGGCAATATGGCGATCGATGCGATGATCAACCGAGACCTTCCGCTCATCCAAGGGCTTGTTCTGATGTTTGCCGTTATTTTCATTGCTATCAATATTACTGTCGATCTGCTCGCCGTCGTTTTCAATCCAAAGCTCCGTAGGGGCTAGTGCAATGACCCGTGAAGCCGTCATTAACGCAGACCCGAGCAGTTCAAAACGATGTCTACCGACGATCTTGCGCGAGCCCAAGGTGACGATTGGTGGCGGTTTCATCCTGCTGCTGATCTTGATCGCCGTTTTTGCGCCATCGATCGCGCCGAAGAACCCGCTCGATCAAGACCTGATGCTCGCGTCCCTGCCACCGGTTGGATTTGACGGTAACGAGCCAGGCTATTTTCTCGGTACCGACACTCTCGGTCGTGACGTGCTATCGCGGCTCATCTTCGGAACCCGAGTGGCGATGACCGTGGCCTTCGTAGCCGCGGGCCTAGCCGCGTTGCTCGGGACTACGCTCGGTCTCCTTGCCGGCTGGTATCGTGGTTGGGCCGATGTCGCGATCTCGCGGCTGGTCGACATATGGATGGCTTTCCCACCGGTGCTGCTCTCGATCCTGCTCGTCGCCATGTTCGGCGCCGGACTGCGTTCGGTCGTTACCGCAATCGCGATCATCGACTGGACCCGCTTCTGTCGCGTCGTCCGAGCCGAGACAATGGCGCAGGCCCAAAGCGAATATGTCACGGCCGCCCGCGCCGTCGGCTTTCCTGGCCATCGCATCCTGACGCGCGAGATCCTGCCCAATATCGTACCGGCGTTGTTGGCTTTGATAAGCCTGGAAATGGGGATTGCTATCGTCGTTGAGGCCATCCTCTCCTTTGTCGGCCTGTCGGTCTCCTCCGATATCCCGACCTGGGGAGGTATGATCGCAGCGGGCCGTCAATCCATCTACCAGAGCTGGTGGGTGCTGGCGGCTCCGTTGGTCCTACTGTTTGCAACCGTCCTCGCGTTCAACCAGCTTGGCGAAGGGCTTCGCCGCGCTCTCGATCCGGTGCTCCGCCGATGACCGAACCCATTCTCCGAATTCGTAATCTCAGCGCCGTCTCGGACCTCGACAGCGGCACGCCAATTCTACGCCGAGTCAACCTTGAGGTCGCGCCGGGCGAGACGCTTGGCCTGGTCGGCGAAAGCGGGGCCGGCAAGTCTACTATTGCCAAGGCGCTGCTCGGCGTGCTGCCGCACACCGTGCGAATCACGCAAGGCGAGATCGTCTTCGACGGCCATAACCTGCGCACACTGCCGCCGCACGCGTTGCGCCAGATATTCGGCGATGTCATCGCGCTCATCCCGCAGGACCCCCTGACGGCGCTCAATCCCGGCCGGCGGATCGAGTTGCAGCTCACCGACGGCTTGCGCATGCGGCGCGGTATGTCTTGGCGCCAGGCGCGCGAACGCGCGATCAAGCTGCTCGACGAGGTCCACATCTCCGATACCGAGCGTGTGATGCGATCCTATCCACATGAGCTCTCTGGCGGTATGCGACAGCGCGTTCTGATTGCAGCTGCCTTTGCGCTTGAGCCTAAGCTGATCATTGCCGACGAGCCGACCACCGCGCTCGACGTTACCGTGCAAAAACAGATCCTGCGGCTGATTCGCGGTCTTCAGGAGGCGCACCGCACCGCGGTTGTTTTCGTCACACACGACCTCGGCGTCGTGGCACAGATCTGCGACCGCGTTACGCTGCTATTCGCTGGCACGGTGATCGAAGCCGGAAAGACGGCGGAAGTACTGGAAACGCCGACGCACCCTTACACCAAGGCACTAATTGCCGCCGGCCCACGCTACGACCAGCCTGGCGTGGGGCTCGCGCCTGTGCCCGAAGACATCATCAAAACTCTGCGAGCAGATATCGTCGCCTATGACGGAGGGAGCTATGTCTGAGCCCTTGATCTCTGCGACCGGTATTGAGGTCGTCTACGGCAGACACCGCCGCTCCCAAAGCAACGCCGGTGAGCACAAGGTGCTGCACGGCATCGATATTTACATCGATCGTCACGAGACCGTAGGGATCGTCGGCGAGTCGGGTTCCGGAAAGTCGACCCTTGGCCGAGCGCTGCTGAGACTGACTGAGGTTACCGAGGGCAGCATTTCCTTCGACGGGACGGACATAACACATATGCCGGAGCGGCAGATCAGGCCAATGCGGCGGCGCATGCAGATGATCTTTCAGGATCCGATGAGCTCGCTCAATCCTCGGCGGAGCATACGCCAAATATTGACGGAGCCTCTTTTGTTTCATCTCGTGGCGAAGAATAGCGCCGACGCAGAGAGACGCGTGCGATTTTTTCGATCGTGTCGGCCTACCCATCAGCTGTCTTGATCGTTCGCCGCAAGAGTTGTCAGGCGGGCAACGACAACGGGTTGGAATCGCGCGTGCAGCTTTGCTTGAGCCAGATTTTGTCTTGGCAGACGAGATCGTCTCCGGCCTGGACGTCTCGACGCAGGCCCAGACCTTGAACCTATTGAAATCTCTGACCCGCGAGATGGGGCTCGCAATGGCTTTTATCAGTCATGATCTCTCGGTGATCCGATCAGTATGCGACCGTGTATACGTTATGCGCCATGGACTAGTTGTCGAGCACGGTCGATGTGACGACATTTTCGCGAATCCGACGGATCCCTACACCAAGCTTCTCATAGATGCGATCCCCCTGCCGCGCATCGACCCGGGTTGGCTCGATCGCGGAGCGACAGAGGTAACCAACGAAGCCGCTCTGACGAATTGATGCCAGAGGCGGAGGGGCGGCGTGCGACGCAGGTTCAATAGTGACGGGAATGATCATTTCGCGTGTCACGGCGCTTATAGACTTCGTATTGGATTTTGCCGCGGCAGCCTCGTTCGATGCGGTTTAGGCGAGTTCGCTACACTCACGGCAGTTACCGTTTCGGCAAACAATCCGGTGCAAGGGGATTTACCCCGGACTGAGCAACGATAGGCCGTAATACATGACTGTTTTTGCCAACGCGTATTTACAGGACTTGGCATGCTGACGGTTACCAACCAGATCAAGGCGGCGCGGGCGTTGCTGGGATGGGGTCAATTCGAGTTATGTAAACGGGCTGGAGTGTCTATATCGACCATTCGGCGTCTTGAGGCCTCCGAAGGATTCATTGAAGCCCACTACGGCACTGTCGTGAAGGTCTGCGATGCGCTGAAATGCGCTGGCATCCACTTCATCGATGGTCCGAATTATGGAGTTCAGCTCACGAATCGGGAAGGTTCACTTTGACTGGTCGATCACTTCTCTACCGCGTGTCCCGACGGCACATCCGGGACGTTTCTCTGACCAGCATGTGGATAGATTGAACGGCGACCATCGCCGCTACTACGCTCATTCGTGATCCGGATTTCAGTGGCGACGAGATCCATGAACGAGGTCGCGATCACGCTGCCATCACCTTGCATGGCTCTGCCTCGCTCATCGATTGTTGCGCGGACCGGTAACGCATGGAGCAGCGCGGCGGCGAGCTCGCTGCTCGTTTCGATGCGACGGCGCAGGCATGGCGTTGCGGTCGATATCGACACGCTGATATAGCCAGCAACGCCTTCGCCAGCATCGAGGGCGCCGTGAGGAGAGGCTGGGATACGAGGAATGAATGAGGAGGCCGACCGCAACCCAACGCATCATAGCGAGCATTCAACGAGGCAGTATCGTTTCTGATGTGATCCGCGCACTTTGAGAAATTGATCGAAGCAGCATGATCGATCGATCATTACTCAAGGAGATATAAAATATATCATTCCAGCTATTATTCTTCTCATAATTGATATCACTGTCGTATTATTATGACGAGCATACTAAATGCGACACCAAGACATCTCATCATCTTGAGCTACGGGTTCTCACAGACGATGATCCTCCATCGAATGATAGCCGCTTCTTGGGCCGTTCGTTTCAAATTGGGGGACTTTGATGCATTACTTTAATCGGACAATAGCGATCACGGCTTGCTTAATAGCAATAACGGCTGGGACAATTCAATTTGCTGCCGCAGCTGATCAAGATGCGCCAGCGCTAAGCAATTCGTTTAAGGCGCCTTCGAAGCCTGCCGATCTGCCATTCTTTCTTATCGTCGACAATCGGGTCACATATTCCTGGATGCCCAAAGGTGTCGATCCGGGCATGTTCAGTGCTCGACCGGACGGCTCAATCAACGGCACGACGCCGAAGAGCGTCTATTCGTTCACCCACTTCGATGCGTGGCAATACGGTACCAACTTCCTGACCTTCTCGATGCTCAAGTCGGGTCACAACGATGCGGCCAGTCCCTGTGTAGCACCTGGGGTCACCATTACCGGGGCTGTGGCAGATTGTGCGGGCGCCACGGAATTCTTCGGTCTTCTGCGCAGCACTTTCGGCCTCAATGAAATCTTTGACACCAAGGCCTTCAGCCTAGGACCTCTGCGCAATATTTCGTTGGAAGTTGGGGCTTTCGGTGAAACGACGAATACCTTTCTCGCTCCCGCCGATCGCCAATTCGTCGCCGGTTTGCAATTCGCGTTCGATCTCCCTTACAAGGGCTTCTTCAATGTGGCGCCCCTGGCATACAAAGAATTCAATCACATCGCTTTCACTCAGTGCGGTCTGTTTGGTCCAGGCGTTCCCGGCGTGAGCTGCCAGGCCGACGGCAACATCGAATTCAAAACCACATGGGCAATCGAGACGAATTGGTACATGGACTTGGGCTTCCTCCCGGAGAATATGCAGTTTTTCTCCATCAGTGGCCGCGCGAGCTGGATCGGACCGAAGGGCGACTCGAATGGGCTCCCGGCGCTCTCCGGTGTTGGACGTTTCAGTACCGCGAGCAAAACGGAGTTTAACAGCGAGCCGATCCGCTTGACGTTCGATGCCGGTAAAGCCTTCATGGGTCCGAAGCATGCGCACGCTGTCGATCTTTGGGTGGCCTACTCCTATTGGCAAAACGTGCACGGTCTTGACCATAACGCAACGCCCGGCGTCTGCACGGTCGCCGCATCCGGCCAGAGTACTAAGAGCTGCACGCAATCCACGGTCTATACTGGCATTACAGTGAAGTTCTGATCTTTGCTCGTGCTAGATTCGCCGTAGCCGAACTGAGCGGGATGGCTTGCCTCGGGGCGAACCTCCCGCTCTTTTTTTACTCTACGGCGGATTCAGCGATCTTCCTGAAACTCCAGCGTTGTTGGAACATGTTCGGCGCGTTCCGGCGCGCTGTCGGAGTTAGCCGCAAGTCGAACAGGACGCCGGCACGACAGCCGGGCTGCCCGTTGACGGACGCCTATGGCGGCTTGCGAGCATCGATCGTCGGACTTTCCGTCGCATGAGACCTTGATGAGGAGAGGCACGCCCGGATCCGCTGCTGGGAGGTCTCTGCAGAGTACCCTGCTGACGCGGGTCCACAACGTGAAACGCGCGTTTCTCATAAAGCCAGGCGCATGGCAGGATTCGGCAGAAGGCATCATGAATTTGCAGGATACCCAGTCTTGATGATGTCAGTTTCGTGACTGGCGTATTCCGCAACGGGAGACATGACATGAAGCTGCCCCCTCTTTTAGACGTTCATCCGGCTCGTGACACAGACTATTCGATTTGGCCTCTCGCTTACTGTCAGTCGCATATGCCGTACGACTTCTTTGGGGGCTCGGGTCTTTACAGCAACAAGGGCATCGTCACGGTTCCGATGATCTACACACTGGTCGTCGGCGGCGAAGTCGGCGGCAAACAGCATGTGGCTCTTGTTGATTGCGGCTTCCAGAAGGGCGAATGGCTGAAGCGTTATTCCTTCTCGGGCTGGGAGGAGCCAAAGGACGTTCTGGAAAGGGTGGGCTTCTCACCGGAGGACGTGGACGTCATTTTGGTCACCCACATGCATTTCGATCATATTGGAAATTTTCGCGCGTTCCCAAACGCCAAACTGTATATCCAGCTCGACGAATATCTCGGGTGGTCGGAAGCAGTATGTAGCGCCCACCAGAACATGAACTCTGACGAAGAGAGAGCCTGGATACTTTCGTCGTTTGACCCAGAAGATCTTGTTCACGCCGCGGAGGGATTGGCCACGGGTCGGCTCTGCTTTGTTCGTGGAGAGGAAGAAATTCTGCCGGGCATCACGGCTCATCTCGCTAAAGATTCACACACGTTTGGCACTCAATTCTTTATGATCCGGACGCATAATGGACCATTCGCGGTCGCTGGAGACGCCGTCTATTGGTACTCGAATGTCGAGAAGATGTGGCCGCCAGGGTACAATCAAGGCAACTCATTCAACCAAATCAAAACGTTTCTGCAAATGCGCGAATTTTTGAAAAACGAGACAAATCGCATTATTCCCGGTCACGATCCAGTTCTCTGGCAGCGCCATCTAACCTGGGTCACTGCTAGCGGAAACCAGGTCGCTGAAGTCAATTTGCGCGACGGAGACAAGTCTCGAAAGCCTTATATCATACCGGCTTTTACGCCGGAATCGTCTTGATTGACTACGTGAACCGCCGGCATTTGGCGATGGTTCGAGGCATCGTCAAGCAGAATCGGTTTCCGGAGGAGATCGGGAAAGATCTCCAGATGCCGTTGAGTGCTTACGTGAGCCGCGGCTGGCCGAGGATCGATGCTCGATCCGACTCGCGGCGGGAAGAAGCATATTAAATTGGATTAAGAAACGTAACCTGCGCCAAGGCAAGAGCAGTCAACACCAAGCCGCGACCACAGAGGAGGAATACCAATGCTCGACACGAATAATCGAATTCCCCAATCTGATTACGATCCCTATCACGACGGCGCGTTGCCCCATCCTTTTCCGGGCTATGACATGCTGCGCGACATGGGTCCGGTTGTCTGGCTAACAAAATACGAGATGTATGCCTTGACGCGCTATTCGCCTGTCAGGCAGGCGCTCAGCGATGACGCAAATTTCGTGTCTGGACGAGGCGTGATGATGAACGATCAACTAAACACTCTTCTGGTCGGCAACACACTCTGCAGCGATGGCGATATGCACACCCGCCTTCGTAAAATTACAGCTGCTCCCATGACACCAGGTGCCCTCAAGGGTCTGCAGGACGAGATCCGCATGGAGAGCGAGGGGCTCGTCGACCGGTTGCTGGGCGATCGGGGCGGACGGTTCGACGCGGTCAAGGACCTTGCTCAATATTTGCCGCTGAAGATCGTGTCGAACGCGGTTGGCGTTGCCGAAGAGGGGCGCGAACGGATGCTGGAATGGTCAGAAGCCGCCTTCAATTGTTTCGGTCCGGCGAACGAGCGCACGTTGCGGTCGCTTCCGGTATTGGGGGAGATGGTGGAATACGCTAGCAGCCAGGCGGTGCGTGGCAAGCTTCGCAAGGGGAGCTGGGCCGATGCCATCCTCGATGCGGCCGACAGTGGCGCCGTTCCCAAAGAAGCCGTCTCAGTTCTAATGGGCGACTATCTTGTACCAAGTCTTGACACCACCATCTCTGGCATTGTCTCGGCTGTATGGCACTTCGCACGATCGCCCGATCAATGGGACAAGGTGCGCAATGACAATGCGTTGGTGCGCAATGCAGTAAACGAGGTGTTGCGACTCGAAGCTCCGCTGCAGGGTTTTAGCCGATATGTTGCCAATGACGTTCAGATCGATGGAGTCACTATTCCCAAAGACAGCCGTGTGATCTGTTTCTATGGTGCGGCAAACCGGGACCCGCGACAATTCGAGAACCCAGACCGCTTCGACGTTACCCGGCACAACGCGAACATGCATCTCGCCTTCGGTTTCGGTACACATCAATGCTTGGGCATGAACCTTGCTCGCCTGGAAATCGTATCCCTCTTAACGGCCTTGCTGAGCCGCGTACGGCGCTTCCACATCCGAAATGAAAAACGGCTGATGAATAACGTTGTGCGCGCCTACGAATTACTCGAAGTAGAGGTTGAGTTTGACTGACGCACGAGACAAGCCGTCAGGTTCACGTCTAAGACGTCGAGGATGTCGTCATGGAAACACTTATCCTTAGCATCGAATTGGGAGACGCGACGACTGTTACTGCAACCGCGGGCGAGACATTGATGCGTATTGCATTGGATAACGGCATCACAGGAACCTCCGCAAACTGCGGCGTATCGACGAGTTGCGGGATCAGCCACGTTTATGTGGCACCGCAATCTATTAACTGGTGTCCTATGCGTGGCAAGACTGCAGAGGAGTTGCTAGCCGTCGAAGCCTCTGAATTGCGCAACAATTATCGCCCAGACTGCTAACTCATTATGCGGCCCGAAATGGATGGAATGATTATGCACCTACCCGAAAGCCACTTTTGATGACCGAGCGCGTATTGGTGGTCGGCACCGGCCAAGCAGGCTTCCAACTTGCCGCAAGCTTGCGACAAAAGGGTTTTGCGGGCGACATTACATTGGTAGGTGATGACGCCTCCCTCCCTATCAGCGCCCGCCTCTTTCGAAGGCCTACCTGAAAGAGGGTAACGAAGAGAGACTGTACTTACGCAATCTGTCTTTCTATCACGAGAATCGGATCTCCCTCTTGCGCGAACGGCGCGTCACGGCATTGGATCGTCGAGAAAAACGCATTACACTGGATGACGGGCGACATCTTGATTGGGATATTCTGGTTTTGGCCACCGGTACTCGGATCGCCTCACCACCGATCAAGGGGGTTAGTCTACCGGGCGTCCATGCCTTGCGATCCATTGAAGATGCGCGGCGCCTGCGTAGCGAAATGGCCACGATGCGGCGCGCCGTCGTGATCGGAGGGGGCTTCATTGGGTTGGAGTTCGCCGCGGTCGCGCGCGAGGCGGGTATCGAAGTCAGTATTGTCGAGAGTGCAGGACGATTGATGGCACGGGCCATCTCACCTCAGATGTCGACAATCGTGCAACAGATTCACTGCGAGCATGGGGTTTCGATATTCCTGAACAGATTCGCTGCATCTGTGGATGCGCAGTCGGATGGTCGGGTGTGCGGGGTGTCGCTGAGCGACGGATGTTTCCTGCCCGCCGACTGCGTAATCTTGGCGACCGGGGTTATTCCGAATACCGAGCTTGCAGAGGCGGCCGGATTGAGTGTCCGCAACGGTATCGTAACAGACCGCTATCTGACGACCGCGGATCCAACGATTCACGCCGTCGGAGACTGTGCGGCTTTTCCCGATCCATTCGGCCCTACACTCATTCGTCTTGAATCGGTACAGGCAGCAGTCGATCACGGACGATGCCTTGCCGAGGTGATTGTGGGCCGCCCTGCTCCTTACGCGGCACTGCCGTGGTTTTGGAGCGATCAGGGCAAGTACAAACTACAAATTGCGGGCTTAGCCGCCCCCGACGACACGGCACGTCTGACACAAACCGAAAAAGGCGGGCAGGTCGTGGTGCGGTCACGGAATGGGCTCGTCACGGCAGTCGAGACTCTGAATGCTCCCGCCGTGCATATGTCTGCACGCAAACTTCTTGCTGACGGCCCTGCGCGAGATATCGCTCTCAGCATCTGAGCGATTGATTGACCCTCGCCAAACTTGCATGCCGGGAGCAGTGTAGTGGCGCATTCTGGGAGACCCTTGCCAAGGCCTACGCAACAGAATCGTGGGACGCTTTCCGATAGCTGCCAGGAGTAACGCCTGCGATCCTTCGGAAAACATGGGTCAGGTGCTCTTGGTGCGAAAATCCGCAGTCAAGCGCAATTTCTGCTATCGAATTTGTTGTATGTCGAAGAAGGCGCTTGGCGCGCTCTACGCGTTGCACCACGATAAACTGATGAGGTGATTTGCTCGTGGCATTTTTGAATTGGCGGGAAAAATATGACGCGCTATGACCGATCAGATCGCTCAGGTCCTGCAACCGTAAATGGCTGTCTAGATTTTGGTCAATGTGGTTCCTAATTTTTTCCAACTGCGCGCTGGTCAGCCCTTTGTCGCACTCCGGTTCCTGGATGGCTTGAGCATTTATCCAGACGAGCCGAGTTGCAATCGACAATGCTACCTGATCTGCATAAAGATTTGATCGATCGGAACGCTTAGCCGCAACTCGCCATGCTTCCATGATCAGCTGCTCCAGCAACTCATCTTTTATAGCGAACAATGGCCGGTAGCTTATTTTGCCAGACACATACCCTAGCTGGTCCGCAGCCTTTCGCATGACGGTTGAGCTCAAATACAGGTGGATTGTTTCCAACTGATCTCGCAAGGTAATGCTAAACTTGCGACCAGCCGGCCAGAAACCTATGCAGCCAGGAGAAACGACTTTACTGCTGGGATTGTCATCGACATTTCCGTCTATGCGCACCGGGCCAGTCAAATGCAAGACGATGAGATGATGATCCAAGGGGTGAAGGTCGGCATGAAAAGGCGCTTCACTCTGATATGAAACGAACAACGAGGACCAGCCGCAGTTTTCGGTGGAAAACCGCACTTGGCAAGTCGGCAAGGTCAGCAGACCGTGCGTGTCGGCGAAGGTAAAAGTCCGAAAGAGACGCATCTCTAGCCGATCTCGATATACCCGCATAAATGTAGGATTAACGATCGCTCGCCGTCAATGGATTAAACTATGAGGCACACCTTAACGCTTGAGCATGTTGGAAACGTTCGAGTTTTCTGTTCTCACAAGTGGGGGCCGCTAAGTTGTCCCATTCTGCTTAGCTTCACCCACGGCATCGACGTCAATAAGCTCCAGTAAAAGCGACACGTCGTCTTAAGACGCCTGAGACGCACGACCAGCCGAGCGCGATCCAAGAGCACTGGGATTAGGTTGTCGCGTGAAGCGCGACGACCAACGAGCACAGCGCCCAAAACACGTGGTATTCGCAACCGCCGAGATTCCAGCTCCATTCGCCGCCAGAAACCTTCAGCACGGAAGCTGCGGCGGTCAGCATAAATATCGCCGATATCCAGCCGGCGAACGTCATGAATATCCCGAACGTCATGCAAACAGTAACGGTTATCTCAACGAGAAGCGACGTGTAGACAAACAGTGCGACCGGACGAAACCCGGCAGCTTGAAAAAATCCGAACACACTGTCACGTGCCGTGAATTTGGCGAGGCTATGAGGGATGTAGGCAAGTCCACAAATCAGACCGAGTTGGCGGATCGGATCGGCAAGATCTAGATTCATTCGACTATCCTTGAAGTGATGCGACGTGAACATGGCGCCGCCCATTCGCAAGTTCGTTCGATTCAAAACCGACAAGGGCGCGCGTAATATGCCGTTGGCGGACTTCGTGCATCGATAACGACGACATAAACGCGCCCGAACTTCAGAAGGAGCATGCCGATTTGAAAGGCAACCGAAACAGCCGGCGAGCGCGACCGACGCCGGCGCCCGCCCACTGCATTCTCATGTCAATCTGCTTTTGCAGCCAACGCTTCCATCTCGACCACCCATTTGGGATTGGCCAGAGCGGACACCACGACCCACGTCGATGTCGGCAGATAGCCTTCCGGCAGATATTTCTTCCGGTGAATGGCGAGGTATTTGATACCAGCGGGATCCGTCGAGTAGACGTTCAAGTGGACAATGTTCTCGGGTCCCATCCCCGCGGCACTTAGAATGGCCAGAGTGTTCAACCAGACTTGGTCGTGCTGGTCTTCAAAGCTCTCCGGCAAGCTGCCATCCGGACGAATACCCGCCTGCCCGGCAATCGAGAGCCATCGAGCATTGGCAGGAATTTCCATGCTATGACTATATGCGCCAACAGGGGGAGCAATTGTGCCGGGATTGGTTCTCTTAAACATGGACTTCTCCGCTCTGGATTTTTTCGGGGTTTTTAACCGCCGGCCCCCTGGTGATCAGGGCGCTTCATGGGATCTCACTAGGTCGTCTCAAGGACGGTCGCCATCCTGCGTTTGTCTGCTCACCTCTGCACGAGTTGACCGTAAGAGTTGCAGCACGTCCTCTAACTCTTCTCGAATATCTCTCGCGACCTCGCCGCCAAGCTCGTCACCCCAGTGACAGACGTCGCTACAACGTTCCAGCCAGAGTACACACACCACCGAGGGCTTGGGACAATCGATCTGACACCTATCTTGGCGATCATTGCTGTCAGGCCCCGTGCCAAGCGCGGCTGCTCTGCGGTGTCGCGATCACCGACGCACACTTGCCAGACTCGCCGGCTGCATCAGAGATTTCGTTGCAGAGCACGACGCTGCACGGCAGATATACACAAGCGAACAACGCCTCATACCTCCAACCTTCGCCAGTCTGCTTAGACAAAACGCCAGTCGAACAAATCGCCTTGCCGGCCAACAAGACCAGCAGAACTTCCAGCAAAATGAGCGGTGAACACCGTTGCTCGCTGCTCGGCGGCGTACTCCAGGAACCAACGTCGGGACGCCCGCGCCTTGACCTGATCTTCGCAGAAGACGCTATTCCACTCTGGCCGGAACACCTGCAGCGGCTGATGCATAATATCGCCACCGAACAGCCCGCGCCGCCCCTGATCGACGAATTCGACTGCTACGTGGCCAGGACTGTGGCCCGGAGTTGCATGCAAGATGAGGCCGTTATCCACTGGGCCATCGCCGTCAACGATGTCAGCCTGACCGCTTGCCACGACCGGCAACACACTATCCTCGTAGATGGTGGCAAAAATGCCGGTTCGGCCCGGGCCCGACCAGTGATCATGTTCAGCCTTGGAGAATATATACCTGGCATTCGGAAATGTCGGCACCCAGCGGCCGTCGCGCAGCATCGTGTTCCACCCGCAATGGTCGACGTGCAGGTGCGTACAGCACACGTAATCGACCTGCTCCGGCGTAACACCAGCCTCCGCAAGCCGATCGAGGAACGGCAGGTTTTGTTCATGAAACTGCGGCATGCCGGGCCGGTTCTTATGGTTTCCGCCGCAGCTGTCGATCAAGATCACATGCTTCGGAGTCTTCAAAACCCAAGTATGAACACTGTTGATGAAGCGACCATGAGCCTCGTCAAAGCACGTGGGAATCATCAACCCGCGATGCTGCTCCAGCAGCGCGCGATCCCACTGCGGAAACAGCTCCTCGGGGGTGAAGCTTATTCCGCACTGTTCCGTTACACGCACCACGGAAGTTTCGCCAAAGTGATGGACACTCATCGTCAGATACCCTGAATGCACTCGCTCTGCTGTTTGAAGAGCGTCGGTAAATCGTTTGATCGTCCAACGACTGTACATTACAAAAACCACCTATTGCAAGACATTCGTAATATTCATAACGTGCCCGGAATTCATGCCGCGCGGTCGGGCGGCAACGCACTTCCATCGCAATTGGTGTCCAGCTTAACTGCAGGTACTCCGCCTGACTTCCCGCCTGCTTCGATGCTATTGGCGCGGACGGTGGTTTATAAATTGGGGATACAACATGCGTGATTTCATGGCTCTTGGTCGCTCGGTGGCGGTGGCGGAGAGAGGTATGGCCGCAACGTCGCATCCGCAGGCGACGCTGGCCGCCCTCGACATACTCAGAGCCGGTGGTAATGCAGTCGACGCAGCCGTTGCGGCGATCGCCTTGCAGGGCGTCGTCGAACCGGCGATGACCGGCATAGGCGGCGATTGCTTCGTGCTCTATTCGCCCAAGGGAGGCGATCCAATTGCGCTGAATGGCTCGGGTCGCTCGCCTCTTTTCACCGATGTCGGCAAATATGCTGACGGCTCGCGGCGGGGCATTCCGCAAACGTCGCCTGAAGCAGTGACCATCCCAGGTGCGGTCGACGCTTGGTGCCGGCTCGTGGCCGATCACGGCAGCAGGTCGCTGGAGGAAATCTTTCAACCAGCAGTCAATGCCGCCGAACAGGGCTTTTGCGTTACCCCGCGCGTTGCAGAGGACTGGCGCAAATTCCGCGACCGGATCGAGATTGACCCAAATGCGGCGGCCCAGTTTCTCCCTAATGGTGTAGCACCCACGGTCGGCGACATTCGCGCGCAACCGGCGCTGGGTAGCACCTTGCGCAAGATCGCAAAACATGGACGAGAAGCCTTCTACGGTAGCGAATCTGCCGAAGAAATGGTCGGTATCCTCCGCGCGATGGGAGGTGCCCACACACTGGATGATTTCGATGCGCAGACGACGGACGTTGTGGATCCAATTTCGGCGATGTACCACGATCACGAAGTCGTGGAGTGTCCTCCCAACGGACAAGGGCTTGCCGCGCTTATGATCCTGCGCACATTGGCAGGCTTCGACGTCGGCGCGTTGTCTCAAACGGACCGCATCCATCTGCTCGCGGAGGCGACGAAGGCAGCTTACCGCGCGCGCGACGCCTTCTTCTGCGACCCGGCAACCAGCGCCATCGATCCGGCCTCGTTCCTTGCTGAGAGTTATATCGAACGCATTCGCGCCCGGATTGACATGAACCGCGCGTCCGAACCGGATACGTGGGACGATGTTGAGCACCGCGACACCGTCTACGTGACCGTGGTCGACCGCGACCTCAACACCGTGTCGCTGATCAATTCGCTGTTTACGCCCTTCGGTAGCGGCATCTACGCCCCCAAATCAGGCATCCTACTGCAGAATCGCGGATCATGCTTTCGCTCTATGCCAGGGCATCCCAACTCCCTCGGGCAGCGCAAGCGTCCGATGCACACAATCATCCCAGGCCTCCTACGTCGGAACGGCAAAACCGTGATGTCATTCGGCGTGATGGGCGGCAACTACCAGGCAGCCGGTCACGCCAATTTGATCTCGAACATCTTTGATATGAAGATGGATATCCAGGCTGCGTCCGAAGCGCCGCGCTCATTTGGCTTCGACGGCGTGTTGGAGGTCGAGACGACAATTCCAGCAGCGATCCAGGACGAACTGCGCAAGCGCGGCCACGACGTACGCTACCCCGTGGAGCCGATCGGCGCCTCCCAGGCAATCCAGATCGATCATGCGCGCGGCATTCTGCTCGGCGCCTCTGACCACCGCAGGGATGGCCTCGCTCTCGGATTTTGAGATGAGGCTGGTGTGGTGACGATCAGACGTCCCGACAGCAACAGTGCCGTTGTGGCCGGCGTAATGCTTACCAGGGAGCGCCTGCTTCAGGCGCTGGCCTGTTACAAATAGTTCTTGACTTAATCGACGCGAGATTCCGGACAACGTCCTGAACCTCTCAATTCTGATCCGGCGTCAGCCTCAAACGCAAAATGCCCGGCGTGAAGCCGGGCACTGCGTCTCGATCAAGAACAATCGGCGAACTTATTTGACGAGACGGAACTTTCCTCCCTTGACCTGAATGAGGAATGCCGAGCGCTCATCGTAGCCGTTATGGTTAGTCGGGCTCATGTTCGACAGGCCGTTACAAAGATAAATCTCTTTGCCAACCTCGATCGCATCGCGCAATGCCGCACGAAATTCTGCCGTACCGGGCTTGCCTGCCTTGAGTGCCGCCGGGATAGCGTTTTCGACGAGAACCATTGAGTCCCACAGATTGGCGCCGAAAGCGGACGGGGTTTCATTATAGACCGCTTGGTAGGCGGCGATATACTTCTCTGAAGGCGCGCGGAACGGGTCATCTTTCGCCATGTCATCAACGATGGTGAAAGCTTCGCCAGCGAAGATCGAGCCTTCGATATCCTTGCCGCCGAGTCGGATGAAGTCGTTGTTTGCGACGCCGTCCGTCGTGTAGATCGGCCCCTTGTAGCCGCGCTCGCGCAACGCCCTCTGTGGCAGCACAGCCGGTGTGCCTGCCCCAGCGACGAATACTGCATCGGGTTTAGAGGCGATGATCTTCAGGATCTGGCCTGTGACGCTGGCGTCGCTGCGCGCATATACCTCGTGCGTCGTCAGCTGGATACCGGCTTGCGGCGCTTTTTCCTCCAGCACATTGTAGTAGCCTTCGCCATAGCCGTCAGCGAAGCCGATGTAGCCGAGTTTCTTGACGCCGATCTTGACCATGTATCTAAGGATTGCGGTGGTCATGATATCGTCGTTGGGCACGACCTTGAACACCCACTTCTTCTTGTCGTCCATCGGCTGAACGAGCACACCACCCGCGGCGAGTGTCAGCAGAGGCGTCTTGGCCTCGGCGGCGACGTCGATCATCGGCAGCGACACCGGTGTTAGCGACGAACCGATCAAGATGTCGACCTTGTCTTCCGCGATCATCTTGCGCGCATTCTGCGACGCCTTGGTCGGGTCAGATTGATCATCGAGCGCGACATAGGTGACTTTCTGCCCCGCGATCTCCTTCGGCAGCGCGGCAACCGTCTTGCTTTGCGGTTGTCCGAGCGCGGCGCCAGGGCCTGACGCGCTCATCGTGATTCCCACTTTGATTTGTGCTTGTGCGCTGCTGGCGCCCAGCAACGCGGTTGCCAGCACGGTCATCCAGAATTTACGTCGCAACATGAAGTCCTCCCCTTGATTGTCCTGATGTTAGTACTCGTTGCTGCCGAGGCCGAGATAACTTTCGATCAGTCTCGGGTCCTGCGCGATCGCGGATGGCAGACCTTGCGTGGTGATCTCCCCCAACTCCATCACGTATGCGTAGTCGGCGACCTGCAGCGCAGCACGCGCATTTTGCTCGACCAGCAGGATGGATACGCCGCTCGCACGCAATTCGGTCAGGATGTGGAAGATGTCGCGCACAATGCGGGGTGCGAGCCCAAGGCTTGGCTCGTCGAGCATCAGCAGTGTCGGACGCGCCATCAGCGCGCGGCCTATCGCCAGCATCTGTCGCTCGCCGCCGGAGAGCGTTCCTGCAAGTTGCTGGCGCCGTTCCTTCAATCTCGGAAATCGAGTGAATATCTGCTCGAGTGATTCACTGCGTTCACCGCGCGAGCGCCGAATACCACCGAGTCGCAGATTATCCTCGACCGGCATGTCGCTAAACAGTTCGCGACGCTCCGGCACCAGGCACATCCCTGCCTTCACCCGCGCTTCCAGCGGAATCGATATCGCCGGTTTATCTTTGAAAATAATGGCACCACGCGCGTTGAGTAGGCCCATTGCAGCATTCAACAGTGTTGTTTTGCCAGCCCCGTTCGATCCGATGACGGTAACCAATGAGCCGGGCGTCACAACGATCGAAACATTATGAAGCGCCTGCGCCCGTCCGTAGGACACGCAGAGATCGCGTACATCGAGCAGCGGCATCGTCATTCCAAGCCTCCGAGATAGGCTTCCAGTACAGCCGGGTTCTGCCTGATATCCGCGGGTAACCCTTCGGCAATTTTTGTGCCGAAATCCAGCACCACGAGCTTGTTGGCCAGGCTCATGACGAAATCCATGTCGTGCTCGACCAGCAGAACGCTCATGCCCTCAGCGCGAACCTCGCGAAGCAATTTTGCCAAAGCCTTCTTTTCACCGACGCGGAGTCCCGCTGCGGGCTCGTCGAGCAGTAGCAGCGCCGGGTTGAGGCAGAGCGCGCGCGCCACTTCGACGAGGCGCAGTTGTCCAAGCGCCAGTGTTCCCGCCGGATTGAACGCGACGTCGGCGAGACCGACCCGCTGAAGCTCACGCTTCGCGGCAGCGAACAACATGGCTTCTTCGGCGCGATCGAGCTGCATGATCGAGCGCAACACGCCTGCGCGGCCAAGCAGATGTGCACCCAATGCTACGTTTTCGATCACGCTCATGTCGGGAACGATCTCGACGTGCTGAAAGGTTCGGCCGAGCCCGAGCCGTGCGGCGCGTTGCGGTGTCTGCGCCTGCAGAGGATGACCTTCGAACTGGATGCCGCCCGAAGTCAACGGAATCACGCCGGTGATCAGGTTGAATGTTGTGCTCTTGCCGGCGCCGTTCGGACCGATCAGCCCGATGATGCGGCCACTCTCGACGTGGAAGCTCACGTCGTTCACCGCAGTGAGGCCACCAAATTCCTTGCGTGCATCCATCACCTGCAGAAGCCGCGTTCCGAGTGCCGGCAGGTCGCGGGAAGACAGCTTCTTGCCATCGCGTGGCTCCGGCACTTTCGGCGGCGGCGGTGGGCCGAACAGGATCGGCCACAAACCATTGGACGCGGTCTGCAAGACCAGCACCAACACCGCGCCGTAAGCGATGGCGTCGAAATTTCCGGTCTGGCCGAACAACCATGGTAGCAGGTTCTGCAATTGATCGCGCAGCACGGTTATGCCTGCCGCACCGAGAATGGCGCCGTAGACGCGGCCCGCCCCGCCGAGCACCGCCATCAGCAGATATTCGGTGCCGGCATCGATGCCAAACGGGCTAGGCGATACAGAACGCTGGAAATGCGCGTAAAGCCAGCCAGCCAATCCCGCGAGCATGGCCGCGTAAACGAACACCATCAGTTTTGCAGCGGCGGTATCCACGCCAAAGGCTTCCGCCGCGCGCGTGCTTCGGCGGAGTGCGCGGATACCCCGACCGACGCGGCCGCCAAGCAGATTTTGTGTTGCGACCACCGCCAGCACCACCGCGACCCAAACGATGATGAAGAATTCCTTCGGATCGGTGAGTTGATGCGCGCCAATTTTCAGCGCGGGAATGCCGAGCAAACCATCGTGCGCGCCGAGCCAGCTCACATTGCCGAACAGATAAAAGAACGCGATGCCCCAGGCAAGGGTGGCGAGCGGCAGGTAGTGGCCGGACAATCTCACCGTCACCGCGCCGATGCCGGCGGCGACGATCATGGTGACGATCAACGCCGCTGGTAACGTGAGCCACGGCGAAATACCAAAGTACAACGTCAGAACGGCGGTGGTGTACGCGCCAAATCCGACAAATGCGGATTGCCCGAACGAGGTCATGCCGCCGACGCCGGTTAGCAGTACGAGGCCGATGGCAACGAGGCTGGAGATACCGATATAATTGAACAGCGTGATCCAATAATCCGGCAGGAAGCCGGAGAACGGCGCAATCAGAATTAGGATCGCGAAAACAATCGCGATGGCTCGCCCCCGTGTCGGCTTCATTCCCGGTCCTCCACGTGCGGTGCGTAAATCGAGCGCCAGGCCAACACGGGAATGATCAGGGTGAAGACCAGAACCTCCTTGAAATTGCTGGCCCAGAACGAAAACAGCGCTTCGGAGACGCCTACGCCAAGCGCCGCAATCACCGTAAGCGGATAACTCACGAGCCCCCTGATGATCGCGGCGACAAATCCCTTCAAACCGATGAGGAATCCACTGTCATAGAACACCGTCATCAGCGGGCCGATCAGCACGCCCGACACCGCGCCGAGCAGGGCTGCGATGGCGAACGAGAATTGTCCGGCGATCGACGTCGGTATCCCCACCAGCCGCGCACCAACGCGGTTCGACGAACAGGCGCGCAGCGCCTTGCCGAGCAAGGTGCGACCGAAGAACAGCGCGAACAAGACCAGCAGCACGGCGGTGATGATCAGCACTGCGACGCTCTGGCCAGTTACGACAAGACTGCCGAGCGAGAATGATGCATCGTACAGCGGCTTGGTCCCGCTCCCTCCGGACCGAAAAACAGCAGGCCGAGGCCCATCAAGGAGAAATGCACGCCGAACGCAGCCATCAGCAGCACGAGCGGACTGGATTGCGCCAGAGGCTCGAATGCGATGCGATAGAGCATCGGCCCCATCGGCGTGATCAGCGAGATCGCGAGCAGGATGTCGACCGTCTGGCCGAGCTTGAGCGGCGCGAGCGCTTGCGTCAGCAAAAGCAGGGCGACCGGCAGAGCCAGATCGAGCAGCGCGATCCGGATCAGGCGGCGCAAGTTGATCTCGCGGAAATGCCACGCCACTTCGGTCACCGCAGCCATGACGCCCAGCGCCAGCAGCAGCCACGGCGTCGATGGCATTTGACCATTCTCCAGTGCGGCAACGGTAAGTGCAGCGAAGGCGACAAATTCACCTTGCGGCACGCAGATCACCCGCGTGACGGCGAAGACCAGCACCAGCGCAATCGCCACCAGCGCATATACCGCGCCGTTGATGATACCGTCCTGAAGCAGGAACAGAAATATTGTTGTATCCACCCGCCCTCGCCCCCGGATCGCGCGGTCCGCTGGATCTCGGGTCCGCGTCAACCTAGCAATAGCCTACGATCAAATTCACCAACCGACCACACGTTATGAATATTACGTTTTTATTTCAATAGGTTTTTTTGTAATTCACGATGGCTGAGCGACCAAGCGGCAGACCCATCTGCTCAAACTGCGAAGCAAGTCACCCAGCACGAAAAACACTGCTGCTGCAGGTCATTTATCCATCGTCATCGCTCGGCGCGGTCCGTGCGGCCGAAGCTCTATCCAGGATGGCGACTGCATACTATTGTCGCCTCGCCTGCGAATACCGTCGGCACAGTGGCGCTTTTTTCGCCACATCGATTGTGCTACCTGTAGATACCTGCATAGATTCTGGATTAGAGCCTTCATGACTATCCCCATTCCTTCCCTCGGCACGGTTGCGGAGAGAATTCGTGTCGTGCGCAACCATCTCTCGCCCTCGGAGCTCGCCGTCGCTAACGCGATTATCGAAGGATATCCGACGAGCGGGCTCGTTCCGATCGCCCAGATAGCCGCTGAGGCTCATGTAAGTGGCCCGACCGTACTTCGTCTGGTCAGCAAGCTTGGCTTCGATGGGTATGCCGAGTTTCACGCTGCGCTCAGAGCCGAAATTCAAGAGCGGATCTTCTCTCCGGTTGATGCCTATCCCTCGTCCAAGCGCGGCGGCAACGGATCGACACCCGCAGCAAAGGCCCTCGCTGCCTACCAGGAATGTCTTCGGTCAACATTTACTCATGTCGATGCTGCCGAGCTAAAGTCGGCCGTATCTGCTTTGTCAGATCCCAAGCGACCTATTTACCTGATGGGAGGTCGGGTAAGTTCTATTTTTGCCTCGCACGTTGCAACTTACCTGTCCCAGTTGCGCCGAAACGTCACGCAGATTCCCTCGGATGGTTTCGGCCGAAACTCTTGTATGCTCGATTTAGATCCGAAGAGCGTGGTCGTTCTTTTCGACTACCGGCATTATCAAGAGACCACCGTAAGTTGGGGCATTGAGGCGACGAAGCGCGGGGCTCACCTTATTCTTTTCACCGATCAGTATCTGTCGCCTCTTGCTCAGCATGCGACATCGCTGTTGACGTGCAGCACCAAGGGTCTCGACCCCTTCGACTCACTTGTGGGTGCCTTCGCCCTGACTGAGCTGATTATCGCGGAAGTTGCGCGGTCGATGGGCGCTCCAGCGAGAAAACGCCTGGCCGATATTCTTGCGTTTCAGCAACGGGATGAACAACAATCGTCTCGCGGCATGACCCCGCTTCAGAAGGGCCAGCAAGAACGATGAGCTGCACGCTTTGTTAGCCCGGGCCGCCACGGGCAGCCATCGCAGCGTTTGCGGCAAAGGCTGACTAGATGCGCGCAATCAGTGGAATTCAGCACTTGCCGATCTCCAACGCGAGAACTTCACGTTCGCGGCCGATGTCTACAGCACAGCCCCGGAGAGATATGTTAAACAAAAATAGGCGCAGCTTCCGTCACCGGAAGCTGCGCCGCTTTCCCTGATGTTTCAGGCCGCCTTCGATTTTGCGACGTGGGTGGCGATCGCATCCATCAGCGCCGGGGACAAACAATCATAAGGCTCGAGCCCGAGTTCCTTGAGACGCGATCGAATGCCCGGCATCTCCGATGGGGCGACGCCAGATTCGATGACCGACGACACAAACGCCGCAAATCCCGGGGCCGCAGAGCCGGTTTCATCGAACAGTTCGGGGTGGATAAAGTCGAGGCCATAGAAAGGATGGGCCTTGTTCTCGATGCGGCCATACATGTGAGTGCCGCAGACCTTGCAGGCGTGTCGCTGGATCGCCGCGGACGCATCGACAATCTGCAACTTCTCTCCGTTCTCAAGCACCGTGACGCTCTCGCGCGGCACCACGGCGACGACCGAGAAAGTCGCACCTTCGGGTTTCCAGCATTTGGTGCAACCGCATGCGTGGTTATGGGCGACATCGCCTTTGATGCCGACCTTGACCGGTTTGTCCTTGCATTTACAGACCAGCGTCCCGCCGGGAAAGTTACCGGAACCCTTCTTTACGTCGGTGTCGATCGATGGGTGAATGTGTACAGTCATGGGCATTCCCTACTTGTTTGACGTTTTGGACTAGAACACCACGACCGAACGGATCGATTTGCCTTGGTGCATCAGTTCGAAGCCCTTGTTGATCTCTTCCAGCTTGAGAACGTGGGTGATCATCGGGTCGATTTCGATCTTTCCGTTCATGTACCAGTCGACGATTTTCGGCACATCGGTGCGGCCGCGTGCACCACCAAATGCTGAGCCTTTCCAGACCCGGCCGGTCACAAGCTGGAACGGTCGCGTGGCAATTTCCTTTCCGGATTCCGCCACCCCGATCACCACGGAGACACCCCAGCCGCGATGGCAGGCCTCGAGCGCCTGGCGCATCACGGTGGTATTGCCAGTGCAATCGAAGGTGTAGTCGGCGCCACCGTCTGTGAGCGCGACTAAGTGAGCAACAATATCGCCGATCTGGGACGGGTTGACGAAATGGGTCATACCGAAACGACGGCCCCACTCCTGCTTGTCACCGTTGATGTCGACCCCGATGATCTTGTCGGCGCCCACCATCCTGGCGGCCTGAATGACGTTTAGCCCAATGCCGCCAAGCCCGAACACGACTACGTTGGCGCCCGGGGTGACCCTGGCCGTGTTGACCACCGCGCCGACGCCAGTCGTCACGCCGCAGCCGATGTAGCAACTCTTGTCGAAGGGAGCATCTTCGCGGATTTTTGCCACGGCTATTTCCGGCAATACCGTAAAGTTCGAGAACGTCGAGCACCCCATGTAATGGAAGATGGGCTGCCCCTTGTAGCTGAAGCGCGACGTGCCATCGGGCATCAGCCCCTTGCCCTGCGTGGCACGGATAGCGGTACAGAGATTGGTTTTGCCCGACAGGCACGACTTGCACTGACGGCATTCGGGCGTGTAAAGCGGGATCACATGGTCGCCCGGCTTGACCGAAATCACTCCTGGACCGATCTCTCGGACAATTCCCGCGCCCTCATGCCCCAGGATGCAAGGAAAGATACCTTCGCTATCGAAGCCATCGAGCGTGTACGCATCCGTATGGCAAATCCCTGTTGCCATGATCTCCACCAGAACTTCACCGGCCCTCGGTCCATCGAGGTCGACTTCGACAATTTCAAGTGGCTTCTTGGCTTCGAACGAGACGGCAGCGCGCGATTTCATGATTTTTTCTCCCGATCATCGAGAAGCTAAACGCTTCGCGGGATGGTGATAATCCAGGTTTTTCTGAAAACAGTTTTTCCAACCCGCAAAGATGAGGATCTGAATGCAAAGCTGGGAAGGTCTCGATGCGCTCGTAGCGGTCGCCGAAGCTGGCAACTTCACCCGTGCCGCCAGCCGCCTTGGTGTCTCGATCTCACAGGTCAGCCGGGAAATAACCCGGCTTGAGGAGCGCCTCGGTAGTAAACTTTTGGTGCGCAATACCAGACGTGTTGCGCTGACGGAAATCGGGCGGCTGTTTGAGCAACGCTGCCGTCAACTGATCGATGACCGTGAAGCGGCATTCGACTCCGTCACGTCCGGCAAAGACGCGATCAAGGGACTGATCCGCTTGACTTGCGCCATATCTTACGGCGAGCGGACAATCGCTCCGATTATCGGACGATTCGTGGCCGAGCACCCCGAAATAAGCGTTGACATGGAACTCACCAACCGCGTGCTCGACTTGGTCGCGGACGGCATGGATCTCGCAGTGAGGATCGGTGAAGTCACCGACACTCGTCTTGGTCGAGTTCAACTTGGGTCAAGGTCGCTCCACGTGTGTGCATCTCCTGCCTACGTGGAACGTCACGGCGCTCCCACAAGCTCATCGGATATAGATGCCCATGCATGCCTGCTCGGAACCGCCCAACGTTGGCAATTCAAGACCGCAGGGCAGGACAATTATATCGCCCCACAGGGACGGTGGCGTTGCAATAGCGGCTTTGCAGTGCTGGACGCCGCAATTCAAGGCCTGGGGCTATGCCAGCTCCCCGATTTCTACGTGCAGGATCATTTACGCGACGGAACGCTGGTGGAACTGCTTGCCGAAGAACGCCCCGCGGATCAGGCGATTTGGGCGGTCTTTCCGAAGCGATCACCCCAGCCATCGAGGATCGCCGCCTTGATCAACTTCCTGCAAGAGAACATCTATCTGTCGCCCGAGGCCCGCAACGCTTGTAGCATATCTGCATCCGCAGCTCGCCTATTCCCAGTTTGATCGAATTCGAGGTGGTGGGGTCACCTGCTCACCAATCGAGCCTGAGTGCAGCGTCACTGCAGCGCATTCTAAGGTAGCCTCTTCGTTGTGCATAGAGCGGCTGAACAATGGTCCGCACGTTTATCAACCACCGAGTTTGAAGAATCTACCTTACGTTCTATGGCTGATGCGCCAATAGCCGTCTTTGTGAACCGGCTATCTCGCGAGATGGTCAAACGCGAAATAGCCGATTGCGCTTTAATCAGAGAGAAATGACGGACTTTCGTTGCTGTCCGTTCGAAATCCGGATTGGCCGCGCGATAGTCCTTCAACGCCGCGTCGACCGTGCTGGCTAATGCCCCCTGGTACAGTCAGGGCGCTGGTGTCGCTGATGGCGTTGCCAGCTTTGCGGAGTCCGATCCGCATAACTACCGACGTTGGACGTAAAGCTTGCCGTGGTGGAGCCTTGGTTGAGAACTGGCCGACGCTTCATGGATTTGGCAGGCTTTACAATTACCCGCCACCACCTGGCGCAAGATTGGCGTCGATCCACGCGGACACATCGGTGACAGGAATGGCGTGGCGCTGGTTGAACGTCCCGTCCTTGTTCCAGGCCACGCCACGCCCTTGGGCAAAAGCGGCGCGATACTTTCGCATCATGTTCTGCGGGTCGCGTGCAAGTTCCTCCATCAGAAACGACACGGTCCATTCCGAACGGCTGAATGGGCGATGCAGGGCCGCTTCAAGCTTGTCGGCGACCTCTCCGTAGGTCACGGTATCGCCGGCCAAAAACACAATCTCGTTTCGGATGGTGGGTTCGGCGAATACGATTGCAGCGGTCAGTGCTCCGATATCTTCAGGAGTGGTCAGTGTAACGGCGGTCTCGAGGTTGCCCAGCGCATGAACCTGGCTTTTTGCCAGGTCAACCACGCCAAACTCCGGCTCGAACAAATAGCTCATAAACATGCCGGTCGAGATGATGACCCACTCGGTATCCGTCTGGGCACGCAGCAGTTCACGCACGTCCAACTGTGCGTCGAAAATATCCTGCGGACCGCCGCGGCCGATCAAGTCGAAATCGACACCGAACTGCCATGGGAAATAGCGGGGAATGCCCGATTGCAGTGCGGCCTTCGCCAGTTTCATGGGTGTGTCGATGCCGGCGGCATAGCCGGCACAGCCGATCACAGTGTCATACTTTGCAAACACCGATGCGAGCTCATCGACCGAGCTCTTCACTAAATCGCCTATGACAATCTCAATTCCCAGGCTGCGGATGTCGGCGATATCCCGTTGCTTGGCCGGCGCATCGGACTCGACCGCACTGCCGCGCAGTAGCACGCTGATCTTGGCCCCTTTCACGTCCTTGGCACGACGCGCCAAATTCTTCAGGACCGGAAGACCGAGTTCCCCGGCTCCCAATACGAGGATATTCCGGGACTTAACGGCGGACATTGATGCGTTCATGACTTTAGCCTGTTCGGAAATTCGTTGTCGCCGTAACATGGCGGCGCATCGCCAAGAAGGGAAGAAGGCACATGGATGATACCCCGGTCAGAACGTTGGACCAAGACGCCATTCTCAGCTACTCCCAGACGGTCTGCGATGGCCTGAGGAACGATGATGACGGTTTGCGCCGGGAAGTTCTCGCCCATGCCGGCAACCGCTGGTCGCTCGGCGTCGTTCATACGCTCGGGGTGTATGGCCAGCTACGTCACGCGGAAATCGGCAGACGAATGCATGGTGTCACTCAACGGATGTTGACGCGTACGCTTCGGCAGCTGGAGCGTGATGGGCTGGTTCTTCGTCATGATTTTAGGGAGGTGCCCCCGAGGGTAGAATATGGACTGTCCGACACCGGGATGGAAATGCTGGTTCGCATGGTCCCGCTGTGGACCTGGATCGTCGAAAATGCTGACCGCTTCCGGAAAGCGAGGGGAGACTTCGACAAGACGCTCCTCGATGATAAGTCGTAGCATATTGAGTGCGGCAACGCCCGAACAGTCTCAGATTGCCGCCGCCGGACACAGCGCGGGCGATGGCAGGCTATGTTCGGACGTGAGAGTCACATTCCGCACGAACTCTGCTTAGCGGGTTTGGGGCCACCCCCGAATCGAACCACCACCGCAACGGTGAACGGACAACCGCAACCGATCACGAGATAAATTCACTTACCGCTTCTAGAAGCGAGCACGTTCATATTTACTCGCCGCGACCGTGCGGTCGCGCGCCGCGATCGCAAGCTTGTTCACCGTGCCGAAATCGACGCCCACCAGCTGACCGTTGCGCTTGAGTATTTTGCCGCTCACCATCACGGTGTCGACGTTGCCGGGGTGCATGTTCGCCACCACAGCGCCGACCGCATTGTTGACCGGCGCGACGTTTGGACGGTCCGTGCGGAGCAGGATCAGATCGGCCTCCTTACCCGGCGTCAGCGTGCCGACCTTCCGATCGAGCTTGTTGGCGCGAGCTCCCTCAATGGTCGCGAATTCCAGCACATCGCGTGAGGTCAGGAGCTTCGGCAAGTTCTTCTCGCCCTTGATCCCGCGCTGGAAGACGTCGTTGCGCTGGAGCGCGAAGACCGTCCGCATTTGCGTGAAAAGGTCGCCGGGAACCGAGGTTTCGACGTCGATGCTGAGCGATGGCCGCAAGCCGAGATCCAGCGCTTTCTGAATTGGCGGCGTACCGTGCCCCATCATCATTTCCACGTAACCTGCCATCGATACCGTGCCGCCGCTATCGACCAACATCTTCCACTCGGTATCGTTCAACGTGCAGCAATGAATGTAGGTCGTATCGGGTTTGAGAACGCCCATCTCGCCGAGCTTCTGCACCGTACCGTTGATGAAGTTGCCGACGCCGACATGGATCGAAATAGGCGCACCGACATCGCGCGCGACAGCCCACGTCTCCGCGATCCGCTCTGGCGGTGCCGAGAGACTCGCCAGAAACAGCGTGAGAAGCTGGTCATCGCTGGAGAAGTATTGTTTGCGTAACCGGCGAATGTCATCCGGATATTTCTGTTTCGGATCCTGGCGGTAATCCGGCGACGCGTTCGACGGTGAGCCATAGGCGAACACAGCGCGTATTCCGGAATCCGCCAGGGCCTTGATGCAAGCGTCGGTATGTTCGGGGGTATTCTGGATGTGCGACCAGTCGAGAACTGTCGTGACACCGGAATCGATGGCGCCGAGCGCGCTTAGAAGGTTGGCCGCATAGCAATCGTCGGGCGTGTAAACCGGTCCGAGAACGCGCTGGATGATGCGGAAGTAGTCAGGCAACGAAGCATCGGGAATGATGTTGCGCAGAATGCCTTCCCACATATGACGATGCGTATCGACAAAGCCGGGCATCACGATGGTGTTTGAGGCGTCGATGATCTCGGCATCGTCGATGCTGATATTCGGGGCAATCTGCGCAATCTTGCTGCCTCGCACCAGCACGTCGGCGCTTTCGAAATCGCCGACCGCCTTGTCGAGCGAAATGACGCAAGCGTTCTTGATCAGGATCGGCCGACCCAAGGGGGCGTCCGCGCGGACTGCTGGGCTCGCGCCGGACTGACCATGGCTGCAGCAGCAACAGGCGCGGCAACAGCTGCGGCAGCGCCCGTGCACAGGAATTGGCGGCGGGAGACCCCCGCCGGCGTGCAACAACCGCAACCACCGGCTAAGCCGCTATGGGGAAAATTAGTCATCGGATTTTTCCTCCAATCGCGCTTACTTAGTCGCGCACAATGCTTGAGTACAACATGTCTTTAAAGAAGTGACGGGCCTGGATGCGGTTGGAGGGTGCCTGAACCATCATGACAGCAACAATGCGGTCTTTGGGATCGACGGTGAAAGAGGTGCCGGCGATCCCAGGCCAGTTGAAATCTCCCGGATTGCCTGGAACAACGGCCATCCCGGCTTGGCGGCGAACGGCAAATCCCAACCCAAAGCCATATCCGGGACCGGCAACCGACGCGGTTGAGCCTCCCAAGCCTTGAATGTGGTCAGACGTCATAAATCTGATGGTCTTGGGCGACAGAATTCTCACTCCGTCCAGTTCGCCTTCATTCATCAACATCTGCGCGAAGCGGAAATAGTCGCTGGCCGTCGAGAACATACCATTGCTGGCCTTGCTGTAAGCTTTGTCAGTTCGCGTGGGCTCCACCGCACTCCACAGTCCCGACTTCATCCGGTCGGCATCATATGCGTCGGCCAGCCTGGTCAGCTTCGATGCCGGCACTTCAAATCCGCTGTCTTGCATGCGGAGCGGATCGAGCACGATTTCCTTCACCAGGCGATCTAACCGCTTACCTGTCATGCGCTCAAGCAGCACGCCCAAGACATCGGTCGACACTCCGTACTCAAACGCAGTGTTCGGTTGCTGTATGAGTGGGATAGCGGCAAGCCGGTTCAAAAACTCTTCCGGCGTGATGTTCGTCTGAATTCCGACTTTCGTGTATTCCTTCGCAATCGTCTTCACGTGCTCAGGTCGAGAAGGGTCTTGAGCCGCGAAAGCATACGTGAAGCCGGACACGTGACGGAGCAGGTCATAGATCGTGATGGACCTGACCAAAGGCACGGTTTCGCCCGACTTGGGATCGACAACCTTCAACACCTTGAGTTCAGGAAGAAGCTTGTCGACAGGATCGTCGAGATTGAACAGACCCTGCTCCCAAAGCGCCATGGCGGTCACGGTCACAACCGGCTTTGTCATGGACATGATCCGGAAGATCGCATTGGTAGGCATCGGAGTCTTGCCGGCCTGATCCAGGGTCCCATGAGCCTCGAAATGGACGAGACGACCATCGCGGGCAATCAAGGTTACCGAGCCGGGCCAGGCTTTTTCGGCGATCTTGCGGTCCAGTCCCGTAGAAAGACGTTGAAGCCGTTCGGCAGAAAATCCAAGTTTGATCGCCGCGCCTGACATGGACTTCTGGTCATCGGCTCCATAAGCAGGCAGGGAGAGATCATAGGCGCTCAGACCGCTAAGTGTGAGCGCAACAAGAGTATAGGCTACACGTATCCGCTTCATCGGGCGCTCCATCTTGAAAATTTTAAAACACACCAAATTCAATCGCTATCTTGCTCACAAGGCTGCTGCCAAAGTATCTTCGAGTCAAGATATTTTATCTTTGTGTAAAGCTATCTCGCTCGGCTTGTCCGCCTTTTGCGAAACAAGCGCCGTTCGGCATCGAGCAGTCAGGCCCGCGCTCGATGAACATGCACAATGCAACACGCCCTCCCACTGTAAGGGAATGCGTATTCGCAAGTTCATTGACGC
The DNA here is from genome assembly GCF_026015985.1 of Rhodopseudomonas sp. P2A-2r. Lineage (GTDB taxonomy): Bacteria > Pseudomonadota > Alphaproteobacteria > Rhizobiales > Xanthobacteraceae > Tardiphaga. The sequence continues at coordinate 1,786,145 of NZ_CP110389.1, read as the reverse complement.
GATCGGGTGACTTGGGCCGAGGTAATACGAAGCGTCCACTAGAAACAGATTCGTGCGGACTACTTTCTAATACCTGGAATGCCTGACGGGATTAGCGCTCAATCCATTCCTAAGAACTGACCTGCTCGACCGAAACCAGCAGCTTCCGCAGCAACCGGGTCAGCGTCTGGCGCTCGCTGGCCGTGAGAGTCTGGTCGACCGAACGCGACAGCTCAAAGTGCTGGGCAATCGCTTTATCGACCGCGTTTCGCCCCTTCGCCGACAGCGTAATCCTCGCGCCACGTCCATCGTCAGGATCCTGGCGCCTGACGATGAATCCATCCTGCTCGGCACGGCGCAGTCTCGCGGTAAGTCCGCCCGACGACAGCAGGCATTCCGCGTAGAGATCGGTGGGGCGAACGCCCAACGTACCGTCGGCCTCGCGGCGGTAAATCGTCAAAAGCAGATCGAACAATTCCCAATTGAAGCCCTGTTCCTGCAGCGCCGGCTCGATGGCGCTGCGCATGTGAACGGACAGGCGAATAATCCTGCCGACGACATCAAGGTGGCCAGCGTCGAGATCCGGCCGGCGACGGCGCCAACCACTAATAATCTCATCAATCGAATCATTGCTCATGCTGCTGAGCATACAGGCAGAAAGGCACAATAATATGCAATTTCATTTATCTTACCACCGACCTATTTTATCTTGACTCAAAGATAGTTTGGTCCCACGCTTGGGCAACTCGTCAGTTCCATATTGACGGTAACGCGTGCGACGTCCCCAAGGAAACGAACATGACCGCCAACCCGGCCTTTGCAACTTCGCCGACCAATCCGCATATCAAGGAAATCCAGACCCAGCCGGAGCGGAAGCGCGACATGCCCTATGCGCCGGCGATCCGGGTCGAGGTTCCGTGCGGCATGCTGTACATCTCGGGCGCGACGCCTTCGCCGCTCTATCACAAGCATCCGCACGTGCTGGACGAGCACAACCACCCGAATTCGATCGAGGATCAGACCCACCGCGCCATGATGACGATCCAGTCGATCCTGGAGCACGAAGGCTTGGCCTGGACGGATATCGTCAAGGTGACGAAGTATCTCACCGATATCCGCGACCAGGACGGCATGGTGAAGGTGATGAAGGAATATTTCGGGGATTGGACGCCCGCCAGCACGACCATCTGCATCAACCAGCTGTCGACTCAGGGCGCCCGCGTCGAGCTCGACGTGATTGCCGCGATTCCCCGCGCAAGTAGACGCCAGGACCTCCCGCCGGCCCCGGGTCCAGGGTCGAACGAGGCCGACAGATGATGCATGGCACCGACGTTCAGGACAGCCGAGAAAATCACGCCGGGCATGCCACTGCGGGCGCAGCGGCCGTGCCGCTGTTGTGCCTCAGCGGAATCGACAAGTCGTTTCCGGGCGTCCACGCGCTGAAGAACGTCTCTCTCGATATTCATGCTGGCGAAGTGCATGTCATTCTCGGCCAGAACGGCGCCGGGAAGTCGACGCTGATCAAGGTGCTGTACGGCGCCTATGCCGCGGAGCGCGGCCAGATCGCCATCGAGGGGCGACCGGTCACGATTGCCCGCCCCGCCGATGCCGCCGCGCTCGGCATCGCGGTGATCTTCCAGGAATTCTCGCTGGTTCCCTATCTGGACATCGCGCAGAACATCTTTCTCGGCCGCGAAGCGAAGTTCAGTCGTTTCGGTCTTGTCGATGCCGCCGCCATGCATGCCGCGGCCCGCATCATCCTCGACGATCTCGGGCTCGACTACGATACCCGGTCCTATGCCGCCGAGCTTGGCGTGGCGCAGCAGCAGATGGTGGAGATCGCCAAAGCGCTGTCGCAAAATGCACGCGTACTGGTGATGGACGAGCCGACCGCCGCGATCTCGGAGCGCGAATCCGAGCGGCTGTTCCAGACCATCGCCCGCTTGACCGAACGCGGCGTCGCCATCGTCTACATTTCCCATCGCATGAAAGAAGTGCAGATGCTCGGCGATCGCATCACCATCCTGCGTGATGGAGCCGTGGTGACAAGCCTGCTGCGCGGTGCCATGAGCCAAACCGAGATGGTTGGCGCGATGATCGGCCGCGCTTCCGGATCCCAGCTGGCGCGTACACCTCGCGCACCAGGGGACCCGGTCCTGTTCGCCGCGGGCATCAGCACCGCAAAACTATCGGATATCTCTATCGAGATCCGCGCCGGCGAAGTGGTGGGTCTCGCGGGACTCGTCGGATCCGGGCGCACCGAAGTCGTCCGCGCGCTATTCGGCGCAGATCCCATCACCAGCGGCGAGATCGCGTGGCTGGGAGCGCCCGCGCCCGGCACGCTGGATGCGCGGGTGCGCGCCGGCATGGCGTTGCTGCCCGAAGACCGCAAGCAGGAGGGCCTCGCATTGGCCCTCGACATCCGCGACAACGCGACCATTGCCTCGCTGTGGCGCAGCTTCACCGCCAGCTGGTTCTCACCGGCCGTCGCGGAGCGCGACACCCGCAAGCTGATCGAGCAGCTGGCCATCGCCGCCCATGGCACGCGCCAGACCGTTCGCACCCTCAGTGGCGGCAACCAACAGAAGGTCGTTCTGGCGAAGTGGCTCGCCGCCGGCGCCAAGCTGTTTTTGCTCGACGAGCCCACCCGCGGCGTCGATATCGGTGCCAAGGTCGAGATTTATCGCCTTATCGACCAACTGGTCGATGGCGGCGCCAGCGTCGTCGTCATCAGCTCGGAATTGCCTGAGCTCGTACAACTGTGCGACCGGGCCTACGTGATGCGCGACAATCGCATCGTCGGCCATCTCGTGGGCGACGCGATGACGGAACGGGCCATCCTCGAACTAGCGGTGCATCAATGAATGTCCTGACGGAGCCCGCGCGCGGGCCGAGCCTCATGCAACGCCTCGGCGCGGTGCCCGGCGCGGGTATTCTGCTGGTGCTGATGTTCGTGCTGTTTACGCTCGCCAATCCGCGATTCCTGTCGCAGACTAATCTCGTCAATGTCGGCCTGCAGACGTCGCTCCTGCTGATGATCGCGCTACCGATGACGCTGATCATCCTTACCGAAGGCCTTGATCTGTCTGCGGGAGCCTTGCTCGGGCTTAGCGGCGTCATCGTCGCCGAGGCGCTGCTCGCCGGCTGGGGAATAACTGCAGCCTGCGCGCTTGCGCTCGCGGTCAGCATCGCGTTCGGTGCCCTCAACGGCGTGATGATAGCCTATCTCGCGCTGCCCGCCTTCGTCGTCACGCTGGGCACGATGGGCCTGATGCAGGGCATCGCGCTGGTCATCACCAATGGCGATCCGGTTGGCGGCTTCACGCCCACCATCGAGACGTTCTATCGATCGCAGCTCGGGGTTGTTCCGACGCCAATTGCCATCGCCGTGATCCTCTATGCCGCGCTCTGGCTGCTGTTATACCGAACACGGCTCGGCAACTATGTGATCGCCATCGGCGGCAACAAGGATGCGCTGCGTCTGGCAGGGATTAGCGCCAATCTCGTCCATCTCGGCGTCTATATGCTCGGCAGCGCGATCATCGGACTATCCGCGGTGCTGTTGATCGGACGCACCAATTCGGCTCACCCGACCGTCGGCATCGGCATGGAATTCGAGGCGATTGCCGCGGTGGTCCTTGGCGGCACTTCGTTCGAGAAGGGACAGGGCTGGCTGTTCGGCGCGGTGCTCGGCGCACTCGCCATCACGGTGCTGCGCAATGGCCTCAACATCCTCTCCATCGACTCGTCGCTGCAGGTGGTGTGCATCGGCATCCTGCTGATCCTCGCTTTGCTGATCGACCAGGCGCGCAAACAATGGCTGAGGCAGCCGACATGACAATCTCCGCAACGCCCCACGTCCGGCCTGCACGACTTTCACCAGACGCGGCTGCCCTGCTTGGTCGTGTGTTCCTGATCGTGCTGATCGCCGGCGCGCTCAGCGCTGTCGATCCCGGCTTCGCGTCGGTCAGCAACCTGCTCAACTTGCTCCGACAGGCGAGCCTGCTGTTCCTCGTTGCCTCCGGCCTCACCCTGGTGATCATTGGCGGCGGCCTCGATCTGTCGGTGGGCGCCAATCTGACGCTGTCGGCCTGTCTCGCAGCCGCCGCAATCAAGTCCACGGGCAATCCATGGTACGGCGTCATTGTCGCCATCAGCACGGGAACGCTGATCGGCTTTGCCAACGGGCTGATGATCAACCGGCTGCGGCTGCCGCCTTTTCTCGCCACTTTCGGCATGCTGTGGGTCGCCCAAGGCATGGCTTACTGGTTCATGGCCGGGCAGACCATCTACGGCATGCCGATGTCATTTCGCTATTTCGGCACCGGATTCTTGCTTGGCGTGCCGCTGCCGATGTGGATCACGCTTGTGATCTGTGTCGCCTGCAGCGTGCTTCTGCGTCGCACCACCTTCGGACGGGAAGCCTACTTCATGGGGGCAAACCAGACCGCGGCATTCCTGTCCGGCGTTCCCGTCGAGCGACGCCGGCTCCTGCTCTACGTGCTGAGCGGCCTGACCGCCGGCGTCGCGGCGCTGGTGTACCTCGCACGGCTGAACGCTGCCGAGCCCGGCATCGGCGAGCCGCTACTGCTGCCGGCCATTGCGGCCGTGCTGGTCGGTGGCACCTCGCTGTTCGGCGGCAGCGGCAACATCGTCGGCACAGTGCTCGGCGCGATCCTGCTGACCATCATTGTCAACGGCCTCAATCTGCTCAACGTCGCCGCGACCTGGCATCCGCTGGTCAACGGCGCCGTCGTGCTGATCGCCATCCTCGCGGACCTCGCCATCAGCAGGCGCCGCTCCGGAGGCACCTGAATCGACCACGTCACTTTTCGCCATCCACAAACCAAAAGGGGCCATCATGCGAACCACAAGACCACTTCGATGCGTTGTCGCCGCGCTGATCTGCGGCACCCTGTCCCACTCGGCCGCCCTGGCCGACGGCGAAACAATTGCGGCATTCACCAAGAACCAGGTGGACCCACATTTTGAAGGCGTGCGGGCCGGCGTCGCACAAATGGCGGCCAAGATGAATGCGACGGTCAAGAACTACACGCCGACCAAGCCCAACAACATCACCGAGGGCATGTCGCAGCTTGAGGATGTCGGCGTCACAAAGCCGAACCTGATGCTGTTCATGCCGATCGACGCCAAGGCGCAATTGCCGACCATCAAGCGTCTGATCGAGTCCGGCCTGCCGATTATCAACTATAACGACCGCGGCGGTGATGCTCCGTATCTCTCCTATGTCGGCCAGGACGACTACAAGCTCGGCTATGAAATCGCAAAGACCCTGTTCGATCATCTCGGCGGCAAGGGCAATGTGGTTATTCTCGAAGGCGTCAAGGGTTCGACCACCGGTGACGAACGCAAGCGTGGCTTCGACGCGGCCGTGAAGGATTATCCGAACATCAAGGTGCTGGCCTCGCAGCCGGCAAATTTCCAGCGCCTGCTCGGCATGCAGACGATGGAAAACCTGATTCAGCAGTTCAGCAATATCGATGGCGTGATCTCCGCCGCCGATGCCTCCGCGCTGGGCGCCATCGAGGCACTCAACGCCGCCGGCCGCAAGAATGTCGCCGTGGTTTCCATCAACGGCGTGCCGGAAGCGGTCGAAGCGGTGAAGGCGGGCACCCTGCTGGCGATCGCTGAATTCGACGGCTTCAAGATCGGCTGCGTCGCCACCGCAGTTGGACTGAATGCGATCCGCGGCAAGAGCGCGCCGAAGCAGATCACCATTCCCGGCGCCATCATCACCAAGGCGAACTACGCGCCCTGGCTCATTCCCTACAAGGACCGGACCTGCCCCGCGCCCGACGCCTATATGACGAAATAAGCGTCCGGCCTCCGGATTTGTCATGCGACCGACGGGCCGGCTCGATGCCGGCCCGTCGCTATTTGGGCGGCAACTCCGCCGACACCGCGACGAGTTTGCCGTAGCGCTCGGCATCGCTGCGCAACTCCGCCTCGAATAGCTCCGGCGTCGAACTGGCGATCTCAACGGCCTGCACGGCGAACTGCTTGCTCAACGCGGGATCGGCCAGCGCTTCGGCAACGTCGCGCGCGATCTGGCTGACGATGGATTTTGGCACTGTGGCGGCGGCGAGCATACCAAACCAGCTATCGTAGACAAACTCCGGCAGACCGGCCTCGGCGAAGGTCGGCACATCCGGCAATTGCGGCATTCGGCTCTTGCCGGTGACTGCCAGCGCGCGCAGCTTGCCGGCCTGGATGGAATCCCCACTGACACCGAAATAGGTGAAGGCGAGATTGGTGTCGCCACGCATGATGCTCATCGACGATTCCGGCAGGCCGCGATGCGGCACCAGCACCATCTTCGTCCCCGTGAGATGCTTGAACAGTTCGGCGGCAATGCCGGTCGCACTGCCGACACCGGCCGAGCTGTAGCTCAGTGAATCCGGCTTGGCCTTGGCTGCTGTGATCAGTTCGGTCAGCGTCTTGTAGGGCGCATCGGGCGGCACGATCAGGATCGCGGGGGTCGAGCCGACACGGCTGATGGTTGCGAAATCCTTGATCGGGTCGAAGCCGAGGTTCTTGTTGATTACGCCAACTACGCTATGGCCGTTCGAGGTCAGCATGATCTGGGAGCCATCCGCCGGCCCCTTGGCGATGCTGCTGACGCCGGCGATGCCCGGCCTGTTCTCAACGATGACCTGCTGCTTCCATTTTGCCGTCAGTCGCTCGGCCACGGCCCTTGCGAGAATGTCGGTAAGGCTGCCGCCGGAAAACGGCACAACGATGCGAACGAGCTGATTGGGATAAGCCTGCGCAAGAGCGGAGCTGCCGGTAATAGCCGTCGTCGCGGCAAGGCCGGCACCGATCATGAATTGTCGGCGGTCCATTATATCCTCCCTGTGTTGAAGTGCCGGGCTTTCAGCCTCTGGCGGAGTTGGGCAGTGGCATTGCAAGCAACACCACAGCCGGTCGTTTCGTCTCATTGCGCAAGGCGCGCGTCTCGTTGGGCGCGATGCGACAGGAATCCCATTGACCGAGCGTCGCTTTGCCCTCCGGCGTCTCGAACGTCACTTCGCCATCGAGCACGACGTAGAATTTCTCTTCCGGCGAGGCGGATGGCGTGATGCCGCCGCCCGGCAGGATCTGGCTCATGCCGAGCCACATCACATCGCTCGGGCCGGCATCGCGGCCCTGGAGACGGAGCATCCGCATGTCCGTATGGCCGGGAGCCTCGTAGCGAGGGGCATCATCGAGACGGACGACATGCATGACGTTTACTCGTTGGGTTGGAAGATGAGACGATCGCGCGACGAGCCGAGCACGGCGACATAGGCCTCTGCCGCGTGCGCCAGCGGATAGATCGCATCCGGCTTGATCGGATACGGCTTCAGAGCGCCGCTCGCGAAGCCGGGCACCAGATCGCGCAGAATTTCAGCAGCCTCCGGCGACGACAGCGACAGCGAGTCGACACCGAAAAACGTGTGCTTGCCGCGATAGAAGGCGAAGATATCGAACGGTACGGTCGTTTTGTTGGACGCGATGAAGATCTGGCGACCGAGATGCGCGAGGGATTTGGTGCCTGCTTCGTAATAGGCTTCGCCGACGGTGTTGTAGACGATATCGACGCCCTTGCCGCCGGTGAGTTCGCGCACCTTGGTTGCGACGTCATCGCGGCTGGAATTGATGACAGTGACTTCGCCATGGGCATCGCCCACATATGGCTCGTCCTTGCGCACGACGCCGATCACGCGGGCGCCCTGCCATGACGCGATCTGGGTGGCGGCCTGGCCGACCTTGCCGTTGAGACCGAGGATCAGAACGGTCTCGCCCGGCTTCGGCATGCCGGTCCGGCGGAAGCCCTCCTGTGCGGTGACGAAGGGCACACCGATGCCCGCGGCTTCCGCCAGGCTGATATTCGCGGGCTTTTCCACCAGCGCCGACGCCTCGACCACCAGATGCGTGGCATGGGTGCCGTCGCGCCGGATGCCGAGTTCGCCGGACGAGCCGAACACCTCCTTGCCGATCAGTTCGGCCGGCCCGTCGATGACGACGCCGGCAAAATCGCGGCCCGGCGTCCGTGGAAATACGGCATGCGGCATCAATCCGAGCGTCGCCTTGGCGTCCGACGGATTGATTGCAGCTGCCTTGATCTCGACCAGCGCATCGCTCGGGCTTGCACAGGCGAGCGCACGCCGCTCGATGCCGAGTATAACGCTCTCGATGCGCTCGGCCTTGGCGGCGACCCGCAGACAGGTGGCAGTCACGTTGGCGAATGTCGTCATTCCGATCCTCTATATGATGTCATGCGGCGCGTCGGATTCGATCAGTTGCCCGGCAGGTCGAACAGCGCACGGGCCTCTGCGGGCGTCGCAATCTGCACGCCGAGTTCCTCGATGATCCGCCGCGCCTTCTCCACCATCGCCGCATTGGACGGGGCCAGCACGCCACGACCGAGCATTACCGCATCTTCCAGACCGGTACGGGCATGACCGCCTGCCAGCACCGACTGCGCAACCATCGGGAAAGTCGCGCGACCGATGCCGATCGCGGTGAAATGCGCATCCGCCGGCAGCAGACCGCGCGCGTAGAGCACGGTCTCCGGCGACGGCTGGAGACCGTATTTGACGCCCATCACGAAAGAGGTCAGCGCCGGGCCGCCGCCCAGCGTGCCGTCAGCCAGAAGATCATGCAGCAGCGCAATGTCGCCGGAATCGAACAGTTCGATCTCCGGCTTGACGCCGGCCGCGCGGATCACCTTCGCCATCCGCCGCACATTGGCGGGCGTGTTGATCACCACCTGCCCGCCGGAATTCATGGTGTTGAGATCGAGCGTGCAGATATCCGGCTTCAGCGCGGTGATATGCGCGACGCGCTCTTCCGGATTCATCAGCGTGGTGCCGGCCGCGGCAACCTTCGGATCGTCCTGCGACGGCACAAAGCGGCCACCGGGACCTGTGGTGATGTTGAGGATCAGGTCGCGGTTGCGGGCACGGATGCGGGCCACGACGTCCTGATAGTATTCGAGCTTCATCGACGGCGCGCCGCTGCCCGGTTCGCGCACATGGATGTGCGCGACCGCGGCGCCCGCATCCGCGGCGCCGAGACACGCATCGGCAATTTCTTCCGGCGTGATCGGCAGATGCGGCGTCTGGTCCGGCCGTGTCAGATTGCCGGTGACGGCGCAGGTGATAACAATCTTGCCGAGGATCGGGCGCATCGGTCTCTCCTTACAACGCCCGGCCGCCATCGACGACGATCAGCGAGCCGGTGGAATAGGTCAAGTGCGTTGCGCAGGCGGCGATGGCGCGGCCGACATCCTCGGCCGTCGCGACACGCCTGAGCGGGATGGTCAGCGCGACCTTTTCCAGCGCAGCTGCATCGCGGCCCGGCACGAAATCGGTGGCGACCACGCCGGGCGACACCGACATCACGCGCACCGCCGGCGCCAGCGCGCGCGCCAGCGACTTGGTCATGGTATCGATGCCGGCCTTGATGGCGGCATAAGCGAGATTGGAGCCGACGCCGCTGAGGCCGGCGATCGACGAGACACTCACGATCAGCCCATCGCCTGACGCTTTGAGAAGCGGCGCGAAGGCGCGGATGGCGGCAAACTGCCCGCGCCAGTTGACCTTGAACATATCGTCGATGCAGTCATCGGTAAGCGCGTCGAGATCGGCGATAGGAATCGGCCTAGTGTAGCCGGCGCTGTTGACGAGGATATCGCAGCGACCGAGTTCCGTTGCGACCTCCGCGGCCAGAGCGGTCAGCGTCGCGGTTTCCTCGACCACGGCGCGTCGCGCGAAATGCCCCTGCCCCGGCAGCCCCGCAAGCAATGTGGTCGCGGCAGCTTCGTCCGAACGCCAGGTCACGACGACCGTTGCGCCTTCGGCCGCAAGCATCCGCGCGGCCGCGGCACCGATGCCGCCGGAACCGCCAATCACCACCGCAACCTTGCCAGAGAGAGAATTCGTCATCGACAGCTCACTTGATAGGGGGATGAGGTAGCACGGCTTCGCCGGGCTCCATCACGAACGTGTAGTTCAGGCTGAACCAGTCACCATCGACGTCGGGGGCGGGCGGCGTGCCCTGGCCCTTGCGGAAATCGCCGATCAGCGCGCGCGTCACGCCGAACACGACGTCGCTCTCCAGGTGCTGGTCGTCATCGACGAAGACCTGGGTGATCAGCGTTTTGAAACCGGGCTTGTAGGCGAGAACATGCAGATGTGCGGGGCGATACGGATGCCGCTTCTGCGCCGCCAGCATCTCGCCGGTCGGCCCATCGGTCGGCACCGGATAGCCCGCCGGTTTGACGGAGCGGAAGCTGAAACGGCCATTTTCATCGGAGATGAAGACGCCGCGCAGATTCATGTCGGCCTGGCCGGCATCCTGGTTTTCATACATTCCAGATGGTGAGGCCTGCCAGACATCGACCCGCACGTTGGACATCGGTCGTCCCTGCCCGTCGCGAATGTTGCAATCCACGAACAGCGGCGCTCCCGGCGTCGGCGAGCGCAGGATCGACGCGCCATTTTCCATTTGCGGCGCGTTGGCGCGCCAGAACGGACCGAGCAACGCCGCCGCGGTCTCGCTGGCGCCGTCCTGCCCGTTGTTGAGGAGGCACACGAGAGTCGATAGCCCGATCGCGTCGCTGAACAGCACAGCCTCGTTATGAGCGTCGTTGGTGGCCTGGCCAATGCGGTTAAGGAAATCGATGGCAAATTCGAATTCAGCCTCGGTCAGCCGAACTTCGCGCGCAAACGCATGAACATGACGAACAAAGGACGCCATGACCGTTCGCAATCGATCGTTAGGCGCCCCACTCATCGCGCCAATCACGGCGCCGGTAACATCTTCCTGTTTTGAGATGATCATAACCACTCCCCCGACCGGCAGTTTCTCGTTGTCTTCAACGCGCAATCGATTGCACAAATAATGCAATCGATTGCGCATGTCAATAAAACTGCATAATGTTCGGAGCGTGGGTAAACTGACGACGATCAAAGACCTTGCGCGCGAAGTGGGGGTTCACCCTTCGACGGTATCCCGTGCCTTGGACCCTCTCCGACGCGAACGGATCGGCGAGCCGGTGGTGCGCCGCATCCTCGAGGCTGCTGTCCGACTTGGCTACCGCCCGGACACGGTGGCCGCAAGCCTGCGTGGCGGGCGCTCGAACATGGTCGCGATCATTGTTCCGGATATCGCCAATCCAGTGTTCTCGCCGATCATCAGCGGCCTCGAAAGCGTGCTGTCGGCGCGCGGCTATGCATTGATCGTCGCCGACCCGCAGCCGCGCGGATCGGGTGACGGCGACATCATTCAACGGTTGGTGTCGCGCCGCGTGGATGGTCTTGTACTCGCCAATGTCGCGCTCGAAGACGAGACAGTCGCGCGTTGCGTGGACTGGCGGCTTCCTGTCGTGCTCGTCAATCGCGCGGAAACGGAAGCGCGCGTGCCGTCGGTGGTGCCTGACGACGTGGCCGGCATGCGACTGGCTGTCACCCATCTGCTCAACCTGGGACATCGCCAAATTGTGCACCTTGCCGGCCCCCAGACGGTCTCGACAGGCTCCTTGCGTCGTCGTGGCTTCATTGACGCCATGACTGCGGCCGGCCTTGCGCCGATCGAGGCTGACGTTGAACAAGCCGAGGCATTTACGCGCGAGGCAGGACGCATCGCGGCACGAAGGCTGCTGGCGAGACGGCCGCAAGCCACCGCGATCGTCGCTGCGAATGACCTCCTCGCGCTAGGCGTGTATGAGGCATTGCGCGACATCGGACGACGATGCCCGGACGACCTGTCGGTGATCGGACACAATGACATGCCGCTGGTGGATCTCGTAGAGCCGCCGCTGTCCACGGTACGCATAAGTCACCGCGAGATGGGCGAAGAAACCGGCAAACTGCTGCTCGATCTTATTGAAGGCGTCCGTACCGACGCGCCTCGCGTGGTCACGCCTCCGCTGCTCGTCGCGCGCCGCTCGACGCGCGCATTGCGGCCTCTGCTGTAAGCCAAGAACGCCTGATGTAGCGGTTTGGCTCGCTCGGGAGTGGTCGAGATGGCCGGCACGAGATCGGACTGCCGCCGAATGGACTGATGCCCGCGCCGAGTTTGGCTGCTTGGCCCTGAAAACGGCGCGGCGAGCGATCGTTCGTCGTCAGGCAATTACGCTAAGTGTTTTGATGGGTTAGGTATCACCATCTTCCTCGACGGCGAGCAACGGTATTTCCCATTCCAGCTCGACGCATACGATTGCTTTGCGCCAGAAGCTGCCGTCTACCAGGCTATGTGGTGGGGCGTTTGACGGGGACTTGCCATTGATTGTTTCATTCGAACTCATTCTTCCGGTGCCGAGAGGAGCCACGGTCAAATGACGCTCACTCTGCTCGGCGACGATGCCGTCATTCAGTATGGAAGTCTGGAACGTTGCGGTTCAACTCAAGGCGCGAGAAACTGCACGAGTTTTGGATCACTGCGCACCTGATCCGCGGGGCCCGCCAGCGCGACACGGCCGCGATCCAGCACGTAGGCGGTGCTGGCCACGCGCAGCGCCAGGTCCAGGTGCTGCTCGACGATGACCACAGCGATGTCCTTCGCCAGCAGGATCAGCCGCTCCGTAATCTCCTCGATGACGCCGATCCAGACGCCTTCGGTCGGCTCATCGAGCAGCAGGATACGCGGTTCCGACAACAGCGCGCGGCCGATTGCCAACATTTTTCTTTCGCCGCCCGATAGCGTGCCTGCGGCCTGGTCGAGGCGCTGGCCCAGTTTCGGAAAGATCTCCAGCACGCGATTCACCGCGCCGCTGTCGCGGTTGGTCAGCGCGCCGACCGCAAGATTGTCGCGAACCGAGAGTCTCGCGAACACCGCATGCTCCTGCGGCACATAGCCGACGCCGGCGCGGATACGCTGCTCGGTCGGCAACCGGCTGACGTCGCGGCCGTCCAGACTGACGGAGCCACCCAGCACCGGCAGTTCGCCGACGATCGCCTTCATCAGCGTGGTCTTGCCGGCGCCATTGCGTCCGAGGATCGCAACGCCGCCGCGCCACGGCACGCTGAGCGTGACACCGAACAGCACCTGGCTGCGGCCGTAACCGGCGTCGAGATTCTGGATGTCGAGGAATTTGTCTTCAGGCACGGCGGAGATAGACCTCCTGGACGCGGGGGCACGACTGGATCTGCGCCACGGAGCCGCTGTTAAGCACCGCGCCCTGATCGAGCACGGTGAGCCGGTCGCAAATGTCGCGGATGAAATCGAGATCGTGCTCGACGATCACCAGCGAGCAGCGCGCCTTGATCGGCGCCAGCAATTCGCCGGTGACGCGGCGCTCCTCGAGGCTCATGCCGCCGGTCGGCTCGTCGAGCAACAGAAGTTTCGGCTCCGGCGCCAGCGCCATGGCGATCTCCAGCCATTGCTGTTGGCCGTGCGACAGCGCCGAGGCTGGGTCCGACGCGCGGTCGGCGAGGCGAAACTGCTCGAGCATCGCCATCACCTTGTCATGCAGGATGCCGCGACTGCGCGATAAAACGAGACTCGCGAGAGACGTCTGTGCCTGCAGCGCCAGCAGGACGTTGTCATACAGCGTCAACGCCGGCAGCACGCTGGTGATCTGGAATTTCAAACTCATGCCGGCTCGGGCGCGCTCCGCCGGCGAGAAGTTGGTGATGTCGCGACCGCCGAACGACACCGCGCCCCTCGTCGGGATCTCGGCACCGGCGATGCATTTCATCAGCGTGCTCTTGCCGGAACCATTGGGACCGATCAGGCCGTGAAATTCATTGTCTTCGATGGTCAGGTCGGCGCCGTTCAGCGCCGTCAGCTTGCCGAAAATCTTCACCAGTCCGCGCGCTTCAAGAAGGGCCATGATGTCCCCGCTTCGATGCGCGGCCGAAATTCCCGACCCGCTCGCGTTCGCTGAAAATCAGGCTGACGAGGCCGGCCGGGCGGAACAGGATCACCAGCAGCAGCAGCGTGCCGAGAATGATCGGCCAGATGTCCTGATAGGAGTTCGACAGCCAGAAGCTGACGGCCTCGATGACGACGGTGCCGATCACCGCGCCGATCAGCGTGCCCGCGCCGCCGAACAGGACATACAGCACGACCTGCGTCGACATCACCACGCCCAGCATGTTGGGCCACACAAAACCCTCGTGGAAGGCGTACAGGCTGCCAGCGAGGCCGGCCACGGCGCCGCTGAACGAGAAGATGATCGCCTTGAGGTGCTGCACCTTGTAGCCGAAGAAGGCGATGCGCTGCTCGTTCTCGCGTAGGCCGGCAAGTGCCAGGCCGAACTGCGAGCGCACCAGGAAGCGGCAGCCGAGATAGACGGCCAGCAGAATGCCGAGGGCGAGATAATAGAACGCCGGCCCCTCGGTGAATTCGTAGGATCCAAGCGTCATCGGCGGGATCGAGGGAATGCCGTTCTGGCCGCCAAGGTAGTACCAGCCACGCGCCAGCCGGTCGGCGGCGTAGGAACCGGTTAGCGTGCCCAAAGCAACGAAGATCACGCTGGAGGGATGACGCCCCAGCAGCAGGAAGCCACCGAGCAATAGAGCGAAGGTCAGCCCGATCAGCAGGCCGGCTGGCAGCACCAGCGCCATGGAGGTGATGCCGAGGTCGCGCGCCAGCAGCGCCACGCTGTAGCCGGCGGAACCGAAGAACAGCGCCTGCCCGAAGCTCATGATGCCGGCATAGCCCCACACCAGATCGAACGACAGCGCAAACAGGCACAGGATCAGCACACGGGTGGCATAGACCGTGAGATAGTCCTGCAGCACCAGTGGCAGCAACACGCCGATCGCCAGCACGACGAGTTCCACTATCGGCAGCCGCTGCGCGCGCCAGCCGAAGCGCGGCGGCGACAACGCAGCGGCGGCGTGTGTGGTTTTGGTCATCGCGTTGCCCCAGGCGCAGTATGTCGTCCCCGCGAAAGCGGGGACGACACATTGAATGCGGAGCTATCCTTCATTCCAATCAGCATCCGCTCAACATTCCTTGGGATCGACCAGACCTGCGCTGCGGGCAACGACTTCGTATTTGCCGCCCTTGGCGACCGCTGTGTACATCTTCATCTTGCAATGGCGCTGACCCGGTACCATCTCGGCTGGCCCGCCCGGGCCTTCCGCGATTCTGGCGTGATCGAGCGCCTTGGCCACCGCGTCGCGCTCCACGCTGCCGGCTTCCTTGACCGCGGCTTCCCACAGCTTCAACCCGCGGTAGGTCCCGGTCGCCGCACTGCCTGCCGCGAACAGGAAAGTGCCGGGAAACTGCTTCTCGTAAGCAGCCTGGATCTTGGCGCTGACCGGGTCCTCCGGCGTCAGCGCTTTGAAATAGTCGAGACAGCTGGCGAGGCCTTCTATCTCGTTGGGCTGGTTGATGCCCAGCGTATTCTCGTCGTAGTACACGCAGGCGAGACGCCCACCATTTTTCAGGAAGCCAGCCTCGTAGAGCTGCTTGAACATCGGCCCTACGCCCGGCGGGATCACGGTGTTGAAGACGACGTCGACCTTGTTGGAAATGATGCGGTTGACGGTCGAAGAAAAGTCGATCTGGTCGAGCGGGTAGTATTCTTCCAGCACCACCTCGCCGCCATTGGCCTCGATCACCTTGCGCGCGTAGACGTTCAGCGTGTGCGGCCAGACATAGTTGGAACTCGGCAGCGCGAAGCGCTTGCCGCCATTCTTGACTAGCCAGGGAATGAACTCGTCGCACTGCTGCGCCGGGGTCGGCCCGGTGCAGAACAAGTAGGGCGTGCATTCCTTGCCCTCGTAGAGCTGCGGATAGATATACAGCGTCTTCCCGCGCGACACGATGACGTCCTTGATGGCGTTGCGCATCGAGCTGGTGATGCCGCCAAGCGTGAGGTCGACCTTGTCGCGCTGGATCAGCTTGCGCACGTTGCCTACGGCGACGGCTTCGTTCGATGCGGTATCCTCGATATACAGTTCGAGCGGCCGGCCGAGCAGCCCGCCGGCATCGTTGATCTCCTTGATCACCATCTTCGCGACATTGGCGTCGGCATTGCCGGCATAGCCCATCGGTCCCGTGAGATCGGTGGCGATGCCGACCTTGATCGGGCCCGCGGCAGCGTTGGCCCAGTCCGCAGGGATCACCCAGCTGCCAACGCCGGTCGAGATGGCCGTGGTGGCGAAGGCGAAATTGGAGAGGAAGCGGCGACGGCTGAGTTGGCTGTTGTCGCGATTCATGATCAGACCCCTTTTCCGGATATCAGGCCCTGCGGCCGAAACTTGATGAAGATGATGGCAAGCACGAAGACGAGGACGTCGGCGATCACGGGCGAGATCACCCAGGGCAGCGCCGCCGACAGCGTGCCGATCAGGCCTGCGCCGGCTACCGGCCCCGCGAACGAGCCGATGCCGCCGACCATCACCGCGACAAAGCCCTGGATCAGGAAGCGCAGCCCGAGATCGGCGAACAGCGAGAACACCGGCACGATCAGCGCGCCGGCGAGGCCCGCCAGCGCCGCGCCGAAGGCAAAGGTGGCGCCGTAGATCGCATTGGTGGAGATCCCCGAGGCGCGCGCCAGCGCCGGGTTCTCCAGCGACGCGCGGATCCGCAGGCCGAAGGCGGTGCGCGCCAGCAGCAGATAGCTGCCGCCCATCACCAGCACCGTGATGACGATGATCACCAGCCGCCATGACGAAAAATGCATGGCGCCCAAATTGACCGAGCCGCCGATCGGTTCCGGCACCGAGATGTAGAGACCGCCGATCAGCCCGCGCACGACCTCGCGGATGATCAGGCCGAGCGCATAGGTGCCGAGCATGGCGATGATAGGCGCGGCATAGAATCGCCGCACCACCAGCCGTTCCAGCACGAAGCCCAGCGCGCCGACCGCGAACGGCGCGGCGACCATGCCGAGCCAGACAGGTGCGCCGGCACTGTGCACCACATAGGTGATGTAGGCGCCGAGCAGCACGAACTCGCCCTGTGCGAAATTGAAGATGCCCATCATGCTGGCGATGATGCCGAGTCCCAGCACCACCAGCACCACGATCGCGCCGAAGCTCAGGATCTCGAACAGCGCGATGAACAGATTATCCATGCGGGCATGACCGACGGTGTTTGCGCATCATGCTCACATTGTCTTCCAGTCCGCCGACTGCTCGAAGGCATGCGCGGCGCGGTAGATGGTCGATTCGTCGAAGTGGCGGCCGACCAGCATCAGCCCGACCGGCAGCCCGTCCACCATGCCGCACGGCAGCGACATGGCGGGGTGATGGGAGACGTCGAACGGCGAGGTGTTGGCCAGCATCTCGAACGCCCGCCCCACATTTTCCTCGCGGCTGGCGTTTGCCGCCGGCAGCGGCTGAGCCTTCATAGGCGTGGTCGGCATCAAGAGCAGGTCATAGCTCTCCAGCGCCTTGTCGTAGGCCGCCTTGAGCCGCCGCGAAACGTTGACTGCCTTGCCGTAATAACGCGGGCCATAGATGTTGTTAACGTAGGTACCGAACATCAGCAGCAGCTTGGTGGTCTCGGACAGCGCGTCGGCCTGGCCGCGCCAGCCACGATGCGCGTCCATCAGCGCGGTCGAATACAGGTCGGAGCGGCTGAGGCCGTAGCCGTCGCCCATCATCATGGTCTGGGTCATGCCCTCGGTGCCGATCGGCGTCCAGATCGCGGGTGCCACCATGTGCATGGGGATCGAGATCTCCTCGACGATCGCGCCGATACTGGCAAGCCGCTTGGTGGCCTCGCGCACGCTTTCATTGACAGCGGCTTCGGCGCCGAGTTGCTCGAAACCTTCCTTGAGCACGCCGATCTTCATGCCCTTGACGCCGAGGCCGAGCGACTTGGTATAGTCCGGCACCACCGGCGACTTGATGCGCGGGTCGTAACCGTCGTCGCCCGCCAGCACTTCAAGAAGGAGCGCGTTGTCCGCGACATTGGCGGTCATCGGGCCGGTGTGGTCGATGAAGATCTCGATCGGCATCACCCCGGTATAGGGCACCAGGCCCCATGTCGGCTTCATGCCATAGACGCCGCTGAACGACGCCGGCATGCGGATCGAGCCGCCCTGGTCGCCGCCGATCGCCATGTCGACCTCGCCGAGCGCCACCACGACGGCGCTGCCCGACGACGAGCCGCCGGCGGAATAGCCCACCTTGTGCGGATTGTGTACGGGGCCGGTGGAATTGGTGTGGCTGCCGCCGGACATGCAGAACGATTCGCAATGCACCTTGCCGGCGATCTCCGCGCCGGCGTCGAGCATGCGGGTGACGATGATGGCGTCGAAATCCGGCACAAAGCCTTCCAGCGTCGAGGAGCCGTTCATCATCGGCACGCCGGCCAGCATGATGTTATCCTTCAGCGCGACGACCTTGCCCTTCAGCTTGCCGCTGCCCGCGCCCTTCACGCTCGACTTGCGATACCAGGCGTTGCGCGTGTTGTCCTCGGGCGCCGGACGATAGCCGGGCGTGCGCGGATATTTCACCACCGGCACCTCGTCTGGCATGGCGCCGACGACGTTGTAGGCATCCACCGAGCCCTGCATCAGGCCGCGGAACGAGACGACATCTTCATCACTGAGGGACAGGCCGCACTGGTCGGCGAGATCGCGCACCTGGTCGGGCGTGGGAAGGCTGACGGTCAAGAGGCATCTCCGGATCGGTTCGCTGTTGAAGCGGCGTCGCGCGCAAGTCTAACGGCGCGCGCAGTCGCATGAAGGTGACCTCGTCACTAGAAACGGAAATGTTTTCCTTTTCAAGTATTATTTTAGGCCTCTTCTATCGGCGCAATTGATACGTCAGAACGTTCTGATCAATCGAAAGTCCAGCCCGTCAGCTTCGGCAAGATGGATCGGCATCTGCGCGTCACCCCGTCGGATGCGGACGTTGCCGCGCGCGCCCCGGTAGTCGATGTTGGCGGCCGTCGCCAGCAGCGGTTTTGCCGCCAGCGAACCGGTTCGCGCGGCGATGGTTTCGAGGAAGCACAGGCCTTCGTAATTCGATTGCGCGACGGACCCCGGTGGCGGCGCATGGCGGCCGAAGGCGGTTTCGTAGCGGCAGCGGAACGCGTCGTTGTCATGGGACGTCATGTCGACGAAATAGCCGGAGGCGCAAAACAGGTTCTCGGTGTTGGCGGCGCCGATGCCGAGCAGCACGGTTTCGTCCATGGCGCCGCCGAGCCGCAGCATCTTGGCGCCGAGGCCCTGTTTGCCGAAAGCGCGGTTGAACAGGATGGCGTCAGTCCCGATCAGCGAGATCAGCACCACGTCCGGTTTGGCGGCGCGGATCCGCGCCAGCTGCGCGCTGTGGTCCTGCGCGCCGAGCGGCACGAATTCCTCGCCGACCACGCGGCCGCCGGCGTCGGCGATGTAGCGCTTGGTCGCCTTGTGCGCGAGCCACGGCCAAACATAGTCGCTGCCGATCAGGTAAAACCGCGTGGCGCGCTTGGCATCGGCCAGCCACTGGATGGCCGGACGCGACTGCTGCCGCGGAATCTCGCCGATCGCCATCACGCCGGGCGTGCGTTCACCGCCTTCGTAGACCGGCGTGTAGATGTAGGGAACATGGCCGGCGATGACCTTTCGCAGCTCCACCCGCACCGCGCTGATATGCGACCCGACGATGATGTCGGCATCTTCGGCGGCGACGACATCCTGCGCCGTACGCACCACGTCGTCGATATCACCGCCAGCATCGTAAAATGACAGCTCGACCTCACGGCCGAGAATGCCGCCACGCTTGTTGATTTCGGAAGCCGCCAGCAGCGTGCTGTTGGTGGCAGCCGGCCCCCACAGGCCGGCAGGGCCGGACAGCGTGATGAAATTGGCGATGCGCAACTTGCGGCGGTCGCCACGGCGACCGAACGCCTCCGGATCCGACCACGGCGGAAGCGGCGTGGGCGAACCGGCTCTGTCGCGCAGCAGGGATGAGAGCACAGCACTCTCCTTTCGACAGTCAGGGGTCCGTCACCCGGCTAGCCTAGCGCGCCGGTACAATCAGCGGCAACCGAAAACAAGCCATCGGAAAAGATTGAATGTTCAAGGATTCACATGCATATAGAACAAGCAAAGCCGCCCAATATTCATCCACTCCCAACCCGAAGCATGCACCGTGGCCAAACCGCTGACCCCGAGCCGACCGATCACCGAACATCTCGCTTACCTGCTGGCGCAGGCCAATCGCGAGATCAACCGGCAGCTCGATGCCCGGTTCCGCAAGGAAGGCGTGCCGGTGGAACAGTGGCGGATCCTGAAAGTGCTGTCCGACGGCAAGGGCCATTCGATGGGCGACCTCGCCGACGCCGTGCTGCTGAACCATCCGACGCTGACCAAGATGGTCGATCGCATGGTATCGGACTCGCTGGTGTACCGCGTGCAGGACGCCGACGACCGGCGCAAGGTGCTGATGTTCTCCTCCGACCGCGGCAAGGCATTGACGCAACGGCTCAATGCGCTGGCGCTGAGCCAGGAGGCTCATATCGCCGAGAATTACGGCAACAAGGCCACAGCGGATCTGAAGCGGCTGCTGGAGGGGTTGATCGAGAAGGCGAATTAGGGGGCTGCCATTCCGGGGCTGCAGCTTGCTTCCCGCCCTCCCTGTGGGAGAGGGGGAAACGCGAAGCGCGGCCGGGGAGAGGGGAGCTAAACTCCGAGCTTATTTGCCCTATATGGCCTCCGCGTCGGCGGAGTCGGTCGGATTATCGCAGTATGCCGCCTGGTCGGCTGCGTAGGCCGAGATAGGCCAGCACCAGCAGCGCCAGCACGAAGTATATAACGCCGGAACGATCTCGTTGGTTTAACCGAGCGCGTGACTTCCCAAAGCCAAGGCCACTGCCATCAGGTACGCGATGCGAGATACTGCTTGCCTGTGCGCACGCGGCGCAGGGCCACATCGCACGCGTACAACTCGAGTTGCGCAGCGCATTGGGCTGCGCGATGGCCAGCGGCTTCGTACGCAGCTTCCTCGAGGAAGGAAAGTACATTACGCAACTGTTGCCGGCGCAACTCGATGCTTCACAGATCCAGACCGGCGCGCCGAATGGATTTATCGCCGGCTACTGCCGGGCACTACCGTCGATCACCATCGTGGAGAGGTCAGACGGCTGCTTTGCACCAGCGGCGGTCAGTCATAGATCAGTTCAATCGGACCAAACTGAAAAGTCGGATTGGATTGACTTGCTCGCGGTGAGCGATGTGGTGGGCGGGGCGGCGGAGGCCTCCACATGTCTGCACGTCTTGTCGCTGGAACTCATCAACCTTGGAACAGGGGCCTGCTTGAAATGATGGTGGAGATCGATGCCATCGCAGCTTTCGACTAGTATCGTCGGCTCTGCGACCGGATTATCTGTCGACGCGTGACGCCGCCCCCTGCTTGGCATTCTCCACCGCGAATGCAACCGGCCCAGATCTAGATCACGATCTCACGCGCCACACGACGGCAATCCATCTCGAAATCGAGATCGACCACCGGCGGCCGGGCGAAATGCCAGGTCAGGCCGGAACGAGCGGCACCGCGCTTCACGAGTTCGTCCGTCACAGCGGGATAGAAGTCACAGACCGAATAGATCTGCGCCACGGTCGTGTCCTGCCACGTGTGACCGAAGGCGGCGAGCCGCCGCTCCATCGAGCCGACGGTCGCTTTCGCCTTGTCGCGAATGGCTTCGGGACCGACCTCACGATAGCGGGCGATGCGTTCCGGATAGCTGCCCGCGCCGTCGCGCGCTTCTGCGCCGCCCGCGATGACGAAGGTCGGCGTTGAATCGGGCTTCGGGCGGGTAAAGGAAAAGGCGTAAAACGACGGCTCGGCCGGTGGCGCGACGTCGGGGCACACGTTGCTGCGGGCGACCGGATTATTTGTGCCGTCGAACAGCCCCCATTCGGCGAGCGTCTTGACGTAATGCTCGTTGAACCGGCGAAAGCCCGCCTCGTCGACGACGGCAGGCGACCGCAGTTCACAGGCGCAAAACGCGGTCAGCGGCCGACCCGCCGCGCGGATGTAGTCTGCGATACGCGCAAAGCCCTCTGCCAGCGGCACCAGCGTATCGAAGCGAACCCGCTCGATCTCGTAATCGGGCAGCGCGGCCACGCCGCTCGAGTACTGAAATACGGCCGGGATATAGCGGTAGCTACCCGCGGGGAAATCCTGCGTCATGGGCTTGCACTCCGGTTCGTGACGGCTTGAACGCACGTCTATTTAGATGCGGCTCAGATCTCGACGACGCGCTCGACATGCACGCGGCGACAATCCATTTCGTATTCCAGGTCGACCACCGGCGGGCGATTGAAATGCCAGGTCACGCCGTTGCGGAACGCGCCGCGGCCGCCGAGCTCGCTCTCCAGCAAGCCATAGACATCCTGCACGGTGTAGAGCTGCACGCCGGTGGTCTGTTCCCAGGTGCCGGAGAACGCGCTCATGCGGCGTTCCATCTCGTCAAGCACCCACTTGGCCTTCTCCAGCATCGCCGACGGGCTGACATCGCCAAGACGTACGGTGTTGTCGCGATAGTCGCCCTTGCCCTCGGCGGATTCGCCGCTGCCGGCGACGACGAAGGAGGCCGGCGCGTCAGCCGCGACCGTCGCATAAGTGAAGGCGTGGAAGCCCGGCTCCGACGGCGGGTCGATCTTCGGACAGACGTTGCTGCGCGCGACCGGATTGACGCCGTCTTTCATCACGCCCCATTCGATCAGGGTCTTGATATAGATCTCGTTGAAGTCCTTGAAGCCCTGCTCGGTGAACGGCGCCGGCGAGCGCAACTCGCAGGCCGCGAACGACGTCAGCGGCCGGCCGGCCTTCTGGATGATGTCGGCGATTATCGCAAAGCCCTGCTTCAGCGGCACGACCTTCGAGAACCGCACGCGCTCCAGCGTGAAGCCCGGCAGCGCGCCCACGCCGCAGGAATATTGGCTGACGCCGGGCATGAAACGGTAGCCGCTGTTGGCTGCTTCGACGGTTGCGATCATGAAAGGCCTCGTTGGGGGATAGGGATTAATCTTCGAGGACGCCGAGATAGGCGTCGCGAATGATGGGATCGGCGAGCAGTTCGGCGCCCTGCCCGGTGCGCACGATGCGGCCCATGTCCATAATGTAGGCAGAATGGCAGAGGTCGAGTGCGGTGGTGACGTCCTGCTCGACCAGCAGGATCGACATGCCCTCGGCGTTTAGCGCGCGCAGCGCCGCGACCAGTTGCTCGACCAGCAGCGGCGACAGGCCGAGCGAAAGTTCGTCGATCATCAACAGCCGCGGCGCGCTCATCAGCCCGCGGCCGATCGCGCACATCTGCTGCTCGCCGCCGGAGAGAGTGGCGGCGGCCTGGTTGCGGCGCTCGCGCAGCTTGGGAAACGTGGTGTAGACGCGGTCGAGATCGCGGGTGATCTCGGCGCGGGTGATGGAGCGCGAATAGGCGCCCATCAGCAGGTTGTCCTCGATGCTCATGGCGCCGAACAGCCGGCGGCCTTCCGGCACATGGACGATGCCATGCGCCAGGATTCGCGCCGCCGTGACGTTCGACAGGTACTCGCCGTCGGAGACGTATTTGCCGGACTGGATCGGGATAAGGCCAGACAGTGCGCGCATCAGGGTCGTCTTGCCGGCACCGTTGGAGCCGATCAGCGCGGTGATCTCGCCGGATCGCACCGCCATGTCGATGCCCCACAGCACCTGGATCTCGCCGTAGCCGGCGCAGAGCTGCTGCAGTTCGAGGATCAGGGGCCTATCCACGGGCGGCGTTCCGTTGCGCATATTGCTGGCCGAGATAGGCATCCACCACCGCCGGATTCTTGATGACGTCGCGCGGCGCGCCGTCGGCGATCAACCGGCCGTTATGCAGCACGGCGATGCGGGTGCAGACGTTGAGCACCACCTTCATCAGGTGCTCGATCATCACGATGGTGATGCCCTGCGCCGCTAGTTGATGAATGAGTTTGGTGGCGCGTTCGACCTCGGCACTGTTGAGGCCGGCATTGACCTCGTCGAGGAACAGCAGCTTCGGCTTCATCGCCAGCGCCTTGGCCAGTTCCAGCCGCTTGCGCATTGCCAGCGTCAGCGTCGCCGCCGACTGGTCGGCCTGTGCCTCCAGGCCGACGAAAGCCAGATGAGCAAGGGCTTCCGCGCGCGCCGATTTCAGGCTCTCGCCGGGCTGCGAGAACAGCGCCGCGGAGGCGACGTTGTCGAGCGCGCTGAATTCGGCGAACGGCTGCACGATCTGGAAGGTGCGCGACAGCCCGAGCCGTGCCGCCTGGTAGGTCTTCACCCGCGTGATGTCGCGGCCGTCGAAGGTGACGATTCCGGCGCTGGCCGGCGTGACGCCGCAGATGGTGTTGACCAAAGTCGTCTTGCCGGCGCCGTTGGGGCCGATCAGCCCGAGCACTTCGCCTTTGTTGACGGAGATCGAGACGTCGCTCAGCGCCTTTAGCCCGCTGAAATTGCGCGAGACGTTACTGAGGTGGAGGATTTCGTGCGGCAACTCAGACATGCTTGACCTTCCGCCAGAACATCGCCCAGCGCAGCGAGATCAGGCCGTGCGGCAAGAACAGCAGCAGGATGATGATCAGCACGCCGAGCACGCCGGAATGGATCTGGATGTAATTACGCCAGACGACTTCCTCGAGGCCGAGGTAGAGGAATGCGCCGCACACCACGCCGAGCGGCGAGCCGAGCCCGCCCACCAGCGCCATCACGATCGGCTTCACCGAATACAGGATGTCGAATACGTCGGACGGATCGATGTAGTGCACCCAGGCCGCATAAATGCCGCCGGCGCTGCCGACGAAGCAGGCCGACAGGCCGAAGGCGATGCTCTTGTAGAGCGTGGCATTGAGGCCGACCATGTTGGCCGCGGTCTCGTTCTGCCGGATGCAGTTGAGGCCAAAGCCGAGCTTGGAGACGGAGACGGCGATGACCACCAGCGCGGTGAGCACCAGCAGGCCCCACATCGCGTAGAAAAAGAACGTCGCGTCGGCGAGGATGCCGGACCCCGAGGCGAGCGGAATGTTCAGGCCCATGCCGCCGCCGGTCAGGTCGGTGGCGTTGTTGACGAGTTCGCGAAACACCTCCACCAGCGACAGGCTGGCGATGGCAAAATAGTGCCCGCGCAGCCGTAGCAGCACGGCACCGAGCGCCGCGGCGAGCAGGAACGACGCCATCAGCGTGCCGGCCAAAGCGACCGACAGCGACACGCCCTTGCTGAGCAGGATGCCGGTGGCATAGGCGCCTAGCCCGAAGAACGCCGCGGTGGCGAAGGATGGATAGCCGGCGAAGCCGCCGACCACGTTCCACGACAGCGCGAAGATCGCGTACATGCAGGCCATGGTGCCGACGCGCAGCGCATAGGCGCCGCCGAACAGCGGCAACGACGCGACGACCGCAATCAGAACCAGCAGTGCGAGATGGGCCCGGGTCATTCAAAACCCTTCCGGCCGACCAGGCCCTGCGGGCGAACGACGAGGAAGATGATGAGCAGAACGAAGGACAGCGTGGTCGCGTGCGCCGGGCCGAGATAGACCGAGCCGATGCCTTCCACCAGCGCCAGCAGCACCCCGCCGGCCAATGCGCCGGAGACGCTGCCGAGACCGCCGAGTACGCAGACGACAAAGGCCTTGCCGAGATAGGCCGACGAGGTCAGAGGCGAGATCGGGAAGATCAGTGCCATCAGCACGCCGGCGCAGCCGGCCAGTGCGGCACCCAGCCCGAAGGCGATGGCATAGATCGATTTGACGTCGACACCCATCAGCACCGCGGCATCACGGTCGAGCCGGACGGCGACGATGGCGCGGCCGACCTTGGAGCGACGCAGCAACAGATACAGCAGCCCGGTCAGCGCCAGTGCCGCCGCCGTGGCGATCAGGCGGTCGACCGGGACTACTACGTCGAACAGCGAGACCGAACCGGTCGGCGGGCTCAGCGTCAGCTTGCGATAGTCGGCCTTGAAATAATAGATCATCGCATTGTTGAGGATCAGGTCGAGGCCGAAGGTCAGCGTCAGCGTCACCAGCACCGGGGCTGAGATCACCCGGTTGAGCAGCAGCCGCTGCAGCAGGTAGCCGAAGGCGAAGAACAAGGGCGCGGCAATCAGCAGCGCGTACCACGGCGAGACGTGTGCCCATTGATAGGCGCCCCACGCCAGATAGGCGCCGAGCACGATGAACGAGCCGTGGATCAGGTTGATGACGTTGAGCACGCCCCACACCAGCGAGAAACCGATCGCGATACAAGCATAGAGGCAGCCCAGCACCAGCGCATTGATCAGGACCTGAACGGCCAGCATGTGAAGCCCCCGCCAACCGCCCCGCTCAGTTCACGCCGAGCTTGAACTCGCCCTGCTTGATCGCTTCCGGATACAGCACCACCGGCTTGGCGTTCTGGATCTGGAAGACCGGCGGCTCCAGCGAATTGATCTGGCCGTTGGCGCCGAACTTTACCGGTCCCCAGAACGTCATGACATCCATGCTGGCCAGCGCATCGCGGACCTTGTCGCGGTCCAGCGAGCCGGCCTTCTCGATCGCCAGCTGGAACAGCGCGCCGCTGACCGCCGCCGAGGCCTGGCCGTAGTCGGGTTCGGAATTGTATTTGGCCTTGAACAGTTTGACGAAGTTCGAGGTCTTGCCAAAAATGTCCTTGCCATCGTACTGCTCGGCCGGGTGCCACCACGACGCACTGGAAATGTTTTCCGCACTCTGGCCTGCGGTCTCGATGAAGTCCTGGTAGGCGGGGCCTGCGATCATTGTCACCACCGGCGCCTTCATCTGCTGGTCGGCCATCTGCTTGCGGATCAAGAGCAAGTCGTTGGTGTAGCCGGTGATGAAGATCCACTGCGGCGCCAGCGACTTGATCTGCGACAGCGTCGCGGAATGGTCGAGCGTGTTGATGGCGTATTTCTCGAAATACACCACTTCGAAGCCGTTCGCCTTCGCCGACTTGTCCATCTCCTGCGCGATCGCCAGCGGGAACAGGTCGTTGCGCGCCAGGATCGCGACCTTCTTCACCTCAGGCGCCTTGGCCTTGATGATCTGGGTCAGCGGCGTGGTCAGCGTGTCGTTCGGCGTGAAGGTGCCGAACAGATATTTGTAATTCTGGTCATAGACCTGCGAAGACGAGGCCGAGGCCGCGATTGTCGGCACCTTGTACTTCTCGGAGATCGTGCTCGCTGCCTTGGCGGCGCCGGAGCCGAACGGCCCGAACATGAAGTTCACATTGTCCTGGGTAATCATCTGCTCGGTCGTCTGCACCGAGCGCGGCGTGTTGGACTGGTAGTCGCCGTAGACGATCTCGACCTTATATTTCTTGCCGCCGACATTGATGCCGCCGGCCTTGTTGGCCTCTTCGGCCCACAAATTGTAGCCCATCTGCTGCTTCACGGCCTCCGGCGCCAGCGGCCCGGTGATTGGCAACGGCGCGCCGAACCGGATGACATCCTCGGCGGACGCGATGGAGGCGGACAGGCTGGCGATCGCCAGCAGGACCGAGCCTGAGATGCAAGCGAGCGGGGAGCGATACATCCATATTCTCCATCAGGACGGGAGGCGTCTGTAACGCAAGCATTGCAAATCCACGTTTCGCATAAAAGCATTGAATTTAGACGCAAACGATCTGAAAATCAGAACGCTAATCAGCCGCTGCCGGAACCTTGAGCAGTCATTGAAAGCACCTGATGATCGAATCCACCGCCGTGCGCTACTTCCGGATGGTCACCGAATGCGGCTCGATCAAACAGGCCGCAGCTTCACTGCGGATCGCGCCGTCAGCGATCAGCCGGCAGGTGCAGGGGCTGGAGGAAGAGCTGGCGGTCAAGCTCTTCGAGCGCGGCGCGCGCGGAATGAACCTGACCGACGCCGGCCACGTGCTGTACCGCTACGCCATCGAGAACCGCACCCAGCTCGACGGGCTGCGCAGCCGTGTCGAGGAATTCGACTCGCTGCGCCGCGGCCAGGTCAAGATCGCCACCGTCGAGGGCATGCTGGCGAGCTTCCTGCCGGACTTCTTCGTCGATCTGTCGCGCGACTATCCGGGTATATCGATGAGCGTCACCGCGGTCGGCTCGCGCGACGTCGCGGAGATGGTCGGCCAGAACGACGTCGATCTCGGCCTGGTGTTCGGCCGCGCGCCGCGGCGAGATCTGATCGAACTGGCGCGGATGCGGCAGTCGGTGCACCTGATCGTAGCGCCCGATCATCCGCTGGCGGGCCGGGCGTCCTGCACCATGAAGGACCTTGCCGGGTTGCGCGTCGTGGTGCCCGATCCGTCGTTCGGTATCCGGCAAGAGCTCGACAAGGCCTGCGCCCAGGCCCATGTGCACCTCGAGGTCTGCAACGAGACCAACTCGCTGGCCTTTGCGCAGACAATCGTGGCGCGCACCGAGCTGGCGACGTTTCTGCCACGCGACACGGCGATGCCGTCGATCCAGGCCGGCGCGCTGGTCGCGGTGCCGCTGCACGACAGACGGCTCGAAGCTACCCAGGTCACGCTGGTGCAACTCGCCGCCCGCACTGCCTCGCCATCGACGCGGCTGGTCGCGGAGCGGCTGATCGAGAAGATGAAGGCGACAGAAGGTTAAAGCCAGCCTGCCTCACCGGGCGAGGAAGAGATTCTGCACCGCTCTTGCTCGGAGCTAGGTCAGCTTTGCGCCAATAGCGGTCCCTCGGACACCGGCATCCTCTTTAGAGCAGCCGGTTTCATTTGGTCGTTGGCGGCCTCGGATTTGACCCTGGACTTACAGATCGCTTCATTCAGTTTCCTCGGGCTCAACCATGCAATCCACCTGCACCTTCTGTGAGAAGGATCTGCCAGCCGGCGCGTCGATCTGTCCCCACTGCGGACACCCGCAACCCACGATGCGTGAGGTCCGCCGCAAATGGATAGGTGTTGCGATCACCGTGATCTCAGTGATTATCATCATGGTGGCCTGGCATAAGCTCGTTGGATTTCAGCCCGCTAGGCCGACATAGCCCGGTTCGAGTGTTCCGATGAACTGCGAGACATTGCATGATCGAATTGCTCATCGTTCTGGGGATCGTGACAGCCATCATGCTCGCGATCGTCATTGACCCGAAGCGACGCGCGGCGGCGAAGCAGGACCATGACTTGTCGCTTCGCGATGATGGCGCGGAGGACCTGCTTGCTGCCATGCTGTCGCATCCTAGCGCTGAACCTCTCGAAGGTGTCATTCGGGCTCAGCTCGGATTGCCCGAAGCCGGTGACCAATCCGGCGGCATAGAATGGCCCTCGTCCAACGTCGTCGCCATTTCCCGCTCACGAGGGCCGACGCCGTCATCCTCCAGGCCGTAATAACTTCACGCGCGTTTGCAACGAGATGGGTCTGGAACTGCGATCTGGCAAGGAATAGCCAACTGCGTGGACTCGACTTTTGTTCTCTTTGTGTTCTAATTCGCGGCATGAGTGACAGACCCGCGAGCTGGCGCATGCCGACAGAAAAACAGATGGAAAAGCTGGCATCGCAGCCAGACCGGCCGGCGACGCCGGTAAGCCCGACGCCCGGCCCGGCCGACGACATGCCGCGGGAATACTGGGACGCGGTGCTGCACGATCGTATCAGAAATTCAGCTTGTGACGCAGCGACCACGAGCCGAGGTTCTAGAATTTCATACTCGATCCAGAAAGGAGCTTGTTGATACTCTTTATCTAATAGAGCGTCCGCTACATCAACAGGGCTCAGAAAAGCGTTTTGTACCTGGCCGATGTCAGCGTCTATTGATGTGATTGGCTCTAACTTGCCACTTAGCAGACCTCGAACGACTTGAGCGGCGGCTGTCGTACGTGCCTCCCGCACCATTGTCGGGCTGAAAGGCCAATAGATCCAGGCACTGAACGTCATAAGTGCGATACGGCGCTCATGGGCGGACTTCTCAGTCCGAAGGCCGCATAATAGCTGGATTAGATCCGCCACATCAATCGACAGCAACTTGCAATTCCCTTTTGGGGGTCGATTCGGGGTCGACTTTCACAATAGGGAGAACTTACCGGTTTGAGCAAGTTATTGATATCATTGGCTGGGGCGGGAGGATCGAACCTCCGAATGGGGGAATCAAAATCCCCTGCCTTACCACTTGGCTACGCCCCAATGCCGGCCGCGGCCGGACCGGTCCGGCGCGGTGACCCGCGGCTCCGTGGGTCTATAGGAGACTCCCCGCATTTCAACCGCCCGCAGGGCGATCCCATGGGGATGGCGGGGCGCGCGGGTGTCGCGGACGCAAGGCGGCCGGGCGAAGCGACGCTTCGCGTGGACGGGCCACTGCGCGGGAGGCGGCGTCGGGATGTTCGGCTTGTCTGCCGGGGAAGCTGGGCCGGATCTGCGGCGCACCACGCCGCAACAGGCGGCGCGCTGCACCGCGTCCGGGGCACGAGGGAGCGGCGTCGGGGGCCGCGCAGGGGACCGACTCCGGGGAACGGTCCACCGGGCACTGCGGCCGGGGAACGATCGGATGGCGCTGAATCCGGGCGTCCGGGGAACGGGCCGCCGGGTACCGGAGGCTCCACCCCGCCCGGCGCTGTTGAGGGCGCCGGCGTTTCGTGGGAAACCCCGGTCAAAGCCCCAAGAATCCCGCGGAGAGACGTTCATGACCTATCGTGCGCCCATCGACGACATGCTGCTGGCCCTCAACTTTGGTGCCGGGCTGCAGGCGGCGCTCGACGCCGGGCATTATGGCGAGTTCGACGCCGACCTCACCAAGACCGTGCTGGACGAGGCCGGCCGCTTCGCCAGCGACGTGCTGGCGCCGCTCAACCGGGTCGGCGACAAGGCGGGCATCAGGCTGGACGCCGGCAAGGTGACCACCGCGCCGGGTTGGCCCGACGCCTACCGGCGCTGGACCGAGGCCGGCTGGAACGCGGTGTCCGGGCCGGAAGCGTTCGGCGGCCAGGGCCTGCCGCTGGCGGTCAACGCCGCCTGCACCGAGATCTGGAGCGCCTCGAACATCGCCTTCGGGCTGTGCCCGCTCTTGACCCTGTCGGCCATCGAGGCGCTCGACGCCCATGGCAGCGACGAGCTGAAGACCATCTATCTGGAGAAGCTGGTGACCGGGGCCTGGACCGGCACCATGCAGCTGACCGAGCCGCAGGCCGGCTCCGATGTCGGCGCGCTCCGCTCGCGCGCCGAGCGCGCCGCGGACGGCAGCTACCGGGTGTTCGGCACCAAGATCTTCATCACCTATGGCGACCACGACATGACCGACAACATCGTGCATTTCGTGCTCGCGCGATTGCCCGATGCGCCCGCCGGCACCAAGGGCATCTCGCTGTTCCTGATCCCGAAATTCCTGGTCAACGGCGACGGCTCGCTGGGCGAACGCAACGACATCTATCCCAGCGGCGTCGAGCACAAGCTCGGCATGCACGCCTCGCCGACCTGCACCATGACCATGGGCGACCACGGCGGCGCGGTGGGCTACCTGATCGGCGAAGAGAATCGCGGCATGCTATGCATGTTCACCATGATGAACCAGGCGCGGCTCGGCGTCGGCCTCGAAGGCGTGGGCATCGCCGACCGCGCCTATCAGCAGGCGCTGGCCTTCGCGCAGGAGCGCAAGCAGGGCCGCGCCGCCGGCAGCAAAAGCGCCGGCATGGACGCCATCATCGTGCATCCCGACGTCAAGCGCATGCTGATGCAGATGCGGGCGCTGACCGCGGCCTCGCGCACCATCTGCTACGCCACTGCGGTGGCGCTGGACATCGCCGCCCGCGCCACCGACCCCAAGGTCCGCGCCGACGCCGCGGCGCGCGGCGCGCTGCTGACGCCGATCGCCAAGGCGTTTTCCACGGATATCGGCAACGAGGTGACGTCGCTGGGCGTGCAGATCCACGGCGGCATGGGTTTTATCGAGGAAACCGGCGCCGCGCAGCATTATCGCGACGCCCGCATCACCGCGATCTACGAGGGCACCAACGGCATCCAGTCCATCGATCTGGTGACGCGCAAGCTTGCGGCCCATGGCGGCGCCGCGGTGTGGACGCTGCTGGAGGAACTCAGCGGGGTGGTGTCGCGGGTCGAGGCCTCCAACGATCCGGCCTTCGGCACCACCGGGACAAAATTGCGCGACGCGCTGGGCGCGCTGGAGCGCACCAGCAGGTGGCTGCTGGCGCAGCTGGCGTCAGCCCCGAACGATGCGCTGGCCGGGGCCACGCCCTATCTGCGGCTGTTCGGTTCCACGCTCGGCAGCTGCATGCTGGCCAACGAGGCGCTGGCAGCGCGCGACGGCGGCAGCGCCGGCGATCCCGCCCGCTACGTCACCCTGGCGCGGTTCTTCGCCGAGAACATCGCGGTGCAGGCCGGCGCGCTGGAGCGCACCGTGATCGACAGCGCGGATTCGGTGACCTCGGCGGACGCGGTGCTGCTGGCATGATGCGATCGTAGCCCGCATGAAGCGGACGCCGGCGCTCGCAGAGCGACGACGGGCGCGAAATCCGGGGCCGTCGTTCCGTTGAAACTCCGCCCCGGATTTTGTCGGCCCGCAAGCGGCGCGCCGACGTCATCCGGGCTACAATCGAGCCCGACGCGACCCGCTGCAACTGGCACAAGGACACGACATGACCGGCCACCTGATTGTCACCGACGAAGACTCGACGCGCGTCATCACGCTGCGCCGCCCGGAGAAGAAGAACGCCATCACCCAGGACATGTATCGCCTGATGTCCGAGGCGATCGACACCGCGCAGAACAATCCGAAGATCCGCTGCATGATCATCACCGGCGGCTCCGGCGTGTTCACCGCCGGCAACGACCTGCAGGACTTCCTGAAGGACGGCACCGAGGCCGCGGCCACGCCGCGCGCCTCCAATGCCATCAAGTTCCTGTATTCGCTGGCGCAGAACACCAAGCCGATCATCGCCGCGGTGGACGGCATCGCCATCGGCATCGGCACCACGCTGCTGTTCCACTGCGACTATGTGCTGGCCTCGACCACCGCGACCTTCTCGACGCCGTTCATCCATCTCGGCCTGGTGCCGGAAGGCGCCTCCAGCCTGCTGTTTCCGCGCACCATGGGGCACCAGCGCGCCTTTTCCATGCTGGTGATGGGCCGCACCGTCAGCGCCGCCGATGCGCGCGAGGCCGGCTTCGTCAACGAGGTGGTGGCGCCCGGCCATACCGAGGTCGAGGCGCGCAAGGTGGCACGCGAGATCTGCGCGCTGCCGGCGGAGGCGGTGGCGATCTCGCGCAAGCTGATCAAGCTGCCGCCCGAGGACCTGACCCGCCGCATCGACCAGGAAAGCCATCTGTTCGGCGAACGGATGAAATCCAAGGAAGCCGTCGCCGCATTCAAGGCATTCTTCTCGCGCAAGAAGGGCTGACGCTTCACCTCTCCCCGCACTTGCGGGGAGAGGTCGGAGCCTGAGCGCAGCGAGGGCTCCGGGTGAGGGGCGAGGCACGGGGCTTGTGGCCATCGTTCCTGCGTCGATTGCGAAGAAACTGACGACACCAACAGCATGAGGCCTGCAGTGCGATCCGAAATATCTTCCCTGCAGCTGGCCGCGTGCCCCGCCCCTCACCCGACCAGCTCCGCTGCGCTGCGCGTCGACCTCTCCCCGTAAAGGACGGGGAGAGGTGAAGATCGCGCGCCTCGCGGTTGCCGCGTTCGCCATGTCGCTGGCGACCTGCGCGCCCGCTTTCGCCCAGTCCCCGACCGTCGATGTCCGCATCCTCGCCATCAACGACTTTCACGGCAATCTGCGGCCGCCGC
This sequence comes from Rhodopseudomonas sp. P2A-2r, assembly GCF_026015985.1. Classification (GTDB taxonomy): domain Bacteria; phylum Pseudomonadota; class Alphaproteobacteria; order Rhizobiales; family Xanthobacteraceae; genus Tardiphaga. Next base: position 1,752,538 of record NZ_CP110389.1, on the reverse strand, counting down.
CGGGCGGCATTGCCATCGACGCCCCCGCGGACAAAACCAAGAAGATCATGGTGGCGGCGGGCGGCGCCGAGCATATGGCGACGCTGGTCAGGCAGCTGCGCGCCGGCCGCGCCAACAGCATCTTCGTCGCCGCCGGCGACCTGATCGGCGCCAGCCCGTTTTTGTCGGCGATGTTCCATGACGAGCCGACCATCGAATCCCTGTCGATGATGGGGCTTGATGTCGCGTCCGTGGGCAACCACGAATTCGACGAGGGCCTGCGCGAGTTGCAACGCATGCAGAACGGCGGCTGCCATCCTGTCGACGGCTGCCGGGGGCCGCATCCGTTCATGGGTGCGACCTTCAATTATCTCGCGGCCTCCACCGTCGAGACCGCGACCGGCCGGCCGGTGTTTCCACCCTATGCCATCAAGCAGTTCGACGGCATTCCGGTGGCCTTCATTGGACTGACATTGAAGGGCACCGCGAACATCGTGTCGCCGGCCGGCATCGCCGGGCTGGAATTCCGCGACGAGGCCGACACCGTCAACGCGCTGGTGCCGGAGTTGAAGGCCAAGGGCGTCGAGGCCATCGTGGTGCTGATCCATGAAGGCGGCTTTCCCACCGGCGACTACAACGAATGTCCGGGGATCAGCGGCCCGATCGTCGATATCGTCAGGAAGTTCGACAAAGCGGTCGACGTGGTGGTGAGCGGCCACACCCACCGCGCCTATACCTGCCAGATCGACGGGCGCCTCGTCACCTCCGGCGACAAATACGGCACCATCGTCACCGCCATCGACCTCAAGCTCGACCGCGCCAGCCGCGACATCGTCAGCGCCACGGCCGGCAATGTCATCGTCCGGACCAGGGACTACGCGGCCGATCCCGCGCAGACCGCGCTGCTCGCGGCCTATGACAAGGTCGCCGGTCCCATCGCCGCGCGGCCGGCCGGCGCCGTCACCGCGACGTTGACGCGCGTGCCCAACGCGGCCGGCGAAAGCCCGCTCGGCGACATCATCGCCGACGCGCAACTGGCCGCCACCGCCGCGGAGAAAGACGGCGGCGCGGTGCTGGCGATCACCAATCCCGGCGGCATCCGCAACGACATCGCCATGAGCGCCGACGGCGCGATCAGCTACGGCGACGTGTTTGCCGCGCAACCGTTCCGCAACCTGATGGTGACGCGGTCGCTGACCGGCGCGCAGATCAAGACGGCGCTGGAGCAGCAATGGCTGGATCCCAAGCGGCCGCGCATCCTGCAGGTCTCGAAAGGATTCAGCTACGCCTGGGACGGCAGCAAACCGTTCGGCAGCCGGGTCGCGGCGGAGAGCATGATGCTCAACGGCCAGCGCATCGAAGCGGACAAGACCTATCGCGTCACCTTCAACGACTACCTCGCCGCCGGCGGCGACGGCTTCACCGCGCTGAAGGACGGCGCCGCGCAACAGACAGGGGTCTACGATGTCGATGCGCTGTATGCCTACTTCAAGGCCAACAGCCCGGTGTCGCCGGCCGCGGCGGATCGCATCAAACGGCTGGACTGAGCGACGCAGCAGGCCTGCCGCGCCGTCGATCCGACGACGCTATGCCACGTCGCACTTGCTGGTTTCGCCGAGGTCGACGAAGTTGCTGAAGCTGTCGAACGGCTCCGGCCGGCCGATCGCGTAACCCTGTGCGTAGTCCGCGCCGATCTTTTGCAGGGCACGGCGGATGTCGTCGCTCTCGACGAATTCGGCCACCGTCCGTTTCCCCATCACCTTGCCGATGCGCACGATCATCTCGACCATCGCACGATCGATGGGGTCGACCAGCATGTCCTTGACGAAGCTGCCGTCGATCTTGAGGTAGTTGACCGGCAACTGCTTGAGGTAGGAAAACGACGACATGCCGCTGCCGAAATCGTCGAGCGAGAAGCGGCAGCCGACCTGCTGCAGGGTGTCGATAAACCGCCTGGCGTCGGGCAGGTTGGCGATGGCGTTGGTTTCGGTGATCTCAAAGCAGATGAGCGTGGCGGGAATTCCATGCAGGCGCAGCTGCGTGCGGATGTATTCCAGAAAGCCGTCGTCGCGGAACGAGGCACCCGACAGATTGATGGCGCAGGTCGCGATCGGCAGGGCACCGGGCATCGCCATGCGCTGCGCCAGAATCGCAAAGGCATTGCGGATCACCCATCGGTCGATCAGCGTCATCAGGCCGTAGCGTTCGGCAGCAGGAATGAAGCTGCCGGGCGCGATCAGCTGTCCCGCTTCGCCGCGCAGGCGCAGCAGCAGCTCGACGTGAAGCCCTTCCCTGCCGCCTGCGGCGAGCGGGACAATATTCTGGGCATACAGGCAGAAACTGTTGCTCTCCAGCGCCTCGCGAATCCGCTGCACCCAGCCCATCTCGCCAACGCGCTGCATCAGTTCGGTATCGCTTGGCGAATAGATCTCCAGGCGGTTGCGTCCGTTCTCCTTGGCCATGTAGCAGGCGACATCGGCGGCCTTGAGCGTCTCTCCGACCGTTGCGCCGGGCTCCGAGATGCACACTAGGCCGATACTGACGGTGACGTTGAACCCACGCCCGCTCCAGACGAAACGCAGCTGCTGGACCGCTTCACGAAGACGCTCGGCGGCAGCGACGGCGAATTCCGATCCGCAATCCTCCAGCAGGATCGCGAACTCATCGCCGCCGAGGCGCGCCAGCAGGTCATCGGCGCGCAGCTCATCCTGCAGCAGGCAGGACAACTGACGCAGCAGTTCGTCGCCGGCGGCATGGCCGCACGTGTCGTTGACGACTTTGAACTGGTCGAGATCGAGGAACATCACGGCCTGCCGACGGTCGCCGACGCCGACCTGCGTCAGCGCCTGCGCCAGCCGGCGCTCGAACTCGCGACGGTTCGCCAGGCTGGTTAGGGCATCGTGGGTGGCCTGGAACGCCAGCCGTCCGCGTTCCGCCTGCAGCTCGTCCGAGAGTTTTTGCCGCTGCACGAGCGCATGGCGGGTCCACCACACGCCGAGCACGATCAGCAGGGCGGCGGTGAAGATGTTGACAACAGCCAGAAGGCGCTTGATGAACCGCGACCCCTGCCCGAGGCTTTCGGAAAACGCCATCGCCAGCGGCGTGAGGCGATCGTTGAGCTCGAAGATCTGGCTCTTGAAGACTTCGACGCGACCGGCCGGAATGTCTCCGCTGACGATCTCCAGATGAATTTCAGCGCCGATATTGACCAGTTCCTGAAGGACAGGGTCGGTATCCCGCCATCTGTCGACAGCCTTGGCGAGATGGCTGACATCGCTGAAATAGCGAAACAACCAAATCAGGCCACCGATATCTTCCGGGTGGTTGCCGCCCTGCCGGAAGCCTTCATAGGCGGCGTCCAGATCCGGCGGCCTCTGCTCCAGCGCCCGGCGTGCCATCCGGTCGCCCAGCGGCACGGCAATTGTCGCCAGATACTGCCGGTAGTATTTTTCATCGCCGGTTTCCGAGTAGAGGCTCAGCGCGTACACCGCTCCCTTCTGGCCCTTTGACCAGAGGCTTTCGCCGGCGACGTAGGCCCTGACTGACGACAACGTTTCCATGCTCACGGCAGCGAGCACCGCCTGTAGCAGGACGATAGCCACGAAGGGCCAGACCGAACGCAGCAGATGGAACGTGGCACTCCGACTTTTCACTGATCGCTTTCACTGACCGCAACATCGCCAAACGGCGCCTCCGGTCCTGCGCAGTCGCGTGCTCGCATCAAGGCTGCAAACAGATGCGCGGAACTTCACCATAGCGATATCAATTGCCGCTTTACGCCCTCTGAATCAATCGAGACCCAGCACGGCAAAACGAAGCGACGTCAATTTGAAGTAAAAGGCGAGAGCAAAATTACGTGCATCGGACCATCCGCGCCCTTGTCTGCCACACCATGACTGCTGTTCCGTCACACGCGCGGCAACGCGGTACATGGCTACGCGACGCCATTGCGACGGCCGCGACACGGCCCTTTCCGAACAGGCCGTGAGCCACTAGATTACCGTTCAATCGCCACTGCGCATTCGTCCTGCCAGGATCATCCGAATGACCACGCTTTTGTTGTCGAATCCGGCATCGCTCAACCACCTCACCCCGCCCGGCCATCCCGAACGCCCGGACCGGATGCGTGCGGTTGCCCTGACGATGGCCGAGGATCGCTTCAGCGCATTGACGCGCGGCGAAGCGCCGGAGGGCGATCTCGACACGGTCGCGCTGTGCCACGACAACCACTACATCGACGAGTTGCGTCACATCGCGCCGACCACCGGCATGGCCTATATCGACGGCGATACCGCGATGTCGCCGGGCACCTGGGAAGCGGTGATGCGCGGCGTCGGCGGCGCGGTCGCGGCCACCGACGCGGTGATGAAGGGCGAGACCGCCAACGCCTTTGTCGCCACAAGGCCGCCCGGCCACCACGCCGAAATCAACAAGTCCATGGGCTTCTGCTTCTTCGACAATGCGGCGATCGCAGCGCGCTACGCGCAGCGCAAATATGGCATCGCCCGCGCGGCGGTGGTGGATTTCGACGTCCACCACGGCAACGGCACGCAGGATATCTTCTGGGCCGATCCCACGGTGATGTATTGCTCGACGCACCAGATGCCGCTGTTTCCCGGCACCGGCGCCTCAGGCGAACGCGGCGAGCACGACACCGTGGTCAATGCGCCACTCGCCTCCGAAGACGGCGGCCTCAAGTTTCGCGCCGCGTTCGATAACTTGATCCTGCCGCAGTTGCGCAAATTCGCTCCGGAACTGATCATCATCTCCGCCGGCTTCGACGCGCACCGCCGCGATCCGCTGGCGACCCTCAATCTCGATGCCACCGATTTCGGCTGGGTGACCCGCAAGCTGATGGATGTCGCCGACGCCACGGCCGGCGGCCGCATTGTCTCGGTGCTCGAGGGTGGCTATGATCTGCAGGGCCTCAAGGAATCGGTGGGTGAGCACGTCATCGCGCTGATGGGCGCCTGACTTCCCCGCCACAATACGCCCTCAAACCTGTCTTTGACTTCGCGCGAACACGAACGCGCTTCCGGGAATGCGAATGGCCGAGAACACCCATGCAGACGTCAAGAAGCTGAGCTTCGAGCGGGCCATCGAAGAGCTGGAAACGATCGTCAAACGGCTCGAGGACGGCAAGGTGCCGCTCGAGGAATCGGTGGCGATCTACGAGCGCGGCGAGGCCCTGAAGCGGCGCTGCGACGAACTGCTGCGGCAGGCCGAGGCCCGGGTCGACAAGATCACCACCGACGCCAATGGCCAGGCGACCGGCACCGAACCGCTCGATGTCCAGTAGGGCCGCCTGCGTCGGCGCCGCGGCATAAACGCATCACCCTGAGAAATAAGCCGATTTCGGCACTGCGGGACGACGGCTGCAGCACAATTGGGGATATGGCGCGCGGCGCGGCTGTTATAGTCGGTGTCACTCCGGCGACCCTCGCTGGCGGCGGCGCGTCAAGCGAACTTCGGACCTGGGACAACAGCGTGCGCGTACAGCACCGCCACATCATCTACGTGCAGGGCTACGATCCGCGCGGCCTGGCACAATATTACCGCATGTTTCGCACGGAACTGCGCAAATTCGGCCGACTCTATGACCTCGCCACCACCGTCAGCCGGCCCAAGGGGCCGCCGGAAGGCGAGACCGCGTCCTGGAGCATCGAAACCACCGGCGCCGGCTGGCACACCCGCACCGATTACGATTTCCTGCGCTGGGAAGACCTGATCCAGCGCGACCTCGCCTGGCCGGTCTGGCGCACGCTGGCCTATGCGATCGCCATCTACTGGCGGCTGGTGTTCTCCGGCACCATGGGCCGGTTCTGGTCGGCGCACTGGCGCTTCGCCACTTTCATCAGTTACCCGCACGTCCTGCTGCTGAACGAGGCGATCTGGTCGGCCGGGATCGCATGGGCATTCGGATGGGGTCTGCAGGCGCTCGGCATACACGGCTTCCTGGCCGCCGCGGCGCCGCTGGCGTATTCGTCGCCGTGCTCGGAACGCTGCTCAAGACCACGGAAAATTACACCTATCTGCTCTATCTGATGTCGGACACCATCTTCACTTGGCAGTTCTCGCACGGCAACCGCCCGGACTGGGATGCGCGGATCGACCGTTTCGCGCAGCACCTCGTCAAGGTCGCCAGCAGCAGCGACGCCGAAGAAATCGTGCTTGTGGGCCACAGCTCCGGTTCGTTCTTGGGGGCGGCGATCCTGGCCCGCGCGCTGCGGCTCGATCCCGAGCTTGGCCGCCACGGCCCGCGGATCGTGCTGCTGACGCTGGGCGGCAACATGCCGATCGTCGGCTTCCACAAGGCGGCGACGGGGTTTCGCGAACGGCTGCGCCAGCTCGCCGTCGAGCCGTCGATCGACTGGATCGATTGCCAGTCGCGCAAGGACGTCATGAATTTCTTCCCCTTCGACCCGATTGCCGGCCAGGGCATCGACGCCGGCCCGAACCGGCGCAATCCGGTCATCGTCCCGGTTCGGTTTCGTGAAGTCATCAGGCCGGAACATTACAACCGCTTCCGCTGGAAGTTCTTCCGGGTGCATTTCCAGTTCGTCATGGCCAATGAGCGACCCCATGCCTACGATTTTTTCATGATCGTCTGCGGCCCGGTTCCCTTGAGAGAACGGATGGACAACCCGACGGCGGCCCTGAAACTGGTCACTGGAGATGGCGAAACGCGCAGTCAGGCCTGGAATCGGCTGAATTTGGGCTCGGAAAGCCCCGGTATCTCCGGTTCCGCGACGCCGGAACCGTCCATCCGCAGGATCGGCTAATCCGGCAGTCCCTGCAACCTTGACCGTGCCGAACGGTTGGGCACGACGGTTGGCTTTGGCAGCCACTTTGGTGTAAAGCGAGAGGGACTATGCGCTGAAGGTCTGGCGAAGCCGCCGGCCGTTAACGTTGATAAGCGCTTCAACCATCAAACGAAAACGTTCGAAAGACGAAGCTGCTAAGAGTGATAGTTATCACATTGATCCCCCGGAGCACATTGTAATGCTTCGAGATCATGTTCCCAGTTCAGGGGCAGCGAATGTCCGGATGGATTTGCCGCGTGGCAGACTCAACCGACGCCAGACGCCGCCCAAGACATGTAAAATTGGAATAACGCCGTGACCGATTTTAGTAAGACGCCGCTTCTCGACACCATCCGGACTCCGGAAGACCTGCGCAAGCTGAAGGTCGAACAGATCCGCCAGGTTGCCGACGAACTGCGTCAGGAGACCATCGACGCGGTGTCGGTGACCGGCGGCCATTTCGGCGCCGGCCTCGGCGTCGTCGAACTGACGACCGCCCTGCACTACGTCTTCGATACGCCGCGCGACCGGCTGATCTGGGATGTCGGCCATCAGGCCTATCCGCACAAGATCCTGACCGGGCGCCGCGACCGCATCCGCACCCTGCGCACCCCCGGCGGCCTGTCCGGCTTCACCAAGCGCACCGAGAGCGACTACGATCCGTTTGGCGCCGCGCATTCCTCGACCTCGATTTCCGCCGGCCTCGGCATGGCGGTGGCCCGTGACCTGTCGGGCGGCAAGAACAACGTTATCGCCGTGATCGGTGACGGCGCGATGTCGGCCGGCATGGCCTATGAAGCCATGAACAATGCCGGCGCGATGAATTCCCGCCTGATCGTCATCCTCAACGACAACGACATGTCGATCGCGCCACCGGTCGGCGCCATGTCGGCCTACCTGTCGCGCATGTATTCCGGCAAGACCTACCGCTCGCTGCGCGAAGCCGCCAAGCAGCTCGGCAAGCACCTGCCGAAGGTGATCGCCGACCGCGCCGAACGCGTCGAAGAGTATTCCCGCGCCTTCATGGCCGGCGGCGGCACCCTGTTCGAGGAACTCGGCTTCTATTACGTCGGCCCGATCGACGGTCACAATCTCGACCACCTGCTGCCGGTGCTGCAGAACGTCCGCGACATGCAGACCGGCCCGATCCTGGTCCACGTGGTGACGCAAAAGGGCAAGGGCTACGGTCCGGCCGAAGCCGCCGCCGACAAATACCACGCGGTGGTCAAGTTCGACGTGGCCACCGGGACCCAGGCTAAATCCAAACCCAATGCGCCGGCCTATCAGAACGTGTTCGGCCAGAGCCTGGTGAAGGAAGCCGAGAAGGACGAGAAGATCGTCGCCATCACCGCGGCGATGCCGTCGGGCACCGGTGTCGACATCTTCAACAAGGCATTCCCCAAGCGCACCTACGACGTCGGCATTGCCGAGCAGCATGCGGTGACCTTCGCCGCCGGCCTTGCGACCGAGGGCTTCAAGCCGTTCGTCGCGATCTACTCGACCTTCCTGCAGCGCGGCTATGACCAGATCGTCCACGACGTGGCGATCCAGAACCTGCCGGTGCGCTTCGCCATCGACCGTGCCGGCCTGGTCGGCGCCGACGGCGCCACCCATGCCGGATCGTTCGACAACGCCTATCTCGGCTGCCTGCCCAACTTCGTCATCATGGCGGCGTCCGACGAGGCCGAACTGGTGCACATGGTCGCCACCCAGGTCGCCATCAACGACCGCCCGAGCGCGTTGCGCTACCCGCGCGGCGAAGGCCGCGGCGTCGATATGCCGGAAGTCGGCATTCCCCTGGAAATCGGCAAGGGTCGCATCGTCCGCGAGGGCAGCAAGATCGCGCTGCTGTCGTTCGGCACCCGCCTCGCCGAATGCGAGAAGGCCGCCGATGAACTGGCGACCTTGGGGCTGTCCACGACCGTCGCCGATGCGCGCTTCATGAAGCCGCTCGACGAGGACATGATCCTCAAGCTGGCGCGCGACCACGAAGTGCTGCTGACCATCGAGGAAGGCTCGATCGGCGGCTTCGGTTCGCATGTGATGCAGTTGCTGGCCGAACACGGCATGCTCGACGGCGGCCTGCGGATGCGCTCGCTGGTGCTGCCGGACGAATTCCAGGATCACGATTCGCCGGCTGCCATGTATGCCTATGCCGGTCTCGACGCCAAAGGCATCGTGAAGAAAGTGTTCGACGCCCTCGGCAAGGACTTCAAGGCCGAGACGGTGAAGCTGGCTTAAAAGAGTACGACGCATACTCCGTTGTCATCGCCCGGCCTGCACGCGATTGCGCGCCAGGGCCGGGCGATCCAGTAAACTCGGATAGCGCGGTGTATACTGGGTCACCCGGTCAAGCCGGGTGACGACATACGAGCCCGGCGGCGAGACACATGAAGATCTACCTCGCAGGCCCCGACGTGTTTCTGCCGGACGCCGTTGATATGGGGCGTCGCAAGGTCGAGGTTTGCGCCCGCGCCGGTCTCACCGGCCTCTATCCGCTCGACAACCTCGTCGATCTCTCCGCTCGCGATGCGTCGCTAAACATCTTCCGCGGCAACGAGGCCATGATGAACGAGGCCTGTGCGATCATTGCAAATCTGACGCCGTTTCGCGGCCCCGGCGCCGATGCCGGCACGGTCTATGAGCTCGGCTACATGGCCGGGCGCGGCAAGCGCTGTTTTGCCTATTCCAACGATCCCGCGCTGTATGTCGACCGCGTCAGCCGGATAAGCGCGGTGACGGCGCAGGACGGCCGCCTTGTCGATGCCGACGGGCTGACCGTGGAAGATTTCGGCCATACCGACAATCTGATGATGATCCATGCGCTGGAGTTGCACGGCGCGCCGCTGGTGGTGCCGCAGGTCCGCCCTGACGACCTCTGGCACGACCTCACTGCGTTCGAGGCCTGCGTGCAGCTTGCCGCGCGTTCGTTGCGCTGACATGGCCAAGCGCAGCATCAACACCCCGACCCCGCGAAAACGCGCCGACCTGCTGCTGGTCGAGCGCGGCCTGTTCGAGAGCCGCGCCCGCGCGCAGGCGGCGATCGAGGCGGGCCTCGTCACCGCCGACGACAAACTGGTCGCGAAAGCCTCGGAGAGCATTGCCGAGGATGCCGCGATCCAGGCAGAGCCCGCGCATCCGTTCGTCTCGCGCGGCGGCGTCAAGCTGTCCGGTGCGCTGGAGCGCTACCCCATCGAGATCGATGATCACGTCTGCCTCGACGTCGGCGCCTCCACCGGCGGCTTCACCGAAGTGCTGCTGGCCAACGGCGCCAGCATGGTGTTCGCCATCGATGTCGGCCGCGGCCAGTTGCACCCTTCGCTGCACGGCCACCCGAAGATCGTCTCCATGGAAGAGACCGACATCCGCGGCTACGAGAACAAGCGACTGCCGGCGCGGCCCGACGTGGTGGTGATCGATGTCAGCTTCATCTCGCTGAAGGCCGTGCTGCCGGTGGCGTTGTCGCTGGCGGCGTCGCCGATGCACCTGCTGGCGCTGATCAAGCCGCAGTTCGAGGCGCAGGGCAAACACGGCAAGCGCGGCATCATCAAGGATGCAGCGGTTCATCAGGAAGTGTGCGACGACATCGTGGCGTTCGCAACGTCACTCGGCTGCGTCGATATCGACGTCTTCCCTTCCTCCATCACCGGCGGCGACGGCAATGTCGAATTCTTTATCGGAGCACGCCGTGGATGAACACCTGACTATCGATCACGTCGGCCAGCGCGGCGACGGCGTCGCCTATGCCGGCGGCAACACCGTGTTCGTGCCTTACACGCTCGGTGGCGAGACCGTCGAGGCCGGGCCGGTCCACGGCCATCCCGACCGCCGTACCCTGATCCGCGTCGATAGCGCGAGCCCCGAGCGAATTGAACCGTTCTGCCCGCATTTCGGCGCCTGCGGCGGCTGCGCCATCCAGCACTGGCAGGCCGCGCCCTATCAGGCGTGGAAGCGCCAGATCGTGGTCGACACCCTGGCCCATGCGAAGATCGCCTGCGAAGTCGCGCCCCTGATCGATGCGCACGGCGCCGGCCGCCGCCGCATGACCGTGCACGCCCGCAAGGGCACCCATGACGTGCTCAAGGTCGGCTTCACCGCCGCCGGCTCCCACGACATCGTCCCGATCGACCATTGCCCGATCCTCGATCCGGGCCTCGAGGGCGCCCTCAACGCCGCCTGGGCGCTGGCCGAGCCGCTGGGGCTCGCCAACGGCAAGCCGCTCGACATCCAGGTTACCGCCGCCAATAACGGCCTCGACGTCGACGTGCGCGGCTCCGGACCGTTGCCGACGCCGCTGATCGCCAAGCTGTCGAGGATCGCTGAAGAACACCGACTGACGCGCCTGACCCGCCACGGCGAGCTGGTGCTGATGCGTGCGCCGCCGGTGATCACCATGGGGACGGCGCAGGTGGTGCTGCCGCCCGGCTCGTTCCTGCAGGCCACCCGCGCCGGCGAGGACGCCCTGGCCGCGCTGGTGCTGGGCTATTGCAAGGGATCGAAAATCATCGCCGACCTGTTCTGCGGCGTCGGCCCGTTCGCGCTGCGGCTCGCGGCGAAGTCGCGCGTCTCGGCGTATGATTCCGACGAAGGCGCCATCCTGTCGCTGCAGCAGGCGGCAAAGGACACCTCGGGCCTGAAGCCGATCAAGGCCGAGGCCCGCGACCTGTTCCGGCGACCGCTGGTGCCGCAGGAATTGCGCGACTTCGATTGCGTCGTGTTCGATCCGCCGCGCCAGGGTGCGCAGGCCCAGGCGGAGAAACTCGCGGCCAGCAAGATCGCGACCGTGGTCGCGGTGTCATGCAACGTGCAGAGTTTTGTGCGCGATGCCAAAATCCTGATCGACGGCGGTTACAAGATGGAGAGCGTGACCCCGGTGGACCAGTTCCGCCACACGCCGCATGTGGAGCTGGTGGCGAGGTTCAGGAGGTAGAGCGGCCCCTTGCTTCCCCTTCTCCTCCAGCGCAGCGAAGCTGCGCGCCGCGGGAGAGGGTGCACAGGCGGCCTGCGGCCGCCGTTCCAAAACATAAACGCCGATGCAACGCATCGGCTGTGGCGCAGCGAAGGCGGGAGAGGGTTTTGCCACACGCCCGGTCTTAAAGAGCCCCTCCCCGTCTTGAACACGCTACGCGTGTTCAATCCACCCTCTCCCACCTGCGCGCAGCTTCGCTGCGCTTGGGGGAGAGGGGAAAGAAAGCAAGCTCCCCTACCTTCCCCACCGGTCCTGCCAGATCTTCTCGCCGATCAGACAGTTGACCCGCGGCGCCTTGCTGGCATCGGCCACCGGCACGACGCGACGTTCTGGTGTGCGGCCGGCGACTTCCATCACCAGCTTGGTGCGGATGGCTTCCTTGAACTTGTCGCGGTCCTTGATGGTGATCACGAACGAGCCGGGGCCGCCGACGACGCAATCCTCGTAGTACAGATCGAGATTATCGATATCCATGGTCGAGAACGACGGCTCCTTCACCATGATCGGCAGCCCGTTGATCACGATGCCCTTGGCGAGAGCCTCGTCGCGCGCGATGGTCACCGGCGCGCCGTTGTTGTTGGGGCCGTCGCCGGAAATATCGATGACCCGGCGCAGGCCGTGCCAGGAATTCTCGTCGAACAGCGGCATGGCGAAATTGATGGCGCCGGAAATCGAGGTCCGCGACGCGCGCCGGATCGGCGTCTTCATGATCTCGGCGGCCACGGCATCGGCGGATTCCGGACCTTCGATCACGCGCCAGGGGATGATGATCTTCTGGTCGCTCGATGCAGCCCATTCAAAATAGGTCACGGCGATGCGGCCGTTGGGCCCGGTCATCAGCGCCGAGAGAAATTCCTTGGAGATGATGGCCTGGGCATAGCCCTCGCGCTGGATCGCCAGTTCCTCCATGTCCATCGAGTAGGACACGTCAACGGCGAGCACCAGTTCGACATCGACGGTGGGGTCCGGCCGGCCCTGCACCGGCTGCGGTTTCGGCGCGGCAAAGCTGGCGACGTCGCCTCCGGCTATTACTCCGGCGACAAGCACGGCTCCAATCGAGACACACCAGCGCATAGCGGTCCTCCCGTCGAGAGTCGGATCGTGACACGCAAATGACCGCCCGCAAAGCGGGAACCAGCGCCTGCTATCACATTTCAAGTCAGGGATGCATGATTGCCTTGGCGGTCGCCTCGGATCGACAGCCCGGCAACGGTGCGATTATAATGCGCGCCGGACCCGCTCCGCATATTGGAGTTGCCGCCGCAATGCCCGAGACCGTTGTCAAACCACGCAGCAAGGCCAAGCCCAAGGTCGAACGGCCGAAGCTCTACAAGGTCATCCTGGTCAATGACGACTTCACGCCACGCGAATTCGTGGTGCGCGTGCTGCAGGGCGAATTCAGGATGACCGAGGACCAGGCCCACAAGGTGATGATCACCGCGCACCGGCTCGGCGTCTGCGTGGTGGCGGTGTTCACCAGGGACATTGCCGAGACCAAGGCCACCCGTGCCACCGACGCCGGCCGCGCCAAGGGCTACCCACTCCTATTCACGACAGAGCCTGAAGAGTAGAGCGCGCCCGGAAGCTTTCGCGGCGATGCGGAACGGCTCGGCCGAGGGCTTCATCGGCGCAACATGATTTGGCAAACCGCGAGCGGCTGCACTAGGCTGCAACGCGATAAAAAGAAACCACGGGGAAATGCCATGCTGAAGCGGATCGCGACACTTTCAACGCTGCTGCTCCTTGCGCCGCAACTGGCGGCAGCCGAGAGCGCGACAAAATGGGTCGTGAGCTGGGCCGGCTCGGCCCAGGGGCCGTATCCGGTCGGCAATCCCTCGGCGCAGCCCGACCTGAAATTCGCGTTTCCCTCTCCTGCCGCCGGTGCGCGCGACCAGACGTTCCGCCTGATCGTGCGGCCCTCGGTGTGGGGACGGCAGGCCAGGATTCGCCTCACCAACGTGTTCGGAACCCAGCCGCTGAGCGTCGACGGCGTGTTCGCCGGATTGCAGCTCGGCAGCGCAGCGATCGCCAAGGGGACCAACCGGCCGGTCACCTTCGCCGGCAAGACGGCGGTCACCGTGCCGCCGGGCCAATCGATCTGGAGCGATCCGGTCGCTCTCACATTCGTTCGCGATCCGGATGCCGCCGACCTCGCTGGACGCAAGCTTGCGGTGAGCTTTCATGTCGCCGGCGACAGCGGTCCGATGACCTGGCACGCCAAAGCCCTGACCACTTCCTACGTCACGACGCCCGGCGCCGGCGCCAGGGGCCATGACGAAAGCGAGGCGGCGTTTCCCTTTGCCACGGCGTCCTGGTTCTTAATGGACGCGGTGGAGATGAAGATGCCGGCCGACAGCTTTGCGATCGTGGCCTTCGGCGATTCGATCACCGACGGCACGGCATCGAGCATGAACGGCGACGATCGCTGGCCCGACGTGCTGGCGCGCCGGCTGGCCATGCAGCATGGCAACCGGGTTGCCGTGGTCAATGCCGGTATCGGCGGCAATCAGGTCGCCGGGCCGTCGGAATATGGACCGCTGAAGCCGTTCGCGGGCGGCCCCGCCGCCGAGCAGCGGCTCGATCGCGACGTGCTCGGCCTGTCTGGCGTGTCCGCCATGATTTGGCTCGAGGGCATCAACGACTTCAGCAAGAACGGCAACGCCTCGGCCGATCAGGTGATGGACGCCTACCGGCGCAGCATCGCGCATCTGCGCAAGGCTCGCCCGGACCTGCGCATTCTCGGAGCCACCGTGGTCAGCGCGCTCGGCAGTTCGAGTGCCGCGCACGGATCGACGGAGCAGGATGACAAGCGCAAGGCGCTGAACGATTTCATTCGCAGCTCGAAACTGTTCGACGGCGTGATCGATTTCGACAAGGTCGTGACCGATCCGCAAAGCGGCGGCCTCAAGGCGGAGTTCGTGCCCGAAAGCACCACCGGCGGCCCCGGCGACAAGCTGCATCCGAACCGAACCGGCTATCTGGCGATGGGACAGGCGATCGACCTCAAGCTGATGATGCCCAAGGAGACCGAAAAGCCGTCAGCCGCGAAACGCTGAGGGCTCATCCCGCAGATGAGGGCGCGGCAAGGTCAAGAGAACGGTGTCTCATCCTCGCGGCCGTAGACATGCTGGGCTTCCGCAAAGCCGGCGATGGGGAATTCGCCGAGTTCGTGCCAGCCGTCGCTGCAGATGCTCGCGAAGGCCGATGAGGCGACAATGGTGCGGTGGAGCTGTCCGGCAAGCTTTTCCAGCCGCGCCGCGAGATTGACCGCCGGGCCGATGCAGGTGAAGTCGAGCCGGTTGCCGCCGCCGATATTGCCGTAAAGAAGCCTGCCGACATGCAGCGCGACGCCGAAGCGAAAGCGCTCGCGGGTCTCGCCGGTCAGGAACTCCATGGCATCGACGGCCGCGCGCGCCTCGTTCGCCGCGTCGAGAACATGTCCGCACACGGCCTTCGCATCGCCGTCACCGGCAATGGGAAATACGGCGAGCAAGCCGTCACCCATGAACTTCAGCACCTCACCGCCATGCTTCAGGATCGCGGCGACCTGGCAATCGAAATACAGATTGAGAATCTCGACCACCTGCTCGGCCGGCAGCCGGTCCGACAGCGCAGTGAAGCCGCGCAGATCGGACAGCCAGATCGCCGCCTCCATGGTCTCGGTATGGCCGCGGCGGATCTGCCCGGCGAGAATGCGCTCGCCGGCGCGGGGGCCAACATAGGTATCGAGGAGTGTGGACGCGGTGCGGCGCAGGCCGATCACTTCAATCAGCCGGGTCAGCGGCGGCACCAGCCGCTTGAGATCGGCCAGTTGCTCCTCGGTGAAGCCGCCCGGCTGTTTGGTGGTCCAGCTCGACGCATGCACCATGCCATCGACGAACAGCAGCGGCAGCGCGATGTATTCGGTGACGCCCTCGGCGCGCATGTCATCGAAGAACGAAAAACTGTTGTTGCCGGGATTGTCGAGCCGGCAACGCACCTCGACGCCCTCGTGGAATACGACCGCCAGCGGGCTCCGCTTGAACTCCGGCGATTCCTGGATATCGAAATCCACCGACCCGATAGTCACCTCCTCGCCGGAGCGCCAGATGAAATTGCGGCCGAAGATCTCGGGGTGCAGCGTGCGAATGAACACGCCGACGCGCCACAGCGGCAGGCCAGCGGCAACCAGCCGGTTGCAGCACTCTCCCATCATGTCGGCAGGCCTCGGCGTCGATCGCGCGCCGTCGGTCAGCCAGTCGGTGATATCCGAGATGGTGGTGGTCAATGCTACAACCTCAAGCTCGGGCTCGTTTCCTGGATCTGCGAAGCAGCACTTCGTGCTGCGTCGCGTCCGGGGAACGAGGGAGCCTAGCCCACCTGCCCGCGATGGCGCAAAAAGTGATCGGCCAGGACACAGGCCATCATCGCCTCGCCGACCGGCACGGCACGGATGCCGACGCAGGGATCGTGGCGGCCCTTGGTCAGGATGTCGGTGTCGGCGCCGGAGCGGTCGACGGTCTTGCGCGGCGACAGGATCGACGAGGTCGGCTTGACCGCAAAGCGCGCCACCACCGGCTGGCCGGTGGAGATGCCGCCCAGGATGCCGCCGGCATGATTGGAGAGAAACGAGGCCCCGTGATTGGTCATGCGCATCTCGTCGGCATTGTCCTCGCCCGACAGTTCAGCCGCGCCAAAGCCGTCGCCGATCTCGACGCCCTTGACGGCATTGATGCTCATCAGCGCCGCCGCCAGTTCGCCATCGAGCTTGGCGTAGATCGGCGCGCCTAGCCCGGCCGGCACGCCCTCGGCGATCACTTCGATCACTGCGCCGATCGACGACCCGGATTTTCTGATACCATCGAGATAGTCGGCGAAGAAGGCGGCCTTGTCCTTGTCGGGGCAAAAGAACGGGTTGTTGCCGATCTCGTCCCAGTCCCAGTTGTCGCGGTTGATCTTGTGCGGGCCCATCTGCACCAGCGCGCCGCGCACGACCGTGCCCGGCACGATCTTGCGCGCGATGGCGCCGGCGGCGACGCGGGTCGCAGTTTCCCGCGCCGAGGAACGGCCGCCGCCGCGATAGTCGCGCAACCCGTATTTGGCCTCATAGGTGAAGTCGGCGTGACCCGGACGAAACTTGTCCTTGATGTCGGAATAGTCCTTGGAGCGCTGGTCGGTGTTCTCGATCATCAGCGCGATCGGCGTGCCCGTGGTCACCTGTACGCCGGTCTCCGGATGCGCCATCACCCCCGAGAGAATTTTGACGATGTCGGCTTCCTGGCGCTGCGTCGTGAAGCGCGACTGGCCGGGTTTGCGGCGGTCGAGATCGGCCTGGATGTCTTCCACCGCGAGCGGCAGCAGCGGCGGGCAGCCATCGACCACGCAGCCGATCGCCGGCCCATGGCTCTCGCCGAAGGTGGTAACCCGGAACATGTGACCGAAGGTATTGAAGGACATGGGGAAATTCGCCCGGGGTCAGGTGTGGCTTCGTGGGTTGCCAAATCTGCAACCAGACATCTGGTAACGCGGGTGGTCCGAGGGGTCAAACGCCGCCGCAGCGGGGACTCTTCCCTCTCCCACAAGCGCGGCAACGCCGCGCGCAGGCGGGAGAGGGGGCGCGGACGAAGTCCGCGACGGGAGAGGGGCGGCCACCAACGCCGGAGAATGCCGCACTCCCCTCTCCCGGCCGCGCTGGCGCGCGTCCACCCTCTCCCACCTGCGCAGCTTCGCTGCTTGGGGGAGAGGGAAAGAAGAAGACGCCTCAGCTATACTTCGCCAATCCATTCTCGCTGAACACATACACCGCGCCCTGCTCGATCGGCATCTCGGCGGCGCCGGCGATGGTCTCGACGCCGAGCGCCACCATCAGGGCCCGCGCAGTACCGCCATGAGCCACCGCGACGGTGTCGCCGGTCAGGCTGTCGACCCAGTCGCGCATCCGCAGCGTCACCTCGGCGTAGCTCTCGCCGCCGGGCGCGGGCAGTTCCCATTTGTCGAGCAGGCGCGCCGCGAACAGTTCGGGATGCGACGCTTCCTGCTGCTGCAGCGTGGTGCCTTCCCAATGGCCGAAGCCGATCTCGCGCAACCGGTCGTCGAGCGCATAATCCTCCGCCGGCAGACCGAGCTGGCCGCGCACGAATTCCATGGTCGAGCGGGCCCGGCCGAGCGGGCTGGACACGAAACCGAAGTCGCCCGGTGTGTGGCCGTGCCGCGTCATTAGATCTTTCAGAATGCCGCCGGCATGGGCGGCCTGCACGCGGCCGAGATCGTTGAGCGGAATGTCCTGCGAGCCCTGGAAACGGCCCGCGGCATTCCACGCGGTCTGGCCGTGGCGGATGTAGTAGATGACAGGCATGGGCATGGAAGAGCTCTGCAATTCGTAAACGTCACCCGAGCCTGAACGCCATTGCATTCAGGCGAGAGGAGCGGCGCAGCCGCGTCTCGAAGGGCGACGGCGATGAACAGCATCCGTCGAGGCGTGCCGAAGACGGCGCGCGCTTCAGGATGACGGTGGTGCTAGTCTTTATTGAGCGAAATATCCGGCGCGTCCGGGCGCTTCATGCCGACCACATGGTAGCCGGAATCGACGTGGTGCACCTCGCCGGTGACGCCGCGCGACATGTCGGACAGCAGGTACAGCGCGCTGTCGCCGACCTCGTCGATGGTCACGGTACGGCGCAGCGGCGAATTGTACTCGTTCCATTTCAGGATATAGCGGAAGTCGCCGATGCCCGAGGCGGCCAGCGTCTTGATCGGGCCGGCCGAAATGGCGTTGACGCGGATGTTCTGCTCGCCGAGATCGGCGGCGAGATAGCGCACGCTGGCCTCCAGCGCCGCCTTGGCGACGCCCATCACGTTGTAATGCGGCATCCATTTCTCGGCGCCGTAGTAGGTCAGGGTGATGATCGAGCCGCCCTCGGTCATCAGCTTCTCGGCGCGTTGCGCGATGGCCGTCAGCGAGTAGCAGGAGATCAGCATGGTCTTGGAGAAATTCTCCGCAGTCGTCTCCACATAGCGGCCGTCGAGCCCGTCCTTGTCGGAAAAGGCGATGGCGTGGACCACGAAGTCGATCTTGCCCCACTTCTCCTTCAGCACAGCGAAGACCGCATCCATGCTGGCGGGGTCGGTGACGTCGCAATGGCCGAGCACCAGGCCGCCGAGTTCCAAAGCCAGCGGCTCGACCCGCTTTTTCAGCGCGTCGCCCTGGTAGGTAAATGCGATCTCCGCGCCCTGGGCGTGGCACGATTTGGCAATGCCCCAGGCGATCGACCGGTTGTTGGCCAGGCCGAGAATAACGCCGCGTTTGCCCTTCATCAGGCCTGTGGGTTCAACCATGTGGTGTCCTGTCCGCTTGAAATTCAGCCTTTCGGGGTACACCAGCGGCCCTGCCCGGTACAGCCCAAATGCGCCGGGCAGCCCCCGTTTACCGTTCCGCGTCAATGCCGGAATAGATGAGCGGCCAAGGTGTTATGACTGGCATGAGCGCCATTTCCGGACCGCCGCTGCAGGATCACCCCTTGGCCCGTCTGCCCATGACATCACAGCCATGAGCGCGTTTCGCGAGAGCGTGGAAAGCATGATCCCGGCCCTGCGCCGCTATGCGCGAGCGCTGGCGCGCGATGCCGACATCGCCGACGACCTGGTGCAGGACACCCTGGTGCGGGCGCTGCGCTCGGAAAGACTGTTCATCGGCGGCGACCTCAGGAGCTGGCTCTACACCATCCTGACCAATCTCAACCGCAACCGGCGCCGCTCGCTGGCGCGGCGGCCTGTGATGACCGAGCTGTATGACAACAATGCCGACGCGTCCGGCACGGAGGCCGAGGGCCGCGACATCGCCCGCGCGCTGGCGTCGCTGGTCGAGGACCAGCGCTCGGTGCTGTTGCTGGTGATGCTGGAAGGGCTGAGCTACCGCGAGGTCGCCGACATCCAGGGCGTGCCGATCGGCACCGTCATGAGCCGCCTCGCCCGCGCCCGCGCCCATGTGAAAGCCTATCTCGAAGGCGCCCGCCCTGCGCTGCGGAGTGTGAAGTGATGGGGATGGTCATGCAACACGTCCTGCTTTGCTCCTCCGAACGCGGCCAAGCCGCGTTGGGCGGGAGAGGGTGGATCGAAGGCGCGAAGCGCATTCGAGCCGGGAGAGGGGGAGCGACAGAGCGCTGGGCTTGCCCCCTCTCCCGTCCGCGCTGCGCGCGGCCACCCTCTCCGCCAGACGCAGCTTCGCTGCGCCCGGGGAGAGGGGAAAAAGAAGCCGTGCCACTATCATTTTGCACACGAGACCACGCCGATGACCGAACCCAACATGCCCGTCACCGAAGACGAACTGCACGCTTACGTCGACAACGAGTTGCCGGCGGAGCGGGGGGCGATGTCGAGGCGTGGCTCGCCGCGCATCCCGACGAGGCCGCGCGGGTGCAGTCATGGCGGGCGATGGCCGAGACGCTGCATGCGCGCTACGATTCCGTCGCCGACGAAGCCGTGCCGAAGCGGCTGGAGATCGACCGGCTGGTGCAGCAACCGCGCCGCTGGGTCTACGGCGCCATCGCCGCCACGCTGGTGGCCTTCGTCGCGGGCGGCAGCACCGGCTGGCTAGCGCGCGGCGCCACCGCTTCGCCCTCGGCGTTCCGGCATTTCACCGTCGATGCGCTGGACGCCCATCGCCTCTACGTGGTCGAGGTTCGCCATCCCGTCGAGGTCGCAGGCTCCGAACGCGCGCATCTGCAACAGTGGCTGTCGAAGCGCGTCGGCTATGAGATCAAGGCGCCGGAGCTCGAAGGCAGCGGGCTGAAGCTGGTGGGCGGCCGGTTGCTGCCCGGCCCGGAAGCCCCGGCGGCCTTCTTCATGTATGAGAGCCAGAGCGGCGAGCGCTACACTCTGTACACCTCGCGCGCCACCACCGACGCCACGCAGATGCGCTACGCCGCGCAGGACAAGGACGGTGCATTGTTCTGGGCGGAAAAGGGAGTCGGCTACGTAGTCAGCGGCCCAACCGACAAGGACCGACTGAACCAGGTGGCGCGGCTGGTCTATGACCAGACCGAGAAGAGCGGGGGATAGGGCGAACAGCGCTTGCTTTCTTCACCCTCCCTTTTCAAGGGAGAGACTCGAGCGCGCCGCCGGGCGTTCGAACTGGCGCGGCAAAGCAAAATCCGCTCCGCGTCAGAAGCGAACGCAGAGATGCTGCACGGGCAGGCAATGAGGCTTTCAGCTCGCATCAGATTGAAAGCCATCTCATCCGCTTCCGTATTCGTGTCTCGCGGCATGCATGGCCACTCGCCAGCCAAAGACCAGCGCAGGCCCGAGCGTAGCCCCAGGGCCTGGATATGTGCCACGAAAGACAGAGACCGAGTCGTTGCCACATGCATACAGGCCAGGCACCGGGCCGCCACTCTGCGCGATCACGCGACCATTCTCGTCCGTTGCGATCCCTGCACTGCTTGCAAGATCTGCGGGGTAGACAGCAACCGCGTAGAACGGCCCCGGGCCTATCTCTCGCAGGCACGGATTTGGCCCGTTTGCCGGATCTCCGTTGATCCTGTTTAGGTCCGTCGATCCTCGCCCGAAATCTTCGTCGACGCCGGCGGCGGCGTGGCGGTTGTACCGCCCGACGGATTGCCCGAGTTCGCCAGGGTCAATCTTCAGCTGTATTGCCAACGCAGCAATAGTCTCGGCTTCGATGAGATACCCGGCCTCGATGAAGCGTTTCAGCTTCGTCGTTCCCGGCAAAACCAGGCCAATGCCGTAGTCGTGAATGAACCGTCGGTCGCACACCAGGAAAGACGGGACCGAAGGAACCGTCTCATTTGACTTGAGCATGCCCACGCAGAAGTCATGATAGGAATTGGCCTCGTTCACGAAGCGCCTGCCCGCGCTGTTAACGGCTATCAATCCGGGCTTTGCGCGATCGAGCACAATGTGCGGATAGACAGATGTGGTGCCATCCGGCTTTGTCAGGACAGAGCAAGGCATCCAGAGGCCGGCGCTTTCCGTTGCGTCATCGAGTATCGCCCCAATCCCGCAGGCGGCATCGATGCCGTCTCCCGCGATCTCCGGCGAAGCAAGCGACAACGCAGGCACCGGATTGGGAAACATCTCTTCGCGCAAATGACGGCTCCAGCCTATTCCGCCTGTTGCCAGAACCACGCCTCGCCTTGCACGAACGCGAATGTCTCCCTTCGCATCGGCGATGACGGCACCCACAACCGCCCCGTCGACCGCGATGAGTTCGCGCATCGGCGCGTCATAACGTATAGGTACATCCAAACGTTTCAGGCTCATCAGCAGCCGCGCGACCAACGCATTTCCCATAATAAGCCTGGTGCCGCGGCGATAGCGGATGAGATCCTTCATGTAGCGCGCGACCATGCGGGCGACATGCAGAAAGGCCCGCATGGAGCCGAACGGCTTGAGTAGGAGCGGCAAATCCGCCTTTCCGACCATCATCCCGCCAAATGCCATGAATTCCGAACGCGGCGGACGTACGCGGATGAAATCATCGCCAAGCGAACGACCGTCAAACGGCAACGTGCCAAGGGCACGCCCGCCAAAGGCCGCGCCGGGACGATTGCCGAGATAATCGGGATGGGCGGTGGCCGCGGCGAAGGCGACGTCGGTATTTTCCTCGAGATAGTCGAGAACGGCCGGGCCGCTCTGCAAAAAGGCCTCCCGTAACTCTACTCCTTCATTCCCGCGAATGACGGAGTTCAAGTAGGTGCGCGCGGCCTCGACTGAATCTGGAACGCCGGCCCAGGCGCTCTGTCGGCTGCCCGGAATCCAAACCGTGCCTGCGGACGTCGATGCGACGCCACCCACCATATTCGATTTCTCGCAGAGCAGCACGTCGAGCCCTTCAAGGCTCGCGACAAGAGCAGCGGTCATTCCTGCAGCGCCGGCTCCGACCACCAGCAGATCGACCGTCAAATCCCATGAACGATTGATCATCACGGAGCTCTGCGCGCAGCACCTGAAGGACGACGGCCCAGGCTAGGCCTCCTGCCCCATCTCCGCGATCGCCCGCACGGCGGCGACATAGCCCTTGGTCCCCAGACCCGCTACGACCGCGGTGACGACCGACGACATGAGAGACTTGTGATATATCGGTTCGCGCCTGTGAATATTCGAAATGTGAAGCTCGATAATCGGGCCGGGAAACATTTTCAGCGCGTCCATGATCGCCATCGACGTGAAGGTGAAGGCAGCCGGATTGATGACGATCCCGGCCGCCTCGTCGTCGATGGCCTCGTGAATCCAATCGATCAGTTCGAACTCCCTATTCGATTGACGAAATGCGACGGGCTGGCCGGGCACGGCCTGGCGACACATCTCCTCGACTTCAACCAGAGTCGTGGTGCCGTAGATTGCCGGTTCGCGCTTGCCGAGACGATTGAGATTTGGCCCGTTGAGGACATAGATCGGCTTGGTCATGGCAGCACCCTCGCGAAGATTTCGTACAATGGTCACCCCTTGTAGCCAAGCTGCCTGGGCAGCCACAGGACCGTCTCAGGGACGAAAGTGATCAGCATCAGCACCGCCAGGGCCGCCAGGATGAACGGGATCGCTTCACGTACGATGGCGCCCAACGGTTGTTTGGTCATGTTGGCGATGATGAACAGCAGCAGACCGTAAGGCGGCGTCAGCAGTCCTATCATGATGTTGACCACAACGACCACGCCGAACTGAACAAGGTCGACGCCGAGCGCCTTGGCGGTCGGGATGAAGATCGGCACGATCACCAACAGGATGGTGCTGCCTTCGAGCAGACAGCCGAGGATCAGCAGCACGATGTTGACGAGCAGCAGGAAGCCCATGGGGCTGAGATGGAAGCCGCTCATGAACACCTGAAGCGAATTCGGGATGTTCTCGATCGTGACCACGTAGTTGAAGACCAGCGCACCGGCGATCAGGATGCCGACCGACGTCGTGGCCTTGGAACTCGACAGGATCGCGTCATAAAGCTGCCGCAGCGACAGCGAGCGATACAAAAGGCTCGACACCAGCAAGGCGTAGAGCGCAGCCGCGGCCGCCCCTCTGTGGGTGTCATGACGCCGCCATAGATTCCGAACAGCAGGATCACCGGCAGCATCAGGGCGGGAAACGCCTTGACGGTGATGCGCGGGATCTCCCGCATCGGCACCGGCGGCTCGACCGGGAAATCGCGGCGATACGAAATCATAGTATTCATGATCATGAAAGCCAGGCCGAGCAGCAGCCCGGGGACAACGCCGCCCAGAAACAGGAAGCCGATCGAGGCGTCCGACACTAAGGCATACAGCACCATCGGAATCGACGGCGGAATGATCGGGCCAATAATCGCCGCGGAGGCAGTGATGGCGCCGGCGTAGGCGATCGGGTACTTGCCCCCTTTGGTCATCATGCCGATGATGATGCGGCCGATCCCGACGGCATCGGCGATAGCCGATCCGGACATGCCGGCGAAAATCACGTTCGACACGACATTGACGTGTCCAAGGCCGCCGCGAAACCGGCCGACCAGCACGAGACAGAACTGCAGCAGGCGATCGGTGAGCGTGCCGACATTCATCAGGTCGGCAGCGAGGATGAACAGCGGCACCGCCAGCAGCACGTAGCTGTTGAACAAGCCGTTGAGGATCTGTTCGGCGGCGGTGCCGAGATCGAGGCCGGCCAGCAGCAGATAAAAGACCGAGGCGACGATCATGGAGTGACCGATCGGCAGGCCAAGCACGCCGAGGCCGACGATCATCAAAACGCACATGGAAAACGGAGTCGTCATCAGATCAATCGCTCAATTGGGCAGGATCGGTCGAAGGCGACGGGCCGCCACGAATTGCATTCCAGACCAGCCAGACATAGCGGCACAGGCAGGCGACCGCGAAAATCACGTAGATCGCATACAGATAGTTCATCGGAATCTTCAGGTAGGCCGACCGCTCCACCTTCATGAAGGCCACGTATTTGTAGGCCGCAGGAAGTGAGATGCCATAGAGCGCGATGAGGATCAGGCCGGACACGATGGTGAAGATGCGGCGCACCTTCTCCGAGACTGCGCTGTAGAAAATATCGAAGCGAACTTCTTCCTTTTCGGAAATCAGGAACGCCGCGCCCCACAGCACGGTCCAGATCCAGCACAGAATGCTGACTTCATCTGTCCAGCCCACCGGCGCATTCAGGATGTATCGGGAAAAAATCTGGACCAGGAAGCTGACGAACATCAGGAACAGAAGCAGCACCGCGACATTCTCTGCACGGCCGCGCAACCAGTGCAGCGTTCTTATCAAATTGCCCTGGTCCACGCGCCAACCCTGCTCACACTTATGAAATATAGTCGCCGTCCCGGCTGGCCCCAAAGTAACCTCAAGGGCCAGCCCCGCCCGTCGGTTACGCGATGGCGTTGATCTTCTCGAGCGCGCCCTTCGGCCAATCGTTGCCGTACTTGTCGAGATACTTCTTTTGCGCAAAGGCACGGAATGCGTTGAGGTCCGGCACATAGACCTTCTTGCCTTCCGCCTTGAAGGCCTCGACTGCTGCCGTTTCCTGGGCAATCGTCTTGGCCGTGCAGTCGTCGATCGCCTTCTCGGCGGCGGCGCGGAACTTGGCCTGCTGATCGGCCGGCATGGCATCCCAGACCTTGGTCGAGATGCACATGACGTCGTAGCCCATCACATGCCCGGTCAGCACGAACTGCGAGGTGACTTCGTCGAACTTCATCAGCTTGCTGGCCACCAGCGGGTTGTCCTGGCCGTCGATCGTGCCGGTCTGCAACGAGGTATACACCTCGGCATAGGCGACTGGGGTCGGGCTGGCGCCAATCGATTCGCCAAGAAACTGCCAGAACTCGCCGGGCGGCATCCGCAGCTTGATTCCCGAAAGGTCGGACGGCCCTTTGATCACCTTGTCGGGCTTCAGATTGACGTGTCGCGCGCCAAAATACACCGGCATCAGAACTTCGATGCCAAGTTGGTCGCGTGCCAGCTTGATGAATTCCTTGCCGACATCGCTCTTGAAAGTCTTTTTGACATGGTCGGCGTCGCGGAACAGATAGGCCGATGTCATCAGCGACCAGGCCGGGATCTGCTTTGAAATGTCCGCCGGCGCGAGGTTGCACATTTCGAGATTGCCACGCTGCATAGCGACAAGTTCGGTGCCCTGCTTGAACAGCGTATTGCCCCAGAATGGTTCAAAGTCGAAATCGTCTTTAATGGCGGCGCCAAAAGCCTTGTAGGCTGCGCCGCGCAAGTCCTGTTCGGTGAAAGCGGAACTGAACCGCAGCTTCTTTTTGGACTGCGCCTCGCGCCTGACGACGCCAAGAGCAAGGCGGATGCGCCTGTCACAAGTGCGCGTCGCCGCGTCATCTCCCGAGCCATCGTTATCCTCCCCAATTGATCGGCCCTTGCGGCCATTGGGATGAATAATGCCCAAACAAAATCCGGATGCAACGATTAATTGAAAAATATAAGATAATTCTTAAAACATATGACAGGCTAAGGAAGCTCATTGGCGGCCAGAGCATGCCGGAGACCGCCCTCGACATGGGTATCGAGAATCGCCTGGGCGGATCTGGCATCCCGCTGCAACGCGCAGTCGAGCAGGCGGCGATGCTCGTCGACGGCAACGTCCCCGCGAAAGCCGAGCGAGATCATCTGGTAGCGCAAGTACTTCTCAAAGACGGCAGCGTGAGTTTGCATCAACAGGCCAGAGCCACACGCCGAAACCAGCGCCTGGTGAAATTGCCAGTCATATTGCTTCCAGATCTCGGTCACGCCGAGTTCGCCGGATTGCATCCGGTCCTCCATCATCGCTAGCTTGTGGTGAGCCGCAACGACGCGCGCCTCCCAATCGATATCGCCCTGGGCGAACGACTGTTCGAGGGCGTGCTTCTCGAGAAGCTGCCGCAGCGCTGCGACCTCCTTCAGGTTCTGCGCCGAAATCGGCGCGACTTCGAACCCCGCTGGCCTTCGGCAACAACCAGCTTTTCGGATGAAAGCCTGCTCAGAATTTCCCGAAGCGTGCTGACGCTGGTTTGGTATTCCGCGCGCAGCAAATCCAGCTTGAGCTTCCGGCCAGGGGCTAGCTTGCCGAACAGAATGTCACCGCGGATGCGCTTGTAGGCGACCTCGCCGGCTGTTGCGATTGCGGAGGAAGCGGTCATTTGGCTGGCCTTCTTCGCGGGACGGCTGATCGGTTGCGGGACACGCGCTGGGCCTCCGCCGATTTCGGAACATTGCGTTCCGGTTTCACCGCCCTGCTCCGGCTTGACAACGGCCGCCCTGCAGGCAGCGACATGCCGACGCCGGGCAGATCACCTCGCGCTACGGCGGCTTCAACACAGCCTTCGACATGCTGAACGAGCACGGACTTCGCCCGCCCGACGTCGCGTTTCAGGGCGCAATCGAGCAGCGTCCGATGCTCACGCGCCGCAATGCCGCCACGGTAGATCTCAAACACCATCTGGTAGCGGAGGTACTTGTCGTAAATGGACGCGTGGGTCTCCAGCAGCACCTCCGATCCGCAGGCGGAAACAAGCGATTGATGAAATTCGCGATCGTAGTTTTTCCAGCGCTCGGCGGCCGTACGATCGCCCGCGGCGACTTCGTCTTCGAGACGCGCAAGCTTGTGGTGCGCCGCAACAACGCCGCCTTCCCATTCGAGGTCTCCGGCTGCAAACGACGCCTCCAGAGCCGCGCATTCGAGCAGCAGCCGCATCGCTGCGACCTCACGAAAGCCGGTCGAAGAAACTGACGCGACTTCAAAGCCGCGTTGCCCTTCCGCAGCGACAAAACCGTCTGAACACAGGCGATTGAGGATCTCGCGCAGCGTGCTGGCGCTGACGCCATAGGTCTGCCCCACCGAGTCCAGGCGCAGTTTCTGGCCAGGCGCGAGCCGGGCAAAGATGATGTCGTTTTTCAACTGCCTGTAGAGAGCGTCGCCGACCGTTTCGGTTTCGGCAATCTGTTGAGCAAACATCAGGCAAATTCCCGTTAGCTACCGACGCACGCGATATAAAGGCGGTCGTCTCGTCGACAATCATTACACCATACGATTGTAAAATTGCATGAGATAAATTAGACCCGCATCCGCCTGCAGCAAAAAACTCGGGCGTATCTGGGTTTCGATCAGGGAAGGCAACCTCAATGAGCGTGAAAGGATCAGGTTTTCTGGCGATCTGGAGCGACGTTCTTCCCGATCAGGAGACCGACTACCTGCATTGGCTGACCCGCGAACATGCCGCGGAGCGCGTCGGCATTCCCGGCTTTCTCGGTGTCCGGATCTTTCGCGCCAGGTCACCGTCGCTCTGCAGGTATTTCATCCTTTACCGCTTGCTGGATGCGGCGGTCGTCGGCAGCGCGCCCTATCTCGAACGTCTCAATGCGCCGACGCCTTGGTCACAACGCATCATGCCGATCCTGCAGAATTTCGTGCGCGGCGGCGGGACCATTACCATGGAACAGAGCACGGGAAACGGCGCCATGATCGTCCCGGTGATCTGTGGCGCAGCCGACCTCGAGTCCGTCCGAACGGTGTTGCCGGCGGTGCGGGCGTGCGATCGCATCGTCTCGGCACGGCTGCTGGAAGTCGAGCAAGGCGACACGCTGATCGCGACCAAGGAAAAGTCGATCCGCCGCGACGACCGATCGTTCGAGGCCCTGCTGGTTGTCGAGGCTCTGGATGATGCCAGCCTGGACGCCGCACTGGGCATCCTCAACGGTGTCGCCGGCGGCCTCGGCGCGGATACGCTGCGCTTCGACCAGATATTTGCCCTGGATTATGTAGACCTGACGACGGAAGCGGCGTGACATGTCCATCAGTTCGACAGACGAGGCTTCGCACGCAACGTCAACGGATCGTCCGCGCTTTACCGAGAAGCTGGACAAATATCTGGATGATGCCGACCTCGACCTGTTGATCGTCACCTCGAAACACAATGTGCGCTACCTGCTCGGCGGCCATCATCATCACTTCTTCGACTACACCGACGCCATCGGCGTCAGCCGCTACCTGCCGATCCTGGTGTACCCAAAAGGCGGCTGGGAAAACGCCGCCTACTTCGGAAACCGCAACGAGAAGGACCAGATTGCGGCTCGCCGCCAGGAGGGTCACGGCCTTTGGGTGCCCAAAGTTCAGGCCGCCGCGTCGGGTACGCTCGACGCGATGGCACTTGCCGTCCAGCATATCCGCGCGCTCGGCATCACACCTGCGCGCATCGGCATCGAAGCGGCATTCCTGCCTTGGGACGCCGCATCGAGCCTGCAGCAGGCGTTTCCCAATACGGCGCTGGTGGATGCATTGCGACCGCTAGAACGGCTCCGCGCGGTAAAGACGCCTGCCGAGCTGGCGCTGCTCGAGCGGGCCTCCGATCTCGTCGTCGACGCAATGATTTCGGTGGCGCAGGGGCAGCGGCCCGGCGTGCGCAAGCGCGAGATCGTTGAAGCCTTGCGGCTGGCGGAAGTCGAACGCGGCCTTGTCTTCGAATACGGCCTGCTGACGGTGGGGACCCATTTGAACCGTGCGCCGACCAACGACGCCTGGGACGCCGGACAGATCATGTCGATGGATTCCGGCGGCAATCTGGACGGATACATCGGCGATCTCTGTCGCATGGCTATTCTCGGCGAGCCCGACAGTCAGTTGGAGGATCTTCTCGCGGAGGTCCGCGCGATCCAGGACATAGCACGATCCGCGGCCAAGGTGGGCATTCGCGGCGGCGATGTGTTTGCCGCCGGCCAGGCGGCGATGCGCGCTTCACCGTCGGGTGCATCGCTGACGTTTGTGGCCCATGGCATGGGGCTGGTCAAGCCACGAAGCGCCCCGCCTCACCGCCAGCGGACCGATCCCCTATCCCGCGTCCGACGCCGATCTGCCGCTGGAAGCCGGCATGGTGCTCTCGGTCGAAACGACGATGCACCATCCCACGAGCGGCTTCATCAAGCTGGAGGATACGATCGCCGTGATGCAGGAAGGCAGCGTCGGTTACGGAGATTGCGCGCGCGGCTGGATCTGCTGCGGCGGCAACGTCGACGCCTCGCAAGTTTAAGCGTGAGGCTGAGGAACTTCGCGCAAATTCCGCGATACGTCGTCGCCCGTGAGGAATGCGAAAGCGCCTGTCAATCCGGGCCGGTTCGTTTTGCAGGTCTTGAATTCTGCAACAAAGCCGCGGCTCTTCCGCGGCTTTGTTGCGTTTGGGATTCTCTTTTGGGTGATTTGTAAGGAGAGCGTCAGAAATTCCGCCGCTATCGCTCGAGATCGCTGCGCGGATTGTACGGCTTGTTATCGCGCCATTTTTCCATCAGCGCTTCTAGCTCGGCGTCGTGGCCATCCGGTAGCATCACGCGGGTGGTGTAGTAGAGGTCGCCGGCGCTGCCGCCCGGCTTCGGCATGCCTTTGCCCTTGAGCCGAAAATTGCGGCCGCTCGAGGTGTTCTTCGGGATCGACAACTCCACCGCGCCCGACAGCGTCGGCACGCGCACCTTGGCGCCGAGCACGGCTTCATACAGCGTGATCGGCAGCTCGACGCGCAGGTCGCTGCCGTCCACCTTGAAGAAGGCATGCGGCGCGATGCTGATGGTGATCAGTAGGTCGCCGGGCCGATGGTTCGGCGCGGTGTCACCCTGCCCCTTCAGCCGGATCTGCTGGCCGGCGGTGACGCCGGCCGGGATCTTGACGTTGAGCTCCTTGCCGGTGGACAGCCGGACGCGCTTCTCGGCGCCCTGGACCGACTCTTCCAGCGTCACCGACATGGTGACGTTGAGGTCGAGGTCGGGCGCGACAAAGCCGCCGGTATCGTATTCGAAGCCCTGCGGGCCGCCGCGGGCGCCGCGTGCCTGAGCGCCGCCGAACATGCTGTTGAGGATGTCCTCGAAGCCGCCGCCACCGCCGCCGGGAAAGCCCTGCGCGCCCGGTCCGCCGCCAAAACCCTGCTGGAATCCGCGCGGCTGACTACGACCGCCGGCAGCGCCGCCGCCGGGAAAACCCTGGAAGCGCGGCTTGCCGTCGGCATCGATCTCGCCGCGGTCGAACTGCTTGCGCTTGTCCTCGTCGCCGATGATCTCGTTTGCCGAGTTCACTTCCGAAAAGCGCTCTGCGGCCTTCGGATCTTTCTGGTTGTTGTCAGGGTGATGCTTCTTGGCAAGCTTGCGGTAGGCGCTCTTGATCGCCGCAGCGCTGGCGCCCCGCTGCACCCCCAAGACCTCATAGGGGTCGCGCATCCGTCTCAACTCCTTCAGGATAAAAAAGAAGGCGGGCAACCGGCCCGCACCTCTTTCGACAGGCCAACGGCCTGCCGGGGTGTCATCTGGTATCTTCGTGGCATTTTTGCAACGGGGGCGCAAGGGCGGCGCTGCGAAATCAGCTCCGCTTCCATGGCTTCAGGGTGTGGACGTCCCAGCGGCCACGCTCGGCGCGGCAGGCGGCGCCCTGCAGCCAGCTTTCCGAGGTGCCGTTGACGTAGCTGGCGAGAAAATCCCGGCAGGTGCGGCCTTCGGCGGTATAGGGGCTGGCCAGCGGGGTCACCGAGCCGCGGGCGCCGGTGGAGGGATTCTCCCACGGCTGGCTGGAATCCTTGCCGCCCTTGGTCAGCACGTCGGAGGCGGCCGTGCGGGCAAAGGCCAGGTCGGCATCGGTGGGTTCGGTCCCGGAGGTCGGCTTCAGCGGCGTGACCGAGCCGGTGACGTCGCCGCCCTCCATCCGGGCGAAGGCGGAGTCGTTGCGGCCAATGCTGCAACCGCCGAGGCCGAAGCCGATTAGAATTGCTGTCAGTGCCACGCCGAGCGAACCGATCGCCGGTAGGCCAATGCGTTGCCGTACCCTATATAGGTCGGACCTATTCAGGGAGCGCAACACGCTCTGGTACGCACGCGGACGCAAATCGGAACTCCGGACATGACCGACACAACCATCAAACACCCAAGCCAGTTAACGTCCGGTGATTTTACGGCGGCAGAGGAGCCGTTTTCCCTGTTCGCCGAATGGTTTGCCGAGGCGGTGACCGGGGAGCCCAACGATCCCAACGCCATGGCGCTGGCGACTGTCGATCCCGACGGCCTGCCCGACGTCCGCATGGTGCTGATGAAGGGCTACGACGCCGACGGCTTCGTGTTCTACAGCCACATCGCCAGCCAGAAGGGCCAGGAGCTCGCTGCCAACCCCAAGGCCGCGCTACTGTTTCACTGGAAGTCGCTGCGCCGCCAGGTGCGGATCCGCGGCCCGGTCACGCCGGTGACCGCCGAGGAGGCCGACGCCTATTTCGCCTCCCGGCCGAAACAGGCGCAGATCGGCGCCTGGGCCAGCAAGCAGTCGCAGCCGCTGGAAAGCCGTTTCGCCTTCGAGCAGGCCATTGCCAGGGAAGCCGCGAAGCATCTGATCGGCAGCGTGCCGCGGCCGCCCGGCTGGACCGGCTGGCGGATCACCCCCAGCGCTTCGAATTCTGGCACGACCGCCCTTTCCGACTGCATGACCGCATCGAATTCCGCCGCGACGGCGCCGATGCGACCGACAGCGCGTGGACCAAAGTGAGGCTCTACCCGTGAGCTCCGACAGCAGAACGAGACCGACTGGCATGCCCAATAGCGCGACCTCCAATGCCCCCAAGCGCACCTTGTTGCTGACCGGCGCCAGCCGCGGCATCGGCCACGCCACGGTGATGCGGTTTTCCAGCGCCGGCTGGCGGGTGCTGACCTGCTCGCGGCATCCGTTTCCCGAGGAGTGCCCCTGGGATGCCGGCCCCGAGGACCACGTTCAGGTCGACCTCGCCGATCACGCCGACACCACGCGTGCCATCGCCGAGATCAAGGAGCGGCTCGAAGGCGGGATGCTGCATGCGCTGGTGAACAACGCCGCGATCTCGCCGAAGGCCGAAGGCGGCAAGCGGATGGGATCGATCGATACCGATGTAGACACATGGAGCCACGTATTCCGTGTCAACTTCTTCGCGCCGATCATGATGGCGCGCGGCCTGATCGAGGAATTGAAGGCGGCGAAAGGCTCGGTGGTCAACGTCACCTCGATCGCCGGTTCGCGCGTGCATCCGTTTGCCGGCGCGGCCTATGCCACCTCCAAGGCGGCGCTGGCGTCACTGACCCGCGAGATGGCGTCGGATTTCGGACGTCTCGGCGTCCGCGTCAACGCCATCGCGCCGGGCGAGATCGATACGTCGATCCTGTCGCCGGGCACCGACAAGATTGTCGCCGAACAGATCCCACTGCATCGCCTCGGCACACCTGACGAGGTAGCGAAGATCATCTATGTGCTGTGCACGGAAACCAGTTCCTACGTGAACGGCGCGGAGATCCACATCAACGGCGGGCAACACGTTTAGCCGCTGAGTTATCATCCTCCGGCGCGCAATTGTCGCGCTCGAGGGCGCGAGCAATGCATCATCCTCGGCCACGCGAATGGGCGTAGCTGAGGATGGCGGCGTTGTTACTCCGCGCGAAACTTGCGCGCCTTAGCGACCGGGACGCTCACTCCGGCACTGGAGCAATCGTCTTCGGATTCGCCGTCGAGCAGCGCGGCGCCGCAATGCTTGCAGCAGCGCGACGACAGCGCCGTTGCCTTGCGGCCCTGCTGATAGCCCAGGAAGTCGATAACGTTGCGGGCGGCGTTTGCGTCTTTTTCAACCATGGCGTCCTCATCTGTCTGCGAGACTTATCGCAGCAACCTCTCTGCCAATTGTTCAGCGGAACGCTCAAATTTTACCGTTGAGATTCAGGCGGCGGGATCTCCCGGCCGCCCCGCGGGGCAGTGCAACATCGACGAATATGCGGGTCGCGCTTCGCATGCATTGCGTTGCAGCACCTCAAATGCCGCATCAGCGCAGCAAGTCGGTACCAATTCATGGCTGTAGAATAATCCGCTATTTACCATCGCGAGCGAAATGTCGCACACTCACCCATGGATTCGTGGAGATTCCGCAATGTCGGTGATGCAGATGACAAAGCTGGAAAGTGCCGCAGCGGTTTCATCTGACAGCGAGCGGCTGATCGACCAGCTATCCAACCGTATCGGCGAACTCGGCGTCGAACTGGCTGATGTCGCCGGCAACCTGCAGGAAGTCGCCGGCCGCGTATTAGGCCAGTCCGAACGCTTCAGTCATTTGCAAAGTACGGCGGAGACCATGGTCGCCGCCAACCGCGCAATCGCAAGCGCATCGCATACCGTGCAATCGGCGACGGCGGCGGCGGTCGGTGACATCAGCGATTCCGCAGCGTGGTCGAGACAGCCGTGCAGCACATCGCCGAGTTGATCAAGGCAGTCGGCCGCATCGAGGAGCGGCTCGGCGCCGTCGGCAGCGCGCTGACCCAGGTCGGCAAGGTATCAAGTTCGATCGCCGCCATCGCCAAGCAGACCAACCTGCTCTCGCTCAACGCCACCATCGAGGCGGCGCGCGCCGGCGACGCCGGCAAGGGTTTTGCCGTGGTCGCCAGCGAGGTGAAGAACCTTGCCGAAGCGACGCGGCAGGCAACGCAGCAGATCGGTGAGACGGTACGCGATCTCGACGGCCAGATCGGCAGCCTGATCGGCGAAACCAGCGACGCCTCGCAGCGCGCCAACGATGCCGGCGACGGCGCGCGGCAGATCCAGGACATCATGGCGCGCGTGCAGGACGGCTTTACCGCGGTCGGTCGCGAGATCGACAGCGTGGCCAATGCAGCGACGTCCAATCTGTCGCATTGCGATGCTGTCATCGACAACCTCAGCGACCTCGCTGGCGGCGTCGAGCTGTCCTCCACCGAATTGAAGCGCGCCGACGACCGCGTCGCCGCCTTGCTCGACATGTCCGAGGAACTGATCGCACTGATCGCCAACAGCGGCGTGGAAACCTCCGACGCGCCGCTGATCCGCATCGTCGTGCAGACCGCGCAGCAGATCGCTGCCGCCTTCGAAGCCGGCGTCGCGCGCGACGACATCAGCCTCCATCAATTGTTTGACGAGAACTATCGCGAAATTCCCGGCACCGATCCGAAACAGTACCTCACCGACTATGTGGCGTTCACCGACCGCATCCTGCCGCCGATCCAGGACCCGGTGCAGACCATGGACCCGCGCATTGCCTTCTCCGTGGCCTGGGCGAAGGGCGGCTATCTGCCGACTCACAATCCGAACTACCGGCTTCCGCAAGGTCCGGATCCAGTGTGGAACAATGCGAACTGCCGCAACCGCCGGCTGTTCAGCGACCGCGCGGTGCGCAAGGTCGCCGCCAATACCAGGCCGTTCCTGCTGCAGACCTACCGGCGCGACATGGGCGGCGGCAACTTCGTTCTGATGAAGGACCTGTCGTCGCCGATCATGGTGGGCGGCCGCCACTGGGGTGCCTTCCGCATCGGCTTCCGGCAGGGGTAGCGTTCTTGCGGCCGGGCAGCGCCCGTCAGCAAAAACCCGCCGGTTGATCCCGGCGGGTTTTTACATTGCGGCAGTAGCGGCGCAGCAAAAGCTACAGCCACCGCTTCCACTTGAAAACACGTAAGGCAGCGCGCCGGCGAGCAGCATCATGATCAGCGCCATCGGGTAGCCGTGCGTCCATTCCAGTTCCGGCATCATCTTGAAGTTCATGCCGTAGACCGAAGCGATCAGGGTCGGCGGCATCAGCACCACGGCCATCACCGAGAACAGCTTGATGATGTTGTTCTGTTCGAGGTTGACCACGCCCAGCATGGCATCGAGCACGAAGGTGATCTTATTCGACAGATACGAGGCGTGATCGGTCAATGAGGCCACGTCGCGCTGCATGGTCTTGAGCTGCGCGCGCATCTCCTTGGACCATTTGACGCCGTCGGCTTCGGCCGTGACGAAGGTGACCACGCGACCGATCGACACCAGGCTTTCCCGCACCTTCGAGGTGAGGTCGCCCTTGCGGCCGATGGCGATCAGGATTTCCGAATAGCGCTTGGCGTGGCCGGTGCGCATGGATTCGTCAGGCTCGAAAATGTCGTGGCTGACCTGGTCCACGTCGGCGCCCGCGCGTTCGAGAATGTCGGCGCACCGGTCGATCACGGCATCGAGCAGTTCCAGCAGCACCGTCTCGCCGTTGGCGGTGGGCGGCGCCAGCCGGGCCAGCTTCATCTCCACCAGCGCGAAGGGTTTTGGCGCATCGTAGCGCACCGTCACCAGACGATGCCGGGTCAGGATGAAGGTCACGGGTGTGATGCGCGGCGAGTCGGTATCGGCCGCGCACATCAGGCTGGCGGTCATGTAGCGGGCGCCGTTCTCGATATAGAGCCGGCTGGAAATCTCGATCTCCTGCATGTCCTCCCGGGTGGGGATCTCGATCCCGGCCAGCCGCTCCACCGCGTGGTCCTCATCCGGCGACGGCTTGACCATGTCGATCCACACCGAGTTGTCCGGCAGCGCCGCAAGATCGGTGGGTTCGGAGCGCTTCAGGGCGGAATCGGCAGGGGTAAAGACGGCGAGCATGGGCAACTCCGGAACTGGGAAGATGGAGCGAAGCGGACGACCGAATCGGGAGACCACCATGACCGATCGGACCGATCGCGGTCATGACAGCCTTCGAGCAGCGCGCCAACCCCCGTCCCCGGGTACCGATTTCACGGAGGAGTGACCCGAAGCGCACTGCACGCGACCGGGAGCGAGCGCCCTGCCCAAGAAATAGCCGGGCCCGCGGCTGCCTGCGACAATTTGGACACAGGTGACCCGCGACCTGCGTCGCGCGTCGCGGAAGCGCTGGAAATACGGCCGGTTTCGGCGATAATCATTTCCACGGAATCGCGATTTCGCAGCGCCTTTTCGCAGCGCTGGCGTATTGGAACAATCAAATGTCGTCTCTGAAGCTTAGGTTGGGACTTGTGCTGACCGCCGGCCTGATGCTGTCGGGTTGCATGCAGGCCACTACCTACGAGGCCTCCTCGGAAAAGAACCTGAAGCCGCGCGACAAGGAATTGCTGGCCAAGGTATCCTATGTGAAGACACCGGTCGCCGAGCCGTTCCGCCGCGCCATCGTCGAGTTCCACCGCAAGGAACTGCCGGGCTCGATCGTGGTCGATTCCGACAACCATTATCTCTATTACGTCCAGGACGGCGGCAAGGCGATCCGCTACGGCATCACCGTCGGCGAGGAAGCCATGGCGTGGTCCGGCGTCGCCAAGGTCGGCAGCATGACCGAGTGGCCGCCGTGGCACCCGACTGCTTCGGAGATCTCCCGTCTCGGCGTGCCGAAGTTCGTGCCGCCCGGTCCGGACAATCCGATGGGCTCGCGCGCGATGTATCTGTATTCCGGCGGCAAGGACACGCTGTTCCGGATTCACGGCACCAACCAGCCGGAATATATCGGCGCCTCGATCTCCTCGGGCTGCATCCGCATGACCAACGAGGACGTCATCGACCTCTACAACCGCGTCAAGGTCGGCGCCGTTGTCGTGGTGCTCGAGCCCAAGCAGGGCGACTCGCCGGTGAATTCGAAGCTGGCGCTCCAGGGCGGCGCGGCATCGTTCTGATCGCCTGCGGCAGAATTTTAGAATTGAAGAAGGCGTCGGTCGCAACCGGCGCCTTCTTTTTGTGAAAAGGCGCTGCGCGCATGATACACGGCGCCAAATCTGCGACAAATCGGACACACTTTGTGCGCGGCGTGATCGAATGCGCGTGGAAGCACTGTGAATTCTACCGATTTCGATGATACTCAATCTCAATTGAATCGACGCAAGATCGGCGTGCCATGGGCGCCACTTTACAGTTGGAATGATTTTATGACGTCTCGCATCGTTAGACTGGGACTTCTGGTTGCCGCCGGCCTGATGATGTCGGGCTGCATGCAGGCGACCTCGACCACCTATCAGCCTGCACCGGAAGCCAGCCTCAAGCCGCAGGACAAGGCCCAGCTGGCCAAGGCGCGCTACGTCAATACCCCGGTCGCCGCGCCGTTTCGCCGCGCCATCGTCGACTATCACCGCAAGGAACTGCCCGGTTCCATCGTGGTCGATTCCGACAATCACTACCTTTATTACGTGATGGATGGCGGCAAGGCGATCCGCTATGGCGTCACCGTCGGCGAGGAAGCCCTGGCATTCTCCGGCGTGGCCCGTGTCGGCAACATGGCCGAATGGCCGAAGTGGACGCCGACCAAAGACATCCACGCCCGCATCGAGGGCCTGCCTGCCCAGGTGCCCGGCGGCGTCGACAATCCCCTCGGCGCCCGGGCGCTGTATCTCTATCAGGGCAACAAGGACACCCTGTTCCGAATTCACGGCACCAACCAGCCGGAATATATCGGAGCCTCGATCTCCTCCGGCTGCATCCGCATGACCAACGAGGACGTCATCGACCTCTACAGCCGGGTCAAGCCGGGCAGTGTCGTCGTCGTGCTGGAGCCGAACCACGGCGACTCGCCGTTCAATTCCAAGCTGGCGCTGCAGGGCACCGGTGGCTCGCCCAACTAGGCATCCACCAGCTTCAGGAACTCAAAAAAGCGCCGGTTTTTCCGACGCTTTTTATGGGCGATACGGGCGATCCCCGACGGAGCGCTCGCAGCTCCCGGGAGGCTGGAGCTCACCGCAAAAAGCTGAACGGCGACGTCGACGGTGCAGTGCGGCGCTTGCGCGGCTTGGGCTTTGGTTTGACGGGACGATCGGGCTCGGGCTCCGCTTCATCGGCCGCGGGTTCGGCCGCACTGCTCTGCTCCGCCACGGCGGGTGCCGGCGCCGCTTCAGCCTTGCCATCGCCCTTGCCATCACTTTTGTCGGCGACCTCGCGCGGCGGCGCATCGTCGGGACGTATCGCCGGCATCAGCGGCGCCACCTGCGGCAGCGGGTCCCAGACATCCCACTGGCAGATTTTGTAGTTGTTGCGGCGCTCGGCGAGATCGAGATGGATGTGGTCCTCGTGGTAGCCGTCAGAGCCCGGCCCCAGAACGGTGGAAAAGCGCGTGCACATCGACAGCAGCACCTTTTCGCGCTGCTCACGCGGGGTCGCGCGATCGGTGAGGGCGATGCTCTGGCCGTTGGCGAGTTTCAGTCCGCGCACATCGAGCGCATTGGCGCGGCCGTGCTCCGACATCTTGGCGCCGACCACGCGATTGCGACCGCGGCAATCGAAGGAATCGAAATTGTCGAGCTCGCTGAGCTTGCTGCCGAGACCGGCCGCCAGCGGCGCCATGTCCGTTCGAATCCAGTCGGCAATGGCCGCCGCCATGGTGCAGCGCATGGTGCCGCCCGGCTTCAGCGGCACGCGCGTCCTGTCGGGCAGGATCACCGCCTCGAGATGGACCATGTCCGGGCCGCCACAGGCGCCCGGCCCCTTG
This sequence comes from Rhodopseudomonas sp. P2A-2r, assembly GCF_026015985.1. GTDB lineage: Bacteria > Pseudomonadota > Alphaproteobacteria > Rhizobiales > Xanthobacteraceae > Tardiphaga. The sequence continues at coordinate 1,713,588 of NZ_CP110389.1, read as the reverse complement.
ATGTCGGGAACGCTGGGCGCAATGGCGATACTGTCATCGAGCGCCACCCGGCAGGCCGATGGCGGCGGCGGTTCGGCCGGTCGCTTTTCGGCGACCGGCGCCGCGGCCTCGGCCGGCTTGTCGCCCTTGTCGGCCTCTGCGGGCGTCTGCAGGTCGGTCACCGGGGCCTCGGCCGGCCGCGGCTTCGGCAGCGGCACGCTGTGGCCGGTCAGGTAGGCCTGCGCCGGTGCAGCGCAGAGCAGCAACACCAGCAAGGCGGCCACGGCGTTAGGCCTTTGGTCGCATCCAGATCTCCCACAAGACCATTCCCGCAACCGGTTCCGCACGCTAAAGTTCATCCCAAGTCCTTGTCGGCTAAGAACTCCCGAGAGGAGGCCCGACAAGACAAGTCAAATCGCGGAGGAACGTTCGAATGCTCGGGTTGATGCAAGACTGGCCTATGCTGTGTCATCGGATTATCGATCATGCCGCGCTGGTCCATGGCGAACGCGAAGTCGTCACCCGGTCGGTCGAAGGCCCCATCCATCGTACTAACTACGCCCAAATTCGCGCCCGTGCCCTGAAGGTCGCCCAACGCCTCGATCGCGACGGCATCCGGATGGGCGACCGCGTCGCCACCATCGCCTGGAATACCTGGCGCCACCTGGAGACGTGGTACGGCATCATGGGTCTCGGCGCCATCTGCCACACCGTCAATCCACGCCTGTTCCCAGACCAGATCGCCTGGATCATCAACCATGCGCAGGATCGCATCGTGATGGTCGACCTCACCTTCATCCCGATCCTCGAAAAGATCGCCGACCAGCTGCCATCAGTCGAGCGCTACATCGTGCTGACCGACAAGGCGCACATGCCGCAGACCACGCTGAAGAACGCGGTCGCCTATGAGGACTGGATCGCCGAAGCCGATGGCGACTTCGCCTGGAAGATGTTCGACGAAAACACCGCCGCCGCCATGTGCTACACCTCGGGCACCACGGGCGATCCCAAGGGCGTGCTGTATTCGCACCGCTCCAACGTGCTGCACGCGCTGATGGCCAATACCGGCGATTCGCTCGGCGCCAATGCCGCCGACACCATGCTGCCGGTGGTGCCCTTGTTCCACGCGAACAGCTGGGGCATCGCATTCTCGGCGCCGTCGATGGGCACCAAGCTGGTGTTCCCCGGCGCCAAGATGGACGGCGCCTCGATCTATGAGCTGCTGGCCACCGAGAAGGTGACGCACACCGCCGGCGTGCCGACGGTGTGGCTGATGTTGCTCAACCACATGGCGGCCAACAATCTCAAGCTGCCCGACCTGCGCATGGTGGTGTGCGGCGGCTCGGCGATGCCGCGCTCGATGATCAAGGCCTTCATCGACATGGGCATCAGCGCGCGCCATGCCTGGGGCATGACCGAGATGAGCCCGATCGGCACGCTTGCGGCTCTGAAGCCGCCATTCGACAAGCTCGAGGGCGACGAGCGGCTCGACGTGCTGCAGACTCAGGGCTATCCGCCGTTCGGCGTCGAGATGAAGATCACCGACGATGCCGGTAACAAGCTGCCGTGGGACGGCAAGACCTTCGGCCGGCTCAAGGTCCGTGGCCCCTCGGTGTCCGCCGCCTACTTCCGTGTCGACACCAACATCCTCGACGAGGAAGGCTACTTCGACACCGGCGACGTCGCGACCATCGACAAGCACGGCTACATGCGCATCACCGACCGCTCCAAGGACGTGATCAAGTCCGGCGGTGAGTGGATCTCGTCGATCGACCTGGAGAACCTCGCGGTCGGCCATCCCAAGGTGGCAGAGGCCGCGGTGATCGGCGTCTATCATCCCAAATGGGACGAGCGCCCCCTGCTGATCGTGCAGCTCAAGGCCGGCGAGACCGCGACCCGCGAGGAACTACTGGCGTACATGGACGGCAAGATCGCCAAATGGTGGCTGCCCGACGACGTGGTGTTCGTGGAGGCGATCCCGCACACGGCGACGGGCAAGATCCTGAAGACCGCGCTGCGCGACCAGTTCAAAACCTACAGCCTGCCGACCGCAGCGGCGTAAGCAACTCTCCGACCGTCCTCTCCCCGCACTTCGCGGGGAGAGGACGGTCGATGAACTCAAGCCACAACCTTGCGGCCCAGAAAATCCGCGATTTTCTCGGCAATCTCGGCTGCATGGGTTTCCAGTGCGAAGTGGCCGGTATCGAGCAGGTGCACTTCGGCATCCGGAATGTCGCGGCGATACGCCTCTGCTCCGGGCGGCAGAAAGAACGGATCGTGCTTGCCCCATACCGCCAGCAGCGGCGGCTTCGCCGTAGCGAAGTATTTCTGAAACGCCGGATAGAGAGCGACATTGCTGGCATAGTCGAGGAACAGGTCGAGTTGGATCTCGTCATTGCCCGGCCGCGCCAGCAGCGCTGAATCGAGCGTATAAGATTCCGGCGCGACGAGCTTTTCGTCCGACACCCCGTGCACATATTGCCACTTGGTGGTTTCAGGGTCAGCATGGCGCGAAGCGCGGCGCGGTTGGCAGCGACAGGTTCGCGCCAGTAGGTCTGTATCGGATTCCATCCGGTGCTGAGGCCATCCTCATAAGCATTGCCGTTTTGCGAGATGATCGCGGTGACCTGCTGGGGCCGCGCCAGTGCAAGCCGATAGCCGGTCGGCGCGCCGTAGTCGAAAACATAGATCGCGTAACGCTTGAGGCCGAGCGCATCGACGAAGCCCTCCACCGTCCGGGCTAGATTGCCGAAACTGTAGGTGAAGTTCGCCGCCGCCGGGACGACCGTGAAGCCGAAACCCGGCAAGTCCGGAGCGACGACATGGAAGCGATCCGCCAGCATCGGAATGAGGTTGCGAAACATATGCGACGAGGTCGGGAACCCGTGAAGCAGCAGCAACGTCGGGTGGGCGGGGTTGCCGGCCTCGCGATAGAACATCTCGATGCCGTCAACCTGGACGTTACGCAGATGGACCATCGGAACGGCGGAAGGGGTGACGTGAACGGTCATGACATCTCTCCTGAATTTTGCCCTTCGCGGCTAGCGAGGGGCGCCGCATCGGTGAAGGCAACATAAACATCCTCGATTTCAGGATTAATGGATAAAAAATGAAAGCCACTATTGCATAATCTGATGGAATAACCCCGTGCCTGCGGCGGGCCGCCCGACCGCTCGCACGGCACACTCCACCCTTGAACTTCCGCGTCCACCGTGGTCTCAAGCGAACAGATTTGCAGCCTGGCCGCACGCGGTCGCCCGCCCCAACCGACAGAAATTCGAAACATGGCCCGCAGGTTTTCCGCGCCCTACCAGATGGAGCCGGTGTCCAGCCTGGCCGCGTGGGCGCGGCGGCTGGCGGTATTTGCGGCAGTGGCCGCGGTGGTCTCCATCGCCATCGTCCGCTTCGGGTTCCTCGAAGTGAAGCCGGCGCTGGCGACGTTCTTTGGCGCGCTGGGTTTTGCCTGCCTGTCCATCCTGGTGGCGCTGGCAGGCTTCGTGGCGATCTGGCGCAACGGCACGCGCGGCATGAGCCGGATCCTGCTGGCGCTGGCGCTCGACGTCGTCATCCTCGCCTACCCCGCTTACCTCGCTTTGCAATACCGCAAGCTACCAGCGATCCACGACATCACCACCGACCCGATCGATCCGCCGCGCTTCGAGGCGCTGGCCCGGCTGCGCACCGGCGACGGCACCAATACCGCGGTCTATGCCGGGCTGTATTCCGCCGAGTTGCAGCGCGCCGCCTGGCCGGACATCGAGCCGGTCGATCTCGATGTCCCCGTGCAGCGCGCTTATGAGGTGGCGCTTGCTGTGGTCAACAAACGCAAATGGCTGATCATCGACGAGCGCGCGCCGCAGCCGCCGCGGCGCATCGGCCGTATCGAGGCCGTGGCGCGCACCCCGATCATGGGCTTTCGCGAGGACGTCACCATTCGCGTGACCCCGGACGGCGAGGGCTCGCGGGTCGATATCCGCTCTTCGTCGCGCTATTTCGAAAGCGACCTCGGCAGCAATGCGGCGCGGGTCACAAAGCTGATCGAGGATATCAACACGGCGGCGGAAAACACACCGGCGCCGAAGAAGCCGACGGCACCGAAGGCGCCGGCGAAGGGTGTGGCGAAGAAGTAGAGCGAAGACGCCAAGCGCTCAGCTTGTCGTCACCCGCGAAAGCGGGTGACCCAGTCCACGCAGACCTTGCGGCTTCATCACAGGCGCCGGTGTTGACTGGGTCGCCCGGTCCCGGCGCGCAATTGCGCGCCAGGCCGGGCGATGACAGTTGAGAGTTTGGAGGCGTGTCGATCACGCCATCCGGTAGCTGCCACCGATCACCGGATCGCCTGATGTCACCACCACACCGCGCGCGACCAGATCTTCCAGGTGCGCCAGCACCGAATAGCCGGCAGCGCCGGTGAGGCGCGGGTCGATGCCGATATAGATCGCACGCACCAGGGTCGGGATATCGGCTTCACCCTTGGCCAGGCGATGCAGGATCGAGGCTTCGCGGGCCCTGCGATGGCGGATCAGGAAGCGGACGTACTTTCGCGCGTCGGGAATTTCCGGGCCGTGGCCGGAGAAATACAGGTCCTCCGGGCGCGCCGCCAGCTTGTCCAGCGAAGCCATGTAGTCGACCATCGACCCATCTGGCGGCGCCACGATCGACGTCGACCAGCCCATCACGTGATCGGCCACGAACAGATAACCGCGCTCGCGCCAGGCGACGGCCATGTGGTTGGCGGTGTGGCCCGGCGTCGCCACGCCTTCCAGCGCCCAGCCGTCGCCCTCGATCGTCTCGCCGTCTTCGACCAGAACGTCGGGTCGAAAATCGCGGTCGGCGCCGGATTCCGGCGAATGCATTTCGCTCTCGTAGCGCGGGCGCGAGGCGCGATGCGCGCCCTCGGCATAGACCGTGGCGCCGGTCGCTGCCTTGAGTGCTGCGGTGTTCGGCGAGTGGTCGCTGTGGGTATGGGTGACGATGATGTGGGTGACGGTCTCGCCCTTCACCGCATCGAGCAGCGCCTGAATATGGGCATCGTTGCGTGGGCCGGGATCGATGATCGCGACCTTGCCCTCGCCGATAATGTAGCTGTTGGTGCCGGTGAAGGTGAACGGCGACGGGTTGTTGCACAGGACTCGCCGCACGCCGGGGCGGACATGATCGACCACGCCCGGGGCCAGCGGATAGTCGCGGTTGAACGGGACGTCGTCGTTGTCGCTCATGGTCGGTCCTTCCGCGCCTGTGTCCGGGCTGGTCACCGGACGCCTCCGATGACTAGCAACCCTTGGCGGGAAATCAAACAGCCGCAACTCGCTGCAGCTATGCGCCGGCCACGCGATCCGGGCTGAAGATCAGCGAGCGGTGGACGCCGACGCCCGCCATCGCGCCGTCTGCCACCGCGAAAGCCACCGAACCCATCGGACGCGCCACGTCGCCGCAGGCAAAAATGCCGGGAACGGAGGTTTCCTTGAAGGCATCGGTCTGCAGGAACGGCCCCATCGGGCCGTCCTCCGTGACGCAGCCAAGCTGCGCGCCGAGCGGCGACGATGGACCCGTGCGCGTCAGCGTGAACATGCCGTCGAGCGCAATGGTGCGACCGTCCACGAGTTCGACATCGAGGGAGGCGCCGGAGAGCCGAACGATCGGCGCGCGCTCGATGGCGACGTTGCGCGCCTGCAGTTGGGCAAGCTGCCCGGCGTCCGGCGCGAAGGCGTCGTTGAGAAACAGCGTCGTCGATCCCCAGTCCGGCAGCATCAAAGCGTGATGCATCGACATCTCCGACGACGCCAGCACACCGATGCGGCCCTGATCGAGTTCATAGCCGTCGCAATACGGGCAATGGAACACGGTCTTGCCCCAGCGCTCCGCAAGGCCGGGAAGCGCCGGCAGCGTATCGGCGACGCCCACGGCGAGGATGACGCGCCGACCGTAATAGCGTGCACCGGTCGCGGTGCCGATCGAGAAGCTACCGGTCGCGCCCTCGCCGGAGGTCGCCTTCGTATCCGCCCATTCCACAGTCGGATAGGCCAATAGTTGCGCGCGGGCATCGGCGGCAATGTCGCCGGGGGCCGGCCGTCGTGGCCGAGAAACCCATGGGCATGGGCGGCGAAGCGGTTCCGGCGCTGGCCGGAATCCATCACCAGCACGCGGCGGCGGGCGCGCGCCAACTGCAGCGCCGCGGACAGGCCGGCATAACTGCCGCCGACGACAATGGCGTCAAAGGTCATTTCTTCTTCTCCTGCATCTTGTTGCGATGGCCGACCGCGCGTGCGTGAAAATCCGCCGCGAGCTGCGCCAGCGTGACGTCACCGAGCCGGCCGATCAGGACGGCCTCTGCATCGGCAAAGGCCGAGGTGAGCGCGCGGTTGACCGCCTGCTCGACGAGACAGGACGGGCTTTCGAGATGAATGCCCATGGCCATCAGGCCGGGCTTGCCCAGCGCGTCATAGATGTCCTTCAGCGTCACCGCCGAAAGATCGCGCGCGATCTGCCAGCCGCCGCCATGGCCCTTTTCGGAGCGCACCAGGCCAGCCTTGCGCAGTCCGGCCATGGTGCGACGGACCACCACGGCATTGGTGGCCATGCACATCGCCAGCTCGGCCGAGGTCATCGGCCGGTTTTGCTCGGCCATGTGCAGCAACGCGTGCAACGTGGCAGACAGGCGGTTGTCTCGTCTCATGTAACTTATGATGATACATGAAAGAGCGACCGTCAAGCCGCATGGCTTTTTAAGCCCTCAAAACAAAATGCCCGGCACGAGGCCGGGCATTTCGAAATACGGATGGCGGGAGCGGCTAGCCGAACGCCTGGATACCGGTGATGGCGCGGCCGAGGATCAGCGCGTGGACGTCATGCGTGCCCTCGTAGGTGTTCACGGTCTCGAGGTTCTGGGCGTGGCGCATCACGTGGTATTCGATCTGGATGCCGTTGCCGCCGTGCATGTCGCGGGCCATGCGGGCGATGTCCAGCGACTTGCCGCAATTGTTGCGCTTCACCAGCGAGATCATGTCCGGGTGGAAATTGCCTTCATCCATCAGACGGCCGACGCGGAGCGAGCCCTGCAGGCCGAGCGAGATTTCGGTCAGCATGTCGGCAAGCTTCTTCTGCACCAGCTGGGTGGCGGCGAGCGGACGGTTGAACTGCTTGCGGTCCAGCGTGTATTGGCGGGCGCGCGCCATGCAGTCCTCGGCGGCGCCGAGCACGCCCCAGGAGATGCCGTAGCGCGCGCGGTTGAGACAGCCGAACGGGCCCTTCAGGCCGGACACGTTAGGCAGCATCGCGCTCTCGGGCACCACCACGCCGTCCATCACGATCTCGCCGGTGATCGAGGCGCGCAAGGAGAGCTTGCCGCCGATCTTCGGTGCCGACAGGCCCTTCATGCCCTTCTCGAGAATGAAGCCACGGATCTGGTTGTTGTGCTCGGCGGACTTCGCCCACACCACGAACACGTCGGCGATCGGCGCGTTGGAGATCCACATCTTGGAACCGGTGATGCGGTAGCCGTCGGCGCACTTCTCGGCCCGGGTCTTCATGCCGCCGGGATCGGAACCGGCATCGGGCTCGGTGAGGCCGAAGCAGCCGACCCACTCGCCGGAGGCGAGCTTCGGCAGATACTTCTTGCGCTGGGCGTCGTCGCCATAGGCGTAGATCGGATACATCACCAGCGAGGACTGCACCGAGTTCATCGAGCGATAGCCGGAATCGACGCGCTCGATCTCGCGCGCCACCAGGCCGTAGGCGACATAGCTGGCATTGGCGCAGCCATATTCTTCCGGCAGCGTGATGCCGATCAGGCCGAGCTCGCCCATCTCGTTGAAGATCTCGCGGTCGGTATGTTCGTTGAGATAGGCATCGGTGACGCGCGGCAGCAGCTTGTCCTGAGCGTAGGCGCGGGCGGTGTCGCGGATCATGCGCTCGTCTTCGGTGAGCTGGTCGTCGAGCAGGAACGCGTCGTCCCACTGAAAATTCGTCGGGGCCGGCTTGTCCTTCGACTGGGGGCGCACGCTCATCGAAATATCCTTTTTCACATCAGGCCGCTGGCGGTCTCACGCCGGCGCGCACATTAAGTCCTTGGCTTATCACCATCAAGCTGTTCATTGCAGACGATCTCGATACCGAAGCCCGAGAGGCCTTTGTAGTCATGCGCCGAAGAGGTCAGGTGCCGGATCGAGGTGACGCCAAGATCGCGCAGGATCTGCGCGCCAACGCCGATCTCGCGCCACTGCCTGTTGCGGTCGGCTTCCGCCGATTTCGGCGCATCCAGCGGCTCTACGGGAACTCCGGCGGCGCCGTCGCGCAGGTATACCAGCACGCCGCTGCCAGCCTGCTTGAAACGTTCCAGCACGGCCTGCATGCGCGCCGGGCCGGCGAAGATATCCTTGACGATGTTGGGCTTGTGAAACCGCGTCAGCACATTCCTGCCATCGCCGATGCCGTTGTAGACAAAGGCCGCGTGGGCGATGGAGTCGAACGGCGACCGGTAGGCATAGCCCTGCAGCTGGCCGATCGGGCTTTCGGTGGTGAAAGTCGAGACGCGCTCGATCAGTTTCTCGCGTGCCTGCCGGTACGAGATCATGTCGGCGATGGTGACGTGCTTGAGGTTGTGCTTCGCCGCGAAGGCCGCGACCTGCTCGCCCTTCATCACTGTGCCGTCGTCGTTCATCAACTCACTGATGACGCCGACCGGCGGCAGATTCGCCAGCTTGCACAGATCCACCGCGGCCTCGGTATGGCCGGAGCGCATCAACACGCCGCCTTCGCGGGCGATCAGCGGAAACACGTGGCCCGGCCGGGCAAAATCGTTGGCGCCGGCATTGGGATTGGCCAGCGCACGGCAGCAGGAAGCGCGTTCGTCTGCCGAGATGCCGGTGCCGTTGTCGGGCTTGTAGTCGACCGACACGGTGAAGGCCGTTGTGTGGTTGGAATCGTTATTGGCCACCATCGGATCGAGCCGCAGCCGGCGCGCATCGTCGATGGTAATCGGGGCGCAGACGATGCCGGAGGTATGGCGGATGATGAAGGCCATCTTCTCGGCGGTGCATAGCGTCGCCGCGACGATCAGGTCGCCCTCGCCCTCGCGGTCGTCGTCGTCGGTGACCACGACGATCTCGCCATGGGCAAAAGCCTGCAGAACTTCCGGAATCGAATGGGCCATGGCGTGCACTCAGATGACGTGTGGGAACCATATGGCGCAGAGCGGGTGGGGACGCAACCCGCGGCCGCGCGTAGGGCCATGCGGGTTCGCTATGCGGAATGGAGGGAGATTTCGTCCTGTTTTCGGCAGACGCCGGTCTCTTTCTTCCCCTCTCCACCGGCGAAGCGAAGCTTCGCTGGGCGGAGAGGAAGAAGGCTACGCTAACACTTCCCTGCGTTCCGCCAGTTGGGCGTCCATTTCGGCGCGCTTGTCCTTCAGCAGGCCCTGGTCGGCGGCATTGATCGCTTCGTAGAGCTCGTGGGCGTCGCTCAGCCGGGTGACCGTGACGTAATCGGCGCCGGCGGCGTAAATGTCCGGCACGTCGGCCAGCAGGTCGGCGGTGGAGATGATCTTCGCGGTCGGGTTGATCGACCGGACGTGGCGCACCAGCTTCTCATTATTGGCACCCTTCAGCAGCGAATCCGGGACGCTGAGAATGATGATCTCGGCATGGCCGACGCCGGCATGGACCAGCGTGTCGACATTGCTGATGTCGCCATAGATCACGTGCTGGCCGCGCTCGGCCAGGACCTTGAACACGTTGGGATTGAAATCGACCACGCTGATCTGCTCGAGCAGCGAAGCATTCTGGCGCTCGATCTCGCTGAGCAGCGCGGAGGCTGCGCGAAAGAAGCCGAGGATGACGATGCGGCGGGCATCGCCATGGCCGACCGCGGCGTCCGCGTCCTGCGCCTGGCCGTGATCGAGGTCGCGAATGCCGATCCGCTTCAGCGGCCCGATCAGAAGCCGGGTGATCCGGTCGCTACGCACCATCGCGAAGGTAGATAGCACCGCGAGGAGAACGAAGGCGAAGGATACCGCGCTCGATGTCTGGGTCCTGATATGACCGGCAGCGATGCCGGTCTGGATCACCACCAGCGAGAACTCGCTGATCTGCGCCAGGTTAAGCGCCGGCAGCAGGCTCGCGCGCAGTCCCTGCTTCATCAGGTACAGCGGCGTGAAGGTGGTGATGACGCGGCTGACCACGGTGAAGGCGGCGATGATCAGTGCCAGGCCGATCACCGACAGGTTAGGGATCGGGATGGTCATGCCCAACGCGACGAAGAACAAAGTGATGAAGAAGTCGCGCAGCGTCGTTACCTTGGCGGTGACGTCCAGCGCATAGGGGAAAGTCGACAGCGACACGCCGGCGACCAGCGAGCCCATTTCGCGCGACAGGTGCAGCCGTTCGGCGATCTCGCCGATCAGAAAGCACCAGGCCAGTGCGCCGAGCAAAACCAGTTCCGGTCGTCGGGCGATCTGATGGAACAGGTGGGGCAGAACGTAGCGGCTCAGCACCAGCGCGGTGGCGACGAGCACGCCGACCCTGCCGATAGACAGAAGGATAACGCCGACCTGCAGGTCGGCGAGGCTGGGTTGCACCGCCAGAAACAGGATGGCGAAGATGTCCTGCAGGACCAGGATGCCGAGCGTAATACGACCCGGCAGGGTATCGAGCTCGCGCTTCTCGTACAGCACCTTGACGATGACCACCGTCGACGACAGTGCGCAGGCGACGCAGAGATACAGCGCGTCGAAATGACCGCCGCCAAGCGGCAGGCCGATCGCCATGAAGAACAGCGCGCCGAGCAGGCAGCCCCGATCAGCTGGCCGCCGGCGGCAAGCAGGATGACGCGACCGGCGCGCACGATCTTCTTGAGATCGATTTCCAGCCCGATCATGAACAGCATGAAGATCAGGCCGAGTTCCGAGATGGTGCTGATCGATTCCTCGGACTTGACCCAGCCGATGCCGAAGGGCCCGATGACGAAGCCGGCAATCAGGTAGGCCAGGATCAGCGGCTGCTTGAAGAAATGCGCGGCCAGCCCGACGCCCCACGCAAACAGGATACACAAGGTGATGTCGCGGATAAGATCGTGCATGCCCGGCCAGTCAGGGGTTCGTCGCGGCGCACTGTAACGGCGCTGCCGACACGGGCAAGGGGCGAAATCCGCAGGAAATGTCGCAGGGCGCAGCGGCTGATCAGAACGCGCCAGCCACAGTGATACGCAACGCCAGCGGCTCGACCGGATGCAGGACGCGGTCCATGATACCGGTCTGGCACACGGCGCGGGGCGCCGTCGGCGCGCCCGCGGACGGGAAACACATCGCAAACAGCAGATCGGTCTTCAGCAGCGAGCCATAGGCGTAGGTGATCTGGTCAGTCTTGTTGTCGAGCAGGTTGAAGCCGTCGAGCTGGATGCGCCAGCCATTGGCAAAGCGGTAGCCCAGCTGGCCGTTCAACAGGCCGGCGGCGGGCGAAACAAAGGCGCCGTCCTCGGTGAGCGGACGCGGACCGAAGTAACGGTAGCGCAGCGCGCCGAACCAGCCGGTGTTATGGCCGAGCCGGATGCCGGTGGTGGCAATCATCTCCGGCGCGCCGGGAATGTGATTGCCGGGTGCATTGCCGAGCTGCGATGCCGGGTAGCCGGCGAGGTCCTGATAGGCCGCGGCCTGATCGGCGTTGTCGCCGCGGAAGCGCGCGCGGGTGACGGCGATGTCACCCTCCAGTGTCAGCCAGGGCAGCGGGCGATAGTCGTTGGTCCACTCGACGCCGACCCGGCGGCTGGGACAGCTGGCTTCGGTATCGCCGGCATCCCCGAGAACAGGATTTCGGAGGCGGAGTCCAGCATGAACAGGGCGACCGAGCTGGTAAGGCCGGGAATGAGCACGCTGCGTAATCCGACTTCGGCGCCCTTGGTCTTGACCAGGAAGGGCGAACGCGAGACCGCCGCGCCATCGCTCGGCGATTCCGTGATGGTGACGCCGCGGGCGTCGTTGCTGTGGAAACCTTCGCCGGCATTGAGGAACAGTTCGGTCTTGGCAAACGGGCCGAGCACGAGGCCGACTTTCGGGCTGCCGATGAATGCGTTGGCCGTGCCGGAATTGGCCGGCGCGAAAGCCGAAACGACAGAGGTGTCGTAATAATCGCCGCGCCAGCCGGCCGTGGTGCGCAGCCAGTCGGTCCAGAACACCGTATTCTGCGCGAACACGCCGACACTGCCCTCCTTCACCGCATCCGAGCGGATCGCGGAGGCGAACTGGCGCCGCACGCTATTATTCAGATCGACCTGGACGTTGTCATAGCGACTCTGCACGCCGACTTCGGTCTCCATCCGCAGGCCGGCGAACTGGTGATTGAACGTATGCGACGCACTGAAGCCGCCGAGCACGCGATCGTCATGCTGGTGGAATTGATCGCCATCGACGGGATTCGACAGGTAATAAGTGAAGTCATTCCAGAGATTCAGCGAACTCCTGATGACGTAGAAATTCGCCTTCGAGGAACCGGCGTCATCGCTGCGCGCCCAGTTGCCGGACAGCGAAAAGCGGCTGGCATTGCCGCCATCGGTCGGATCGAGCGCGCCAAAGCGGCCGATCTCACCCGAGGCGATGGCGCGCAACGGCACCTGGTCGGTGGAATTCCATTTGTTGGCATAGGCCATCGCGGTGAGCGTGAAGCCGTCAGTCGCGGTGCCCTGGCTGTAGCGCATCACGCCGTTGAGTTTCCGCAACTCGTCGGGATTTTCCCACGGGCCATTATAGGTCTGCGCTTCGCCGGCCACCAGCAGCGTGCCCTCGCCGAGCTTCATCGAGGTGACGCCGAAGCCGCGGCGATAGCCGAAACTGCCCGCCGAGATCGAGGCCATGGTCCGGACCACGCTGTCGAGCAGGCCGACATGCACCGAGCCGACCGAGGAGAAGTCGCCCTCGTCCGCGAAATACGGCCCCTTGCGGATGTTGACGGTGCTGATCAGTTCGGGGATCAGGAAATTGAGATCGGCATAGCCCTGGCCGTGGCCGTGAGTGCGCATGTTGACCGGCATGCCGTCGATCGTAACAGCCAGATCGGTGCCATGGTCGAGATTCACACCGCGCAGAAAGTACTGGTTCGCCTTGCCGTCGCCGGAGTGCTGGGTGACGATCAGGCCGGGAACCACTTCCAGCGCCTCCGCCGGTCGTGAAAACGGCCGCGCATTGACGTCAGCGCCACTGACGGTCTTTTCGCTGGCGGCCACCGGGTCTGCGCCGCCGCGGCTGTGCTGGTGCCGGGTTTACTGCCGTTACCCGCCATGGCAGGCGTCGGCGCCCCCGGCGCGCGGCCCGGTGATCGCCTCGCGCTCCCGCCCGCGCCCGACTAGGCTGCGCCGCGCGGCGTTGCGGGCCTCGATCTCCACGGGCGGAAGCGCGGTAGACGGCACCGTCTGGGCCGCCACCTCCGACGCCACAGCTAAAGCGGCGATCAAGAACAGTCCGGCGAACGCGGCTGCAAAACGCTGATGCATCGCGCCCCCAGCGGTTACGCGCGTGATGAAGATGTCCCCTGTGGCACCGGGCAGGCTATGCTGGACCGCAGAACACAATCAAAACTGCCATGACAAGTATGACAATGTCAACAAATCATCATACTTCTGAAAACGACGGGAGACTCTATGCAGCGCATCACGATCACACTCGACGACGAGCTGATGGACGAGCTCGACGCCATGATCGCCGAGCACGGCTACCAGAACCGCTCCGAGGCGATCCGCGATTTCGCCCGCGCCGGCATGCAGCAGGCGACGCAAGACAAGGGCAAGGCCGGAGAATGTGTCGCCGCGCTGGTCTATGTCTACGACCATGCCGCGCGCGACCTGTCGCGGCGGCTGGTAGACAATTATCATCACCACCACGAGCTCGCGCTGGCGACGCTGCACGTGCATCTCGACAACGATCACTGCATGGAGGTCACGGCGCTGCGCGGCTCGGTCCAGAGGTGCAGCACTTTGCCGACCACGTCATCGCCGAGCGCGGCGTCAAATATGGCCGGGTGGTGATGATGCCGACCGCTACGCGGAAGGACGACGTGAAGAAGGAGCCGCATTCGCACAAGTGAGTGGCGGGTCTTTCTTCCCCTCTCCCACCAACGCCGCTGCGCGCGCCGGGGAAGGGGAAAAGATCAATCCCATTCCGGCGCAAAGCCGGGGTTCACCAGCCGCTGATTCTTTGGCAATGCCGCGATCGCCTTGCGATCATCCTCGTCGAGGAGAGCTTCAACGCATCGAGATTGGCCTGCTGACTCTCGGCGCGCGATGCCTTGGGGATCGCAGCGACGCCATCCTGGTCGAGCAGCCATTTCAGCGCCACCTGCGCGGCGCTGGCATGGTTCTTCGCCGCGATCTTTTGCAGCACAACATCGTCGGCGACCTTCCCCTGCGCCAGGGGGCAATAGGCCACCAGCGGAATCGATTTGCTGCGGAGATAGCCGAGCACCTTGGTCTGATCGAGAAAGACATGGTACTCAACCTGGTTGCAGGCGATCGGCGCGCCAATGTCCTCGACCACCCGCTTCAGCAGCGGCAGCGTGAAATTCGCGACGCCGATGGCGCGGGTGCGGCCCTCGTCCTTCAGCTTCATCAAGGTCTCGAACATCGCCGGCAGATCCATGCCCTTCGATGGCCAGTGGACCAGATAGAGATCGACGTAGTCGAGCCCGAGCTTCGCCAGGCTGGCGTCGAACGCCCGGCGGATCGCGTCGGGCGCCAGGTTTTCGTGCCAGACCTTGGTGGTGACGTGGAGGTTGTTGCGGGCGATGCCGGCAGCCTTGATGCCGACCCCGATGGCCGCCTCGTTGCCGTACATCTCGGCGGTATCGATGTGGCGATAGCCCAGCCCGAGCGCGCCTTCCACGGCGGCGGTGCAGGCATCGTCCTTGAGGCGGAAGGTGCCGAGGCCGAGTCGCGGCAGGCTGATGCCCTGAGTCTGCAAATTGTCCATAATGATCTCCGATTGATGCCAAACGCGGGCAGACGGCGTCCTGCCGGTTTGATACGCTGCGCCGCAAGTGAATTCAAATCAGCCGGAGGCTAACGTCGTCATGGAGAAAGCGTTGCGTGCATGGCTGGATTCGCATGGACTGCTGGCGATCAGCGCAGCCGTTCTCGGCGTCATTACGCTGTTGGCCGTGCTGCTGGTCGGCGGCCTGATGCTGTCGGCCTCCTAGGCGCAGCGTCGCTCAATAGCCCCGCGCGCGGTCCACTGCGTCCTTCGGCCTGACGCCGGCCTGCAAGGCTTCGGCAGTGGCGAGGATGGTCTGGCCTACCGCGGGCAGCGTCACGTCGCAGGCGTCATGGGGTGTCAGCACGATGCCGGGATGACTCCAGAAGGCGTGGTCAGCCGGTAATGGCTCAGCGAGAAACACATCAAGCGAGGCACCGGACAGTTGGCCGCTGTCGAGCGCGGCGAATAGATCGGCTTCCACCAGATGCTCGCCGCGGCCGACCTGGATCAGGTAGCCGCCGCGCGGCATTCGGCCGAAGGTCGCGGCGTTGAGAATGCCGCGCGTCTCCGATGTCAGGGGCAGCAGGTTGACCAGAATTTCGCTGCCGGCGAGCAACGCCGCCAGACCGTCGGGACCGTGAAAACCGGCGATGCCCGGCAGCGTCGCCCTGGCGCTACGGCTCCAGACGTTGACCGGAAAACCGAGCGCAGCCAGATCGCGCGCGACGCGCGCGCCGATCGCGCCGTAGCCGAGAATGCCGACCGGCACCTGCCGCGCGGTGCGTGCGCCGAGGCGTTTCCAGGTCCGGTCGCGCTGCTGCGCCAGATAGGTGGCGAAACGCCGCTGATGCCAGATGACATGCCAGATCACGAAGCCGGACATCATCTCGGCCTGCGCCGGCTCTACAACCCGAACCACCTCGATGCCGTCGCGCAGACTCGGATTCATCACAATGCTGTCGGCGCCGGCGGCGATCGAACACACCGCCTTGAGGTTCGGATAATGGTCGAACGCGTCGTCGGGCGGATTCCAGGCCACGGCCAGCGTGACTTCCTCGGCGTTGCCGTCGAGGTGATCGATGAAGCTGATACGGCCGTCGAGACGAGCAATCTCCGAGGCGAGGTGTTTGCGCAGGTTCAGGGTCCTGCTCAGCAATACGCAATGCATGAGATCAGGCAGCCTGCGGTGGCGCGCTCTGGCCGGGAACGGCGGCCAGCAATTCGCGCGTATAGGGATGTTCGGGCGCGGCAAACAATTGCGCCGTCGGCTTCAATTCGACGATGACGCCACGCTGCATCACCGCGATGCGATCGCAAATCTGCGCGGCCACGCGCAAATCGTGGGTGATGAATAGCATCGACAGGCCCAGTCGCGCCTTGAGATCTTCCAGCAGCGCCAGCACTTGCGCCTGAACCGAGACGTCGAGCGCGGACACCGCTTCATCGGCGACGATGATTTCCGGATCGAGCGCCAGCGCGCGGGCAATGCCGATGCGCTGGCGCTGCCCGCCCGAGAATTCATGCGGATAGCGCTCCATGGCGCCGGCATCGAGGCCGACCATGCCGAGCAGGTCGCGGGCGCGCTGCATCGCCGCCTTCGGCTCGGTGCCATGGGCGATCGGTCCGTCGCTGATGATGTTGCCGACTTTTCGCCGCGGATTGAGCGAGGCAAACGGGTCCTGAAAAATCATCTGGATGCGGTGGCGCTGCTCGCGCAGCGCCTTGCCCTCGAGTTTCGTCAGATCGACATCGCCGATCCGCACGGTCCCCCGGTCGGCTTCGATCAGCCGCATCACCAGCCGCGCCACCGATGACTTGCCGGAGCCGGACTCGCCGACCAGGCCGAGAGTCTCGCCCTTGAGGATCGCGAAACTGACTTCATTGGCGGCCTGCACCTTGCGGTCGGGCCTGAACCAGCCGCCGGAGGTGACATAGGTCTTGTCGAGGCCGATCACCTCCACCGCCTTGTCGCGACCATCGAGCGGCGCGCGCACCGGCGGATGCATCGACGGCACCGCGGCGAGCAGCGCCTTGGTGTAGGCGTGCTGCGGCCGGGTCAGCACCTCCGCGGCGCTGCCCTCCTCCACGACCTGGCCATGCCGCAGCACGACGACTCGGTCGGCGATATCGGCGACCACACCGAAATCGTGGGTGATGAACATCACCGCCATGTTGCGACGACGCTGCAGGTCGCGGATCAGCTTCAAAATCTGCGCCTGCGTTGTGACGTCGAGCGCGGTGGTCGGCTCGTCGGCCACCAGCACCGCGGCTCCAGCGCCAGCGCCATGGCGATCATGGCGCTGGCGCTGGCCGCCGGACAATTGATGCGGATAGGCGCGAACGATGCGTTCGGGATCGGGCAGACCCACTTCGCGCGCAAGACCCAACGCCTTGGCGCGACGCGCCTTCGGCGTCAGCAGGCCATGGGCCTCGAACATTTCCATCATCTGTTCGCCGATGCGCATCAACGGATTGAGGGCGGTCATCGGCTCCTGAAACACCATGGCGATGCGGCGACCGCGCACGTCGCGCCAGCCGTCCTCGTCGAGCTTCAGCAAGTCTTTGCCCTCGAGCAGGATCGCACCGGTCTCGGTTCTGACGCTGTCGGGCAACAGGCCCATCAGCGCATGGGCGCACATGGACTTGCCGGAGCCGGACTCGCCGACCACGCAGACGATTTCGCCGGGGATCAGGTCGATCGAGATGCCGTTGACGGCATAGGGACGCTCGGCGCCTTCCGGCAACGCGATCTTCAGGTCCTTGATGGAAACGGCGGGGGTCGCGGTCATATCAGCGGCCGTCCTTGGCGAGGCGCGGATTGAGCGCGTCGTTGAGGCCCTCGCCCACCAGGTTCATGGCGAGCACCGAAAGCAGGATGGCGATGCCGGGAAACACCGTGATCCACCACGCCTGGCGGATCACGGTACGGCCGGCGCCAACCATGTAGCCCCACGAGATCAGGTTGGGATCGCCGAGGCCGAGGAACGACAGCGAGGATTCCAGCAGGATCGCGGTGGCGACCATCAGCGACGCCAGCACGATCACCGGCGACAGCGCGTTGGGCAGGATCTCGCGCCAGATGATCCAGGAATGACTCTGCCCGGTGACGACGGCCGCCTGAACATATTCACGCGTCCGCAACGACAGCACCTCGGCGCGCACCAGCCGCGCCACCGGCGGCCAGCTGACGATGCCGATCGCCGCCACGATGGAATAGATCGAGGGCTGCAGGATCGCCACCAGCACGATCGCCAGCGCGAAGCTCGGAATGGTCTGGAAGAATTCAGTGAAGCGCATCAGGGCGTCGTCGATCCTGCCACCGAAATAGCCGGCGAGGGCGCCGAGCGGCACGCCGACGATCAACGCGACAAGGGTGGAGACGAGGCCGACCAGTAGCGAGACCCGCGCGCCGTAGATCACGCCGGCGAACACGTCGCGGCCGAGCGCATCGGTGCCGAGCGGCACGGTGGACAGCGTGAACGGCGGCAGGAACGGCCGCTGCACCATGCGCCAGGGCGAGTTGGGAAAGATCGACGGGCCGATCAGCGCGATCAGGATCGCGATGGACAGAATGACCAGCCCGATCATGCCGCCGGGATTGCGCAGCATCTGCTTCCAGAATTGCTTCATGATGCGAACTCGATGCGCGGATCGACCAGCCGGTAGACGAGGTCGGTGACCAGGTTGAAGATCAGCACCATCGCCGAACACACCACGAACACGCCGAGCAGCAGGTTGTAGTCGCGCTGCAGCAGCGCCTCATACATCAGCCGGCCGATACCCGGCCAGGCGAACACCGTCTCGGTGATCACAGCGCCGCCGATCAGCGTGCCGGAATGCACCCCGGCCAGCGTCACCACCGGCAGCAACGCGTTGCGCAGCACGTGGCGGCGCTGGATCACGTTGTCACGCAGCCCCTTGGAGCGCGCGGTCTTGACGAAATCGAGCCGCTTCACTTCGAGCATCGAGGCGCGGGTCATGCGGGTATAGGTCGCCATGAAGAACAGGCCGATGGTCATTGCCGGCATTACCAGATGGGCGGCGACATCGGCGACATAAGCGAGACCCTTGTAGTTGCCGCCGACCGTGTCGTAGCCGAAACTCGGCAACCAGCCGAGCGTGACCGAGAACAGCAGGATCGCCATCAGTGCGATCCAGAAAATCGGTGTGGCGTAGAACAGCAGCGCAGCGACGGTGATGGCGCTGTCGGCCCAGGTGCCGGCAAAGCGCGCCGCCAGCGTACCGAACAGGATGCCCAGCGCCAGCGAGATGGCGAAGGCCGTGAGTGTCAGCAGCAGCGTCGCCGGCAGCCGCTCGGCGATCAGCTTGGCCACCGGCTCCTGCTGGCGAAACGAGAAGCCGAGATCGAGGGAGGCGACGCCCTTGACGTATTTGAACAGCTGCTCCGGCAGCGGCCGGTCGAGCGCGAATTTTTCGCGCAGCTGCGCCACGAACAACGGATCGCTGGCGCCGGCCTCGCCCGCCATCACCACGGCGGGATCGCCGGGCGCAAGCCGGATCAGGAAGAAGTTCAGCACGATGATCGCGAACAGGACGATGACGCCTTTCACAATCCTCTGGGCAACGAATGACAGCATCAGAGGTCCATGACAGTCGGATCAGGAGAGAAGTATCGCGTCGATGCCCGGCCTGTCGCGGGGCATCGACCTAGTCGGTGAAGTGCCGCCGATGGACTTACTTGTCAATCCAGGCGTCGCGGAAGCCATCGTTGACGCCGATGCCGGTGGTGATCAGGTTCTTCACCTTGCAGTTGGTGATGGTCGGAAACTGCAGTTCGAGCATCCACGCCACCGGAACGTCCTCGACCAGGATCTTCTGCGCCTTTTCGTAGATCTCCTTGCGCTTGGAATCCGGGGTCGCGACCGCGCCTTCGTCGAACAATTTGTCGATCTCGGGATTGGAATAGCCCTCGACGTTGTTGAACTGCTGACCCTTGGCAATCGCGCTGGAGACGTAGTTGCGGCCGACGCCGAGCGCAGGATCGCCGTACTGGTAGAGGTAAGTGAAGGCGATGTCGTAGTCCCAGTCGCCAATCTTCTGGTTGGAGCCGGGCACGTCGGTAGCGATGGTCTCGATATTGAAGCCGACATCCATCAGGTTCTGCTTCACAGCTTCGCCCCAGCGCTGCCAGGTTTCGCCGTAGGGCAACGGCATCAGGCGGATCTTCTCGCCCTTGTAGCCGGCTTCCTTGAGCAGCGCCTTGGCCTTGGCTGGATCGTACGGATATTTCTTCACGTCGTCGGTGTAGAACTTGATCGAGGATGCCGACGGACCGGTGGCGACCTTGCCGAGCCCGTTCCAGATCACATCCTTGGCGAAGTTGCGGTCGACCGCATACATGATCGCCTGGCGGACCAACTTGTTGGCGGTCGGGCCGGAGCGGTTGTTGAGCCACAGCCACGCCAACGGACTGAAGAATTCCCAGCCTTCGCCGGTGACGCAGGTATTCTTCAGCTTGCTGATGCGCGGGACGTCGAAGTTCTCCACCGAGCCGCCGGGCAGCACATCGACCTTGCCGGTCTCATAGGCCACCGAACGCGCCGCAGCGTCGGGGATGATCTGCCAGTAGATCTCGTCGAGATAGGGCTTGCCCTTGATGTGATAGTTCGGGTTCTTCACCAGCTTGATGAACGAGCCCTTCTGCCATTCCTTGAACATGAACGGGCCGGTGCCGATCGGCGCGTTGTTGTTGGGATTGGTCTTGTAGTCGGTGCCTTCATAGAGATGCTTCGGCATCATCGGCAGCGAGCCGACCTCGAAGATCCCCAGGAACGGACCGAACGGCTGCTTCAGCGTGAACACGACGGTCAGCGGATCCGGCGCCTCGACCTTGTCGAGCTGCACCAGGTTGTTGCGGGCGCGCGCATGAGTCTGCTTCAGCATGTCGATGGAGAACAGCACGTCGGCCGAGGTGAACGGCTTGCCGTCATGCCAGGTCACGCCAGGATGAAGCTTGAACGTGTAGGTCTTGGCGTCCTCGCTGACGCTCCAGCTATCGGCAAGGCCGGGCTGCGGCACCAGCTTCTTGTCGTAGCGCAGCAAGCCCTCGAAGATGTTGCCCGACACCATCTGGGTCGGGCCGTTCTGGATCAGCGCGGTGGTCAGTCCGGGCGGCTCCGGCTGGATCACTGCGTTGATGGTGCCGCCCATTTTGGGTTCCTGCGCAAGCGCCAAGGCGCTGACGCTGCAAGTCAAGGCAAGGCCCAACATCAATTGCTTCAGCATGTAATCCCCCACAGGCGCCCAACGGCGCGTTAATTCGCCGCGTCAAAATGGCCTAGTTGATATAGTCGGCGTCGGTCCGCTCCAGCATGCGCTTGAATGCCGCCCACTCGCCGTCCTTCTGACCTTCGACCTCGATCTTGGCGTAACCGCGGTCATACTGGCCGGCGGTGTGCTGCGCGATGGCCAGCGACGGCCTGATGATTTCGACGCCAGACGACTGCAACGCCAGCTGGGCGCGGCATGAGCGCTCCATGTTGTGCATCAGCTTGAAGGCCTCGCCGACCGAACGGCCGCAGGTCAGGAGGCCATGGTTGCGCAGGATCAGCACCATCTTCGCGCCGAGGTCGCGAACCAGCCGTTCGCGCTCGGAAAGGTCGAGCGCGATGCCCTCGAAGTCATGATAGGCGATCCGGTCGGTGAACTGCATCGACCATTGATTGAGCGGCTGCAAGCCGTCTTTCTGGCACGACACCGCGACACCGGCGACGGTGTGGGTGTGCAGCACGCACAGCACATCATGGCGCGCCGCATGGATCGCGCTGTGGATGGTGAAGCCTGCGGGATTGATGCCGAGGCCCAGGGGATCGTCGACCACCTTGCCGTCGACATCGACGGTGACCAGGTTCGATGCCGTCACTTCCTCGAACCGCATGCCGTAGGGATTGATCAGGAAGCGATCATGGCTGCCGGGCAAGCGCACCGAGATGTGGGTGTAGATGCTGTCGTCGAGGCCGAGCCGGTGAATCAGGCGATAGGCCGCGGCCAGATCGACGCGAACCTGCTGCGTGGCTTCGTCCGTCGGCGTGATGCTTGCATGGATGTTCACGTGCGTGTTCCCTTTGCGATCACGTCCAGCAAACACAAAGGCTCGACATGTTTCAAGATTAAACTGTCGACAGTCGGCGCTTAAATCTTGTACACGAGGATCGAACGGGTTCTCGCATGCGCCTTCTCACCCCTCCTGTCGGGCTCACTGCCCTCGCCGATACTGACCTCGTCGGGCAGCTCGCGCGAATTTTGACGCAGGCCATCATCTCCGGTCAATTGCGGCCCGGCGCCAAGGTGGTGGAGGCCGGCATTGCCCGCGAACTCGGTATCAGCCGCGCACCGGTGCGCGAGGCCGCGCGACTGCTGGAGCGACAGGGGCTGCTGGTGGCGCATCCGCGCCGCGGCTTCTTCGTCCGCAAGCTGGAGCCCACCGATATCGACGAGATCTACGACCTGCGGATCTGCGTGGAGTCGCACGCCGCGGTGCTCGCCGCCAGGAACCTGACCCCGGACTCGCGCGACGCCTTGCGCCGCCAGATCGACGTCCTCAACGAGACGGCCGATCTCGACGACCCCGCGCGCCAGGTCGAGGAGGACTACAAATTCCATCGCCTGATCTGCGAGATCGCCGGCAGCAAGCGTCTGCTGAGGCTGTTCGACGATCTCGCCTCAGAGCTGCGCATGGTGATCGGCCTGATCGGCCGGCTCTACGACGATCCGCGCCGCATCGCCGAGACCCATCAGGTGCTGCTCGACGTCATCGAACAGGGCCATCCAGACATCATCGTCGCCCGCATCGACTATCACATCGGCGCCGCCTGGCGCGAAGTCGCAAAAATGGTCCGCGAAATTCCAACCCCAACCAATGGAGCCTCCACGTGAAGGCCGTCTATACCGACAAGCATCGCAGCCACGATCCGCAATTCTTCCTGGTGCGCGGCCAGGTCCGGCGCACCACCGAACAGCCCGAGCGTGCCGATCGCCTGCTGAAAGGCCTGAAGGACGGCAACCACACGCTGGTCACGCCTACCGAATTCGGCCAGGGCCCGCGGGCGCGGGTGCACAGTCCGGAATATCTGCGCTTTCTCGAAGGCGCCTGGGACGAGTGGACGCAACTGCCGGATTACGGCCCGGAAATGATCGCCAACTTCCATCCGAACCGCGTGCCCGGCAACTACCCGACCCACATCATCGGCAAACTCGGCTGGCATACGGCGGACACCGCCTGCCCGATCGGCGTCGGCACCTGGGCCGGCGCCTGCGCCTCCACCGACGTCGCCGTGACCGCGGCGCAGATGGTGCTGGATGGCGAAGACGCCGTCTATGCGCTGTGCCGTCCGCCCGGCCATCACGCCTATCGCGACATGGCCGGCGGCTTTTGCTTCATGAACAATTCGGCCATCGCCGCCGAGCATCTGCGGCTCAAGCACGAGCGCGTGGTCATCCTTGATGTCGACGTGCACCACGGCAACGGCACCCAGGGCATTTTCTACGAACGGCCCGACGTGCTGACAGTATCGATCCACGCCGACCCCGTCGGTTACTATCCGTTCGTGTGGGGCTACGCCCATGAGCGCGGCGAAGGCAACGGCCTTGGCGCCAATCTCAACATTCCCCTGCCGATGGGGACCGGCGACGATGGTTACATCGAAGCGATGGCCATCGCCGAGAAGACCATCGCATCGTTCGCCCCCACCGCGCTGGTGGTGGCGCTGGGCCTCGACGCGTCCGAGCACGATCCGCTCGCCGCGCTGAAGGTCACCACCGCCGGCTTCGGCCGCATCGGCGCTGCCATTGCCCGACTCGGCCTGCCCACCGTGCTGGTCCAGGAAGGCGGCTATCTGTCCGACATTCTCGGTGCCAATCTCACCGCCACCCTCGGCGGTTTCGAAGCCGCGCGATGATGATCGGCAGCGGCCACTCGACGCCGATCTCGGCGTAGCTTCTTCACCTCTCCCCATCGGGGAGAGGTGATCGAGTGCCGCTGTCACGTTTTTTCAAACTACCAATCCAAGGACTCCCCATGACACTCGATCCCCAACTGCGCGACAAGATCATTGCCGCGGTCGAAAAGAACTTCGACGCCCAAATCAAGTTCACTCAGGATATGGTTCGCCACGTCTCGACGCGCGGCAACGAACACACCATGCAGGACTTCATGTTCCGCGCCATGAAGGAACGCGGCTACAAGATGGAGCGCTTCGAGATGGACCGCGCGGCGCTGGCCGCCCATCCGGGCGCCGGGGCCTGGGACGAGTTGCACTCGACCGCACCGATCGTCGTCGGCACGCATTATCCACGCGACGACAAGGGCCGCTCGCTGATCATGCAGGGCCACGTCGACGTGGTGCCGGCTGGCCCCCACGACATGTGGGCCACCGCACCGTTCGACCCGGTGATTCAGGGCGATTGGATGCAGGGCCGCGGCGCCGGCGACATGAAGGCCGGCTGCGCCTCCAACATCTTTGCGCTCGACGCGCTGAAAAGCCTCGGCCTGCAGCCGGCGGCCACCGTCTATCTGCAATCCGTCGTGGAAGAAGAGTCCACCGGCGACGGCGCGCTGATGACCCATCTGCGCGGCTACAAGGCAGACGCCGTGGTGGTGTCGGAGCCTTCCCACGAGACCATCACCCGCGCCAATATCGGCGTGGTCTGGTTCCAGCTTGAAGTCCGCGGCGTGCCGGTCCACGTGCAACGGATGGGGACCGGCGCCAATGCGATCGACGCCGCCTACCGCGTGATCGGCGAGCTGCGCAAGCTGGAAGCGAAGTGGAACGCGACCAAGGATACGATGGAGCATTTCAAGAACATCGACAAGCCGGTCAATCTCAACATCGGCAAGATCGTCGGCGGCGACTGGGCGTCCTCGGTACCGGCCTGGTGCAAGGTCGACATGCGGATCTCGCTGCTGCCCGGCAAGACCGCGGAAGCCGCGAAGAAGGAGATCACGGAATGCGTGGCGGCCTTCACGCGTGGCGACGCGTTCCTGTCGAACATCCCGCCGACCGTTACCTTCAATGGCTTCCAGGCCGAAGGCTACGAGCTGAAGCCCGGCTCCGACGCCGAAGCCACGCTGGCCGCGGCGCATGAGACGGTGTTCGGCCAGGAGCCGAAGCGCGAAATCTCGCTGGCCTATCTCGACAGCCGGGTTTACGCGCTGTTCGATGACATCCCGACGCTGAACTACGGCTGCATCTCGCGCGGCGTCCACGGCTTCGACGAAGGCGTCAATCTGCCGTCGCTGAAGAAGACCACGACGACACTGGCGCTGTTCATCGCCGAATGGTGCGGCGTCGAGTCCATCCAGGCCTGAGCCAGCTCAGCGACCGGCCGCGCATCGGCGGCCGGTCAGGATGGAGGATAGTCCAGTTCTGTAATGGCGGCCTTGATCTGCGCGGCGAGATCCAGCAGCGGACCCCACAGGCTTTCGACCACCTCGGCGGATGACCGCTCCGAGGTCACGCTGACATTGACGACGTAAATGGGGCGGCCCTCCAGGACGACCGGCGTGGCGAGCGCAGTCACTCCCGGCTGCCAGGTCGCAAAGCAATATTGCCGTCTTTGAATACTGCTGGCGGCGCCGGCAATTTCCTGCTCGATCAGCGACCATCGTTTGCGTCCCTTGGCTTTCAATTCGGCCAGCAGCGCCGACTTCTCGGGCTCCTTGGCGACGGCCAGAAACGCCCGACCTAAAGCCGTGAGCTCGATGGGCACCCGATGTCCGGAGACCACGGCACGCTGGGACGCCCGGCTATTGAAGCGCACGGACTCCAGGTACACCATCTCGTCGCCATCTCGCACTGCGAGACCGACATTGATGCGCATGCGCCGAGCCAGCGCCTTCATGAGCGGCGTGGTGACGCGCACAACGGACGATCCCGTGCGTATGGCATGACCGAGGCTGAGCACCGCGGCGCCAAGCCGGTAGGCCCGCTGCACCGGGTCATGTTCGAGATAACCGACCCGAACAAGAGTTTGCGTCAGCCTGCTGACGGTCGCCGGAGACAGTCCCGTTCGTTCCGACAGCTCGCCGTTGCCGAGCAGCTCGGCTCCCGGCCTGAACGCCCTGAGCAACGCCACGCCCCGTTCGAGCGAACGATTGGCCGGCGCCTTCCGTGGAACAAAGCGTGCCGCGTCCATGCTGGCGATCCAATCCGGGTTCCTAGCCGTTCAATAGAACAATCCCTCCAATTCCACCAGTTGGAAATGATGGGGCGGCGGCCGGTCCCGGTTCTGCTAGTGGCTTGGGTGAGGCGGCCTTGGCCTACCTCCGAGAGCGGCACGACTGAGATGCCGCGGTTAAACCCATTGGAGGTAAGCATGTCCAGGACGCGCACGACGCAACGACCCGCGACCGGTTCCGTAGCCCAGGCTTCGCCACATCGGCCAAAACTCCCGCTTCACCACATGATCGCGTCCGCGCTAATGGGTGCCTTGATGGTCGCGGGATCGGTGCCTGCTCGCGCCGAATACCCCGAGAAGATCATCAAGCTCGTGGTTCCTTCGCAGCCGGCGGCGGGACCGACATCGTTTCCCGGACGCTGGCGCAGGCAGTCTCGACCGACTTGAAGAAGTCGATGATCGTCGAGAATCGGCCAGGCGCGGGCACAATCCTCGGCACCCAGGCCGTCGCGACTAGCGATCCGGACGGCTACACGCTGCTGATGGCCACCTTTGCCCATGCCGTCAATCCAAGCCTGAATGCCAAGCTCCCGTTCGATCCGCACAAGGACTTCGCGCCGGTTTCATTGATCGCAAGGTCGTTCAATATCGTGGTGGTCAGCCCCTCGTCGAACATCAAGTCGATTGCCGACCTGATAGCTGAAGCCAGGAAAAATCCGGACAAGATGAACTACGGCACGTTCGGTATCGGAACATCGGCTCATCTCGCCGGCGAGCTGTTCAACGTCATGGCCAATGTGAAAATGACCACGGTGGCCTACAAGGGCGCCGCACCTGCGATCAGCGATCTGCTCGGCGGGCAGATTCAAGTGATGTTCACAACAGTGGCGAGCGCCGGGGCGCTCGTCGAGTCCGGACAGCTGCGCGCCATTGCGGTGACCTCACCGGAGCGCTCGCCGGCCTACCCCAATATTCCGACCGTGGCGGAATCCGGCGTCCCGGGTTATGCGGCGGAGTCGTGGTACGGCCTGTACGCACCTGCGAAAACACCGGCACCGATCATCGACCGCCTGAACAAGGCGACCAGAGATGCGGTCAGCGCCGGCGCATTCAAGCGCCTCGAAACCAATGAGGGGCTCATCATGGTGGGCAGCTCACCCGCGGAACTGGACGCGTATGTGCACAGCGAGGAGATCCGCTGGGCCAAGCTGATCAAGGACGCCAACATCAAGGCCGAATAATTTCCGACCGGCAATCCCTGCGGATCGCCTGCGATTTGTCCCGCGACGATTTCTACAAACGACGATGAAAGAGAAACATATGACCGGTCTTGTCCAACTATCGATCGATGACGGCGTTGCGATCATCACGCTGCATCGGCCCGAAGTCCGCAATGCGATCAATGACGAGATGCGGGCCGAGCTGATATCCATCATCGAGCAGGTCGGGAATGACAACGCCGTTCGCGCGGTCGTCTTGACTGGCAGCGGCCAGTCGTTCTGCTCCGGCGGCGACGTCGGCGGGATGAAAGAGCGGCTTGCGGTCCCGGCCGGAGACGTCGCCTTCAATGGCTGGCGTCGGCAGCAGCGAACACACAAAGGCGTGGCGGCGTTGCACGGCCTCGGCAAGCCGACCATCGCCGCAGTCAACGGCGCTGCCGCGGGGCTCGGCTGCGATATGGCACTGGCCTGCGATTTCATCGTCGCATCCGAAGAGGCCGTCTTCATGATGAGTTTCATCAAGAGGGGGCTCGTTTCCGACGGCGGCGGCATGTATTTTCTTCCCCGCCGCGTCGGACTGTCCCGCGCCAAGGAGCTCATCTTCACGGGGCGCTCGGTCGCGCCGACGGAGGCGCTCGATATCGGTCTGGCAGACCGCGTCAGCCCCGCCGCCACGCTTGTGAGCGATGCTGCAGCGTGGGGACGCGAGCTCGGGCGCGGCTCCAGCGCGGCGATCGCGTTGTCGAAAGCCATTCTGGACCGCACCTTCGAAACCGCCGAGGAGCAGGTGTTTGCCCTCGGGCGTGAGGCCCAGGCGATCTGCTACACCACCGCCCAGCATCACGACTCCGTAGCCGCATTTCTCGACAAGTCAAAGCGTCGGGAGCGTTGACATGAAGTCGCTGGATCGCCTGATCAGCCCCCGCAGCGTCGCCATCATCGGCGCGTCGACCGACGCCGGCAAGCTGACCGGCCGGCCGCTCGCCTTCCTCGAGAAGTACGGCTACGCCCACGAAATTCTGCCGGTCAATCCGCGCGTCTCGTCGATCGGTCGCCATCCCTGCTTCGCGGACGTTAAGGCGCTTCCGCACGCGCCTGACGTGGCGATTGTGCTGGTAGGTTCAAGCCGCGTCGTCAATATCGTCCGCGATCTCGCCGCGATCGGAACCGGCGCCGCCATCGTGCTAGCCGGCGGCTTCGGAGAGAGCGGTCCGGAAGGTGTGCAGCGGCAGCAAATGCTCAAGGAGGCCGCGGGCACCATGCGCATCCTCGGGCCCAACACGATCGGGCTGGTCAATGTCACCGACGGCGTTGTGCTGTCTGCAAGTGCCGCGCTTGGGGTCAACGCACTGCTTCCCGGTTCTACCGCGCTGGTATCGCAGAGCGGCGGCATCCTCGGCTCCCTGCTCTCGCGCACCGATGCGCTCGGCATCGGATTTTCGAAGCTGATCGCTACCGGTAACGAGGCGGATGTCGATGTGTCGGATCTGATGGAGTATCTGATCGACGACCCCGCGACAAAAGTGCTGGCGCTGTATCTCGAAGGCCTGCGCAAGCCCCAGCAGTTTCGCGACGCCGCGCTCCGAGCGGCGAAAGCGGGCAAGCCGATCGTCGCATTCAAGGTCGGGCGGTCGTCCGCAGGCGCTCAGTCGGCGGTCTCCCACACCGGCGCCCTGGCGGGCTCCGATGCAGCCTACGACGCATTATTCAAACAGCTCGGCATCATCAGGGCTGAGCGGTTCTCGGACCTGCTCGACTTTCCGCTGGTCCTCGGTGGCGGCCGTCATCTGGCGGGGCGGCGTCTGGCCGTGATCACCTCCACGGGGGCGCAGCCAGCCTGGTGGCGGATGCCGCCGGTCTCGCGGGTTTCGACGTGCCGGCTCCCGAGCCGGCAACTGCCCAACGCCTGAACGCCCTTGCCATCCCCGACGCGGTGCTCGACCGCAATCCGATCGATGTGACCCTTGCCGGGGTCACGCCGCAATACTTTCGCGGAGTCATTGAGGCCGTTCTGGAAAGCGCGTCCTACGATGCGGTCGCAGTCATCCTCGGATCGTCCTCGATGACCCAGCCCGAGATTGTCGGCGAGCCATTGCGCGAATGCTTTGCCCGGTTCGACAAGCCGATCATCGCCTTCGCCAGCCCGCACGCGCCGGACGCCGTGCGGCATTTCAATCTGGCGGGCATTCCGACTTTTGCAGCACCGGAATCGTGCGCCGCAGCCCTGTCGGCGTTGTGGCGCTGGCAGAATGCTCCTGCCCCGGCACCGACCATCGTTGCGGAGAAAAAACCGTCCGACGCCGGCATCCTGGCGATGCTGCGGCCCGGCCCGCTCAATGAATATGAGAGCAAGGCGTTGTTCGCAAAGTTCGGAATGCCAATCGCGCGCGAATTCTGTGCCCAGACCCCCGTGGAAGCACAGGCATGCGCCGGCCGTTTTGACGGCAACGTCGTGGTCAAGGTTCTTTCGCGTGATGTCCTCCACAAGTCTGACGTCGGCGGCGTGGCCGTGAACATTGCCACGGCCGACGTCACCGCAGCCTGCAAGCGCATGGCCGGCGCATTCACGGCGGCAACCGGCCTGGCGCCGGAGGGCTTCCTGGTGCAGGAGCTGGCCAAGGGCGTCGAGCTGATTATCGGCTTCAAGGCAGATGAACAGCTCGGCCATTGCATCCTGCTCGGGATGGGCGGAGTCGCCGCCGAACTGTACAAGGATACGTCACTGCGGCTGGCGCCGATCACGCGAAATGACGCGCGCGAGATGATCGACGAGTTGAAGTCTGCTCCGCTTTTGAAAGGCTATCGCGGCCGTCCCGAGGCGGATATTGATGCCTTGCTGGATGCGTTGATGGCTTTCTCGGATATGGTCGGCACCATCGGCGACCATCTTCTGGAGGCGGAGATCAACCCGCTGTTCGTGGGAGCGAAAGGCAATGGCGTTCGCGCCGCGGATGGCGTCGTGGTGGTGAAGGCGCCGGAGTGCTGACGGCCGTAGCGCGATGCCGGCTAAGCGCCCGGCATCGCGTGGCGCGCGTTGAAGAACAGCTCCACCAGCGCCCCCTTGGTGCCGAACAGCGCAAAAATATATTCGGGCAGCGCGATGTCCATCTCCGACACCACGACTTTCGCGATGCGGTCCGTCCGGCTCGAGCCGTGCTCCCACAGGAAGCCGACGCCGAGCCGGTTGGCGACCGCCTCCAGCATGCCTTCCCGGCTGTTGACGACAATGGCCGGTTCCGGCCGCAACCCTGATGCGCGGAATGCCTTGTCGACGATGCGCTGGGTCGACGAATTGCGCGTGCGAAACACCAGCGGATATTGCATCAGGCCGGTGATGGACATCTGCCCTTGCACATTGAGCGGATGTTCGGGATGGCATATCGCGACCACCCGCTGACTGAGGCAGACCTCGCAGCGGAACCGGCGATCCTGCGGCACCTCGGGGAGCACGGCGACATCGACGCGCTGGTCGATCACCGCAGCCATGATTTCCGACCAGTTGCCGATTTCGATGCGGACCTGGATCTTCGGGTAAAGTGCCTTGAAGGCCGAAATGAGCGCCATTCCCGGCATCGAATTGCCCAACCCGACGCGCAACTCACCTCCGGCAAGTTCCTCGCGCTGTTCGAGAATGCCGATCGCATCGGCTTCCATCGCCGCCAGCCGGCTGGTCGTGGCGTACAGCTGGCGACACAGCGGGGTCGCCATCAGATGATGGCCGTGGCGGTCGAACAGCTTCACGCCGAAGTCGGCCTCAAGGTCGCGGACCAGCTGGGCGATCGAAGGCTGCGAAACACCGAGACGTCTTGCTGCGGACGAAAAATTGCCGGTTTCGAACACGGCATTCACGGCGCGCATGCGCGCCGACGTCAAAGCCACGATTTTGCGCCTTCTGCCTGACAACAGCGGTATGGCGGAAACCAACAAAGGAGACCGTTGGATTCAACATAGGAAACTCCTTGACTGTTATGTGACTGTCAACTCCGCCTCTTAACCATCGCCCGTTGCTGCATTGCAGTCGGGGTACGGACGATGGCCAGAATAGAACTCAGCGCGATCCGCAAATCGTTCGAATCGACGGACGTCCTGAAGGGCGTCGAGCTTTCGATCGAGGACGGCGAGTTCATCTCGCTGGTCGGCCCCTCCGGCTGCGGCAAGTCCACGCTGTTGCGCATCATCGCCGGGCTGGAATCACAAACCTCCGGCGAGGTGCGCATCGATGGCGCCCAGGTGGATGGAATACGCCCGAGCGCCCGCAACCTGGCGATGGTGTTCCAGTCCTACGCGCTCTACCCGCATCTCAGT
Organism: Rhodopseudomonas sp. P2A-2r; assembly: GCF_026015985.1. Taxonomy (GTDB): domain Bacteria; phylum Pseudomonadota; class Alphaproteobacteria; order Rhizobiales; family Xanthobacteraceae; genus Tardiphaga. Next base: position 1,681,998 of record NZ_CP110389.1, on the reverse strand, counting down.
GTGTTCGAAAACATCGCCGTTCCACTGCGCATGAAGCGCCTGTCGGCCTTTCAGCGGCTGCCGCTGCTCGGACGACTCATCCCGGGGCGGCGTCACACCGAACGCGGCATCAGCGCGGACGTGGAGAAGGTCGCCGCGCAGCTCGAAATCTCGCCGCTGCTGCACCGCAAGCCGGGCCAGCTGTCCGGCGGACAACGCCAGCGCGTGGCGGTCGGCCGCGCCATCGTGCGCCAGCCGGTGGCGTTCCTGTTCGACGAGCCATTGTCGAACCTCGACGCCAAGCTCCGCGTCCACATGCGCGCCGAAATCGCCCAGCTGCATCGCCGGCTGAAAACCACCTTCATCTATGTCACCCACGACCAGGCCGAGGCCATGACCATGTCCGGACGGATCGCGGTGATGATCGCGGGCGAACTCGTGCAGGTCGGCACGCCCACGGACGTCTACGAGAATCCGCGCGACATCCGCGTCGCGGAGTTTGTCGGCAGCCCGAAGATCAATGTTCTGCCGGGCGCCATCCGTACCGATGGCGGCCTTGAAGTCTTCGGCCGCAGCCTCGCTTTGTCGACAGCGGGGGCCGCCGGCGTATGCAGGATCTGCGTGCGTCCGGAGCGGATCGAACTCGGCACAGGCCCGTTCGCCGGCCATGTCGTGCATCTCGAAAACATGGGCTCCGAGGCGTTCGTCCACATCGGTATCGACGGCATGGACGCTCCGCTCGTCGCCCGGATCAATGATCCCCGGCACTTGCCCGAGATCGGCAGTTCGATTGCCTGCGGCTTCGCCCCCGACGCCGTGCGCGCGTTCGACTCCGGCGGCAAACGCATCGACGCCGTCGGCCAGGCGAGGCTCGAGCGGGTGCGGGAGATCGCCCTTGTCTGACGCCGCACTGACACTGGCCGGAAGCACGGCCGACCGCACGATGTCGATAGCACGCATCGGCATGCGCCGGACGGGCGCATCGCGGACCGCGCTGCTGCTGGTCGCGCCCGCGGCAGTGCTGATAGCCATCGTGCTGCTTGGCCCGCTGGCCAGCGTGCTGGCATTGTCCTTTACCGACTACCAGCTCGGTGCCCCGTCCTTCTCCTGGATCGGCATGGCCAACTACCAGGAGATGATGGCCGACAAGGTGTTCTGGATATCGCTGCGCAATACCCTGACCTACGTCGCGATCGTGGTTCCGGGCTCGGTAGCACTCGGGCTCGGCATCGCGCTGCTGATCCAAAGCGGGACCAGCCTGCGCAGCTGGTACCGCACCATCTATTTTCTGCCGGTGATGGCCACCCTGATCGCCATGGCCATCGTCTGGGAGTTCATGCTGCATCCGCAATTCGGACTGGTGAACGGCGCTTTGCGCGGCATCGGCATCCAAGGCTACAGCTGGCTGCAGGATCGCCATACGGCGCTGTATTCGCTCTGCGCGATCGGTATCTGGCAGGCCGTCGGCTTCAACATGGTGCTGTTTCTCGCCGGCATCGTGTCGATCCCCAGGCAACTCTATGACGCCGCCGAGATCGACGGCGCGGCCAGCGCGTGGTCGCGGTTCCGGCTGGTGACATGGCCGATGCTCGGTCCCGTGACTGCCTTCGTCGTGGTGATCAGCGGCATCCGCTCGTTTCAGGTCTTCGATACGGTGCAGGTCCTGACCAAGGGCGGACCGTCGAAATCGTCCGAGGTGCTGATCTACACCATGTACACCGAGAGCTTCGAATTCTTCCGTTCCGGCTACGGCGCGGCGCTCACGGTCGTGTTCCTGATCTTCGTCCTGCTGCTGACGCTGGTGAAGTCTTTCCTCGCCGACCGCGGAGCGCACGACGCATGAAGCCGCATCCCCGATTTTCACCCTGGGCCCTCGCCCGCCACGCGGTGCTGCTGGGCGGCGCGCTCGTCATCCTGATGCCCTTCATCTGGATGATCTCCACCGCATCGAAACCGCAGACCGAGATCTTCTCCAGCAGCGTGCACCTGATTCCGCAGACCTTCGCGCTGTGGGACAATCTGCGCACCGCCTTCGTCAAGGCCGACCTGTGGCGCATCCTGCTCAACGGACTGATCGTCACGGTATCGATCTTCGTTCTCCAGATTCTGGTGGCGCTGCCGGCCGCCTATGCGCTTGCCAAGCTGCGTTTCCTCGGACGCGACACGTTGTTCGCGCTGGTGGTGTTCTGCATCCTGATCCCGCCGCAGGCGACCGCGATCCCGCTGTTCCTGCTGCTGCATCAGCTCGGCCTGCTGGACAGCTATGCGGCACTGATCCTCCCGTTCACGATTTCGGTGTTCGGCATCTTCCTGATGCGGCAGTTCTTCAAGACCGTGCCCGATGACCTGATCGACGCGGCGCGAATGGACGGCCTGTCCGAATTCGCGATCGTCTGGCGAGTGATGCTGCCAACCGCCATTCCCGCGGTGACGGCCTTCGGAATCTTCTCGGTGGTGGCGCACTGGAACGACTATTTCTGGCCACTGATCGTCATCAACAGCGAGCAGTTGCGGACCCCGCCACTCGCCGTCGCCAACTTTCGCAACAACGAGGCCGGCACGGATTTCGGACCGCTGATGGCCGCCGCCCTCGTCATCATCACCCCGCTCGTCATCGCCTTCCTGCTCGCGCAGCGCCGCTTCATCGAAGGCATCACCATGACCGGCATCAAGTAAGTCACCACACCCCACACCCAGGAGACGACAATGCTCAGAAAATGGATTGCCGCGGCCGCGATCGTGTTCGCTGCCGGCGCCGCGCAGGCGCAAACCCAGACCGAAATCACGATCCAGTATCCCTATCCGGAACTGTTCACCGAAACCCACAAGCGCATCGCCGAGGAATTCGCCAAGATCCGCCCGGACATCAAGATCGTCATGCGGGCGCCCTATGAATCCTATGAAGACGCCACGCAGAAGGTGCTGCGCGAGGCGGTGACCAAACAGATGCCCGACGTTTCGTTCCAGGGGCTCAACCGCGTTCGCGTTCTGGTCGACAAGAACATCCCGGCGGAAATGGATGGCTACATTGCCGCCGAAAAGGATTTCGACAAGCAGGGCTTCCATCAGGCGATGTATGACATCGGCACCGCCAGCGGCAAGGTCTACGCGCTGCCCTTCGCGATCTCGCTGCCCATCGTCTACCTCAACATGGATCTGGTGAAGCAGGCCGGCGGCGATCCCGCCAATCTGCCGAAGACCTGGGACGAACTGATCAAGCTTGCCGCGAAGATCAAGGCGCTCGGTCCCGACATCAACGGCATCACCTATGCCTGGGACATCACTGGAAACTGGCTGTGGCAGGCGCCGGTGTTCGCGCGCGGCGGCACGATGCTGAACGCCGACGAAACCAAGGTGGCGTTCGACGGTCCGGAAGGTAAGTTCGCAATCAAGACGCTGGCGCGTCTGGTGACCGAAGGCGGCATGCCCAACCTCGACCAGCCGTCGATGCGAGCCACCTTCGCCGCCGGCAAGACCGGCATCCACATCACCTCGACCTCTGATCTCAACAAGACCACGCAGATGATCGGCGGCAAGTTCGAGCTGAAGACGCACATCTTCCCCGATGTGGTATCTCCCGCTGGCCGACTGCCGGCCGGCGGCAACGTCGTGATGATCCTGGCCAAGGACAAGGCCAAGCGCGACGCGGCCTGGGAAGTCGTGAAGTTCTGGACCGGCCCGAGGGGCGCGGCGATCATGGCCGAGACCACCGGTTACATGCCGCCCAACAAGATCGCCAACGACGTCTATCTGAAGGATTTCTACGTCAAAAATCCGAACAACTTCACCGCGGTCAGCCAGCTTCCGCTGCTCACCAAGTGGTACGCGTTCCCCGGCGACAACGGTCTCAAGATCACCGATGTGATCAAGGACCACCTCAACACTATCGTCTCCGGCGCACGTGCCAAGGAGCCGGAAGCGGTGCTCGTCGACATGGCCGCCGATGTGCAGAAGCTGCTGCCGAGCACGTCCGCGCAGGCGCGCTGACCTCGGCAATCTCTCAACCATCCGTTCGTCAAACAGCGGAGCGCCACGAGCGCTCCGCGAACAGCCTTCAAGGGACCATGCTGCGATGAAATTCGTTATTCTGACCGACACCCATTTCGTCGCGCGTGGCCGCAATATCTATGGGCTTGATCCGGCCGAGCGGCTCGCCGCGGCGATCGAGCGGATCAACCGCGATCATCCGGATATCGCCTTCGTCATCGTCACCGGCGACCTCGCCCATTGGGGCGAGGATCCAGCCTATGAAAATCTCGCCGCAGAGCTCAGCCATCTGGTGGCGCCGACCATCCTGCTGATGGGCAATCACGACAAGCGCGATGCCTTCGGCCGTCACTTCCCGGGCGTGGCCCGCGATGCCGACGGCTTCGTGCAATCCATGCAGGTGTTCGACGCCGCGACGGTGGTCACGCTCGACACCCTGAACGAGGCGGCACCCAACCATGAGGGCCTGCTGTGCGAGGCGCGGCTGGCGTTTCTTGAAAATGCGCTGGCGTCCGCGCCGGAGGACCGGCCGTTGCTGCTGTTCCAGCACCATCCGCCGTTCGACAGCGGCCTGCGTTACATGGACACGATCCGGCTGGCCAATCCCGAGGCTGAATGGGACGTCATCGCGCGCACCCGCAAGCCAGACTACCTGTTCATGGGCCACCTGCACCGGCCGATCGCAGGAGTCTGGCGCGGCATCCCGTTTCATATCCAGCGCGCTCTGGCGCATCAGGTCGCATTCGATCTGGAGACCGCCAATCACATCCCGGGATCGCACGAGCCGCCGGACTACGCCCACGTGACGGTGGATGACGGACATATCGTCATTCACCAGTGCTCGTTCCTCTACGATGGACCGGTCTTCTCGCTGCAGGATCAGGCGGCACTGAACCGCGCCTGACGCGGCGGCGCGGCTTTAGCGCGTCGGGTTCGACCAGTTGCAGATGCCGCCGGAGCGACACGGCCATACCTGGATGCGGGTGTCCGAGGCCTGGGCGTCGAGCGGATTGCCGCGCGACCGGGCCAGTTTACGGCGCGGGCCGACCTGTGGCTTCGCCACAGGCGCGCGGGCCGCCTGCGTTGCGGGAGTGGCCGCGGCGGCCACAGGGGCCGGATCGGCCCTGGCTTCCACCGGTACCGCCTCGAACTGCGCCGGCGGCCCGAGCGGCTTCGGCGACAGCGCGGCGCGATTGAGGTCGAGGCGGAAGAACTCATCGGGACGGTAATTGTCAGCGCGCACGGCGCTACCGCCGAGCAACAACGCGCCGAGCGACGCCGCAACCAGAACTCCAGAAATCAGACGCTTCGCACTCATCACACGCCTCCTGACGCCGGCCGGCGACGGAACTACTCGCTTCTCAAATGTAGGCAGCGACGTCGGCAGTGCCAGCCCGGGGCGCCCCCGGCGATGCGCCGGGACGCCGTAAATCCTTGGAGCGTTAACGGCGCATTCGGCTGATTGATCCACCGCAATGCCTGGGGCTGTACCCGAGCGGATGCTGGCGGAAAATTCACCCTTGGAGAATGCCATGACCGCGCACGTCCAGCCCCCGGTGTCCCGAACCCTGATCGAGCGCCTGACCGATTGGCTGCAACGTCGCCGCGGCATCGGCGAGATGAGCCAGCTCGACGCCGCCGAGTTCGCCCGCATCGCCAGCGAGCTCGGCCTGGCGCCGCGCGAGCTCGACGCGCTGGTCCACCGCGGCCCGCACGCCGCCGACGAGATGCCGAAAATGCTGCGTGCACTTGGCTTTACCGAGGAATCCATCGCGAAAATCCAGCCCCCGCAGCGTCAGGAAATGGAACGGGCGTGTTCGCTGTGTCAGCACAAGATCGCTTGCGGCAAGGACCTCGCCGCCAACGCGGTCGCCGACCACTACGAATCCTATTGCAACAATGCCGACACCATCAACGATCTGGCACGCACATTACGCTGACGCCCGGGCTTGCCGCTGAACGGTCGCCGTGCACGGTAAGGTTGATTGGTTAGGTTAAGCGGCGGTTTGCGTTGCAGCGGGTGACCGAACCGATACGGTTCGGCTGTCGGGCAGAACGGGTGCGAAGTCGCTTTCCACCCCGATTTTAATTGCACGGCACGGGACCGTCGTTTTTTGCGCGTCGACGGTCCCACCCCTTTGGCCGGATCATTATCGCTTGACCGTCCGTCTCACGGGCCCCCGCGCAGCTTGATCCGTCTCAGCGGTTGCGCTTCGGTGCCGCCGGGACCGGGAAAGGCGCAAATGCGAAATCTGGGGATCGCGGCTGCCGCCGCCTTGCTGCTGGCGGGCTGCGCGTCCGTCACGCGCGGAACGACCGAAAACATTTCGATCTCGACGACGCCATCCGGCGCGCAGGCCGACGTGGCGGGGCTCGATATCCCGACCTCCTGCGTCACGCCCTGCGTGGTTCAGGCCAATCGCAATGCCGACATCACCGTAACGGTGAGCAAGCAAGGCTTCGAGCCACAGATCATCCCGCTGACCAAGGAAGTGCCCGGCAGCGGCGCTGCGGGCTTTGCCGGCAATATTCTGGCCGGCGGCATCATCGGCATGGGCGTCGACGCCGCGACCGGCGCCGCCCAGGATCACAAGCCGAACCCGGTCATCGTCACGCTGCAGCCGATCGCGCCGCCGGCGCCGCCGCCACGGCGCGCCGCACCAAGGCCGGCTCCCGCCAAGCCAAAGCCGGTGCCGGTCAGCTAACCGGCGATCTGCTCCAATCTCACGACATCGACCAGATGATCCGGCATCCCTTCGGCGAGTTCGACCACGTGCCGGTGATGTGTGAAGATGATCACCTGACGCTGCCGGCCGACGCTCGCCAGTAGCTGCAAAGACGCCGCGGTCCGCGTCTCGTCGAAGCTGGTGAGCAAGTCGTCTCCGATGAACGGCAGGGCCTCGCCCGCCCGGCGTTCCAGCAGGGCCAGGCGCAGCGCCAGGAACAGCTGATCGCGCGTGCCTTCGCTGAGACCCGCGACCGGCACACGCTCGTTGTCCGTTCTGGCGGCGACGAGGACAGGTTGGTCGTCATTGCCGTAGTCGACGCCAAGACCCGCGAACATCGCGCCGGTCGCCAGCGCGAACAACTCGCTCGCCCGCGCGATCAGCGGATCCTGCACCAATGCCCGGTGCCGCTCGATGGCGATTGCCGCCAGCCGCGCCGCCGCGCTGCGCAGCAGCCAGCGTTCGGAGATCGCCACAAGCTCGGCGCCGGCTTCGGCCCGCTCGGCGGCGGCCGAAGCGGCGTCTCGGCCCCTGATCAACACCTCGGTCTCGCGTTCGCGCTGATGCAGTTGCGCCGAGACGGCCTTCATCTGGTCGAGCAATTGCTCCAGCCGCATGGTTTCGCGGTCGATGTCGCCAGGCAGAAGATCGACATCGAGCCCGGCCTGCTCGGCGCGCAGCGCGTCTTCATCGAGGCCATCGGCGACCTCCAGCAGATCTCGTCGCAGCGCCTCACGCTCCGTCTCCAGCGCATGGCGCATCGTCAGACGGTCGAGCGGCACGACGAGCATCGCCGCGTCGGCCGCGCCGAGCGCCGTACAGGCGTCGCGCAGCACGGTCTCGATGGAGCTGCGTTTCAGCAGCAGTGCGGCGCGGCTGTCGCCGCGCTTCACGCCGGCGTCGCGCAGCCGCTGGCAGGCATCGGCGGCCATGCGCATCTTCGACAGGCGGTCCGCGAGACCGGCAAGGACCTGCTGCGGATCTGCCCCGTTCAGGTCTGGCGCCACCCGCCGCATCACATCCGCGACGTCGCGATCGAACGCCGCAAGGTCGGCCTCGATGCTCGCGACACGGTGACCTTCACTCTCCCAGTTCAACTTCGGCACGGCCACCGACTGCCAGACGATGAGTGCCGCTTCCGCTTCGGCGGGCGAGGCTGACGCCGCGAGGCCGCCGATCGGCTTCAGCGCCGCCGGCCAGAGCCCAGCCAGTTCGCCACGCGCCTGCGTCGCCCGCGCAAGCGCTGCGTCTGCCTCGGCGAGATCACGCTCAGCACGCTGCCTCGCGACGGCACGCTCCCGGGCGTCGGCCCAGCCCTTCTGCAATTCATCAAGCCGGCTTTTTGCCTCGCGAAACAGGATCTCCGCGGGAAGCGCATGCTGTGGCGTGCGCCCCATGCTTTCCAGCAATACCATCACACCGGCCTTTTTGGCCGCCTGGCTCTCGGATAACGCATCGAAATCCGCCTGCTGCACATCCAGCGCAGTCTGCCGACGCACGATCTCGCTGACTCGCTCTTGCCAGCGCGCCATGTCCGCCGGGGAGCGCGGGATAATGCCCGACGCCGTCCAGATACTCCGCCACGCGGCTTCGGCCTCGATGCGGCGCGCCCTCAGACCGTCGCGTGCGGCTTTGATGCGATCATGCTCGCGGCGGCTCTGCTCCAATCGCTCCTGCAGCGCTTCGCGGCGCGCAGCGCGTTCGGTGTCGGTCAGCAGCCGGTCGGTAATGATGTCGATGGCCTTCGTCGCGGATTCGAGGTCCGCCAACCGAGCGTTGCGCACGGCGGCTTCGCCATCGAGCGCACCACGCAAGTGCTGCAGCCGGACATCGCGGTCCTGCCGCGCGTCTTGCAGATCGGCGCGGGTGGATACCGCGCCATCGTTCGACAACCGCGCCAGGTCGATCTCCGCAGCCTCGATCACATCAGTCGTACTGTCGACCAGATCGGCAAGGCGCCCGATCTCCTTGTCGCCCAGCTCCGCGGCTTGCGCATGAGCAGCGATCACTGCGGGGTCGGGTATCGGCAGCGCAGCAAGTCCGTCGAGATCGCCAGCCGGCGGATCGAGCGCCGCATGGGCGGTCGCGACATTCTTGCGTTCAATCTGCAACGCGGCGGCGGCGCGGTGCAGCCGGTCGGCGTGGGTCGGGATATCCGCCAGCGCCTCAAGCCGTTGCCGCAGCGGCTCCGGATCCGTAACCTTATGCGCGACTGCATCATCCGACGTGAAACTTTGCAGTTCGTGCAGCGCTCGTGCGCGCTTTTCTTCGGCGTCGCGCTGCGATCGCTCGGCGCCCTGGAGGCGGTCGATCAGGTCGCGCACCAGTGCCAGCGCGGCATCCGTCGGCAGGCGGTGCAGCAACTCGGTGTGCGATGGCAGGCCAAGCCGATGCGCGGCAGCATTCAGCGTTTCCTGCGCGGCGCGGTGCGCCTCGCGTCGTCGCGGCAGGTCCTCCATCGCCTTGCGCACGGCGCCAAGCCGTTCGCGCAGGGCGTCGATCGCCGCGCCGGCCGACAGCAGGCCGTCATCCACCGCCATCGTCGCGATCGTATTCGCATCCGTGGCGGCGGCGGCATCGAGCGCTGCGACCTCGCCGGCAACCGCGGCATCCGCCGTCAGCGCTGCGCGCCACGACTCCACTTTCGTTGCCGGCACGATCGGCAAGTCTGCAAGTTCGGTGAGCGCGTCGCCGAGCGCCTGCAGCCGCGCCAGTTTCGAGCGCACGCGCTGCGTTCGCTGCAGGCGCGCCAGGTTACGGCCGGTTGCGGCATGATCGGCGGTGAGCGCGGCAAGGTACTGCCGTGCCTCCTGCACCGCGGCCTCGGCGGCTTCCAGCGCCTCGCGGGTGACGACGGCGTCGCGCAACGCCTTATCGGCAGCGTCGAGACGATCGGCCGCGAGATAGAACGGCTTGCTCGCCGACTTGCGCGGCGTGAACAGCTCGTCGGCCTCCGTCTTCAGCCGCTCGCGCAACCGCGACAGCGCGGTCATGCCGGCCGATCCGGCGGCCAGCGTCTCGGCCAGGCTGCCGCCGGCGGCGAGCAGATCGTGACCGCCCTGACGCAACGCCAGCGCGGTCAGGCCAAACTCGCGGCTGAACGTGTCACGCAGCACTCCGTCGAGAAATGGCGCCAGGCAATCGTCCGGCAGCGGCTGGTCGTTGCCGTCCACCAGCGTGTTCTTGTTACCCTTGCGGCGACGCACCGACAGGGTCCGCCCGTCGGAATGGCGCAAGTCGCCCCCGATCCGCAGCGTCTTGCTGTCGTGCCTGAAATCGTAGTCCGTCCGGCCGCCAAAGCCGAACAGTAGATCGGTGATTGCCGACAGCGCCGACGTCTTGCCGGCCTCGTTGGCGCCGAGCACCACATGGAGCGATGCATCCGGACGAAATGCCAGCGCGCGATCGGTTAAGGCGCCGTAGCGTTCCAGAGTGAGCCGTTCGATCCTCACGACGCCAGTTCCCCCGTGAGGTAGGCCCGCGCATCGGCCGCGAGCTTTTGCAGCAGTTCGGATTGATTTGCCGGGTCGTCGCGCAGGTCGCGCGGCAGCTTGTCGGAGACCGTCTTCATCAACTCGGCCAGCGCCGCAGCAAATTCCGGATCGTCGGCTGCGGCGCTCAGGAGATCCTCGACGCCGAGACTGTCTGCCGCCGACAACGGCGTCGCCATGCGGGGCGGCATCGACGTCGCCAGCTTGACCTGCTCGACCCAGCAATCCCCGGCAATGCGGAAACCGATGGCACGCGCCTCGTCGAGCAGGAACTCGCGCCGCGCCACCAGCTGGTTGTGCATCGTCGTGATGCCCGCCAGCGTGAGCCGCACGGCCAGCGGGCGCCCTTCGCTGCGACCGTGCAGCTCGCCGAGCATCGCGCCGATGCGGTCGGTGACGTCGCTTTCCTGCGCGAGACCGGACACATCGATGGATTCATGCGCCCAGCGCGCGCCGTCGAACACCAGCGGCTCCACGGCGACGATGCGGCCGTCCTCGACGGTGACACGCATCGCGCCTTTCGGGCCGGTCTCGCGAATGCTGCGGCCCTGCAGGTTGCCGGGATAGACAACCCAGGGATCCCTGCTCACGATCTCCGCGGCATGGACATGGCCCAGCGCCCAGTAGTCATAGCCGAACCGGCGCAGGTCATCGACGGTGCACGGCGCGTAACCGTCATGGCCGCGCGTTCCGTCCAACGAAGTGTGCAGCACGCCGATATTGAGCCAGCCCTCGCGGCGAGCCGGATAGGGTCGACGAAATTGTCCAGCACAAGCCGGGTGGGAAAGCTGCGGCCATGCAAGGCGACGCGGTGAGCATCGAGCGCGATGGTCTCCGCCTTGCGCGACGAGAAGAATTTTACGGAGTCGGGATAGGGCAGCGAGCGCGACATGCCGCTTTCGAAATCGTGGTTGCCCTTGACGATGACAGTCGGGATGCCGGCGCGGTGCAGTGCACCGATGGCGCGGACAAAGAACAACCCGGTGCTGACGTCGCGCCAGTCGCCGTCGAACACGTCGCCGGCGATGATCAGGAACGCCGCCTTGCTGTCGATGGCTTCGCTGACCAGCGCTTCCACCGCCCGGCGGCCGGCATGGGCGAAGCGCTCGGCCACCGCTCTGTCCTTGAGGCCGAGGCCGGCCAGCGGACTGTCGATGTGCAGGTCGGCGGCGTGAATGAAGCTGAAGCGCATGATCGTTGACGTTTCCATCCGCGGCAGATCCCGGATCGGGACGGCCTGTCGGAACCGCGCAAGTTGATCCATGCGGGTTCGGCGCAACCCCTTTTAGGGAGAAATCCCGTCCGCGATCAAGCCGGCAACCGGTCCGTCCGGCTCAGCTGCGCAGGCCGGGCGCTTCCTGGCCGGTGCGGGCGACATATTCAGTGTAGCCGCCGCCATATTGATGGATGCCGTCGGGCGTCAGCTCCAGCACCCGGTTCGACAGCGCGGCGAGAAAATGCCGGTCATGCGACACGAACAGCATGGTGCCTTCATATTGCGACAGCGCGGCGATCAGCATTTCCTTGGTCGCCATATCCAGATGGTTGGTCGGCTCGTCGAGCACCAGGAAATTCGGCGGATCGAACAGCATCTTGGCCATCACCAGCCGCGCCTTCTCGCCGCCCGACAGCACACGGCAGCGCTTCTCGACGTCGTCGCCGGAAAATCCGAAGCAGCCGGCCAGCGCCCGCAAGGACCCCTGCCCGGCCTGCGGGAAGGAATCTTCGAGATTCTGGAACACGGTGCGCTCGCCGTCGAGCAGGTCCATAGCGTGCTGCGCGAAGTAGCCCATCTTGACGCTGCCGCCGAGCGCCACCGTACCGTTGTCGGGCTTCGTGGAGCCGGTAACCAGCTTCAGCAAGGTCGACTTGCCGGCGCCGTTGATGCCCATCACCGCCCAGCGCTCTTTTCGCGCGACCATGAAATCGAGGCCCTGATAGATCGTCCGGCTGCCATAGCCCTTGTCGACACCCTTCAGGCTGACCACGTCGTCGCCCGAGCGCGGCGCCGGCAGGAAGTCGAACGACACCGCCTGGCGCCGCTTCGGCGGCTCGACGCGTTCGATCTTGTCGAGCTTCTTCACCCGGCTCTGCACCTGCGCGGCATGCGAGGCGCGCGCCTTGAAGCGCTCAATGAATTTGATCTCTTTCGACAGCATGGCCTGCTGGCGCTCGAACTGCGCCTGCTGCTGCTTCTCGCTGAGCGCGCGCTGCGCCTCGTAGAATTCGTAGTCGCCGCCATAGGTAGTCAGCGAGCCACCGTCGATCTCCACCACCTTGGTGATGATGCGGTTCATGAACTCGCGGTCATGCGAGGTCATCAGCAGCGCGCCATCATAGCCCTTGAGGAAGGCTTCCAGCCAGATCAGGCTTTCCAGATCGAGATGGTTGGAGGGTTCGTCGAGTAGCATCACGTCCGGACGCATCAGAAGAATGCGGGCCAGCGCCACGCGCATCTTCCAGCCGCCGGACAGCGCGCCGACGTCGCCATCCATCATCTCCTGGCTGAAGCTGAGGCCGGACAGCACTTCACGGGCCCGGCCTTCCAGCGCGTAGCCTTCGAGTTCCTCGAAGCGCGCCTGCACCTCGCCGTAGCGTTCGAGGATCTGCTCCATCTGGTCCGCCTGATCGGGATCGCCCAGCGCGTGTTCGAGTTCCTTCAGCTCGGCGGCCACCACGCTGACCGGGCCGGCGCCGTCCATCACCTCGACCACCGCGCTGCGGCCGAACATTTCGCCGACGTCCTGGCTGAAATAGCCGATGGTGATGCCGCGATCGGCAGAGACCTGGCCTTCGTCAGGCGGTTCCTGGCCGGTGATCATGCGGAACAACGTTGTCTTGCCGGAGCCGTTGGGGCCGACCAGGCCGATCTTCTCGCCCCTGTTGAGCGCGGCCGAGGCCTCGATGAACAGGATCTGGTGGCCGTTCTGCTTGGAAATGTTGTCTAGGCGAATCATGGCTCAGAACCTGGAATGGAAGGAGTTTCGGCCGCCCTTATGCCATATGCTGCGGCTGCGAAGAATGTTTCTGGCGTCAGGCGAGCAGTTTCGTGGCCCGGCACCGATCTGCCAGGCATAATTTAGGTGAATCAAATACTTATATGACACGCATCGCTTCAGCGCGGGGTGGCAACGATGACCCGCGCGCCGCTTTCGGCAAGACGCCTGCGCTGCTCCTCGGACGCACCGGCATCGGTCACCAGGGTCCACCGCGACGGCAGCGGCGCCCAGGCGATCTGCTCGGCACGGCCAAGCTTGCTGGCGTCGGCCAGAACGATGGCCTCCCTGGACTGCTCCATCATCAGCGATTTCAGGGCGACCTGCTCGAGATCCGCCTCGCACAACCCGCGGCCACCGACCACGCCATCCGCGCTCATGATGGCGCGGTCGGCGGTCATGCGGCGCAGCGCCTCGCTGGCGAGCGGCCCCATGGTGCTCATGCTGGTGCTGCGCAACACGCCGCCCAGCACGATCAGCTCGATGGCAGGCGCCTTGGCGAGAAAGGGCAGCAGAGCGAGATTGTTGGTGATGATGCGCAGGCGCCGTTGCAGCAGCAGACGGCCGAAGGCGGCCACCGTCGAGCCGGCATCGAGCACCAGGGTGTCGCCGTCCTCGATCAGGTCGAGCGCCGCCCGTGCAATGGCCTGCTTCTCGCTGCCGTTCACCGCCAGGCGCTGCTCCAGCGTCGTCTCGGCCGCCGGACCGGTGAGAATGGCGCCGCCATAGGTGCGTCGCACGGCGTTGGTCCGGGACAGATGCTGCAGATCGCGCCGCACGGTGGAGGCCGACACGTCGAAACGCCGGGCGAGATCGTCGACATCGATCTCGCCGCCGTTCAACGCGTCCAGCAGACGGGCGTGACGTTCTTTGCTGCGCATCGACATGGATTCTCGGACTCACGTTGAGTGTGTTGTAGGGTGGGCAAAGCACTTGCGTGCCCACCACACCCGATCCAGAACATCAATGGTGGGCACGGCGCAAGAGCGCCTTTGCCCACCCTACGATCGCAACGACCGCTTACGCCGCCTTGCTGCTCTTCGGCGCCAGCTCCGCGGCCTGCCGCAATGCCTCGATCAGGCTGCGCTCGTCGGCGATGCCCTTGCCGGCAATGTCGAAGGCCGTGCCGTGATCGACCGAGGTGCGGATCACCGGCAGGCCGACCGTGATATTGACGCCGGATTCCAGGCCGAGCACCTTGACCGGGCCATGGCCCTGATCGTGATACATGGCGACGACCATGTCGTAGTCGCCGCGGCCGGCCAGGAAGAACAGCGTGTCGGCCGGCAACGGGCCTTGCACATCCCAGCCCTTGGCCTTGCAGGCCTCGACGGCCGGCGTGATCTTCTCGGCTTCCTCGCCCTGACCGAACAGGCCGTTCTCGCCCGCATGGGGATTGATGGCGCAGACGCCGATCTTCGGATTGGCGATCCCCGCCTTGATCAGCACGTCATGGCCGCGCGTGATGACGCGCTCCACCAGACCCGGCTCGATCTTCCGGATGGCATCGATCAGGCCGATATGGGTGGTGACGTGGATGACACGCAGTTTTGGCGTGACCAGCATCATCGACACTTCCTTGGTGCCGGTCAGATGCGCCAGCAGCTCGGTGTGGCCGGGATATTTGTGGCCGGCGGCATGCAGCGCCTCCTTGGAGAGCGGCGCCGTGCAGATGGCCTGCGCAGCGCCCGACTGCACCACCTGGACCGCCTTCTCGATATAGCGATAGGCGGCCTCGCCCGCGATCGGCGACACCTGGCCGAACGGCAGATCGTCCGGCACGTTCTTCAGGTCGACGCATTGCACGGCCTTGGCGGCGAAGTCGGCATCCTCGGCGTTGACCAGCGAATCGACGTCGCGCTTCACGCCCACCATCGCCGCCGCCTTGCGCAGGCGCGCGGCATCGCCAATCACCAGCGGGTTGCAGATCTCGTTGGCGTAGGCTGCGCCAGCGCCTTCATGATGACTTCGGGGCCGATGCCGGCCGGATCGCCCATGGTGATCGCAATGGTGGGACGGGTCATGCAAAACTTCCTTTGGTTCGAACGGCACGCAGCCGTTCGGCAATACGGATCAGGCTCTGGTCGTCGCCGAAAGCGCCGGCCTTGGTCGCGATCGGCACAGACAATGCACCCAGGGTGAGGCCGAGCGATACGCCCGGCTCGATCTCGTCGGCGAGGCGGATGCCATTGACGCCGAAGCGCGACAGCAGCGCCGCGGCGGTCTCGCCGCCGGTCGCCGCGAAGGCGCCGATCGCCGGCGCCACAGTTGCCAGCACGTCGGCGAGGCCCTGCGACAGTTGCGCTCCCAGCGACATGTCCGGCTTTTCATTCATCGTGATCTCGACCAGCGCATCGCCGCCGGTCAACAGACGCATCTTCACCGCCGCCGCCAATCTCGCGCGGTCGGCGCCTTCGCCGAGCAACGTGTCAGGCGACACCGGGAAATGTTCGACGGTGCCGGTCGCTGCCAGTTGGCGCGCCGCGTCGCGGGATGCGCCGGCCAGCGAGCCGACGACAATCAGCGTGCCGAGTGCACTGGTCGGAATGCGCAGCGGCTCGGCGTCGGTGTCGGCATCGAGGCCGGCCAGCGCGTGCGCGAGACCGGCGCTACCGATGAAGAAGGTCGAGGCCGAGGCGTGCAGGCTGGCCTCGGCGATCAGATGCAGGTCGTGATCGGTTTCGGCATCGCAGGCGGCGACCATGTCGCCTTCGGCCGCCATGCGGGCAAACGTGGATTTCAACTCGCCGCCGCGCACCATGGCGAGGCTGACTTTCTCGCCGCGAATGCCCGCCGAGGCGAGCACGTCGACCAGATCGGCGGTGGGATAGGTGTGTTCGCGCACCCAGACCTCGGCCGTCTCGAGCGCGCGCCCCTTGACGCGAATGCGTCCGTCGATGGTGGTCCGGCCGGTGGCCGGAAAGGCCGGCGCGAACACGCCGAAGGCCGGACCCGACTGCGACGTGAGATGCTTCAATGCGGAGACGATTTCCGCCGCCGGCTGTCCCCGCAGCGTCGAGTCGATCTTCTTGAACAGGATACGCCCCGGCTCGGACAACCGCGCCAGCACATCGGCATGGCGGCGGCCTGCGGCCTCGGCCGACAGCGCCCGGCTCGCGGCATCGTAGGCCAGCACCGGCAACTGGCGATCCGACGCGTCGGCCACATCGTCCCACATCACCGCCGCCGCCCGCCCTCGTCTGCCGAAGGCGATGGCGCAGTCTGCAGCACCGGTGAGATCGTCCGCGAGGATCAGCCAGTCATTTGCCATGCTCAGTCGCCCGCCACGTTCGCCGCGGGCTTCATCATGGCGGAAACCTCCGCATCTTTCTCGACCGGTTCGACATCGCGGCCGACCTTGCTGGCGACCCACGAAGTGAGGATCGGCGTCAGGATCGCGGTCACTACCACGCAAGCGGCAATCAGGATGGTCGCGGGACCGGCGGCATCCGCATAGGCCGGATTGGCTGCTGCGACGATGGCCGGCACGGCCGCGGCATTGCCCGCGGTGGACGCTGCTGCGACACCCGCGACGCCATTACCGCCGGTCAAGCGATCCGCGAAGAACAGCGGAATGCCGGTCACGATGACGACGGCGACGCCCATGCCCAAACCGAGCAGGCCGGCCTGCCAGACCTGCGACAGATTCAATCCGGTCCCGAGCGCGAAGGCGAAGAACGGAATCATCACCGGCACGGCCTTGCTAAGAAAGGCGCGCATCTCACGGTCGAGATTGCCGATGATCATGCCGATCACCAGCGGCAGGATGGCGCCCACCAGCGCCTGCCACTGGAACGACGACAGGCCGGCGACGCCGAGCGTGATCATGGTCAGGAACGGGCCGCTTTCCAGCGTCATGATGGTATAGGCGCCGACGTCGCGCGGACGGCCATATTGCCCCATCAGCGCCATGTAGAGCCCGCCATTGGTGTCGTTCATGGCGGCGACGATGGCCAGCGTCGAGACGCCGGCAAAGATGCCGGCCGTGATCGGTGCTTCGCCGAGGAAGCGGCCGAAGATCAGGCCGAGGATCATGGCCACGCCGACCTTCACGATCAGCAGCGTGCCGCCCTTCTTGACGATGTAGGGCGTCGCCTTGAAGTCGATGCTGGCGCCCATGCAGACGTAGAACACGGCGAGGATGGTCAGGGCGCCGCCGGAGAACAGCGCACCGGTGAACGAACCGAAGAACTTCGGCGTTCCCGGAAAGAACGCCGCGATCAGCGCGCCGAGCAACAGCGGCACCGTCATCATGCCGCCCGGCACCTTCTCGATCGCGCGCTTGATTGGAATCTGCATCTTATGTCCTTCCGTCCCTGCACGATTGATTACATCGCGCATCATTCTAGAAATAGGAGCTTCTCTTGGATATAAAATGCTCATATTGCGCAATTTACAATCTAACTTGCGTGATATGCGCAGAAAAGTGAACCCACGCTTTCGCGAATGGCCGGTGAAGGCGCACGACATCATCGGCGTGCAGCGGCGGCGCCAGCAGCGGGGCCGCTGAAGGCGAACAGGTTGGTGCATGGATGAGGATCGAATATCGATCAGGCCGTGACGATGGACGGCCGGCTTGTTGGGAACAGGCGCACGGGGCGCAGCCAAAGGCCCTATTCGGGCTCGGGAGCATCAGGCCCCGGGATGGCATGGTCGGAGTGGCAGGATTTGAACCTGCGACCCCTGCGTCCCGAACGCGGGGTATCTATCGTAAGCTATTGAATTTATTCGTCCCGCCCTTCGATCTGACACGCTTTGTTCACGCTCAAAACACCCATTTCATTGCCAATTCGTTGCCCGTTCTGCGGCTGTTCGCTCCATCCTTTGGTGCTGGCCTGTTTCGACCCCTAGTGGCCTAGTTTGAAAATGGGAGTGGCCTGATTTGATTTGTTTGGAACCGAGCATAAGCAAGCCCGTTGTAAAATATCATCGATCTATCCTCGGTAGTCATCGGTGCCTGAGAGCGCATTTGCTCCAGCCCCTCCCCCAGCGGAGCGCTCTTATGGATCGGTTCATCCAACAAGAAAACTTAGCGCTTTTCAAAAAGCGCCTCGCAGAACCTCATACTGCTGCTGAGCACGAAATATTGTTGAAGCTCAAAGCCGAGGAGGAAGTAAAATTTTGCGCCCCGGAAAAGGGGCAGTAAGACCGCCTCAGTTGGCGGCCTCTTTTATTGCGGCTTCGACTTGTTCAGAAGCTCTAAGAGGTACTGGCCTGTTTCCGGACATAGTGACCTAATTTGAAAATGGCAGTGGCCTATTTCGCGGTGCGAAATTGTTCTGGCATTATCTGTATAGAAGCGCACAGTACGTAGATCACCGGCAGTCCTCATAGGCGTCCATGTCATGCAGCGAGACATGATCGAGCGTGACGCCGTTGATATAGGTGCTGATGGCATCGATCATCGGATTCCAGCGATTGCCGGACTCCAGGCAGGTGCTGGCGGCGGCGTCCGGCTCGTTTTCCGCGGCGGCCTCGGCACGGTCGTAAAACGTGTCGATCGCCTTGAAGAAATCGATCCGGTCGGCCTTCGGGAAGCTGCGCTCGTAGCTGCCCTCGCGCCACGGCGCGCGGGCCTTATCGATGGCGAAGTCCAGTTGCTTCGCGATGGCAACGAAGGAGTTTTTGTCAGCGGAGTGCAGCCAGCCGCAGCCCATGTCGAATGCGACGGCGGCCGCCGCCATCACGGTGTGCGCGCGGCCGCCGATGCGGTCACGGGCCTCCAGCACGATCATCGTGCGGCCGGACCCTTCCAGCGCGCGGGCGGCGCCGAGGCCGGCGGCGCCGGCGCCGATGATGGCGATGTCGACGTCGGAAGGAAGGCGTGCGGTCATCGGTTTCTGGCTTCGCGGCAGATCCATCGACGACCCTCCGCGACCGGCCATGCCGCCCGCGCGATTGTCGTGACACCGGGATAGCCGGTTGCCCGAATTATTCAAGCCGCCGGTGGGGCGAGCGCTTCCTTCACCCTCCTCCAGGGGAGGGTGAAGGAAGGTCAGGGATGACGTGTAGAGAGGCCGTGCAAAGCAGGCCGCGTCGAACGGGATCCGCTCAGGCGGCGTTCTTCTGTTTCAAGCCGTCGTCATAGGACAGCGCGCTATAGTCCGACAGCGTCGCATACTTCAGCCCGACATCGGCCAGCGCATCCAGCTTGGCGGAGGTGTCGAATTTCTTCAGCTTGGTCTTGTCGACATAGAAGGTGTCGATCAGCTCGTTATAGACCGAGGTGCCGTCGATCGAGATGGCGAAGATATTGACGTCGCCGAACTTGATGGCGAAGCGGTTGCCCTGCGGCAGATCGGCGATGTAGATGAAATATTTTCCGTCGCCGTCGAAGGCGGCCCCGAAGGTTTCCACCAGCTTCGGCAGCGAGGCGTAGTCCTTGATCGACCCGGCGAGGAAGCCGATCGCCGGCTTGCCGCTTTCCGACACCGCGAACACTTCGCTGATGACGGTGTCGGGCGCGTCATAGGAGATGTCGCCGCGATAGCCGAAGCGGCCGTCGACATGGGTATTGGCGCTGAGCACCGGCTTCAGCAGCCGGCCTTCGGTGTCGAGCCGGGCGAACGGCGTGTCTGCAATGGCGACCATAATGGGAGTCCTTGATGGAGATTGTCGCGAACAGGCCAAAGCGACCGTGCTTCGCGCGGGTGCAACTCCATCATCGCAAGTTGCGTGCCAGCAAATTTGTCGTGATGCGGACAATTCAAGGCGGCCCGCACAACGCTGTCGTTCCGGGGTGCGGGCTGCGCCCTCGCGCCCCGGAATGACGTGAAACAAAAATGCCCGGCGCGAGCCGGCATTTTGATAGCAAGTCGAAGAAAGGCGTCGTGACGTTACGCCACCACTTCCTTGGTCTTTTCGGCGCGCTTGCGATCGGCGGCGTCGAGATGCTTCTTGCGCAGGCGGATCGACTTCGGGGTGATCTCCACCAGCTCGTCGCCCTCGATATAGGCCAGCGCCTTTTCCAGCGTCATGCGGATCGGCGGGGTCAGGCGGACGGCTTGTCCTTCGAGGTAGTGCGGATGTTGGAGAGCTGCTTGCCCTTGAGCACGTTGAGTTCGAGATCGTTCTCGCGGGTGTGCTCGCCGATGATCATGCCCTTGTAGACCTTCCAGCCGGGCTCGATCATCATCGGGCCGCGGTCTTCCAGCTTGAACATGGCATAGGCCACGGCTTCGCCGGCGTCGTTCGAGATCAGCACGCCGTTGCGGCGGCCGGCGATCTCGCAGTACGACGGCCAAGGCTGTCATTGCGATGGTGACCCAGGAGTGCTGCTGTGGCGCATGAGAAATGGCTGGCGCTGGACAATGAAAACCATGACCAGTTCGCGGCGGCCATGATGCTGTGCCAGGACCAGAGCGGATCATGCGTCCGCACCGGCCTATGTTCACACGACGGAGACTGCTTTCGGACGGACGTCGCGACCTATCGGCAGGCCGGCCGCATGATCAGGAAACTCGCCAGCGACCAGTCGGAGATGGTAAGGTCGGCGCTTCATGAGGCGGCGGCGCACATGGACACAATGGCGCTAGCCTGTAAGGGCCGAGCGCTGCTAAGCAGCGAACAGGGATGAGAAAATGACTTACATTCTTGTACTATTACTAGGCTATTCCAACTCTTCATCCGGCGTAAGCATGACCTCTGTTCCTGGGTTAGCAGACTTGACCGCATGCCAAAGCGCTGGCGAGGCCTGGAAGGTGCACGCAAATAGCGAAGTAAAACCGCGCTATTATTGCGTTCCAGCGCAGCGCTCTTGAGCAAAGTGCGTTGCTGATGTTGCGCCCTATGCGCTCTTTTCTAGCCTCGTGGGTTCCGGCGCGCTGCCCAGCTTGTCTTCGTAGGCCCTGCGAGCCATCATCACTTCCCTACTTCCGTTCTTAAGCAAAACGGCCCCGTAGGGCGGAGGGATTTGCTGATCCACCTGTTCGACAATAATGGTCAGAGCGTTTCCCATCGTGAGATAACGTCAAGTTTAACAAATGGATCCTTCTTGGCTGCGGTTACCCTTAAGGCCGACTAAACGATTTCGTTCAAATGCATCGATGCAGCGACATCCGCGCATCTAACGCGCCGCCATCATAAGCGATGAACGCTCGGCCGTCGTTTTTACGTTGGCAAGATGGGTGCGCCGTCGACCAAATCCTTCAGATGACGCTCGGCGGCGCAGCGTGCGAGATCGCCTGAAACAATCTTCCCGCTTACGACATCCTGCGCCCATTGCGTGGTCGGATCACTTGGCAACCGCCTTGAGATACCCACCCCCGACGACGGTCGGCTTTTGCCTTTGGACTTTTCCGCCATTGTTGCGCCGGCGCGGCGTGATCGTCAGCTCTGCCTCAGCGGCTGACGCCATCGCGTTCGCGTCCTTCAAAATTGTGAACCACGGATTGTATGCGGGCTGCTTCTTGCCCTTGCGCGGGAAGACTGCTCCCTCATCTGCGACGTGGCGCATCGCGATTTCGTAGAGCACGTAAGCGTCGACCAGGCGCTTGACCTGGCGCTCGTTGGCATTCGCCAGCTTCTCGGAGCTGCGCAGCTCACCGATGATGATGCGCCACTGCCGCCGAGCGAGATCCTGATCGAGCTCGTCGGTGAACTGGGCGGACCATTGCGGCTCGGTCAGTCCATCGACAACCGACGGGTCCGACTGCATTGGTGGCGGCGCGGACGGCACAAGCTTTAGCGGCGGCCCCGCTTTTTCCTTAGGCTTTCGCCCCGCACCCTCGCGCTTCCCACCTCTGGGCATATTGTTTGATTTCCAGCGAATTCAAACAGGCGAGATATCTTCATATTTTCAATGCGACTTCATTCGTATCGATGGTGCGCTGCACTTGATGAGCATTCACCTCGACGCGCGAGGGAGCTTCCTCCTAGCGCAAGCGTCCAGATCGCCAGTATAGCCAAGCGTCCCCAAGACCCGGTCCAACGCGCCTACGTCGTTCTTGATCTCGGCCAGGCGGTCCTGGATGCGGATTGCCTCATTGAACCGATGCCCCTCTTAGTCGGCGCCCCCGTTGCCGGTGCGCTCAAAGGGTTTCGATTCTGGACGGTAATCGTGTCGGTTATTCGAGCTGTGCAATTAGTTGCACAAGGCCCTCACCCCGCTAGCTAAGCTAGTCTGATACCGGAATTTTGAGCACCTTGGCGCTCGGCTAGCCTATTTCATTGCCCATTCCGTTGCCCGGGAAAGCGTTGAAAAGGCTAAGCTATTGATCAATTGGTCGGAGTGGCAGGATTTGAACCTGCGACCCCTGCGTCCCGAACGCAGTGCTCTACCGGGCTGAGCCACACTCCGACAATGGGCGGCTTATAGCCTTGGGTTTCGCATACCGCAAGAACCCCGCTAAAGAACCTGCGATACAATGAAGGATGCCCTGACATGGCCGTGGGCCTGACCACCCGGATGACCGCCGCCGATCCTGACGCGCTGAAGGATGCCGCCCGCTGCCTGCGAAACGGCGGTCTGGTGGCGTTTCCCACCGAGACCGTCTACGGGCTCGGCGCCGACGCCGGCAACGCGGCGGCGATTGCCCGGCTTTATCAGGCCAAGGGCCGCCCGGCCTTCAATCCGCTGATCGCCCATGTCGCAGACCTCGCGGCCGCACGAAACATCGCCGTTTTCGATGCCGAAGCGCTGAATCTCGCCGAATCGTTCTGGCCGGGGCCGCTGACGCTGGTACTGCCGAAGGCGCCGAACTGCCCTGTCGCGGATCTCGCCACCGCCGGGCTAGACACTGTCGCCGTCCGAATACCGGCCCACCCGGTGGCGGTGGCGCTGCTGCGGGCCTTCGGCGGCGCCGTGGTGGCGCCCTCGGCCAACCTGTCCGGTCACGTCTCCCCGACCACCGCGGCCCATGTGCAGAGCGATCTGGCCGGCCGTATCGACCTCATTGTCGACGGCGGTGCGGTTTCGGTCGGCGTCGAATCGACCATCGTCGGCTGTTTCGAGCAGCCGATGCTGCTGCGCCCGGGCGGGCTGCCGCGCGAGGCCATCGAGCAGGTGCTCGGGCGGGCCCTGCTGCAACCGCCCCAGGACCCGGACGGCGCCATGGCGCAGCCGCTCGCGCCGGGCATGCTGGCCTCGCATTACGCACCGCGTACGCCGGTGCGGCTGATGGCGGACGAGGTCCGTCCCGGCGAGGCGCTGCTGGCCTTCGGGCCCGCAGTCCTGCCCGGCATGGACAAAGCCATCGCGGTGATGAATCTATCCGGATTGGCCGATCTCGCTGAAGCCGCAACCAATCTTTTCGGCTATCTTCGCGCCCTCGATGCCCGGGGCGCCGCCGGCATCGCGGTGATGCCGGTGCCGGACCACGGCCTCGGCGAAGCCATCAACGACCGGCTGCGCCGCGCCGCGGTGTAACGAAGCAAGACCAAGAAACGCACGGGAAACCGCATGAACATCGCTTATCCGACGCCCGCCGCCCTTTCGCCCGACACCATCGCGCGCTTTCGCGCCATTGTCGGCGAAAAATATGCCGTCACCGACCAGGCCGACGTCCATCAATACGTGACCGAGGACCGCAACCTGTTCCGCGGGACCTCGCCGCTGGTGCTGCGGCCCGGCTCGACGGCCGAGGTCGCTGCGATCTGCAAGCTCGCCAGCGAAACCCGCACCGCGCTGGTGCCGCAGGGCGGCAATACCGGTCTAGTCGGCGGACAGACGCCCTATGGCGGCGAAGTCGTGCTGTCGATGCGCCGGATGGACCGGCTGCGCGATCTCGACACCGAATCCAACACCATGACCGTGGAAGCCGGCATGATCCTGCAAAATGCGCAGGCGCGCGCTGCCGAGGCCGACCGGCTGTTCCCGCTGTCGCTGGGCTCCGAGGGCAGCTGCACGATCGGCGGCAACCTGTCCAGCAATGCCGGCGGCACCACGGCGCTGGCCTATGGCGTGGCGCGCGAAATGGCGCTCGGGCTCGAAGTGGTGCTGGCCGACGGCCGCATCCTCAACGGCCTGACCAAGCTGAAGAAGGACAACACCGGCTACGACCTGCGCAACATCTTCATCGGCGGCGAAGGCACGCTCGGCATCATCACCGCAGCGACATTGAAGCTGTTCCCGAAGCCGCGCGCGGTCGAGACCGCCTTCGTCGGATTGAAGTCGCCGGACGACGCGCTGAAGCTGCTGGCCATCGCGCGCAACGAGGCCGCCGGCAGCCTGACCAGCTTCGAGCTGATCGCCAACATCGCGGTGGATTTCAGCGTCCGCCACGGCATCGGCGTCCGCGATCCCTTGCAGAGCAAGCATGCCTGGTACGTGCTGATGGAATTGTCGTCGATGCGCGAGGATGCGCGCGCCACGCTGGAAGCCATCCTCGAGCGCGCATTCGAAGACGGCATTGTCGACGACGCCGCGATCGCGGAAAACCTCAACCAGCGCCAGGCGTTCTGGAAACTGCGCGAGGAGATTTCCCCGGCACAGAAGCCGGAAGGCGGCTCGATCAAGCACGACGTCTCGGTGCCGGTCGCCGCGGTGCCGGTTTTCATCGCTGAGGCCAATGCCGCAGTGCTGAAGCTGATGCCGGGTGCGCGGCCGGTGCCGTTCGGCCATCTCGGCGACGGCAACATCCACTACAACGTGACCCAGCCGAAGGAGGGTTGGACCGCGGCGGACTTCCTGGCGCGCTGGCATGACGTCAACGAAGTCGTGTTCGAGGTGGTGCTGCGCATGGGCGGTTCGATCTCGGCCGAGCACGGCATCGGCCGGTTGAAGGCCGCCGACCTGCCCTCGGTGAAGGATCCGGTAGCGATCGAGCTGATGCGCTCATTGAAGGCGATGCTCGATCCGCTCGGCATTCTCAATCCCGGCAAGGTGTTGCTGGCGGTCGAGCGATGAAAGTCTCGTCACTGACAGATGCGGATATAGCCGGCGTCATCGCGCTGTGGCGGCGCTGCGGACTGGTGCGGCCGTGGAACGATCCGG
Source organism: Rhodopseudomonas sp. P2A-2r (assembly GCF_026015985.1). Classification (GTDB taxonomy): domain Bacteria; phylum Pseudomonadota; class Alphaproteobacteria; order Rhizobiales; family Xanthobacteraceae; genus Tardiphaga. Next base: position 1,656,887 of record NZ_CP110389.1, on the reverse strand, counting down.
AAGCCGACATCCGGCTCGCACGCTCCGGCAACAATGCCGATGTGCTGGTCGGCCACGATGGCGACAGCATCGTCGCATCGGTATTGGTCGGCCATGACGGCCATCGCGGATGGGTCTACTACGTCAGCGTCGATCCCGATCATCAACGCAGGGATTTCGGCCGCGCCATCATGACGGCGGCGGAGAACTGGCTGCGTGCACGCGGCATCGAAAAGCTGCAATTGATGGTGCGCGGCGACAACACGCGGGTGAAGGCATTTTACGAGTCGATCGGATTCGGTGAGCAGGAGCGCGTCATCTATGCGAAGTGGCTCGACGGACGTGAATTGACGCCGTGATCTAAACTGTTGCTCCAGGGCGCGAGGGCAACGCCCGAGCAAACCCGGAACGACAGTGTGCTTAGAACAATGACCCCTGCCCGCCATCTTCCGGCGCAGCCATGGCCACCTTGCGCGCGACCGGCTTTTTTGCCGGCGGTGCCGCGGCCTCGGCGGCCGATATCGGCAGGATCAATTGCGCGTCGTCATTGGCGACCTTATTGACCGCTGGCGAGACCGGGTGCCAGACGAAGTCGCCATCGTCAGGCGCGTGCAGCAGCGGCATCACGTCCGATGCGTTGTCGCTGCTGCAATCCAGCCAGCGCGAAAAGTCATCCGGCGCGATGGTCACCGGGACGCGCTGGTGCAGCACCGACATGCCGGTGCTGGCCGCCGCCGTGACGATGGCCACGGTGTCGACTTCCTCGCCGTTCGGTCCCATCCAGGTTTCCGCCAGCGCCGCAAAACCGAACGGCTGCGCATCGCGCTGATGGATGAAGTACGGCTGTTTGCGTTTGTCGATGGTCTGCCACTCGTAATAGCCGTCTGCCGGGATCAGGCAGCGACGCCGCCGGATGGCATTTCTGAAGGCCGGCTTTTCCTGCACGGTTTCGCTGCGCGCATTGATCAGCAGCGTGAACTTGCGGGGATCCTTCACCCATGACGGCAAAAGGCCCCAGCGCATCAGGCGAAAGTGCCGCGCGCCGTTCTCCAGGATAACCACGGGGATCGGTTGCGTCGGCGCAACATTGTACCGCGGCGGAAAATTGGGCTGCTCGGCGTAGCCAAATACCTGCCTCAGTGCCGCCGGTGCGGATGTAATGACAAAACGCCCGCACATTGACTCACCTATGCGCCAATCTCTTCAGGTGGTTTTAACCTGAAACGCCGACAGTGCCAAAGATGACCATGACGGCTCAAAAACCGGCGCAGACTGATCGCCACAATCCGGATGATGCCGATGCCGGCACGCCTGCGTCCGCTGCCGAACTGATCGCCGCCAACATCAATCCGCGCACCGGCCTCGCCACGGACTACCTGAACCACTTCAACGAAGCCATCATGCTTCTTGAGATGATTCCGGACATGCCCGATTGCTTCGAGCTGTTCCTGGAGTGGGAGCCGCTGACCTACGCCGAGCATTTCATCAAATCGAACTTCAAGTCGCGTGACCTGGCGATCGCCTCCTATGAATCGGCGAGCCTCCCCGTTCGCGCCGAATTCGACACCGTCGTCGCCACCATGACATCGATCCTGACGGCGGTCGGCGATGCCATGCGCGAGGCCAAGCAGGACAAGACCCGCGCCACCCTGGCCGAACAGGCGGTCGGCTGGGTCAAGCCGCTGGTGGCGGTGGCTGGTGGCGTCATCAACGGCCGGGATCAGGAGCCCGACGTCGATTACATCATGACCCATTGACCCTCATGAGCCCGCAAACTCCCATCCGGCCGCAGCTTGCGGTGAGCGCTTCGATCTTCCGTGACGGCAGGATCCTGCTGGTCCGCCGTGCCCGTGCGCCCGGTCTCGGCCTGTGGTCGCTCCCCGGCGGCCGGGTCGAGTTCGGGGAATCGCTCGAGATCGCGTTGCGGCGCGAGGTGATGGAAGAAACCGGGCTGCAGATCGACATTGCCGGGCTGGCCGGGTGGCGCGAGGTGCTGCCCGGCGCCAACGGCAGCACCGCGCATTTCGTCATCATGTCCTTCGCCACGCGCTGGCGCGCCGGCGAACCTGTGCTGAACGAGGAACTCGACGATTTGGCCTGGTTGCCGCCCGATGCCCCCGGCGACCGCCCGCTGACCCCCGGCCTGCCCGAGATCATCGCCGCCGCCCGGGCCCTGATCGGCGCCTGACGGCCCGGCATCCGATACGACCCGGCATTGCCTTGCACCGCCCGCCCCGAGAAGGCATATCTCGGCAGCTCCGGATACCCTTCATGCTCAAACGTCTCACCGTTGCCTTCTTCATTCTCGCGACCTGCGGCCTGGGGCCGATCCGGGCGCAGGACGCGGCTGCGCCGTTCGACGGCGACCTGCAGCGGCTGGCGGAGATCTTGGGCACCCTGCACTATCTGCGCGGCATCTGCGGCAGCAACGAAGGCGCCAAATGGCGCAACGAGATGCAGGCGCTGGTCGATGCCGAGACACCGTCCGGCGAGCGCCGCGCCCGCATGATCGCCGGCTTCAACCGTGGCTATAACGGGTTCCAGCAGACCTACCGGACCTGCACCCCGGCCGCCGGCATCGCCATCCGCCGCTATATCGACGAAGGCGCGAAGATCTCGCGGGATCTGACCGCGAGGTATGCGAACTGAGGGGGCGCCCTTTTTCCTTGCCCCGCCCGGCGAAGCGCAGCTTCGCTAGGCGGGGAGAGGTAACATTCAGTGTTTCCCCGCCCCCATGTAGCCGAACAGGAATCCCGCGACCTTGCGTTTCTGGATTTCCTCGCTGCCTTCGGTGATGCGGTAGCGGCGGTGGTGGCGATAGATGTGCTCGAACGGCTTGTGACGGGAATAGCCCATGCCGCCATGGACCTGCATGGCGCGGTCGGCAGCCTCGCAGCACAGCCGGTTGGCCCAGAAATTACACATCGAGACGCGATCCGACAGCGTGTGCTCGACTTCCGCCTGGGTGAGCTTGTCCATTTCCCACGCGGTCTTGCGGATCAAGAGCCGCAGCATCTCTGCCTGGGTGGCAAGCTCCACCAGCGGCCACTGGATCGCCTGGTTCTCGGCCAGCGCCTTGCCGAACGGTTTTCGCTCGCGCGCGTATTTGACGCTTTCCTCGATGCAGTACACCGCGGCACCCAGCGAACTTGCCGCCTGGCGGATGCGGTTCTCATGCACAAAGCATTGCGCCAATGACAGGCCGCGGCCGACCTCGCCAAACAGCGCATCGTCCGGCACGAACACGTCGGTGAAACTGACGCGCGGATGATCGGTGGGCATGTTGAAGGTCCACAGATACTCCTCGATCTTCACGCCCTCGGCTTTCGCCGGCACCAGGAAGCAGGTGATGCCGCGCGCATCGCCGTCATTGCCCGAAGTGCGCGCGAACAGCGCGCAATGGGTCGCCACATGCATGCCGGTGGTCCACATCTTTTCGCCATTGATCACCCAGCCGGAGACACCGTTGCGCGTCGCCTGCACCGCGCGGCTTTCCATATGGGTCGCGTCGGAGCCATGCTCGGGTTCGGTGAGTCCGAAGGTGATGCGGTACTTGCCGGTGATCGAGCCTTCGATCATCGCCTTCTGGTCGTCGCGGCCATAGCGGTCGAGCATCGTCACCAGCGGCAGGTTGCCGACGATGGAGTGCTCATTCTGCAGGTCGTTGTGCAGGCCAAGACCCTTTGCGGCAAAATGCTCGCGGATGACAGCCATCCACAGATTGGAGCCGGCCTTGCCGCCATAGGCCTTCGGGATCGCGAAGCGCAGATGGCCGGCATCATCGGCCAGCGTTTTCACGCGGCGCAGCAGCGCTTCCCACTCATGGCGCGGCAGCCCGCCATTCTCGAAATCGGTGCGCGCCCATTCGCGGCGATGATCGAAGAAGCGGATGTTGTCGTCGGCATCCTCGATCGGCTTGATCTCTTTGGCGATGAAGCGATCGAGCTCGGCGAGATAGGCGACCAGATCGGCCGGCAATGAAAAATCCAAGGCGCTCTCCCGGTTCTGTCGCGAGCTTTGTTGCTCTTGTTAATCGAGCGATTAAGATGACATCGTCAGATCAAGTCAAGCGCGGCCCATCGCCGGATATTCTGCACAACGAAAAAACAAGGGAGGCCGCAATGGCTCTGCAATTCTCGACCGTGACCCGCAAGGGTCCGATCACCATCGTGACGCTGTCGCGGCCCGAAGTGTACAACGCGCTGCACACCGACGCACACAATGAGCTGCACGACGTGTTCAACGACTTCGCCGCCGACCCCGAACAATGGGTGGCGATCGTCACCGGCGCCGGCGACAAGGCGTTCTGCGCCGGCAACGACCTGAAATGGCAGGCTGCCGGCGGCAAGCGCGGCTGGAACACGTCGGGCTTTGCCGGACTTACCGCGCGGTTCGATTGCGACAAACCGATCATCGCCGCGGTCAACGGCGTCGCCATGGGCGGGGGTTCGAGATCGCGCTGGCCTGCGACCTGATCATCGCCTCGGAGAATGCGGTGTTCGCGTTGCCCGAACCGCGCGTCGGCCTTGCCGCCATGGCCGGCGGGTTGCACCGGCTGCCGCGTCAGATCGGTCTGAAGCGCGCCATGGGCATGATCCTCACCGGCCGCCATGTCAAAGCACAGGAGGGCCTTGAACTCGGCTTCGTCAACGAGGTGGTGCCGCAGGGCCAGGCGCTGGCCGCTGCCGAGCGCTGGGCACAGACCATCTGTGGCAACAGTCCGATGTCGATCCGCGCCTCCAAGCAGGTCATCGAACGCGGGCTGGCCGTATCGCTGGAACAGGCCATCGCCGAGCAGCGCGAATATCCCGCGGTGAAGGCGATGGTGGCGTCGCAGGATTATATCGAGGGCCCGAAGGCGTTTGCGGAAAAGCGCAAGCCGAACTGGGTGGGAAAGTAACAAACTGTTGCGTGCCCCGGACGCGATGCAACACGAAGTGTTGCTTCGCAGATCCGGGGCCCACTTTTCTTGTCGCCCATGGGTCCCGGATCTGCGGAGCAGCGCAAAGAGCGCTGCACCGCGTCCGGGACACGTGTGGCTAGCGCCAGTGCGTAGCTACTTTTTGAGTTCTTCTTGATACGCCGCGTAGTTTGGCTGATCGACAGCCAGCTTCGCTAGCGTCGTCTGCCACAGATGATCCTTCACGCCGGGCGTTTCCAGATCGATGTTGCCCTGCGCAATACGTTCGGCAAGGTCTGCGTTCAAGCCTGCCAGCGTGCCGTGCACGCCGAGCAGCATAGTCAGACCGTGCAATTCCGCGGCATCGCTCCCCCTGCAACGACAATTGCCGCGCCACCAGATCGAGCGCATTGAGCGAGACCCGCAGCTTGAAGGCAGCGTGGCCGGAAATTTGCGGCACGATGTCGGCGCGGAGAAACTCGGCGACCGCATTGATCAGTTCAACCGGGGTCGGTTCGTCCTGCATTTCATGATCCTTCTTGACGGGGCATGATCCTGTCCGAAAACCGGATTCCACTTTTCGGGATCATGCCCGCGGTGCCAGCAGCCGCAACAGATCGATCTCGGTTTCCGACGAACGGCGCCCGATCATGGCGCGCTCGACCGAATGCTCAGGTCCCTCGCGAAACCGTTGCATCATGCCGCAGCACATCACGCCCCAGCGCAAGGTGCCCATCACTTCCCAGAACTTGACGCGCTCGGCATCGATGCGGCCGCCGCCGGCTTCTTGATAGCCGGCGAACAGATCCTCACGCGAACCGAAGCCGCCGACCGGCTTGTCGATCTCGCCGAACCGCCAGGAATTGACGCAGATCCAGCCGAGATCTTCCATGGGATCGCCGGTGTGCGCCAGCTCCCAGTCGAGCACGGCGCGGATGCCGTCGGCCCCGATCATCAGATTGCCGTGACGGAAATCGCCATGCACGAGGGTGGTGTGCTCCGGCGGACCGGGGTCGCGATCGCGGAGCCAGCGCAGTGCCAATTCGAATACCGGCCGCGGCCAGTTGAAGCTGCGGATGTCGCGGGCAAGTTCGTCGATTTCCGTTGCGGCAGTCATGCGACGAAGTTCAGGCAATTGTGGCAGCGCGATTCCGTGGATTTTTGCCAGGATGGCGCCGGCCTGTCGCGCCAGTTTCGGGCGCACCCCGGCGAAAATCGCATCGCGCAGAATCTTCCGCGGGATGGTCTCGCCGTCGATCCGCTGCATGATGAAGCCGGTGCCGAGCCGGTCACCATCCTCCAGCACATGCAGCACCACCGGCGCCGGCACGCCGGCGTTCCGGGCCAGCCGAATCAAGGCCGCCTCGGTGTCGAGCCCGCAGGCGCGCCCCGATGCCGCGCCAAAACCCTGCGGCGCACGACGCAGGATGGCGCCGATCGCGCCATCGGGATGCACGATGTCGAATGACCACGTCTCCTGGCTGGCGCCGCCGGACAGGCGCACCGCCGACGTCACGCCGGTAGCGCCCGGACACCACGCCGCCGCGCTGCGCGCCAGCAGCTCGTCCATGGTTGCCGCGGCGGTCAAGCCGCCCACGCGCAGTTACTTGCCCTTGAACTTGGCGGGACGTTTTTCGAGGAACGCGGAGACGCCTTCCTTGAAATCCTCGGTAGCGCCGGCGATGCGCTGCGATTCGTATTCGAGGTTGATCTGCTCCTCGAAGGAATTCTCCGAACTCTCCCAGTACATCTTGCGGATCAGCGACAGCGACACCGTCGGGCCGTTGGCGAGGTCGTGGGCGAGCTTCATGGTCTCCTCCATCAAGACCGCATCCTCATGAACGCGATTGATCAGGCCCCATTCCAGCGCCTTCTCGGCAGGCAGCCGCTCGCCGAGCAGCGACAGCTCCACCGAGCGCGCCTTGCCGACCAGGCGCGGCAGCAGCCAGGTCGAGCCGCAATCCGGCACCAGCCCGATGCGGCGGAATGCCTGCAGGAAATATGACGAGCGCGCGCACAGGATGATGTCGCCCATCAGCGCGAAGCTCATGCCGGCGCCGGCGGCGGGGCCGTTCACCGCGGTCACGATCGGGCAATGCAGGTTGCGCAGCCGGCGCAGGAACGGATGAAAGGCGGTCTCCAGCGCGGCGCCGGCGCCGCTCTTCGTCTTGGTCACCTGGTTGTTGCGGCCCTGCAAATTGGCGCCGGTGCAGAAGGCGCGGCCGGCACCGGTGATCACCAGGCAGCGTACCTCGTCGCGCTTATCGTCGATCGCATCGAGCGCCTCGCCGAGACCGCCGAGCATGTCGATCGACACGGCATTCATCACCTCCTGATGGTCGAGTGTGAGGATGGCGACCGGGCCGTCGAAATCGAGCGTGACATGGGTGAACTGCATCGTTTCCTCGTCAATGATCCGCGTGTTTATTCCGCGGTGTGGCAGAAGCATTTGATCTCTGCATATTTGATTTTTCCGGCGCGCTTGTCCATGCTCCCGCGCGAGCACCTGATCGCCCCCGGACGCGCGACCAACGCACGCCAAACAACGGAAACGCCGATGAGCATCTTCGATCTGAGCGGCCGTGTGGCCATCGTCACCGGCGGCAATGGCGGCATCGGCCTCGGCATCGCGCAGGCACTGGCCGCGGCCGGCGCCAGCGTCTCGATCTGGGGCCGCAACGCCGACAAGAATGCGATGGCGGCCGCGACCATGGCGGGCAGCGCGGGCAAGGTCGACAGCCAGGTCTGCGACGTCACCGACACGGCTTCGGTGAAGGCCGCCATGGATGCCACGCTGCAAAGGTTCGGCAGGGTCGATGGCTGCTTTGCCAATGCCGGCATCGGCGGCGGCGGACGCCACGCCTTCATCGATCGCACCGAGGAGCAGTGGCGCAGCATGTTCGCCACCAATCTCGACGGCGTGTTTCACGTCTTCCAGGCAGCGGCGCGGCACATGACCGAGCGGGCGGAAGCCGGCGACAAGTTCGGCCGGCTGGTGGCGACCTCCAGCCTTGCGTCGATCTTCGGCACCGCGCGCAACGAGCACTATGCCGCGACCAAGGCCGCGATCAACGCGCTGGTCCGCGCGCTCGCCGTCGAACTGGCGCGCCAGGGCGTCACCGCCAATGCCATCCTGCCGGGCTGGATCAAGAGCGACATGACGGCGGGCCTGATGGCCAACGACAAGTTCGTCGCCAATGTGATGCCGCGAATTCCGATGCGCCGGTTCGGCGAGCCGTCCGACTTCGGCGGCATCGCGGTGTATCTGATGAGCAAGGCGTCGTCCTATCACACCGCCGATACATTCGTGATCGACGGCGGCTATACGGCGTTTTGAGGCGAACACTCCGCTGCCGTCATCCTGAGGCGCGAGCCACTTGGCGAGCCTCGAAGGATGCGGCGACAAGCGCAGGCGGCACATCCTTCGAGGCCGTCGCAAGTGCGACGGCGCCTCAGGATGACGGCCGAGTATGTTGAGCGCTCGTCAGGATGCCGCCGCCTTGTGCGTGACCGTCTCCACCGTCATCGCAAATCCCTCGTAATCCTTTGCCGCGACGTCGTTGCAGATCTGTCGGTAGACGCCGACGCCGCCGATGTAGGGCATGAAGATCTGCGGCTTGCCGGGGATGTTGGCGCCCATGTACCAGGAATTGGCCTGCGGATAGAGCGTGCCCTGCGCGACCTCGTTGACATGGGCCACCCATTTGTCTTCGGCCGGGCGCATCGCCTCCATGGTCTCAACGCCGCGGTCGCCCATATAGGCGAGGCAGTCGGCGATCCAGTCGACGTGCTGCTCGATGGACACGATCATGTTCGACAGCACCGAGGGACTACCGGGGCCGGTGATCAGGAACAGGTTGGGGAAGCCGGCGCTCATCAGGCCGAGATAGGTGCGCGGGCCTTCCGCCCATTTGTCGTTGAGCGTCTGGCCGCCCCGGCCGCGAATGTCGATCTTCGCCACCGAGCCGGTCATCGCGTCGAAGCCGGTGGCCAGCACCAAGGCATCGACCTCATAATCCTTGCCGCCGCTGCGCACCGCATGCGGCAGGATCTGCTCGATCGGATGCGAGCGGATATCCACCAGCTTCACGTTCGGGCGATTGAAGGTGGCGTAGTAGTCGGTATCGACGCAAATGCGTTTTGAACCGACAGGATGGTTGTCCGGCTGCAGCAGTCTTGCGGTCTCGGGATCCTCAACGATCTCCGCGATTTTTTCGCGGATGAAATTCGCCGCAGTGTCGTTGGCAGCCTGCTCCAGCGCGAGATTGTTGTAGACACCCATGAAGGTCAGTCCGCCCGATGTCCAGCGCGCCTGGTATTTCTGGCTCCTGATATCGTCGGGATCGTCGAGCGCGCCGCGGTCGGGCACCACCTGCAGGATACCGTTCTTCATATCCTCTCGGGCGCGCCGACGCAGCTCTGCATAATCCGCGCGCCAGCGCGCGCGCTCCTCGTCGGTGAGCGGTGCATTGCGCGCCGGCACGCTGAAATTGGCGGTGCGCTGAAACACCAACACCTGGCTCGCCTGCTCGGCGATCAGCGGAATGGACTGAATCGCCGACGAACCGGTGCCGATCACACCGACGCGCAGGCCGGTGAAGTCCACCGGTGCATGCGGCCAGTGGCCGGTGTGATAGACCTCGCCCTGAAAATCGCGCAGGCCCTTGAACTCCGGCATCCGGGCATTGGACAGGCAGCCGGTGGCCAGCACGACATGGCGCGCGGAAACGCTGCCGCCGGAGGTCGTCACCGTCCAGCGGTTGCTGTGCTCGTCGAACACGGCGGACTCGACGCGGGTGTCGAGCTGGATATCGCGGCGCAGGTCAAAGCGGTCGGCGACGTGGTTGGCGTAGCGCAGGATTTCCGGCTGCGGCGCGTAGCGCTCGCTCCAGTTCCACGTCTGCTGCAGTTCGTCGTCGAACGAAAACGAATATTGCATGCTTTCGACGTCGCAGCGCGCGCCGGGATAGCGGTTCCAGTACCAGGTCCCGCCGACATCACCGCCCTGCTCATAGACCCGCGCCGTAAGACCGAGGCCGCGCAGTCGGTGCAGCATGTACAGGCCGGCGAATCCGGCGCCGACCACGACGACGTCATAGCGCGCGGCTGGCTTGCCCTGGGCGGATTGCGGCTGCGTGGCCATGGTGTTGCTCCCTGCGTTTTATTTTGCTTGTTGCGCCCAGCATTTGCCCCATGACGCGAAAGCGCAAGCAGGAAATCGGCGACGCGCACGGCCGATATTTTGCCGGGCGGAATGACATTGTACTGCTGTCGTCCCCGCGAAAGCGGGGATCCAGTCAACGCGCCTTCCGAGCGACTCGCTTGCGCGACGGCAAACTGGGTCACCCGCTTTCGCGGGTGACGACAATGGCAAAAGCTTCGCCTCTCTTGGCACCACCGCATCTCCTGCGCTAGCGTCGCAGCAACCCGCCGAACGAGCGGGCACGACCCCGCCGGGAGCAACGCATCATGAAATCGCCAATCTGCGCGATGCTGGGGATCGACTTTCCCCTGCTCGCCTTCAGCCATTGCCGCGACGTGGTCGCCGCCGTCAGCCGCGCCGGTGGCTTCGGCGTGCTCGGCGCCACCGTGCATTCGCCGGAGACGCTGGAGCAGGAGCTGAAGTGGATCGACGCCCACGTCGATGGCAGGCCCTACGGCATCGACGTGCTGATCCCGGAGAACATGTCGACGGCCGGCGAGAAGAACGTGACGTGGAAGAGCCTGGAGAGCCGCGTGTCGCCGGCGCATCGCGATTTCACCGAAAACCTGCTGAAGAAATACGGCATCGAGCTCACCATGACCGAAGTGCCGGCCGACCAGCCGCAGCCATTCGACGGCACGCGGGCGCTGGAACTGCTCGACGTGTCCTTCAACCATCCGATCCGGCTGATCGCCAATGCGCTGGGCGTGCCGCCCAAGGCAATGATCGAGATGGGCAAGCAGCACGGCGTGCCGGTCGCGGCCCTTGTGGGCGCCCGGGAGCACGCCATCCGCCAGGTGGCGGCGGGCGTCGACATTCTAGTGGCGCAGGGCACCGAGGCCGGCGGCCATTGCGGCGAGGTATCGACCATGGTGCTGGTGCCGGAAGTGATCAAGGCCATCAAGCCGATCCGCGACGTGCCGGTGCTGGCCGCTGGCGGCATCATGACCGGACGGCAGATGGCGGGGTGCATGGCCATGGGGGCCGCCGGCGCCTGGACCGGCTCGGTGTGGCTGGCCACGGTGGAATCCGAGACGACGGAGATCTTTCGCGAGAAGATGATCGCCGCCTCGTCGCGCGATGCCGTGCGCTCGAAGGGCCGCACCGGCAAACCCGCACGGCAATTGCGTTCCGTCTGGACCGACGCCTGGGATCGCGGGCCGGACAGTCCGGGCGCGCTGCCCATGCCGTTACAGAGCATCATCAGCCGCGACGCCTTCGCCTCCATCGATCGTTCCGCCGCGGCTGGCAATGCCGCCGCGCGCGACCTGGTCAGCTATTTCGTCGGCCAGGGCGTCGGTCTGATTGACAGCGTCAAATCCGCAGGCGCAGTTGTGCAGGAGTTCAAGGAAGATTTTGCCGATGCCGCCGAGCATCTGGCTGCGCTGGTAGCGGAATAGATGGAGCTCGCAGCCATCCTTCGAGGCGCGCAACTGCGCGCACCTCAAGATGACGATAAGCTTGTTGCAGCCGTCACCCTGAGGTGCTCGCCGCTTCGGCGAGCCTCGACGGGCGACGGCGAGATGATGACCTAAGAAAGTGAAACAACAAAATGACCGACCAAACTGAAGACCGCATTCCCGTCATCGTCGGCGTCGGCGAATTCTCCGATCATCCGAAGGAGATCGCCGCCGGCCTCGAGCCGCTGGCGCTGATGGTGCAGGCACTCACGCGCGCGGAACAGGACAGCGGCGGCAGGCTGCTCCACGACATCGACTCCTCGACATCGTGAATTTTCTGAGCTGGCGCTATCACGATCCGGCAAAGCTGCTCAGCGACAGGCTCGGCATCGCACCGAAGCATTGCTACTACGGCCCTGTCGGCGGCGAGAGTCCGATCCGCTACATCCACGAGGCGGCGCAACGTATCGCGCGCGGCGAATCCCGCGTGGCGGCGATCTGCGGCGCGGAGGCGCAGTCGACCGCCACCAAGGCCGAGCGCGCCGGCGTGACACTGCCGTGGCCGCCCTTTGCCCATGACGCGCCGGAGCCGCTGCGCGGCGCCAACTACCAGAGGCCGATGGCCGCCACACTCGGCGTCGCCAAGCCGGTCACGGTGTATCCGTTCTACGAAGCGGCGACGGCCGCGCATTGGGGGCTGACGCCGCGCGAAGCGGCCGAAGAGTCCGGCGAACTGTGGGCGCGCTATGCCGCAGTCGCCGCCCAAAATCCCGAAGCCTGGATCAAGAAGGCCTACACGCCCGCCGAGATCACCACGCCCACTCCCGACAACCGGCTGATCGCCTGGCCCTACACCAAGCTGATGGTGGCCAACCCGATGGTCAACCAGGCGGCGGCGATTTTGGTGACCAGCCTCGCGAAGGCGCGCGCCGCAGGGATCCCTGAGGACCGCATGGTGCACATCCACGGCGGCGCCTCGGCCGAGGAGCCGCGCGATTATCTCGATCGTGACCAGTTCTACGAAAGCCACGCCCAGAATGCGGTGCTGACGGCGGCGATGGATCTGGCCAACGACAAGGGCTTCGACGCCATCGAGCTATACAGCTGCTTTCCCTGCGTGCCAAAGATGGCGCGGCGGACGCTCGGCCTCGGCGCCGACGTGATGCCCACGGTAACCGGCGGCCTCACCTTCTTCGGTGCACCGCTCAACGACTACATGGCGCATGCCGCCTGCGCCATGGTGCGCAAGATCCGCGCCGGCGCGACAACCGGCCTGCTCTATGGCCAGGGTGGCTTCGTCACCAAACATCATGCGCTGGTGCTGTCGTCGCAACCTCCCAGGGACGCGCTGGCACAGGACACCAACGTGCAGGCCGAGGCCGACCGTAACCGCCGGCCGGTGCCGCGCTATGTCACGGAAGCATCGGGCAACGGCACGGTCGAGAGCTTTACGGTGATCTACGGACGCAACGGCAACGCCGAGCACGGCGTGGTGATCCTGCGCACCGCCGACAATGCCCGCGCCCTGGCGCGTGTGCCGGCTGATGGCGCCACGCTGGCGCATCTGATGAACATGGACCGCAGCCCGGTGGGGACGGTGGGGACGGTGGGGACGATCAGCGCGGCTGGGGACGGCGTGCTGGAGTGGAAAGTGGGGTAGCGGCCTCGGGCGCTGTAGTCCCCTCCCCCTCGTGGGGGAGGGTGGCCGCGCGCAGCGCGGGCGGCAGAGGGGGCCACGGGCTCTGAAGCAAGAGCCCCTCTCCCGTCTCGAACCCCGCTTCGCGGGGCTTCGATCCACCCTCTCCCGCCTGCGCGCAGCTTCGCTGCGCTTGTGGGAGAGGGAAAAACAGAGCCGCGTTGCTTTGTCAATCGGCCGTCAGACCTACTCTCAGCCCTTCACGTCCTGCTTTTCCGACGCTGTGGCCGGCTTGGTGTCTTTCGCCGTATTCGACACCCGCACCTGGTCGCCGTCGTTCAGACCATCCGGCGGCGCGGTGACGATGCGATCGTCCGGCGCGATGCCGGAGCCGATTTCGATGTCGCGGCCGAGGTCGCGGGCGATGGTCACGGGCTTGAACAGGATCCTGTCGTCCGCGGTGACGGTGGCGACGCGCAGGCCGTCCTTGCTGAAGATCAGCGCACCGGCCGGGATGTGCAGCGGCGCGCTGTCGCGGATCAGGCTCATCTTCACATTGGCGTAGCCGCCCGGCATCAGTTCGCCCTTCGGATTGTCCAGCACCAGCTGCATGCGGGTGGTGCCGGAGCCGACATCGACCGACTGCGAGGAGGCTTCGACGGTCGCCGGGAAGGTCCGGTTCGGATAATCGGGGACCGAGATGATGGCCTTGGCACCGATCCGGATGGCCGGCACATAGCTCTGCGGCACATCGACATAGACGCGCAGCTTCCTGATGTCGGAGATCACGAACATCGCCAGCCCCGTCCCGGTGCCGCCGGAGATCAGCGCGCCGACGTCGGTGTTGCGCTGGGTGACGACGCCGTCGAACGGCACGGTGATCTTCTTGTAGCCGGCCAGCGCTTCCAGCCGTTCGACATTGGCGGTGCCGGAATTGACCGCCGCCTTCTTGTTGGCGAGGTCGGCGGAGCGCTCGTCGATTTCCTGCGCCGACACGAAGTTCGAGGCGACCAGCGACTTGCGGCGGGTCAGCGTCGCCTCCGACAGCCGGGCGCTGGACTGCTGGCTGGCGAGGTCGGCGCGGGCCTGCAGCAGCTGCTGGTCGAGATCGGGCGCCTCGATCTCGGCGATCACCTGGCCGGCCTTGACCTGGGCGCCGATGTCGGCGCTCCACTCCTTTAGATAGCCGCTGACCCGGGCGAAGATCGGCGCCCTTGTATAGGCCTCGAGCCGGCCCGGCAGATCCAGCGTCGCGTTGAGCGCCCGCGGGTCGGCGTTGGCGACCGCCACGCTCGGGATCGCCTGCGCTTCCGTCCAGCTCCTCAGCTCGCTGTCGGTCTTCGCCCGCGCCATGATGCCGGTGACGACGATGGCCCCGGCCGCGCACAGGCCGACAACCCCGACCAGCCCGAGTTTGCGCAGGGACACCGGCTTCGCGTCGACCTGCTTGGGATCAGTGGACATGCGACAACTCCGAGCTGCCCGCTTCCGCAGGCGACTGCTTCTTGTGGACCATACTGAAGACCACCGGGACGAACACCAGCGTGGCAATCGTAGCAAAAATCAGGCCGCCGATCACGGCGCGGCCGAGCGGCGCATTCTGCTCGCCACCCTCGCCCAGCCCCAGCGCCATCGGCGCCATGCCGATGATCATCGCCAGCGCGGTCATCAGCACCGGCCGGAAGCGGACGAAGCCGGCTTCCGAGGCGGCGGCGATGGGGTCGCCGAGGATGGCGTAGCGCTCGCGGGCGAAGGAGATCACCAGCACCGAATTGGCGGTAGCGACGCCCATGCACATGATGGCGCCGGTCAGCGCCGGCACCGACAATGTGGTGTGGGTGATGAACAGCATCCAGACGATGCCGGCGAGCGCCGCCGGCAGCGCGGTGATGATCACGAAGGGATCGGACCACGACTGGAAATTGACCACGATCAGCAGGTAGATCAGCACGACCGCGCCGAGCAGGCCGAACAGCAGGCCCGAGAAGGCCGAATTCATGGTCTGCACCTGGCCGAGCAAAGCGACGTTGCTGCCGCGCGGCACATCAGCCCTGGTGGCGTCGATCACCTTGTAGATGTCATTGGCGACCGCGCCGAGATCCCGGCCCTGGGTGGTGGCGTAGATCTGCACCATGGTCTGAATGTCGTATTGCGACACCACGGCGTTGGAAGCCGATCGCCTGATATTCGCAACACCGCCAAGGATCGGCGTTGTGCTTGCATTGACGGCAGTGATCGGCAGCGTCTCCAGGGCGCCCAGCGAGTCCATCCTGTATTGCGGCGTCTGCATCACGATGGAATAGGAAATGCCGTTGTCCGGATTCAGGAAATAGGTCGGCGCCACCTGCGAACTGCCCGCCAGATTGACCACCAGCGAATTGGTGACGTCGCGTGCGGTGAGGCCGACATATTGCGCGCGGGTGCGGTCGACATCGACGTTGAAGCCCGGATTGTTCGGTGACTGCTGGATGCGCGCGTCGGCGATCCCGGGAATGCGGCGCATCTGCGCCAGCAGCTTGCTGGCATAGGCATAGTTGCCGGCAAGGTTGTTGCCCCTGATCTGCAGATCGATGGGGGCCGGCGCCCCGAAGTTCAGGATCTGACTGACGATATCCGCGGGCAGGAAGGCGAAGCTGACGCCGGGGAACTGCCGCGGCAGTTGCTCGCGCAATGCCTGCACATAGAGCGCGGTCGGCTTGTGGTGTTCCTTCAGCTTGATCTGGAAGTCGCCGTCCTGCGATCCGATCACGCCGGTGTTGTTGTAGGTCAGATTGATGCCGGAGACGGGCATACCGATATTGTCGGTCATCGCGTCGATCTGGTCCGGCGGAATGATCTTGCGGATCGCCTTGGTGATGTCGGCGAACTGGTTGGCGGTTTCCTCGACCCGGGTGCCGACCTGGGTGCGCACATGCATCAGGATGCTGCCGCCATCGACGGTGGGAAAGAAGTTGCGGCCGAGGAACGGCACCAGCAGGAAGGAGACGGCGACAACGCCGAGAAAGCCGACCACGAACACCGGACGGTGCGAGAGCGCCAGATCGAGCAGCCCGTGATAGCCCGCGCGAAATCGTTCGAAGCGGGCCTCGAAGCCGCGCTGGAATTTCACCAGCGGGTTGCGCGTGGGCGGTCGCTCGCCCTCGGCATGCTGCACGTGCTTGTGCAGCAGGTATTTGGCCATGGTCGGCACCAGCGTGCGCGACAGCAGGAACGACCACAGCATGGCGAACATCACGGCTTCGGCCATCGGCACGAACAGGAAGCGCGCAATGCCGTTGAGGAAGAACATCGGCACGAACACGATGCAGATGCACAGCAGCGACACGAAGGCCGGTACCACGATCTGGTTGGCGCCGTCCATGATGGCCGGCTCGACGTCCTTGCCGTGCTCCAGATGGTAGTTGATGTTCTCGATGGTCACCGTGGCATCGTCGACCAGGATGCCGACCGCCAGAGCGAGGCCGCCCAGCGTCATGATGTTGAGCGTCTCGCCGATCATCGACAGCATGATGATGGCGCCGAGGATCGACAGCGGGATCGACACCGCGATGATCACCGTCGAGCGCCAGCTGCCGAGAAACAGCAGGATCATCACGGATGTCAGCAGCGCTGCGATGACGCCTTCGACGGCGACGCCCTCGATGGCGCCGCGCACGAACGCCGACTGGTCGCCGATATAGCTGATCTTGACCCCGTCCGGCAGCGCCGGGCCGTAATCGATCACCTTCTGCTTGATGCCGGCGATGATATCCAGCGTCGACACCGAGCCGGCCTTCAGCACCTGCATGATGACCGAACGGCTGCCGTCGACATGGACGATATTGGTCTGCGGCGAATTACCGTCGCGCACAGTGGCGATGTCGCGCACATAGAGCATGGCGCCGTTGACGCTGCGGATCGGCAGGTTGCCGAGTTCGTCGATCTTCACCGCGGCATTGTTGAGATTGATGGTGTATTCGAACGCACCGATCTTCTGGGTACCGACCGGCGTGATCAGGTTCTGCGCGGCCAGTGCGTTGGCAACGTCCTGGCCGGACAGGCCGCGCGCCTGCAGCGCGCCGGGGTTGAGATCGATGGTGACCTGCCGCTGCTTGCCGCCGAACGGAAACGGAATCGCCGCGCCGGGCACGGTGACGAGCTGCGTGCGCAACTGGTTGAAGGCGATGTCCTGCAGCTGCTGTTCGTTGAAGCCTTCGCCGGACAGCGCGATGTTGATGATCGGCACCGTCGACGCCGAGTAGTTCAGGATCAGCGGCGGAGTCGCGCCCGGCGGCAGCTGCCGGATCAACGTCTGGGAAATCGCCGTGACCTGGGCGTTGGCGGTGCGGATATCGACATTGGGCTGGAAGAAGATCTTGACGATGCCGAAGCCGGCATAGGAATTCGCCGAGATGTGTTCGATGTCATTGACCGTGGTGGTCAGCGCACGCTGGAACGGCGTGGTGATGCGCCCGGCCATCTGGTCCGGCGGCAGGCCGGTATAGCCCCAGATAACGCCGATGACGGGGATGCGGATCTCGGGGAAAATATCCGTCGGCGTGCGCAAAGCCGCCAGCGGGCCGACGATCAGAAGCAGCAGCGCGAGCACGACGAAAGTATAGGGTCGGCTCAACGCAATGCGCACCAAAGCAATCATCGAACAGGTATTCCTCAAATGCCGTGGGGACGATGCGCAGGACCTTCCATTCGCCGGCAAAGATTTACCTGAACCCCGCAGAATAGCCAACGTCCGCGGCATCAGACCGCTTCACTTCGAGGACATCAGTGCGATTTGGCACCCGGCCGTGGCGGCGGGGCAACCGTTTTGAGCCCGAGAGCGACGGCGTGCCGACTTCACGATGCGCAATGCCTGTTTTCTGCGCGCCGCGCCTGCCTATTGAGACACCTTCGCGCAAGACGATTGTGCGGCGGTGCCTGACGCTGACGGAACCCAGTGCGACGCGCAGCGCGTGATCGCCCCCGCGCCCGCCCGCTATTCGCCGGTCAGGCGGCGCGGACCGTGTAGAGGAACCTGCCGACCTCGTGCTTGAGCCGGTTGCTGTCGCGCGACAGCGACCGCGCCGCCGACAGCACCTGCGTCGAGGCCGCACCGGTTTCGGTAGCTCCGCGCTGCACGTCGGTGATGTTGGCCGAGACCTGCTGGGTGCCCTGCGCCGCCTGCTGGACGTTGCGGGAAATCTCCTGCGTCGCGGCGCCCTGCTCTTCCACCGCCGAGGCGATGGTCGAGGCGATTTCCGACATCTGGGCGATGGTGACGCCGATCTCCTTGATCGCGCTCACCGACTCGCCGGTCGCCGCCTGCATGCTGTCGATCTGCGCACTGATCTCTCCGGTCGCCTTGGCGGTCTGCTCGGCCAGCGCCTTCACCTCCGACGCCACCACCGCGAAGCCGCGGCCAGCCTCGCCAGCGCGCGCCGCTTCGATGGTCGCGTTCAACGCCAGCAGATTGGTCTGGCCAGCAATGTTGTTGATCAACTCGACGACGTCGCCGATGCGACTGGCCGCGGCCGCCAGCACGCCGATCCGCTCGTTGGTCTTTTCCGCCTGCATCACCGCTTCGCTGGCGATGCGCGCGGAATCCTGCACCTGGCGGCTGATCTCGTTGACCGACGACGCCATTTCCTCGGTGGCCGAGGCCACCGACTGCACATTGGTGGACGCTTCTTCCGATGCCGAAGCCACCGTGGTGGCGAGATTTTCGGAGCGCTCCGCCGTGGCGGTCAGGGTGGCGGCAGACGCCTCCAGCTCGGTGGAGGCCGACGACACGGTCTCGACGATCTCGCCGATCATGGCTTCGAAATCGCTGGTGATGCGGTCGAGCCGCTGACCGCGCTCGATCTTGGCCTGCGCATCGAGGCCGGCGGCTTCGTCAGCAGCGCGCTTGTCGATCAAGGCCTGTTTGAAGACCTGAAGGCTGTCAGCCATCATCCCCATCTCCGTCTTCATGCCCTGATGCGGCACCACGGCGGTGAGGTCGCCGGTGCCCAGCGCCGTCATCGGCGTGACGATCGAGGCAATGCCGCGTGATACGTCGCGCACGAGATAAATACCGACACCGACGCCGAATACAACGCTCACCCCGAGAATGACCGCAAGAACTCCGAACGCCGTTGCATAGTCGCTATCGGCAGCCTTGCCTGCGGCATCTGCGCCCCTGTTATTCAGATCGATATCCTTTTCCAGGGTGATATCGGCCGCTTTTCCGAGATCGTTGACCTTGCTTTCATTGAGGTCGTTCGCCTCATGGGGAATTTTGCCGACGCTGGCATGCGAAAGAGCGAGCACCTCCTGGGCGCCTGCTCCATAAGCGGTCCATTGCTCGCTCCATTTGTCATAGAGCGCCTTTTCCTCCGCAGAGGTGATCAACTTCACATAGCCGTCGCGGATCCTGGCGATCACCTGGACCACTTCGCTCAATCGTTTCTCGGAAGCAGCCTTGGCCGGCGCGGTCTCCGCCAGAATGTGCTTGCGAATAATATTCCGGTAATTGATGGTCTCGGCCCGCAATTCCGCGACGGCACGCACGCTCGGCAACCAGTTGGTCCGGATATCGGCGGCCTTGGCGTGGATCGACTGCATACTTCGGACGGCAAGCAATCCGAGCCCCGACATCGACAGCAGCAGAATGGAGATGACGATCGTCATCTTCATTCGAATTGAAAATTGAGAAAACATGTCGTTTCAGAATCCTGGTGTTCCGTGGTCAGCACCATCGAAGGCGAACCGAGGCGGCTCATCGTGCGAGACAAAATCCTCGCGAGAACCCTGCCGTTCGGGCAAAGCAGGCCCCGGGCGAACACGCTAATCCGATATTCATCACGAATTGCTAAATCGCAGACCCGTAGAATTACGAGTTTCCCACCAGAAACTACCGTCGGCACAACAGTTCGCACCGCGCCGTGAAGGCGCCGGCAAGCTGATGCGTCATTTGTCGGCTCTCGCGGTATTTAGATGCATATCTGGCGGCGAAACATCAGTAGCTTCGATGGAGTGCTGCCGTGTCAGAGGAGTGGACGCAGGCGCGCGCTGGGCCGACCGTCACGCGTCAGACAGGTCGTCGCCTGTCGGGGCAAGCGACGCGAGTTCATCGCAATGTCTTCAGGCGGCGCGAACCGACGCGAGGAACTTGCCGACCTCGAGCCTGAGGCGGCTGCTTTCTGACGACAGCGACTGCGCGGCTGAATGCACCTGCGACGAGGCCGAACCGGTCTCGCTGGCGCCATGCTGCACATCGGTAATGTTGGCGGAGACCTGCTGGGTGCCCTGCGCCGCCTGCTGTACATTGCGGGCAATTTCCTGCGTCGCTGCGCCCTGCTCTTCCACCGCCGAGGCGATGGTCGAGGCGATCTCGGACATCCGCCCGATGGTGGTGCCGATCTCCTTGATCGCGTCCACGGACTCCTGCGTCGCGGCCTGGATGCCGTTGATCTGGGCGCTGATCTCACCGGTCGCCTTGGCGGTCTGCTCCGCCAGGGCCTTCACTTCCGAGGCGACGACGGCGAAGCCGCGGCCCGCATCGCCGGCGCGAGCCGCCTCGATGGTCGCGTTCAGCGCCAGCAGGTTGGTCTGGCCGGCGATTGTGTTGATTAGTTCGACGACATCGCCGATGCGGGCCGCTGCCTTGGCCAGCTCGCCGACGCGGTCGTTGGTCTTCTCCGCCTGCGCCACTGCCTCGCTGGCGATGCGCGCGGAGTCCTGGACCTGACGGCTGATCTCGTTGACGGAGGACGCCATCTCTTCGGTGGCGGAGGCAACCGACTGCACGTTGGTGGAGGCCTCTTCCGACGCCGCCGCCACCATGGTGGTCAGCTGTTGCGACCGTTCGGCCGTGGCCGTCAGCGTGCCCGCCGACGCCTCCAGTTCGGTCGAGGCATGCGAGACGGTTTCGACGATCTGGCCGATCATGGCCTCGAAATCGCGGGTGATGCTGTCGACCCGCGCGCCGCGTTCGATCTTGGCGTCGGCCTCGATGGCCGACGCTGCATCGCTGGCCCGCTTGGCGATCAGTGCCTGCTTGAACAGCTCCAGCGCATCCGCCATCCCGCCGATCTCGGTCTTTTCGCCCCGGTGCGGCACCGTTGCAGACAGATCGCCTTCGCCGAGCGCCTGCATCGGCGAGGCGATCGAGGCAATACCCGCGGAGACGTCCTTGACCAGATAGACGCCGACACCAATGCCGACCGCCGCCGAGACGCCGAGAATGATGGCCAACAACGTGAACGCCGAATTGTAGCTCTCGGTCGCCCGCTTGCCCGATGCTTCGGCGCCGTTGTTGTTCATCTCGATGATCTTCAGCAGGACGAAGTCCGCCTTGGCACCGAGCGGATTGACAGTCTTGAGATTCAACTCATGCGCTTCGAGTAACCCCTTGCCGAGGTTCTTGCGGTCCAACGCCAGCAGGCTCTGGCTGCGGGAGAGGTAGTTTTCCCACTCCGTGGACCACTCGCTGTAGACGGCGCGCTCTTCCGCACTCGAAATCAGCTTTTCAAATTCGGAACGCTGATCGAGGATCCGCTTGGCAATCTTGTCGATGCCCTTGTCGACCGCTTCCAGCTGTTCGGCATTCTGCGCCAGGATGTGCGCCCGCATCAGGTTGCGATAGTCGATCGTCGTGGCGCGCAGCGCGCCGAGCACGCGAACGCTGGGCAGCCAGTTGTCCTTCAGCTCCGCCGCATTGGCATTGATCGTCTGCATCTTGCCAACTGCCAGCAGGCCCATGCCGGTCATCGCCACCAGCAGGAATGAAATGACGATGGTGATCTTGGCGCGAATGGAGATGCGGGCAAGCATGGTCGTGTCCTTTTGGCCGTGGGTCGATGGGCACGACACCAGCATTGGATTGGGACACTCTGCGGGTATTTTGTTAAGGATAAGTAGTAAGCGCGGTAAAGAAGTTCGATCGCTCCCTGCTTTCGACCAACCGCCAGCCGACGGCCTGCCCGACGACCGGCGCGCCGACCTTGCAGCGAATCGCGGGTCTCAGGCCGCGCGTACCGAGCTCAGGAACCTGCCGACCTCAAGCTTGAGTCGGCTGCTCTCGGTGGATAGCGACTGCGCCGCCGACAGCACCTGCGACGAGGCCGAACCGGTCTCGCTGGCGCCATGCTGCACGTCGGTGATGTTGGCGGATACCTGCTGGGTGCCTTGCGCGGCCTGCTGCACGTTGCGGGAAATTTCCTGCGTTGCTGCGCCCTGCTCTTCCACGGCCGAGGCGATGGTCGAGGCGATCTCGGACATCCGGCCGATGGTGGTACCGATTTCCTGGATGGCGTTCACCGACTCCTGCGTCGCGGCCTGGATGCCGTTGATCTGGGCGCTGATCTCACCGGTCGCCTTGGCGGTCTGCTCGGCCAGCGCCTTGACCTCGGATGCCACCACCGCGAAGCCGCGGCCGGCATCGCCGGCGCGTGCCGCCTCGATGGTCGCATTCAGGGCCAGCAGGTTGGTCTGGCCGGCGATAGTGTTGATCAGTTCGACGACGTCGCCGATGCGGGCCGCGGCCTTGGCCAGCTCACCGACGCGGTCGTTGGTCTTTTCCGCCTGCGCCACCGCCTCGCCGGCGATACGCGCGGAGTCCTGCACCTGGCGGCTGATCTCGTTGACCGAGGACGCCATCTCTTCGGTGGCGGAAGCGACCGACTGCACATTGGTGGAGGCTTCTTCCGATGCCGCGGCCACCATGGTGGTCAGTTGCTGCGACCGCTCGGCCGTGGCCGTCAGCGTTCCCGCCGACGCCTCCAGTTCGGTCGAGGCATGCGAGACGGTTTCGACGATCTGACCGATCATGGCCTCGAAATCGCGGGTAATGGTATTGACGCGCTCGCCGCGGCGGATCTTTTCCTCGGCATCGACCATGGCTGCGTCATCCGCGGCCTTCTTGTCGATCAGCGCCTGCTTGAACACCTGCAGCGCGTCGGCCATCGAGCCGATCTCGGTGGTCTCGCCGCGATGCGGAACCACCGCGCTGAGGTCGCCATTGCCGAGCGCCTGCATCGGCGTGACGATCGAGGCAATGCCGGAAGATACGTCGCGGACCAGGTAGATGCCGATGCCGATGCCGAGCACTGCAGCAATCGTCAGCGCGATCGCCTGCGCCATGAAAGCGAAATCGAATGTTCCGGCAGCGTATTTCCGGCTTCCGCCGCACCCTTGTTATTGAGGTTCACCGCCGCGACCAGAAGCTCCTCGGCCTTCTGGCTGATCGGATTGACCGTCTTGGAATGCAAGGTCTGCGCCTCGGCGGCAACCTTTCCGGCGCTGGCGCGGGATAGCGCAATCACCTCCTCGGTGCCCTTCTTGTAGACGTCCCACTGACGCTTCCAGTCGTTGAACAGCGCGCGCTCTTCCGGCGTGTTGATGATCGACTCGTATTTGTCGCGGGTTTTCACGTTCAACTGGTCCCGCTCGGCCATCATGCCGGCCATCCGGTCCTTTTCGCCGGCCGCTTCATTGAGCATGTGCTCCCGGATCATGTTGCGATAAATGCCGATGCCGACTCGCAATTCGCCAAGAGTCCGCACCTTCGGCAGCCAGACATTCTCGATTTCGGCAGCGCTGGAGTTGATTGACCTCATGCTGCTGACCGCCAGCATGCCCGACACCAACATGATCATCAGCAGGAATGCGATGACCGAGGTGATCTTGGCGCGGATCGAAAGCCTGGCGAGCATGGTTACCGTGTCCTCATTGCGCTGGGGTCGTTGGGCACGACACCAGCATCAGATTTGGACACTCTGGCGGTATTTCATTAAGGAGAAGTAGCAAGCGCGGTAACCAATTTCGATGGCTCCCTGCTTCTGTCCCCGCCATGGGCGGGGACTCTCGTCGGCCGTCCGGCCCGCCGCTGCGCGCCGGCCTTGCAGCGAATCGCCGGGTCTCAGGCCGCGCGTACCGAGCTCAGGAACTTGCCGACCTCCAGCTTCAGGCGATTGCTGTCCGACGACAGCGATTGCGCCGCCGACAGCACCTGTGACGACGCCGAACCGGTCTCGCTGGCCCCGCGCTGCACGTCGGTGATGTTCGAGGACACCTGCATGGTGCCTTGCGCGGCCTGCTGCACATTGCGGGAAATCTCCTGCGTTGCCGCGCCCTGCTCCTCCACCGCCGAGGCGATGGTGGACGCGATCTCCGACATCCGCCCGATGGTATCCCCGATTTCCCTGATCGCCCCCACCGACTCCTGCGTCGCGGACTGGATGCTGGAGATCTGCGCCGAGATCTCGCCGGTGGCTTTCGCGGTCTGTTCGGCCAGCGCCTTGACTTCGGAGGCCACCACCGCGAAGCCGCGGCCGGCTTCACCAGCACGCGCTGCCTCGATGGTCGCATTCAGCGCCAGCAGGTTGGTCTGGCCGGCGATGGTATTGATGAGCTCGACCACATCGCCGATCCGCGAGGCAGCCTGTGCCAGTTCGGCAACGCGGTCATTGGTCACGCGCGCCTGATCGACGGCCTGGCTGGCGATGCTCGCCGAGTCCTGCACCTGGCGGCTGATCTCGTTGACCGAGGACGCCATCTCTTCGGTCGCCGACGCGACCGATTGCACGTTGGTCGAGGCTTCCTCCGAAGCCGCGGCAACGGCAGTTGCCAGGTCCTGCGCACGTTCCGCGGTCGCCGTGAGCGTACCTGCTGAAGCCTCAAGCTCCGTCGATGCCGACGACACGGTATCGACAATCTCGCCGATCAGGGCTTCGAAGTCGCGGGTGATCTTGTCGACGCGCTCGCCGCGCTGAATCTTCTCTTCTGCCTCGACAGCGGCCGCTTCGTCGGCGGCCCGCTTGTCGATCAGCGCCAGCTTGAACACCTGAAGCGTCTCAGCCATCTTGCCGATCTCGGTGGTCTCGCCCTGATGCGGCACGACTGCGGTCAGGTCGCCCTGGCCGAGCGCCTGCATCGGCGCGATGATCGAGGCGATGCCTCTGGAGACGTCGCGCACCAGATAGATCGCGATGCCGGCGCCGATCGCGATGGCGAGGCCGAGGACGACCGCCAGCAGCATGAAGGCGTTGTTGTAGGTTTCGGTGGCCGCCTTGCCGGCCGCGTCGGCCCCGGCGTTGTTCAGCGCCATATCCTTTTCCAGAAAGGCGTCGGCCTTCTGCCCGAACGGATGAACTTCGCCTTCATTCAGCTGGATCGCCTCGTCGGCGCTGCGGCCAGCGTCGCGCCGCGACAACGCCATGACTTTCTGGGCGGCGGGTTCATACAGATCCCACTGCCGGCTCCATGAATCGTACAATGCGCGTTCGTCCGCCGAGCTGATGTATTTCTCGTAGATCCGCCGAGTCTTGTCGTTGTCCGCGAGGATTGAGGCAACCCGCTTCTCCACCGCCGCCTTGCCATCCGCGGTCTTTGCCAACAGGTGTGCCCTGATCGCGCTGCGGTAGGAGTATACCCCGGTCTTCAACGCACTGAGCGCACGCACGCTCGGCAGCCAGTTGGTTTGGATATCAACCGCGTTGGCGTTGATCGCCTGCATCTTGGTGACCGCGAACAATCCCACCGTCGCCAGGACAATCAATAGGAACGAAACAACGACCGTAATTTTGGTGCGGATGGAGTAGCTAGTAAACATGACCAGGTTTCCGTTTTGTCTGATGCCAGGCGACATGGCGGCAGTTCAGATTGCCGGGCTATCCTCGGCGCATAAGGTTAAGGCGGCGTGCAGGGACCCAGTACCTGCGCACATGACTTCCATGCGTGCGATAGCGGCCCTGAGCACCGATGCATCGGATTAATTCAACTGATGCGTACGTCATCGGACCAACGGCGCCTTGTTTACTTCATGAGCCTGAGCGCATCCTCAACGAATCCCGGACCGGCGAAATTCCCAGACTTCAGCGGCAGCAGCTTGGCGATCAGCACCGGACCCTGCCCGATCCGCGCGCGTGCCCAGGCGAGCGCATGCTCCACTTTCGCAATCTGCAGCAACTTCGCCTGCAAACAACTGCCGGCAAGGCACGCCGCGGCGCCGCCGACCGGCTCGCCTTCGTCGGTCCCGCATGTTGCAGCCGCCACCCGGCCCGCCCCTGCGCGCCGGCCTTGCAGCGAATCGCCGGGTCTCAGGCCGCGCGAACCGCACTCAGGAACTTGCCGACCTCCAGCTTCAGGCGATTGCTGTCCGACGACAGCGATTGCGCCGCCGACAGCACCTGTGACGACGCCGAGCCGGTCTCGCTGGCCCCGCGCTGCACGTCGGTGATGTTCGAGGACACCTGCATGGCGCCTTGCGCGGCCTGCTTCACGTTGCGGGAAATCTCCTGCGTTGCCGCGCCCTGCTCCTCCACCGCCGAGGCGATGGTGGACGCGATCTCCGACATCCGCCCGATGGTATCCCCGATTTCCTTGATCGCCCCCACCGACTCGTGCGTCGCGGACTGGATGCTGGAGATCTGAGCCGAGATCTCGCCGGTCGCCTTCGCCGTCTGTTCCGCCAGGGCCTTCACTTCCGACGCCACCACCGCGAAGCCGCGGCCGGCTTCACCGGCACGCGCTGCCTCGATGGTCGCATTCAGCGCCAGCAGGTTGGTCTGGCCGGCAATGGTATTGATGAGCTCGACCACATCGCCGATCCGCGAGGCAGCCTGCGCCAGTTCGGCAACGCGGTCGTTGGTCACGCGCGCCTGATCCACGGCCTGGCTGGCGATGCTCGCCGAGTCCTGCACCTGGCGGCTGATCTCGTTGACCGAGGACGCCATCTCTTCGGTGGCCGACGCCACCGATTGCACGTTGGTCGAGGCTTCCTCCGAAGCCGCGGCAACGGCGGTTGCCAGATCCTGCGCGCGTTCCGCAGTGGCCGTGAGCGTGCCTGCTGACGCCTCGAGCTCCGTCGATGCCGACGACACGGTTTCGACGATCTCGCCGATCAGGGCTTCGAAGTCGCGGGTGATCCTGTCGACGCGCTCGCCGCGCTGAATCTTCTCTTCTGCCTCGACGGCGGCCGCTTCGTCTGCGGCCTTCTTGTCGATCAGAGCCTGCTTGAAGATCTGCAACGCATCGGCCATCGATCCGATCTCCGTCTTCATGCCCTGGTACGGCACCATCGCGGTGAGATCGCCGCTGCCGAGCGCCTGCATCGGCTTGACGATCGAGGCGATGCCCAACGACACGTCGCGCACGAGATAGACGGCAACGCCAATGCCCAGCACCCCCGAGATCCCCAGCAACGCGGTCAGCATGAGGAACGCAGAATCATATTCCGCAGACGCCGCCGCACCGGTCTCGTCGGCTCCCTTGTTATTGAGGTCGATGTCCTTCTCGAGGGTAGTGTCGGACAGCTGCCCCAGCGGAATAACCTTGGTCTCGTTGAGATCCTGGGCATCTTGCGGGAACTTGCCGACGCTCTGATTGGACAGCGCCAAAACTTCCAGCGACGCCGTCTTGTAGACGTCCCACTGCCGAGCCCATTGGCTATAGAGGGCACGCTCCTCCGGAGACGAGATCAACTTTTCGTATTGAGCACGGAATTTGGCAAGATTCTCAAGAAACTTCGCCAGCCGCTTCTCGGCGTCCACCTTGGCCTCGACCTTCGGCGACAACAGATGCCCGCGAACAACGTTGCGGTACGAAGCGACGCTGCTACGCATTTGTCCCAGCAAACGCACGCTCGGCAGCCAGCTAGCCTGAATTTCGACCGCGCGGGCATTGATTGCCCGCATGTTCCGGATCGCCAGAAAGCCCATTCCCGCCATGCCGATCAGCAGGAAAGAAACGACCAAACTAATCTTGGCGCGGATTGAAAGGCGAGCAAACATGAATGAGGATTCCTCGGCGCAAACCGTTGGCGTGAAAATGAGCGATACTTTGTTATAATTCTGACGCACATGTCGGCGTCTGTAGAACAGCAGGCTGAAATCACGCCGACGTTCGCAACGGTAAATCTGTCAGACGAAGCTTAAAAAGAAGAGTAGTGTAAAAAATATATGAGCACTCTGGTGGTATCCTAGCGACTATTTCGGGCAGCGACGGTAGTTTGAAACCACCTCAAGCGAGCGATTTATTATCACCTTTCAAAACAGACCACCGCCAGTTGATCAACGCGACGGCATCCGTGAAAAATCCAGGCCCCTCGAAGTTGCCCGACTCAACGCCAGCAGCTTTCTGCCACCAATCGGACATATGGCGCACAGCTCCAGAACGCCGGGCGCAATCTCGGCGCCGGCAAGGAAGCCGGGGATGGCATTCTAAAACAAACTTATGTGAGTAATTTAGTATCTCTCTGCAAACAGGCCACCGTCAGTTCATCAAGGCGACGGCATCTGTGAAAAATCTGGGCCCGCCGAAGTTGCCTGACTTCAACGCCAGAAGTTTGCTGTCGCCAGTTGGACATATAGTGCGCAACACCGGAACGCCGGGCGCGATCTCGGCACCGACAAGGAAGCCAGGGATCTTGAGCCGGTCGACGACCGCACCCGACGTCTCGCCACCCGCGACAATCAATCGACGCACGCCGGACTGCATGAGCCCTTCAGCCAGATCGGCCATCGCCTGTTCGATCGCATGGCCGGCCGCATCGCGGCCATGCCGCGCCTGCACGGCGGTCACTTGATCCGGCGTCGAGCTCGATGCGATCAGCACCGGCCCCTGCCCGATCCGCGCGCGCGCCCACGCCAGCGCCTCTTGCGTTTCCGTTGGGCCAGCGATGATTTTTCCGGATCGAGGCGCAGCACAGGCATCACCCGCTCCGCCGCCGCGATCTGCTGTAACGTCGCCTGCGAACAACTGCCGGCGAGACATGCCGCGGCGCCGCCGACCGGCTCGCCCTCATCGGTCCCGCATGTTGCAGCCGCCACCCGGCCCGACGCCAGCAGCGCACGCGCCAGTCCAAGCCCAAGTCCGGACGCGCCGACCGAGACACGATGGCTCAACGCCACCGTGCCGATCGTCTCGAGGTCGAGGCCGAACACCGCGTCGGCGATGGCCGCGCCAAAACCCTTGGCAGCGAGTTCGTGCAGATGTGCCTGCACCGCCTCCGGCCCGCGCGTGACGGTGGCGAGATCAAGCAGGCCGATCCGCGTCGCGCTCTGCCGCGCCAGCACGCGCACAAGGTTGGAGTCATGCATCGGATTGAGCGGATGATCCTTCAGCGGGCTTTCGTTGAGCGGCACGCTGCCGACGAAGAGGTTGCCTTGATAGACGGAGCGGCCGGTCTCCGGAAAGGCCGGTGTCACCAGCACCATGGCGTCGCCACTGTCGGCGCGCAGCGCGTCCATCACCGGACCGATATTGCCCTTGTCGGTGGAATCGAAGGTCGAGCAGATCTTGAACAGCACGTGTTCGGCGCCGCGGCTGCGAAGCCACTTCTCCGCCGCGCGCGACCACGCCACCGCTGTGTCGGCGGCGACGGAGCGGCTCTTCAGCGACACCACGACCGCATCGACCTCGGGCAGCGCCAGATCGTCAGCGGGGATGCCGATGGTCTGCACCGTGCGCAAGCCGCAGCGGGTCAGGGTGTTGGCGAGGTCGGAGGCGCCGGTATAGTCGTCGGCGATACATCCCAGCGCCAGCGTCATGTCCTCGCTCCGGCGTAGGGTTGAAACCAGCCGAGCCCGGCGACCGTGTCGCCGGCCGGGCGATACTCGCAGCCGACGAAATTGTCGTAGCCCAGCCGGTCAAGTTCATCGAACAGGAACGGATAGTTGAGTTCCTCGCCGGGCTCGTTGCGCGACGGCACGCTGGCGATCTGGATATGGCCGATCAGCGGCAGCATCTCGCGGAGCCGCATGGTGACGTCGCCGTGCAGGATCTGGCAGTGATAGATGTCGAACTGCAAACCGACATTGGGAATTCCGAGGTCGCGGATCAGGTCGCAGGCAAAGCCGAAATCGTTGAGGAAATAGCCGGGCACGTCGCGCGGGTTGATCGGCTCGATCACCACGTCGACGCCGTGATCGCCGACAAAATTCGCGGCCCATTCCACCGATTTGCGGAATGCCGCCACCGCCTTGGGGTCGCGGCGATCGGCGATGCCGGCCATCAGATGCACGCGGCGAACGCCAGTGGCCTTGATATAGGGCAGCGCGGTCTGCACGCTGTGCCGCAACGCGTCGAACTTGTCCGGCCGCGCCGCAAAGCCCTTCTCGCCGGCATTCCAGTCGCCCGGCGGCAGGTTGAACAGCACCTGCTTGAGATCGTTGCGCTGCAGCCGCTCGGCGATGGCTTCCGGCGGATGCTCGTAGGGGAACAGGAATTCGACCGCGGTGAAGCCGGCCTTGGCCGCCGCATCGAAGCGATCGAGGAATTCGTGCTCGTTGAACATCATGGTGAGATTGGCAGCGAAGCGGGGCATTGAATGTCCTCTATTGTCGATCAGGCCGGATCGCCGGGCAGCTTGGTCCCGGTCACCTTGGCATACATCCGCGCCACCGAAGCATCGTCGTCGCGGCCCATACCCGATGCCGAGGTCATGAGGAACATCTGCAGCGCCGCGGCCGACACCGGCACCGGAAATTTCGCCGTGCGCGCCATGTCCTGGATGATGCCGAGATCCTTGACGAAAATATCCACCGCGCTGCGCGGCGTGTAGTCGCCGTCCAGCACATGCGGCATGCGGTTCTCGAACATCCAGGAATTGCCGGCCGAGGCGGTGATCACCTCGTAGACCTTGCGGATGTCGAGGCCCTGCTTCGCCGCAAAGGCGATGGCCTCGGACGCTGCGGCGATATGCACGCCGGCCAGCAGCTGGTTGATCATCTTGAAGGCCGCGCCCTGGCCGGCCTCGTCGCCCAGTTCGTAGAGCTTCGCCGCCATGGCATCGAGCGCCGGCCGCGCGCGGGCAAAGGCCGCCTTGCTGCCGGAGGCCAGGATGGTCAGCTCGCCTTCCGCCGCGCGCTGCGCACCGCCGGAGATCGGCGCATCCAGATAGTGCCGGCCGCTGGGTTCGAGCGTGCTGGCCAGGCGGCGCGCCACGTCGGGATCCATGGTGGCGCTGGAGACGAACACCGCCCCTTCGGCAGAGTTTCGGCGACGCCGTCAGCGCCGAACAGGATGGTTTCGGTCTGCGCCGCATTGACCACGACGCTGACCACGATATCGGCATTCTCCGCGGCTCCCGCCGGCGTGCCCGCGCCATGCCCGCCATCATCGACAAATCGTTGCACGGCGGCAGCTGACACGTCGCAGCCGGTGACGTGGAAGCCGGCGCGCTTCAGCGACAGCGCCATGCCGTAGCCCATGGAGCCGAGCCCGATGACGGCGACGCGTGGTTTCTCGGATGCGATAGGCATGCGGCATTTCCCCGGGTTTTCATGGCCGCCTTGGCGCGCGGCTTGGCCCTTCGGTATCACGGCTTGGCCATCCTGCCAAAGCGTGGGACAAGGCGCCACGGGGGCACGCCATGACCGACACACGACTGCGCGAAGAGATCTGCCGACTCGGCCGCTCGCTGTTCGACCGCGGGCTGACGCCGGGCTCGTCCGGCAACATCAGCGTGCGCTGCGACGACGGCGGCTGGCTGGTGACGCCGACCAACGCCTCGCTGGGCGCGCTCGATCCGGCAAAATTGTCGCGGCTGGGAGCCGAAGGCCGTCTGCTGTCGGGCGACGCGCCGACCAAGGAAGTGCCGCTGCACACCGCGCTCTACGCGACCCGCAAGGCGGCGCAGGCGGTGGTGCATCTGCATTCGACCCATTCGGTGGCGCTGTCGATGCTGCCAGAGATCGATCCGCGCGCCGCGCTGCCGCCGATGACGCCCTATTATCTGATGAAATGCGGCGCCACCGCTTTGGTGCCGTATTATCGGCCGGGCGATCCCGCCGTGGCCGACGCCATCCGGGGGCTGGCCGGGGAATACAGTTCCGTGCTGCTGGCCAATCACGGCCCGGTGGTCTCAGGCGATTCGCTGGAAGCCACGGTATTCGCCATCGAGGAACTGGAAGAGACCGCCAAGCTCTATCTGCTGCTGCGCGGCCTCAACCCGCGTTTTCTCACACCGGCGCAGGTGGCAGATCTCACGAAGACCTTCGGCCTGGCGCTGCCGACGCACGATCATCGGCACGATTAGCGCGATCGCGGGGCATACCGGCATTGCGAACAAACCGGGAATCAGCGAGCGTGATTCGTCGCCCCCTGGAATCGCCCGTGCTCGCGCCAGCCGCCTATCTCGATGCTCTCAATCCGGAACAGCGCCGCGCCGTCGAACATGGCGTGTTGTCGCACGGCGCGGCGCCAGCCGGCCCGCTGCTGGTGATTGCCGGTGCCGGCTCCGGCAAGACCAACACGCTGGCGCACCGGGTCGCGCACCTCATCGTCAATGGAACCGATCCCCGCCGCATCCTGCTGATGACGTTTTCGCGCCGCGCCGCCGCCGAAATGGCCCGCCGCGTCGAGCGCATTTCGCGACAGGTGATGGGCGACAAGGCCGGCGTGCTGACCGATGCGCTTCATTGGGCCGGCACCTTCCACGGCATCGGCGCGCGCATCCTCCGCGACTATGCCGAGCAGATCGGCCTCGATCCCGGCTTCACCATTCACGACCGCGAGGATTCCGCCGACCTGATGAATCTCGCGCGCCACGAGCTTGGCCTGTCCAAGACCGAGAGCCGCTTTCCCACCAAGGGCACGTGTCTCGCGATCTACTCGCGGTGCGTCAACGCGGAGACCGACATCGATCAGGTGCTCGGCGCGCATTTTCCATGGTGCGCCGGCTGGGCCGCCGAACTGCGAAACCTGTTCGAAAACTATGTCGAGGCCAAGCAGAAGCAGAACGTACTCGATTATGACGACCTGCTGCTGTATTGGGCGCAGACCATGGCCGAGCCGCTGCTCGCGGCCGACATCGGCGGCCGTTTCGATCACGTGCTGGTCGACGAATATCAAGACACCAACCGCCTGCAGTCGTCGATCCTGCTGGCGCTGAAGCCCGGCGGCCAAGGCCTCACCGTGGTCGGCGACGACGCCCAGTCGATCTATTCCTTCCGCGCCGCCACCGTGCGCAATATCCTGGATTTCCCGAAGCAGTTTTCGCCGCCCGCGGACATCATCACGCTGGACCGCAACTATCGCTCGACCCAGACCATCCTGGCCGCCGCCAACGGTGTGATCGAGCTGGCCAAGGAGCGCTTCACCAAGAACTTGTGGACCGACCGCGCCTCCGGCGCCAAGCCGCAGCTGGTGGCGGTGCGCGACGAGACTGACCAGGCGCGCTGCATCGTCGAGCGCATTCTCGACAACCGCGAAAGCGGCACCACGCTGAAGCAGCAGGCGGTGCTGTTCCGCACCTCGTCGCATTCCGGCGCGCTGGAATTCGAACTGACCAAGCGCAACATTCCCTTCGTGAAGTTCGGCGGCCTCAAATTTCTCGATGCCGCGCACATCAAGGATCTGCTCGCGCTGCTGCGCTTCGTCGAAAACCCGCGCGACCGCGTTGCCGGCTTTCGCCTGATGCATCTGTTGCCCGGCGTCGGCCCCGCCTCGGCGCAACGCGCGCTCGATGCCATGGCGGCCTCGCCCGATCCGGTCGGCGCGCTGATTGATGCGCCAGCCCCGCCGCGCGCCGGCGCCGACTGGCGCGGCTTCGTCGACACGCTCAGTGAGTTGCGCTCCGGCCGCGCCGGCTGGCCTGCGGAGATGGAGCGCGCGCGGCTGTGGTACGAACCGCATCTCGACCGCATCCATGAGGACGCCGCGACGCGTCGCGCCGATCTGGTGCAGCTCGAGCAGATCGCCTCCGGCTATCCGTCGCGCGAGCGCTTCCTCACCGAGCTGACGCTCGATCCGCCCGACGCCACCAGCGATCAGGCCGGCGTGCCCCTGCTCGATGAGGACTATCTGATCCTCTCCACCATTCATTCGGCCAAGGGCCAGGAGTGGAAATCGGTCTATGTGCTCAATGTGGTCGACGGCTGCATGCCGTCCGATCTGGGCACCGGCACCTCTGCCGAACTGGAGGAAGAGCGGCGTTTGCTCTACGTTGCGATGACCCGCGCCAAGGACGATCTCGCCATCATGGTGCCGCAGCGCTTCTTCACCTACGGCCAGAACCCGCAGGGCGATCGCCACGTCTACGCCGCGCGCACCCGCTTCATTCCCGACCGCCTGCTGCACCTGTTCGAACGTGTGAGCTGGCCGCTGGCCTCCACCGCGGCGGCGGCCCGCGTCGCCAGCCAGGGCGTCCGCGTCGACATCGGCGCCCGCATGCGCGGCATGTGGCGATGAACCTTCTAACCTCTCCCCGCCTGCGGGGAGAGGTTAAGAGGGCGCATCCCATTCCGGCACGCCCGCAAACCTTGCCACCAGGAAATCGATGAACAGCCGCACCTTGACCGCGAGATGCCGCGTCGGCGGATAGATCGCATACAGCGTCAGCGGTGGCGCCTTGTAGTCTGACAGGAAACTGCGCAGCCGTCCGTCGCGTAATGCGCGGCCGGCAATGAAGGTCGGCAGCAGCGCCACGCCGCGGCCCTTCACGGCGGCGTCGCACAGCACCTCGGCATTGTTGGCACACAGATTCCACGCCGGCTGGATCCAGTGATCGCCGTCCTTTCCCGTCAGCTTCCACTGATTGCCGGTGAGCAGGAAGCCGTAGGTCAGGAGCGCATGCTTACGCAGTTCGGCCGGCGTCGTCGGCTCACCATGCCCTGCCAGATAGTCCGGCGACGCACAGATCGCGCGATCGATGCCGACGATCTTTCGCGCGATCAGGCTGGAGGATTCCAGATCGGCAATGCGCAAGGTGACATCGAAGCCGCCTTGCGTTGGGTCGAGCTGGTCGTCGGACAGCACCAGATGGATCTGCAGCTCCGGATAATCAGCCATGAAGTCGGCCACTGCCGGTCCCAGCTGCAGCGTCCCGAACGACATCGGCGCATTCACGCGCAGCAGCCCGCGCGGCGTCGCCTGCGCCTGCGCCACGGCCTGATCGGCAGCGTCGAGATCGGCCAGCACCCCCAACGCACGCTCGAAATAGGCCTGGCCGTTCTCGGTCGGCGCGGCATGGCGCGTGGTGCGGTTCAGCAGCTGCACGCCGAGGCTCTGCTCGAGTTCGCCGACATATTTGGAGATCGCCGAACGCGACAGCCGCAACTGCCGCCCGGCCTCCGAGAAGCTGCCGAGTTCGACCACTTTGACGAAGGCGCGCAGGCTGGTGAGCTTGTCCATGACTGTCCTTGTCCGCTTTGGACCTTGTTCGCCGCACACACCGCTCCCCTCATGGTGAGGAGCGCGTCTTCGCGCGTCTCGAACCATGAGGGTGAGGAGCCCTCGCCCTTCGAGGCGGCGCAAGTGCGCCTCCTCAGGGTGAGGGCTTCAGCTTAATTGTCTTCGAATCATAGACAGTCATACCACGAAACACCAGATTGTCTTTGTTCCACGTCGGCCCAATTATCCCTGCAATGGGAGGCGCACCGCCTCCGCAGTCAGGAGACAGACCATGTCAGGCATCCACCACGTCACCGCGATCGCTGGCAACGCCTTGCGGAACTTCGACTTTTACACCCGGGCGCTGGGCCTGCGCTTCGTCAAGAAGACCGTCAATTTCGACGATCCCGGCACCTATCACTTCTATTACGGCGACGAGGCCGGCAACCCGGGCACCATCCTCACCTTCTTCCCGTGGGAGAATGCTGCGCCCGGCCGCGGCGGCGTCGGCCAGACCCAGCAGACCGCGTTCCGGGTACCCGCCCGCTCGCTGGGCTACTGGACCCACCGCTTCATCGAGAAGGGCATCGCCCATGAGGCGCTGGAAAAGCGCTTCGGCGAGTCCGTGCTGCCGTTCACCGATCCCGACTGCATGAGCCTGGCGCTGGTCGGCATCCCCGGCGCCGAAAACGAGGCCGGCTGGAGCAATGGCGACGTGCCGGCGGAACATGCGATCCGCGGCTTCCATGGCGTGACGCTGTTGCTGGAGAAGGCGGAGAAGACCAGTGCGATCCTCACCGACGTGTTCGGCTTTGCCGAGACCGGGCGCGAGGGCTCTATCATCCGGCTGAAGGCCGACGCAGCGCATGGCGGCATCGTCGACATCTACGAGGCCGGCGGCTTCCTGCCGGGGCGGCAGGGCGCGGGTTCGGTGCATCACATCGCCTTCCGCGCTGTGGACGACGCCGATCAGGCCGCCATGGCGAAGAAGCTCGTGCAAAAGCACGGGATGCATCCGACCGAGCAGAAGGACCGCAACTACTTCCGCTCGGTCTACTTCCGTGAGCCGGGCGGCATCCTGTTCGAGATCGCCACCGACATCCCCGGCTTTGCCGTGGATGAGCCCGTCGAATCGCTCGGCGAGCATCTGAAGCTGCCGGCGTTTCTGGAGAAGCATCGCGCCGAGATCGAAAAGGTGCTGCCGTCACTGGAAAGGGAAAGCGCATGACCGATCTTTCGCACATTCATCGCTTCGCGCCGGGCAACCGGCGCGAGGCTGCACCGCTCCTGCTGCTGCACGGCACCGGCGGCGACGAGAACGATCTGCTGCCGCTCGGCCAGGCCATCGCACCGGGCGCGGCGTTGCTCTCGGTGCGCGGCAAGGTGCTGGAGAACGGCATGCCGCGCTTCTTCCGCCGGCTCGCGGAAGGCGTGTTCGACGAGGACGATGTGCGCAAGCGCGCCAATGAACTCGCCGACTTCGTGGCCGCGGCGCGCGAGCGCTAC
Organism: Rhodopseudomonas sp. P2A-2r; assembly: GCF_026015985.1. GTDB lineage: Bacteria > Pseudomonadota > Alphaproteobacteria > Rhizobiales > Xanthobacteraceae > Tardiphaga. The sequence continues at coordinate 1,620,195 of NZ_CP110389.1, read as the reverse complement.
GATCTCGCGGCACCGATCGCGCTCGGCTATTCCAACGGCGCCAACATCGCCGCGGCGATGATGCTGCTGCGTCCGGAAACGCTGGCCGGCGGCATCCTGCTGCGGGCCATGGTGCCGTTGCGCGACGTGCCGAAGGCTGAGCTGTCCGGCAAGCCGGTGCTGATCGTGTCGGGGACGTCGGACCCGATCATTCCGCCGAGCAATGCCGCGGCGCTGGCGGACATGCTGAGCAACGCCGGCGCCGATGTGCAGCAAAAGGTGTTGCCGGTAGGACATCAGTTGTCGCAGGCGGATCTGACGGTTGCGAAGGCGTGGCTGCAGGGCGTGGAACAAAGCACAACGGTTAGTGCAAACTGAGACTGTCGTCCCCGCGCATGCGGGGACCCAGTAAACACCAGCGCCGGCGGCCTATCACAGCCGCCGGCGTCTACTGGACCACCCGCTTTCGCGGGTGGTGACAATTGAGAGCGCAGTGACCATCGAGGTCTTGAACTCAGGCCCGTGCCACCTTCTTGCGTTCGATCGGATCGATTGCAATCACCCGCGCGCGGCCCATGCGCAGCACTTCCATCTCCAAAGTACGGCCGATGCGGTCGCGGTCGAGGATGCGGATCAGGTCGTCGACGCCGTGGACATCGACGCCGTCGAGCCTGGTCACCACGTCGCCGGGCAACAGGCCGGCCTTCTCGGCCGGACTGCCCGGCTCGATCTGCTGCAGCAACGCGCCCATCGCGTTGTCGATGCCGGCGATGACCGCATGGCGGCGCGGGATCGGCACGGTCTGGCCGGACACGCCGATATGGGCGCGGCGGACATAGCCGTGGCGGATGATCTCCGACAGCACGAACTGCGCGGTGTTGCTGGCCACGGCAAAGCAGATGCCCTGCGCGCCCTGGATGATCGCGGTGTTGACGCCGATCACCTCGCCCTTCGAGGACACCAGCGCGCCGCCGGAATTGCCGGGATTGAGCGCGGCATCGGTCTGGATGACGTCCTCGATATTCCGCCCGCTCACCGAGCGGATCGAACGGCCGAGCGCCGACACCACGCCGGCGGTCACCGTGGATTCGAAGCCGAGCGGATTGCCGATCGCCACCACGAGCTGGCCGCGCCGCAAGGTCCTGGAATTGCCCAGCGACGCATAGTGCAGGTCGCGCGCGCCATCGGCGCGCAGCAGTGCGAGGTCAGTGTCGGGGTCGACGCCGAGGACGCGGGCCTCGGTGACGATACCCTCGGTGTCGCGCAGCCTGATCTGTTTGGCGGCGCCGACCACATGGCTGTTGGTCAGCACCAGGCCATCAGGCGAGATCACGATGCCCGAACCAAGCCCGCCGCGCTGGCGGCGGCCGGGCTCCTTGGACCCGGTTTCGACCCGCACGACGGCAGGGCCGACGCGTTCGGTGACGTCGATCACCGCATTGGAATAGGCATCGAGCAGTGCGATGTCGTTCGGCGGAACGGGATCTATCTTTTGCGACGAGGGATTCTCGTCGAACTGTTCATGAGTGAAATCCAGCATGGCGGTTGTCCTTTGCCATGTCAGATGGTGGCGGGATTTGGCGGCGCAAGTGCAGCCCGCACCTTACGCAATGCTGTCATCCTCACGAAAGCGGGGATCCAGTACACACCGGCGCTGCGGCTCTATCACTGCCGTCGGAGCTTACTGGGTCGCCCGGTCCTTGCGCGCAACTGCGCGCGGCCGGGCGATGACAGCTGTGTGCGCGGCGGAAACCGCGGACTACAAATTCGCGCCGCTGAACAGGTCGCGATACCAGTCGGCCACCAAGGCCGGATTGATGCGGCCGTCGACCACGAACACGCCCTGCGCGCCGGCATCGACCCAGCGCCTCACCGGTTCGAGGTCGGCCACGCTGCGCACCACAACGCCGTCGGCGCCGTAGCCGCGGGCGATGGCGGCGAAATCGGTCACGGGGAATTGCGCCATGCCGGGCGCGTAGCCTTCCGGGCCGAAGTGGTGCACCTCGGCGCTATAGGCGCTGTCGTTGTAGATAAAGATGCAGATGCGCTTTTTCAAACGCACCGCGGTCTCCAGTTCCGCAATGGACATCAGGAAGCCGCCGTCGCCGGCCGCCAGCACCGTCAGCCGCTCGGGCTGTGTCACGGCCGCGCCGATGGCGCCGGCCAGGCCGAGGCCGATCGACTGGAACGCGATCGGGATGCACCAGCCGCGATAATCGGGTACCGAGAGATAACGCGCGACCCAGCCGACGAAATGGCCACCGTCCACCACGACGGTGCGGTCCCTGGGCAGGATATCGTCCAGCGCCTTGCTGAGGGTGCGCGGATCAATGAACTCGTCAGTACCGCTGTCCTCGTAAGGCATCCGGCGGTTGCTTTTTGTTTCCATGATCGCCGCGGTCTCCGGCGTGCGCCAGCCGGCGAACGGCGCGTCATTCTTCAGCGCGCCGAGCACCGCACCGGCGACCGCTGCGGCGTCGCCCTCCAGTTCGAGATCGACGGGGCGATGCACGCCGATGCGGCCCTTCTCGACATCGATCTGGACGAGCTGGGCATATTCCGAGATCAGCTTGCCCTTCTTGGTGGTCCACATGTTCAGCGACATGCCGAAGGCCAGGATCATGTCGCTCTGCGCGATCAGTTCCGCCGCGGCCGGCGACGAGAAGCCGCCGGCAATGCCCAGCGTCCATAGATGGCCGGCGAACATGCCGTGGGCCTGGATCGAGGTCGCCAGCAACGCCCCGATCCGGTCGGCCAGCTCAATCAGCAGCGGCTCGGCGTCGGCGACCACCGCGCCGTGACCGGCCAGAATCAGTGGCCGTTTGGCGTCGCGGATCGCTGCCACGAGTTCCTCGAGCCTGGCGCCGTCGAGCGGCGGCTTTGCGGTCACCACGGGATGTCGCTTTCCGAGATGCGCCCCGACCTCCATCTCCTGCACATCGACCGGCAGGCTGAGCACGACGGCCGTGCGATGCTTCAGCGCTAGCGTGGCGGCGCGCCGGGCATCTTCGTAGGCGGTCAGCGGATCGGCGATCTGCAGCCAGATCGCGCCGACGGAATGCACCAGCTCGGCCTGGTTGAAGGCAAAGGCGGAGTGCTTGTCGCCAAGCACCACGTCGCCGGCCAGCACCAGCAAGGGCGTATCGCTCTTCACGGCCTCGCCGATCCCGGTGATGGCGTTGGTGAGCCCCGGCCCGGCAGTGACGCTGACCACCGTGAGGTCGCGGGTCAGGCGCGCCGCCACGTCGGCCATCGACACCGCGCCGCCTTCATGGCGCGCGGCCGTATAGGCGACGCCGCGCTCGGTCAGCGCCAGCGTGACCTTGAAATTGGCGCCGCCGACCAGGCCGAAGCAGCGCTTCGCCCCCATATCGGCGATGGCGGCAGCCACCTCGCGCCAGACGGTCGAGGCGGTGGACGACTGCGGAGAACGAAGAAGAGGAGAAGTCATGAGGTCACTGGTCCCGATCGCGATGGCTTCGCCATTCAAGGATCGGGCCAAGGTAGTTTAGGTTTAAAGGAATTGCCACCCGGAAGGCATCACGATGTCGTCGCGGGTCGAACGGGCTCTCCCAGCGTCGGCCGACCGGCCATCAAGGCGCTATTCTGTGCGCATTGCCGATTGATTCATCGCCAGCGACGCGCTCAGGCGCGGCCGGCAATGACCATGGTGTTCAGATCGTCGGGTTGCTTGGGCCCCGCCGCATCCGCCAGCGATGCGTGCAACGCCTCGATGTCCTTCGCCGGCAGCGGGCGCCAGCCGCACGGGCACTGGCCGTCCAGATGGGCACCGACGACCTCGCGATAGGTGGCGCCGAGCGCCGACGCCAGCATCCGCATCACCTCCACCGACGGCAGCCGCGACTGCGCCAGCACGCGGCAGAACGTCGCCAGCACGGTCTGGTCGATATAGGCCCGCGCCGATTCCGCGTCGGTGACATCGGCAACTTCAACCCGCTGCATCGCCATTCGCATGTCCTTTGCCGGAGTGACCGGGCCGGTCAGGCCCTGCGAATGTGTAGGACCGCCGTCGGCGGCTCTCAATACATATCGGCATGCACGCTTTAGAAATGCTCAAGCCTCATGGATTTTGAACGGCTCCAAACACCCGGCTGGCCAGCACGTCGGATGTTTCGATCGACATGATGTCGTCGACGTTCAGTGTCCGATCGAGATCGGCGACGAGGCGGCTGGCCTGGCGCAGCCGGATGCGATCCAGTGCGTTGCGGATCGAGCGCGCATTGGAAAAAGAGGCTGCGTCTTGCGCAGTTCGATGTAGCGCTCGAATGCCGCGCGGGATTCGGGCGTGAAGGTGTAGTTCATGTCACTGAGCATCAGCTCGGAAATGGTCAGCAGTTCGGCGTCGGAATAGTCCGGAAAGTCGATATGATGGGCAATGCGCGAACGAAAGCCGGGATTGCTGGCAAAGAACTTGTCCATGCGGTCGCCATAGCCGGCGAGGATCACCACCAGGTCTTCGCGCTGCGATTCCATCACCTGCAGCAGGATCTCGATCGCTTCCTGGCCATAGTCGCGCTCGTTGTCCGGCCGGTGCAGATAATAGGCCTCGTCGATGAACAGCACGCCGCCCATCGCCTTCTTCAGGATCTCCTTGGTCTTCGGCGCGGTGTGGCCGATATATTGTCCCACCAGCTCGTCGCGCGTCACCGAGACCACCTGGCCGCGCCGGACGAAGCCGAGGCGGTGCAGGATGCTGGCGATGCGCAGCGCCACCGTGGTCTTGCCGGTGCCCGGGTTGCCGGTGAACGACATGTGCAGCGTCGGTACCTCCGACGTGAGATTCATGCGTTTGCGGATCCGCTCAATCAGCAGCAGCGAAGAAATCTCCCGGATCCGGGTCTTGACCGGCTTCAGCCCGACCAGCTCGCGATCGAGCTGGTCCAGGATTTCGCCGATCCCGACCGCGCTGAACTCGGCGCGCAGATCGATCCGCTCGGGAGCGGACTGGTCTGCCGCCTCCGCCATCGCCGGCGTGCTCATGAACCACCGTAGCGGCTGCCCTCGGGACGATCGACGGCATAGGATCTGGTGGTGTAGCGGACGTTGCGGCCGCCCACTTCCTGGCGTTCGAGGTGGAAGCCGGGCTCGATCTTCGGCCGGTTGACGATGAAGGACAGCCTCACCGATTCCCAGCCGTGGCTGCTATCCGTGGCCGACAGCCGGATGTAGCGGTCGCCATAGACTTTGCGACATTCGGTGAGTTCCATCATCACGCCGGCGGCATCGCGCAGGTCGAACATCGGCAGGCCCCACATATCCCAATAGGTGTTGCGGGGATGTGGGTCGTCGGTGAATTCAAGGTTCACCGCCCAGCCGTTATCCAGACAGTACTGCACCTGGCTGGTGATCTGCTCGTCGGTAAGGTCGGGCAGGAACGAGAAGCATCCTTGGGTGACGCGCATGATGGCCTCCTTATGCGGAAACGCTGGCGGTGGGGACGAAGTCGGGCGTGTCGGTGGATTCGTAGTTGAAGGTGACGTTCTTCCACACCTCCAGAGCCTGCTTCAGCGGCGTGCAGGTCTGCGCCGCCTTGGCGAGAATTTCGGGCCCCTCGTGCAGATAGTCGCGGCCCTCGTTGCGGGCGAGAATCATCGCTTCCAGCGCAACGCGGTTGGCGGTTGCACCGGCCTGGATGCCCTGCGGATGGCCGATGGTGCCGCCGCCGAACTGCAACACCACGTCCTCGCCGAGATGATCGAGCAGCTGATGCATCTGCCCGGCATGGATGCCGCCGGACGCCACCGGCATCAGCTTGTTGAGGCTCGCCCAGTCCTGATCGAAGAACACGCCGTGCTCGAGCTGCATGCGGTTATGGTCTTCGCGGCAGATGTCGTAATAGCCACGCGTCGTCGCCGGATCTCCTCCAGCTTGCCGACCACAGTGCCGGCATGGATGTGATCGACGCCGGCCAGCCGCATCCATTTGGCGATGACGCGGAACGAGACGCCATGACTGCGCTGCCGCGTATAGGTCGAGTGGCCTGCCCTGTGCAAATGCAGGATCATGTCGTTGCGGCGCGCCCATTTGGCCATGGACTGGATGGCGGTGTAGCCGATCACCAGATCGATCATGACGATCACCGAGCCCAGTTCCTTGGCGAGTTCGGCGCGCTCGTACATGTCCTCCATGGTTGCGGCGGTGACGTTGAGGTAGGTACCCTTGACCTCGCCGGTCGCCGCCTGCGCGCGGTTGACCGCCTCCATGCAATACAGGAAGCGGTCGCGCCAGTGCATGAACGGCTGCGAATTGATGTTCTCGTCGTCCTTGCAGAAGTCGAGGCCGCCCTTCAGCGCTTCATAGACCACGCGGCCGTAATTGCGACCGGACAGGCCGAGCTTCGGCTTCACCGTGGCGCCAAGCAGGGGGCGCCCGAACTTGTCGAGCCGCTCGCGCTCAACCACGATGCCGGTGGCCGGCCCCTGAAAGGTTTTCACATAGGCGATCGGCAGGCGCATATCCTCAAGGCGCAAGGCCTTGAGCGGCTTGAAGCCGAACACGTTGCCGATGATCGACGCCGTCAGATTAGCGATCGAGCCGGACTCGAACAGGTCGAGGTCGTAGGCGATGTAGGCAAAGTATTGTCCCGGTGAGTTCGGCACCGGATCGACGCGGTAGCATTTCGCGCGGTATTTTTCAGCGGCCGTGAGACGGTCGGTCCACACCACCGTCCAGGTCGCCGTGGAGGATTCGCCGGCCACTGCGGCACAGGCCTCGATTGGATCGACGCCGTCCTGCGGCGTGACGCGAAACAGCGCGATGATGTCGGTGTCCTTGGGCGTGTAGTCGGGCTCCCAGTAGCCCATCTTCTTGTATTCCATGACACCGGATACGTAGCGATCCTTGCCGCGGATGGTGATCGAAGCGTGCTCGTTCATGGTGGCCTCCTTGTTGTGGGACCGGGCGTTACCGGATGGAAGAATTTCTGTTCACGCGGCGGCTTGCGCGATGGCGCCGGTCTTGGGGTCGAGCGCGCCGCTGCGATAGCGCTTGGCCATTTCGGCCAGCGGGATCACCCTGATCTTCGCGGCGTGGCCGGCGGTGCCGAACTGTTCGAAACGCTCGCGGCACAGGTCGCGCATCGCGTCCATCGCCGGTTTCAGGAATTTGCGCGGATCGAACTCGCTCCTGTTCGAGGTGGCGACCTTGCGGAAGACCGCGGTCATCGCCAGGCGGCAATCGGTATCGATATTGACCTTGCGCACGCCATGCCTGATACCGCGGATGATCTCATCAACCGGAACGCCCCAGGTCTGAGGCATCTCGCCGCCGAATGCGTTGAACATGTCCTGCAGCGGCTGCGGCACCGAGGACGAGCCGTGCATCACCAGATGGGTATCGGGCAGCCGGCGGTGGATTTCCTCGACCACATTCATCGCCAGAATATCGCCGTCGGGTTTTCGCGAGAACTTGTAGGCGCCGTGCGAGGTGCCCATGGCGATCGCCAGCGCATCGACCTTGGTGGCGCGGACGAAGTCGACGGCCTGGTCGGGATCGGTCAGCAGTTGATCGTGACTGACCTTGCCCTCGACGCCATGGCCATCCTCCTGCTCACCGCCACCGTGCTCCAGCGAGCCGAGCACGCCGAGTTCGCCCTCGACCGAAGCACCGATCCAATGCGCCACCTCCACCACGCGGCGGGTGATGTCCACGTTGTAGTCATAGTCCGCCGCCGTCTTGGCGTCGGCCTTCAGCGAACCGTCCATCATCACCGAGGTGAAGCCATGTTTGATGGCGGTAGCGCAGGTGGATTCCTCGTTGCCGTGGTCCTGATGCAGGCACAGCGGGATCTGCGGGTAGATCTCCTCCAGCGCATCGATCATCCGGGCCAGCATGATGTCGTTGGCGTAGGAGCGCGCACCGCGCGAGGCCTGGATGATGACCGGCGCGTCGACCGCCGCGGCGGCCTCCATGATCGCCAGCCCCTGCTCCATGTTGTTGATGTTGAAGGCTGGCACGCCATATCCGTGTTCGGCGGCGTGATCGAGCAATTGCCTCAATGTAATGCGTGCCATGGGTCCTCCGTTGCGTTCTGCGATTTCCGAAATTCACTCGGCGGCGACGAGGCGCGCGCGGGCGATACCCCGCATCGCCGCCGTTGCCACCGCCTCGGCGGTGATGCCGAAGGCGCGATAGAGTTCGTCGGCTGGCGCCGATGCGCCGAAGCCGGTCATCCCGACGAATTCGCCGGAGTCACCGAGCCAACGCGCCCAGTCGCCCTCGATCGCGGCTTCGACGCCGACGCGCGGCGCGCGGCCCAGCACCTCCGCGCGATAGTCGGCGGGCTGCAGCCGGAACAGATCGAAACAGGGCGCCGACACAACCGCGGCGCGGATGTCGTCTTCCGCCAGCAGTCTTGCCGCGGCCAGTGCGATCGACACCTCGGAGCCGGTTGCGATCAAAGTGACGTCGCGACCGCCGTCCGGCTCGACGACCACATAGGCGCCACGCGCCACCATGTTGGTGGCGTCAACGGCATCGCGGAACACCGGCAGCGCCTGCCGCGACAGGCACAGTACTGACGGCGCATGCGGCGTCCGCAACGCGCAGTCCCAAGCCTCGGCGGTCTCGACGGCATCGCCTGGGCGGAAGACCAGCAGGTTCGGAATTGCGCGCAGGCTCGCCAGATGCTCGACCGGCTGGTGGGTCGGTCCATCCTCGCCGAGGCCGATCGAATCATGGGTCATCACGTGAATGACGCGGATGCCCATCAGTGCCGCCAGCCGGATCGCGGGGCGGCTGTAGTCGGCAAAGCACAGGAAGGTGCCGCCGTAGGGAATGAAGCCGCCATGCAGCGCGACGCCGTTCATGGCCGTCGCCATGGCATGCTCGCGCACGCCGTAATGCACATAGCTGCCATCGAGGGCATCGTGCTGGACTGGCGTCTGTGCCTTGGCGCGGGTCAGGTTGGAGTGGGTGAGGTCGGCCGAGCCGCCGAGCAGGTTCGGCAACGCCGCGGCAACAACGTCGATCACCATCTGCGACGCCTGCCGTGTTGCGATCTTCGGCTGCTGCTGCGCGAATTGCGTGCGCAGGGTCATCATCGCGGCGTCATAGTCGGCGGACAGCGCGCCATTCAACGCGGCCTGCAGCCGGTTCCGCACGGCGCCATCGACACGTGCGACGCGGCCGGTCCATTCGGCATGAGCCGCCTGCCCGCGCGTGCCGATCGCGCGCCATTGCCGCGCCAACGCATCGGGAACCTGAAACGGCGCATGGGGCCAGTTCAGCGCCGCGCGCGTCGCCGCGATTTCCTCGGCACCCAGCGGCGCGCCATGCGCCTTCTCGCTGCCCTGCCGGTTCGGCGAACCGAAGCCGATCACGGTTCGGCAGGCGATCAGAGATGGCCGGTCGCTGTCGCGCGCCCCTGCGATCGCCGCGGCGACTGCCTCGGGATCATGGCCGTCGACGCGACAGGCCGACCAACCCGAGGCCGCGAAACGCGCCAGCTGGTCGTCCGAGCACGTCAGCGAGGTCGCTCCGTCGATCGAGATCTGGTTGTCGTCGAACAGCACGATCAGGCGGGCGAGGCGCAGATGCCCGGCCAGCGAAATCGCCTCTTGGCTGAGGCCTTCCATCAGGCAGCCGTCGCCGGCGATCACATAAGTGTAGTGGTCGACGAGATCGTCGCCGAAGCGGGCATTCATCAGGCGTTCGGCCAGCGCCATGCCGACCGCGGTGGCGATGCCCTGACCGAGCGGACCTGTGGTGGTCTCGACGCCGGCGGTGTGGCCGTATTCGGGATGGCCGGGCGTCTTCGAGCCGGCCTGCCGGAACGACTTGAGCTCGTCGCGCGTCATCTCCGCCGAGCCGGTCAGGTGCAACAGCGCATAGAGCAGCATCGAGCCGTGTCCGGCCGACAGCACGAAGCGATCGCGGTCGGGCCACGAGGGATCGGCGGCATCGAATTTGAGGAAGTGCGAGAACAGAACGGTGGCGACATCAGCCATGCCCATCGGCATGCCGGGGTGGCCCGACCTGGCCTTCTCCACCGCATCGATGGCGAGAAAACGGATCGCATTGGCCATGTCCGCATGCGGGACGCTCGCCTGATCGATCTGGGGAGCCGGAGTCTGGATATTCATACCGTGCGCCTCTTGCGTTCCATCAATTGGAGGATCAGCGGGGTTAGGATGAGCTGCATCGCCAGATCGAGCTTGGCGCCGTGGATCACGATCGAATTGGCGCGCGACATGAAGCTGTTGGGGATCATCGACAGCAGATAGGGAAAATCGATGCCGCGCGGATTCTTCAGCCGGATCACCACCATCGATTCGTCGGGCGTCGGGATCCAGCGCGCGATGAAGGGGTTCGAGGTGTCGACGGTCGGCACGCGCTGGAAGTTGATGTCGGTCTCGGCGAATTGCGGACAGATGTAGTTCACGTAGTCCGGCATCCGGCGCAGGATGGTGTCGGTCACCGCCTCCTGGGTGTAGCCGCGATCGCCGCGGTCGCGGTGCAGCTTCTGGATCCATTCCAGATTGATCACCGGCACGACGCCGATCTTGAGGTCGGCATGCTGAGCGATGTTGACCTTGTCGGTCACCACGGCGCCATGCAGCCCCTCGTAGAACAGCAGATCCGAGCCTTCCGGCAGCGGTCCCCAGTCGGTGAAGGTGCCGGGGGCCGCGCCATAGAGCTTCGCTTCGTCATCATCATGGACGTAATGCCGCGTGGTGCCGGTGCCGGACTCGCCATAGTCGCGGAACACCTTCTCCAGTTCCTCGAACAGGTTGGTCTCGGGGCTGAAGTGGCTGAAATGCTTGTTGCCCCGCTCGCCTTCCTCGAAAATCTTGCTGCGCATCTCGGCGCGGTTGTAGCGATGGAAGGCGTCGCCCTCGATATACGCCGCGCTGACGCGTTCGCGACGAAAGATGTTCTCGAACGTCTTCTTCACCGAGGTTGTGCCGGCGCCGGACGAGCCGGTGATCGAAATGATCGGATAGCTGCGTGACATGTGATCGTTCCCGCTCAGCGAAACAGGCCACGCCGCGCGAACAGCGGTGCGTCGCTATTGTCGAACATCGGCTCGATGCCCTCGTGGATGGCAACGACGTCGCGCACGCCGCGCGTCGAGCCCATGATCAACGGCACCCGCTGATGCGGCGACTTTGCTGCGAGTTCGAGAATCCGCCGGCGTCCTGTGGTCGCGGCACCTCCGGCCCATTCCATCACCAGTGCCATCGGATGGGCTTCGTAGAGCAGCCGCAGCCGGCCCTCGCGATAGCCCGGGCGCGCATCGGCCGGATAGAGGAACACTCCGCCGCGCGTCAGGATGCGGAGGGACTCCGCGACCAGCGAACCGATCCAGCGCATGTTGAAATCCGTGCCGCGATCGCCGGTGGTACCCGCGAGACATTCGTCGATATAGGCGCGCACCGGACCGTGCCAGTGCCGACGGTTGGAGGCATTGATGGCGAATTCCGGCGTGTCGGGCGCGATCCGCGCATCGCGCTGGATCAGGACGAATTGCTGGGTGCGGCGGTCGATAATGAAGATGTCGACGCGGCCATCGAGCGCCAGGACCAGCGTCGTCTGCGGCCCATAGACCACGAAACCGGCGGCACATTGCGCTGTGCCGGGCTCGAAGAAGGTCGAGAGCACATCGTTGCCGCGGCGGCGGATCGAGAAGATGGTGCCGACCGAAATGTTGTTGGCGAGATTGGCGGAGCCGTCGAGCGGATCGATCGCGACGCACAGCGGCGCGTCGGCATCGAGCAGTTCCGGCATCGCCAGCTCCTCGGACAATACGGCGGCGACCGGACAGGCCCGCAGCGCGCGGCGCATCATTTGGTCGGCGGCAAGATCGATGTCCTTCTGCCGATCGCCGTCCGAATTGACATCGCCATCTGCGCCGGTGATGCCGGCAAGCGGCCCGTCGGCAATCAGCGCGGCTAGGTCGACGGCGGAGCCAGCAATCGCTGCGATCACCGTCGCCACCGCGGCACCGTCCGGCATGCGCAAGACCGCATCCGCGAGATAGCAACGCAAGGTCATGCGCGAGTCCATGATCGTTCCCTGTCTGCCCTCTGCGGGGCGTCATCCCTGCGCGATCAATCGACCGTCGAGACGCACAACAGCGCAATCCGTTAAATTAGGGAAATTTCGTTATCTTTGATCTGGTCAAAGTATTTCTTATGGACTGCGAGGGTGCGCAACCGACCTGGAATGGGGCAAACACAGGGAAGCCGAAATCGCCACCGTTGCGGCTTCACCGACGTCGGCATCCACCTGCAGCGTGCCGCGAAGCGGTCACGACGGCGCGCAACGCCCTCAATGCAGGGCTCAACTCTACTACTACAGGATTGCGACTAGTGTTGCGCGCAGGCGGGTGTCACCTGGAAGGTGTCTGCGCGCCAGCTCGGCAACGGACCTGAGCGGGCAATTCTGCGTCACTCGGTCGCCCGGACTCTCTCAGACACCGGACTGGCTGCAGCGCGGCGCGGGATCGAGATGCAGTTGCTGGATGCGCTGCACCTTGTCGATCGAGCCCATGATCAGCGGCACACGCTGGTGGATTGCCGAGGGCGCGAGGTCGAGAATGCGCTCGCGGCCTGTGGTGGCGCCACCACCGGCCTGTTCCATGATGAAGGCCATGGGATGCGCCTCGTACAGCAGCCGCAACCGGCCGTCGGCGTAACCGTCGCGCGCGTCGGACGGATACAGGAACACACCGCCGCGGATCAGGATGCGATAGGCCTCCGCCACCAGCGACGCGATCCAGCGCATGTTGAAGTTCTTGCTGCGCGGCCCGTCGGTGCCGGCCAGGCATTCCTCGACGAAATCGCGCACCGGCTGTTCCCAGTGACGGTGGTTCGAGGCATTGATGGCGAATTCGGCGCGCTCGACCGGAATCTGCACGCGCCGCCGGATCAGCCTGTAGGAGCGCTTGGCGCGATCGAGCGTAAAGATATCGACGCCGTCGCCAAGCGTCAGCACCATGGATGTCTGCGGGCCATAGACCACGAAGCCGGCGGCGAGTTGGGCGCTGCCTTTTGCAGAGAACGGTGCATCGCCCGATGATGCCGGCATGATCGAAAAGATCGTGCCGACGGTCATGTTGGTCTCAATGTTCGACGAACCATCGAGCGGGTCATAGGCGATCGAAATCGGCGCCGACACGTCGCCCGGTTCCGGCGCTTCGGCCTCTTCCGAGGCCAACGCCGCGCAGGGCACCGCGGCGAGCGCACGGCGAATGATCTGGTCGGCGCGGACGTCGAGGTCCTTCTGAACGTCGCCGTCGGCGTTGATGGCGCCATGCGCCTGCCCGGTGATCCCGGCCAGCGGACCGCGGCCGATCAGTTCGGAGATCTCGATCGAGGCAGCCGCAAACGCGTCCACCGCAGCGGCCACTGCGAGACGCAGCGAATCCTGCCCGGCATAGGCGCTGGTGTGCCGAAGCAGCGTCGTCTCATCGATCATCTTGGTCTCCCGAATGCATCGTGCCTCTTTTGGCACGCAGCGGCTGCTGCATAGGCGCGGCCTGGGGCTGTCGCGCCGGTTGCCCACAGATATTGACCGCCGCGTCGAAATAAGTGAATTTGCGACTTCCGCTCATGTACAGAAGAAAACGTTATAATGACGGAGCGCTTTCGCGACATCTCGATCCGGCAGCTGCGCGCGCTGGCCGCCGTCGCCGCCAGCGGCAGCATCACCGCTGCAGCGGGCAGACTGCACCTGACGCAGCCGGCGGTGACGCTGCAGCTGCGCAACCTGCAGGCGCTGGCCGGGCTGCCGCTGATCCAGCGCAGCAGCGACGGCATGCTTCTGACCGATGCCGGCCGTGAGGTGCTGGCGCTGGCCGAGCGTATCGAGGCGGCGATGGCTGCCTGTGCCACATCGCTGGAGATGATGGCCGGCGTCACCGCCGGACGGATTTCCGTCGGCGCGGTCTCGACCGCAAAATACTTCGTTCCGTTCGCGATCTCCGGGTTCCAGAAGCTGCATCCGAAGGTCGAGATCACCCTGACCATCGGCAATCGCAAGGAGATCGGCGCGGCCTTGCGCGGCTACGATCTCGACATCGCGATCATGGGCCGCCCGCCGGTGGACATCGAGATGGACGTGCACCTGATCGGCGATCATCCCCATGTCATCATCGCGCCGACCAAGCACCGGCTGGCGCGCAAGGCGCAGCTCGCGCCGAGCGATCTCGCCAGCGAGACGTTCCTGACCCGCGAACCCGGCTCCGGCACCCGCGGCCTGATGGAACAGCTGTTCGAATCCGCCCGCATCCGTCCGCCGCTCGGCATGGAGATGAGCAGCAACGAGACCATCAAGCAGGCCGTCATCGCCGGACTCGGCATCGCCTTCATCTCGGCGCATACGGTAGCCACCGAACTCGACGAACGCCGGCTGGTGGCGCTGGACGTGACCGGCCTGCCGGTGATCCGGCAATGGTTTGTGGTCAACCGCAAGGACAAGGTGCTGCTGCCGCCGGCGCTGGCGATGCGCGACTTCCTCGGCGCCAGCGGTGCGCAATTCCTGCCGCGCACCCACAACCGGCTACGGCTGACCCGGGCGACGGTCGGCGGCGACCCACGACCCTAGAGGTCGAGGCGCCGCGAGCGGCAACCGCCGTGGCGTCCTGCGACGATATCTATATGGTGACGCGACAACCAAGTGACGGCGTGGACAATGCGACGCCCCGGGAGACGCCATGACGGGAACGACGACCGCAAGCGATATATCAAGCGTGGTGAACGCGCTCTATTTCAGCACCAAAACCCTGCATGCCGAGGCCGAACGATCTGGCATCATTCGCGAACTGTTGCGCGGACAGGCCAGCCGCTCGGACTACATCCTGCTGCAGCGCAATCTGCTGCCGGCCTACCGGGCTCTGGAAAGCGGCCTTGAACGGCACCGCGACAAGGCGGCTCTCGGCGAACTCGCGGCCTATGGACTGGACCGCGCGACCGCGCTCGAAGCCGATCTCAACGCGCTTTGCCATGGCGACTTCTCCACTGTCCCGCTGCTACCGGAAGGCAAGGCCTATGCGGAGCGCATCGCCGCCTGCGCCGAAGGCGACGGGGCTAGGCTGATCGCGCACGCCTATACGCGCTACCTCGGCGATCTCAGCGGCGGCCAGATTCTCAAGCGACTCCTTGCCGCATCGCCGGGTCTGCAGCCGCCCGAACTGTCGTTCTACGACTTCCCGGCCTATCCGGACCTCGACGGGCTGAAGAGCGACTACCGCAACGCCATCGACCGCGCTGGCAGCCTGGCTGACAGCCCGCAACGGATCGTCGACGAAGGCGCGGCTGCATTCACGCTCAACATCGAACTGTCCTGCGCGGTCAAGCTGGCGCGCCCGCCGTCAGCCCCGACGGCTTGATAGCTGCCGGGTCCGTATCAGCCAAACGGCGCGTTGAGACGAACCACGGTGAAGTTCAGGAACGCAGCGAAGGAAACCCACAGGAGATACGGCAGCAGGCAGAGGCCTGCCACCCGCGACAGGCGCCATGTCACGATCATCGGCAGCACAATGGACAGCCACAGGAATCCGACCTCCCACAAGGCCCAGTCCGGCCGCCGCAGGGCAAAGAACAGCGCGCTCCACAGCACGTTCAGACATGCGTTGAGCACGAACAGGACGATCACCTGGCGCTGCGTCGCGGCATCGGTCGCGTTGCGCCAGGCCAATGTCGCCGAGATGACCGCCAGCACGAATATCGTCGTCCACGTTGGACCGAACAGCCAGTTCGGCGGCTGCCACGATGGCTTGCGGAGATTTTGATACCAAGGGCCGACATCGGTCAGCAGGCCACCAATCGTTATAACCATGACGGCAACAACCGTGGCGACCAGCGCCGGTTTCCAGACACTGCGTCGTTCCGGGGCGGGACCGCGATCGCTCATGACCAGCTCACCAGAGGCGGCATCGAACTCAGGATGGTCTCGATATTGCCGCCGGTTTGCAGGCCGAACATGGTGCCCTTGTCATACAGCAGGTTGAATTCGACATAGAGGCCGCGGCAGGCAAGCTGCTGTTCGCGCTCGGCGTCGGTCCATGGTTCCAGCATGCGGGCGCGCACGATCCTTGGATAGACATCCAGAAAGGCGTCGCCGACATCGCGCGTGAAGGCAAAATCCTTGTCGAAATCGCCGGTGTTGAGATGATCGTAAAAGATTCCGCCGACACCCCGTGCCTGACCGCGATGCGGCAGGAAGAAGTACGTATCCGCCCACGCCTTAAACTTCTCGTAGTAAGCGGGGTCGTGGGCATCGCAGGCCCGCCGCATCGCAGCGTGGAAGGTCTGCGCGTCGAGCGCATCGTCGCGCCGCTGCTCCGGCAGCATGGGCGTGAGATCCGCGCCGCCGCCAAACCAGCTCTGTGCGGTGGAGAGGAAACGCGTGTTCATGTGCACGGTCGGCACCCGCGGGCTGCGCGGATGCATGATCAGGCTGATGCTGGTGGAGACATAGTCCAGCTGCGTACCTTCACCGGGGAGCTTCTGGGCCATCTCCGGCGACAGCCTGCCATTGGCCGACGAGGTGTGGATGCCGATCTTCTCGAACAGCCGCCCGCCGCTGAGGAAACCGCCCGTCCCGCCGCCGGTCCCGGTCGCCCGCGTCCAGGGCTTGTAGGTGAAGGTGGCAGGCGCGCCCGAAAACAGTTCCGGCGGCGCCTCGCGCTCCAGCGCTTCGACCTCGGCGCAGATCCGGTCGCGCAGGGATTCAAACCAGACTTTTGCTCGGGCGCGTCGTTGTTCGGCGACGCCGGAGTTTTCTGAATCAAGGGTCATGTCGGTCATCGCCAGTTGGTTCGGTACAGGCCGGCCGGGCTCGCCGCCACGCCATAACGCAAGGCTTTATCGGATTTTTGAGATAAAACAAAGGTTTGCCATGCCGATAGCCTTCGGATTGCCGCGCTTGCGGATCTCGCCAACGGTCCGGCAGCAGTGTATCAGAGCAACACGCGCACTTCGCGATCAACCACGGAAGCCCCGCTTGAACCAGTCCCTCACCAACAAGCCGTTTCTCGACGTCCTCGCCGGCCAGCGTCAGGCCGTGCCGCCGCTGTGGATGATGCGACAAGCCGGTCGCTATCTGCCGGAATATCGCGAGGTCCGCGCTAAGGCGGGCGGCTTCCTCGACCTGTGCTTCAATCCGGATTTCGCCGCCGAGGTCACGCTGCAGCCGATCCGGCGCTTCGGCTTCGACGCCGCGATCATCTTCTCCGACATTCTGGTCATCCCCCATGCGCTCGGTCGCGCCGTGCGCTTCGAGGTTGGCGAAGGCCCGCGGCTCGATCCACTCGACACGCCGGACAAGGTCACCACGCTGGCGCGCGAGGCCGACTTCAGCAAGTTGGAGCCGGTATTCGAGGCGCTGCGCCGGGTGCGCGTTGAACTCGATTCCAGGATTGCGCTGATCGGCTTTTGCGGCGCGCCGTGGACGGTGGCGACCTACATGGTGGCCGGTCAGGGCACGCCCGACCAGGCACCGGCGCGGATGATGGCCTATCGCCATCCCGACGCCTTTGCCGCCATCATCGACACCATCGTCGAGAACTCGATCGAATATCTGCTGCGCCAGTTGCAGGCCGGCGCCGACGTGCTGCAGATCTTCGACACTTGGGCCGGCGTGTTGCCGCCGCGCGAATTCCAGCGCTGGTCGGTGGAGCCGACCAAACGCATCGTCGATGGCGTGCGCGCCAAAGTGCCGGGCGCGAAGATCATCGGTTTTCCGCGCGGCGCCGGCGCGCAGTTGCCGAACTATGTGGCGACCACCGGCATCGACGGCGTCAGCATCGACTGGGCCGCCGAGCCGGCCTTCATCCGCGAGCGGGTGCAAAGCAAGGTTGCGGTACAGGGCAATCTCGACCCGCTGGTGCTGATCGCTGGCGGCGGCGCACTCGACCGCGCCGTTGACGACGTGCTGGCGAATTACGCGGCGGGCCGCCTGATTTTCAACCTCGGCCACGGCATCCAGCCGGAAACGCCGATCGCCCATGTCGAGCAGATGGTCAAGCGCGTGCGGGATTATCGCGGCTGAGCCAAACGGGCACGTTAGTTGCCTTCCCAATTCTCGGCAGGGACTGGATAGATGTCGAGGCCCCCCTGTTGCCGGTCGATCACGGCCGGACATGCGTACCGAGTCTTGGAGAATAGCGGCGATGTCGGACAACGTTACAAACAGCCACGCGGATGTCATCGTGTTGGGCGCCGGCATCGTCGGCGTATCTGCGGCCTATGCAGCGTTGCAGCGCGGACTGTCGGTCATGCTGATTGACCGGCGCGAGCCGGGCTCCGAGACGTCCTACGGCAATTCCGGGGTTCTCAGCAGCGGGTCGATCCTGCCCATCAACAAGCCGGCGCTCTGGAAAGCGCTGCCGAAATACCTGTTGAATCGCGACCCGGCGCTGCGCTGGGACCCGGCGTGGTCTGCGCGCAATGCGCCATGGCTCGCCCGTTTTCTCGCCAATGCAACTCCTTCGCGCACCAAACCGCGGGCGGATGCCCTGCACGGCCTGATCACGGCATCACTCAAGCTGCACAGGGAGTGGATCGTCACTGCGAATGCGGCACACCGCATCCGCGAGACCGGCTGGCTGAAGGCATGGCGAAGCGACGCCGTGGAGGCAGCAAAGGCCGAGCAGGCGTTCCTCGCCGAATACGGGATCGGCAGCGAAATTCTCGATCGCCAGGGCATTTCGGCGCTCGAGCCGAATATCCTGCCGGTCTACAAGACTGCACTTCTGCACACCGATACGGCATCCGTCGATTCACCCGCAGAACTGGTGAGGTCTTACGCGCGGATGTTTGCGGGATCGGGCGGCCAGATGCGTCAATCCGACATTCAGGCCGTCGTGCCGGACGGCGACGGCTGGCGCGTGATGCTGCCAAACGGCGCGCTCACCGCGCGTCACATCGTGGTGGCGCTGGGGCCGTGGTCCGCCGACCTGTTGCGGCCGCTCGGCTATCGGGTACCCATGGCGTTCGAGCGCGGCTACCATCAACATTTCAGGCCGAATGCCGCGCGTCCCCTGTTTCGCCCCATCCACGACCTCGAACACAGTTTCATCATGACGCCGATGGAGCAAGGCGTCCGCGTCACCACCGGCGTCGAGCTGACCGAGCGGGATGCGCCATCGTCGTTCGCTCAGCTCGATACCGTGGTGCCGCTGGCGCGCGGCGTCGCCGAATTCGGCGAGGCGGTCGACGAACCCTGGCGCGGGGCACGCCCGACTTTGCCCGACAGCCTGCCGATGATCGGAGCCGCACCACGGCATTCCGGCCTCTGGCTGTCGATCGGTCACCAGCATATCGGTCTCTCGACAGGGCCCGGCACAGGCGTCGCCATCGCGGCGATGATCGCCGGCGCGCCGCCGCCCTTCGACGTCAGCGCGTTCTCGCCCGGCCGCTACCTGTGATGCCCCAGCGACAGGCCGATGGCGGAGCTATTTTGCCGCCTGCTTGCCGTCGACGAAGCTCACCTCGACGCCCTTCTTCACCATGGCACCGAGGCGTTCGACGTCCCAGTTGGTAAGACGGACGCAGCCGTGGGAGTCGCTCTTGCTGACGCGTGAGGGATCGCCGGTGCCGTGGATGCCATAGCTCTGCTGTGACAGACCTATCCACATGCTGCCGACCGGATTGTTGGGGCCCGACCGGATGGTGAACGGCTTGGTGGACTCCACGCCTTTGAATTTGTACTTCGGATCGTAGCGATAGGTCGGATTGGCATCCACTGACACCACTTTCAACATTCCTGTCGGCGTGGGTTTTTCCTCGCTCCCGACGCTGGCCGGGTAGAATGCAAGCAACGCACCATCCTTGCCGAAAGCCTTCACCGTCTGCCTGACCTTGTCGACCTCGATGCGCGTCACTTTTTCCTTCGCTTTATCAGGCGGCAGGTTGACGATGACGATCCTGTCGCCGGCGCGGTCGAACTTCTGCTTCGGATTGAGTTCGGCCAGCAGTTCCTGGCTCATGTGGAAGCGCTCGCCGAGCGCTTCCTTCGCGCTGGTATAGCCCAGCCGCTTCAGCTCCTTCATGTCCTCCATCTTGACCGGCAACTTTTCGAGATATGGTCCGTTCACATCCCGGTCGGTGAGGACGTAGTCCGCCATAACGGGATCGGTCGCGACCTGCTGCAGGCGGGTCCAGATCTCCGGCGTCAGCACCTTGCCGGCAGTCATACCGTTGGCCTCGGTGAAGGCCTGCAGCGCCTTTTCCACATTGTCGCCGAAGCGGCCGTCGATCTCGCCCGGCGAGAAATGTGCGCGGTCGAGCAAGACCTGCACCTTGATCGCGAGCGGGCTGATCTTTTCTTCCACCGGAAACTTGCCGGCAAAGTTCGCGGCGTTGATGGTATCGGCATTCAATTCGGCCGCCACAGCCGGCAACGGTGCGAAGGCTGCCAGTCCGAGAATGATGATCCATTGTCGCATGGTGCCCTGCCGTTGCCGCGCGGCTCAAGCCGCGCAACTGACAAGCATCCCGGGGGCCCCGGGTTCCATGCGTCGTCTATCGACGTCCGCCTCTGCCGCTGCTGGCGGATCTCCGGTTGTCACCCAAGAATGTCCCGGATTAATCTCTCCCGCATTGCTGCTGTCAGGATTGGGGGCTGGGGTGATTGTTCGGCGCGCGGGCCAGCAGGCATTTCGACGGCATCGTCACGCCGGAGCGCGATCCGCGGCTGTGCTGCTCCTGTTCGGATCGTTGTCGCTGGCCGGTCCGGCACTGGGCAAGGACAGCAGCGACGACGAGGACGGCGCCGCAAAGCCACCCCGGGCAGTGCCCAATATCTATCTCGACCTCCAGACCTACTATACCACCCTGCCCTCCGGAGCGCTCGGCATCGGCTTCAGGAATTTCACGGCATTGCCGGCGCTGTCGTCACCAGCGAGCCAGACGGTCTCGGTGAACGCGCCGATCACGCTGGATCTCAACGACCGCGTCTCGGTCTATGGCGGCGTCAGCTCCAGCACCACGCGCACCGACGCGACGTCATGGACGTGGCTGACCGCGGACAGCTGGAACATCGGCTTTCAGGCCGACGTCATCCAGCAGAACGGCGGATCGATTCCGACCGTCACGCTGCAATCGACGCTGTCGCGGTCGATCGCATCCAGCGTGCTGGCGACCACCACCCTCACCAGCATCGTCGATTTCGACTATGCGCTCGACCCCGACGAGACCCGGGGACTGCTGGCCGGCGTGCGCTATGTCAGCGTCGCCGTCGACAGCGATCTTGCCCGGATCAAGCCGTCGATCATCGGCTATCTCGGCGGCTACTATCAGTGGCCGAGCAACTGGAAACTGTCCGGCCGGTTCGGCGTGCAATCCTTCGGCGGGGCGCAGATCCTGGCGCTGACGCCGTTCCAGCCGTTCACCCAGCCGATCGCCCGCTTCGATCTCGAGCGGCTGGATGACGATGACAACCGATTGTTCGGCCTCACGGCTGAAATATCCTGGGTGCCGAAGCCGGCCTACCAGCTGACGCTGCGGACGCCGCTCTATGCGGTCAAGAACTGAGCGGCGCCCGATGCGTCCTAGCTATCGATGATCGCCACCGCCCGGGTCCAGCCCGCCGATGCCTTCTCGATCTTCACCGGGAAGCACGACACGGTGAAGCCCGTGGACGGCAGCTCCTCGAGATTGTGCAGCTTCTCGATGTGGCAATAGCCGATGTGACGGCCGGCCTTGTGACCTTCCCAGATCAGGCTGGCATCGTGGGTCTCAGCGTATTTCTTGGCAGTGTGGACGAAAGGTGCGTCCCAGCTCCAGCCGTCGATACCGGTCAGGCGCACGCCGCGCTCCAGCAGATACATGGTGGCTTCGTAGCCCATGCCGCAGCCGGAGGTGACGTAGTCCTGCTGTCCGTATTTGGCGCCGGCCGAGGTATTGACCACCACGATTTCCAGCGGCTTCAGCGTGTGGCCGATGCGCTTCAGCTCGGCCTCGACATCGGCCGCATTGGCGACGTAGCCGTCGGGGAAATGCCGGAAGTCGAGCTTGACGCCAGGCTGCAGGCACCATTCCAGCGGCACTTCGTCGATAGTCCAGGAGCGTTCGCCGCGATTCATCGTCGGATGAAAATGCCAGGGCGCATCGAGATGGGTGCCGTTATGGGTCGAGAGCTTGACCATTTCCACGGCCCAGCCCTCGCCGTCCGGCAGGTCTTCCTTCTTCAGCCCGTCGAAGAACTGCAGCATGCGCGGCAGGCCCTGCTGGTGATCGATGTATTCGATCGCGGGACCATTGCCCGGCGGATCGGCGGGCACGTCGTTCTGCAAGGGCACGGAGATATCGATGAGGCGTCGGGCCATGGAGGTTCTTCCCTTTTGCTTTTCAAATTTTTGGCTTCGTGTCCCGGGCGCGGTGCAGCGCCATCGCCCAGCGATGGTGGTGCGCCGCAGACCCGGGACCCATACTTGTGTTAGCGGCTTGTGGGTCCGGATTTGCGGAGCGGCACGTCGCGCCGCACCGCGTCCGGAACACAAGACTTCGCGTTAGCTCTGCCGCACCACCTTGTTCTTCAGCACGCCGATCTTCTCGACCTCGAGTTCGATCTCGTCATTATCCTCGAGATACCAGCCGAGTTCGAGACCGCAGCCGTTGCCGACGGTGCCGGAGCCGATGAACTCGCCGGGCATCAGGGTCTCGTCCTGGCTGATATGCGCGATCAGTTCCTCGAAGGAGAACAGCATGCCATCGGTGACGCCGGTCGAGCGCACCTTGCCGTTGACGCGGCATTCCATCTTGAGCTTGTAGGGATCGCCGATCTCGTCGGGAGTGACGATCCACGGCCCCATCACGTTGCCGCCGTCGAAACTCTTGCCCTTGGAGGGGCCGAGTCTGCCTTCCATTTCCAGGCGCTGGGCGTCGCGCGCCGAGAAATCGTTGAAGATGGTATAGCCGAAGATGTGATCCTTCGCCTTGGCCGCGCTGATGTTGGCACCCTTGTTCTTGGTGATGATGCCGAACTCCAGTTCGTAATCCATCACTTTGCTATAGCGGGGCCATTTCACGGTGGTGTTGGTGCCGCGCACCGAAAAACGGTTGGTGATGTAGTAGATCGGAATTTTCTTGTAGACGTCCGGCAATTCACCGGGCGGTTCGGCATCAATGCGCGCCAGTTCTTCCATGTCGTTGGCGGCACGGGCCGCCAGGCGACGCTGGCCCTTCGGGGCGCCCAGAATATGAATCGGGAAAGACATGCCGTCACGGCACTGCCGCGGCTCCGGTACCGGCGCGAGGATCTCGGCGCCGGCCACATCGACCGACAGCGATGCGTCGCCGGCATGTTTGTCGAATAGGTTGCGCGCCGAATCCAGTGCAGACTCACCGGCGTCGATCAGCGCCAGCATCGAGGCGAAGGCCGGATTGGCGCCGCCGTTGCGGCTGGCGGCGGCAGCCACATCGAATAGTTTCTGATCGTGCTGATGGACCACGCCGACCTTTTCCTGGCCGCCGGAACGATATGTCGCGAGTTTCAAGGACATCTCCCACTTGCTTTTGTTCTTCGATAAAATATATGATCAAAAAAATATCGATAAACAAGGGGCGATCCAAAATATCGCCATCAGGGGAGGAAAGAGTGAAAAAGCTCACAACAGTGTTCGTCTGCGCCGCAATGTCCTTTGCCGCGCCTGCTTTTGCGCAGACCAAGCTTCAGATCGGTTGCACTGCAACAACGGACTGCGCTTCGGCGATGGTCGCGGTCGATGAGGGCATCTTCAAGAAGCACGGCCTCGACGCCGAGATGATCCTGATCGGGATCAATTCCAACATTCCCGCCGCGATCCTGTCCGGATCGATCCAGATCGGCGGCCCGACCTCCACAGTGTTCCTGCAGGCCGCCGACGGCGGGCTGGACCTCGTCGCGGTGGCCGGCGCGTCGGTGATGAACCCGATCTCCAACGCCAACATCACCGCCTTCGTGCGCAACGGCATCACCATCAAGGATCCCAAGGATTTCGTCGGCAAGAAGGTCGGCGCGCCCGGGCTTGGCGCCTTCCTGCACGTGCTGTTCGTCAAGTGGCTGGTGGAAAAGGGCGTCGATCCCAAGAGCGTCAACTTCGTCGAGGTCACGTTCCCGACCATGCCGGATATCATCAAGTCCGGCGGCGTGGATGCGGTGCTAACCGCCGAACCGTTCGTCACCCGCATGCTGAATGCCAACCTCGGCAGCGTTGGCGCGCGCTACGCGCAAGAACTCAACCGCACCGAGCCGATCATTTTCTACGCCGCATCGCGCGAATGGGCGGAGAAGAATCCCGCAACCGTCAAGAAATTCCGCGACGCGATCGCCGAAGCCGCGGTGATCGTCAATAACGACCGCGACAAGGCCTCCGCCTCGATCTCGAAGTTCACCAAGCAGGCGATCGAGCTGGTGAAGGCGTCGCCGCCCAACAAGTCGGATCCGGCGCTGAAGGCCGAGCAGCTGGCGTGGTGGATCGACATCATGGCATCGCAGAAGATGCTGCAGAGCAAGCTCGACCTCAACAAACTGATCCTGAAGTAGATATCCCCATGACCAACCAGGCGCGCGGCAACCCGGCAGAGGTGTCCACCCAGGACACGCTGAGCGAGCGTGCCGCGAGCCTGGTGGAGCACGACATCATCGCCGGGCATCTGGCGCCCGGCGCGCGGCTCGGCATCACCGATCTGGCCCAACGCTATGAGATCGGCGCAACGCCAATGCGCGAAGGCCTGTCGCGGCTGGTATCGCGCGGCCTGATCGTCGGCATCGGCCAGCGCGGTTTTCGCGTCGCCGACATCAGCCGCGACGACCTCGCCGACATCACCCGGATGCGCACCGTGGTGGAAATGGAGGCGCTGCGGCTGGCGATCCAGCTTGGCGACGACGCCTGGGAGGCAGGCATTGTCGGAGCGTTATACCAGATGCGCAAACATATCGAACGGATCGGCGATGCGTTTCGCGAGGGCGCCGCGGATTTCGACAAACTGCACAAGGGCTTTCACACCGCCCTGCTGGCTGCCTGCGGTTCGAAACGGCTGCTGACGGCGCATTCCGAACTCTACGATCAGGCCTATCGCTATCGCCGGGTGATGATGCGTGGTTTCGACAGCGGTGAGCGATTCGTCGCCGCGCACCAGTTGCTGGCCGACCGTATTCTCGCCCGCGACGTCGGCGCATCCCAGGCGACACTCGCGTCGCATCTGCATTCGACACTGGATTATGTCTATCCGCCCGGCCAGGGAGATTGATTGGTGAACATGTCCGCCCTCCGCCGCGACGTCACATCGGTGCTGCCCGAAAAGCCGCTGATCGCCTTCGAACGGGTCACGCTCGATCTCGGCGGCAAGACCATCATCGAGAATCTCTCGCTCGATGTGAAACCCGGCGAATTCCTCTGCATCATCGGCGCCTCGGGCTGCGGCAAGACTACCGCGCTGCGGCTTGCCTCCGGGCTGTATCAGCCGACGTCCGGCGACGTGAGCTTCGACGGCAAGCCGATGCGCGCGCCGCGGCGCGACGTTGCCATCGTGTTTCAGGACTATGGCAAGGCGCTGCTGCCGTGGCGCACCGCCGCCGGCAATGTCTCGCTGGCACTGGAAACCATCGGTGTGCCCGCGGCACAACGTGCGGCCCGTATCGACGAATTGCTGAACAAGGTCGGCCTGCCCAACCATGCCGCAAAATATCCGGCGGAAATGTCCGGCGGCATGCAGCAGAGGCTGCAGATCGCGCGCTGTCTGGCGCAAGAGCCCAAGGCGCTGATGATGGACGAGCCTTTTGGCGCGCTCGACGCCATGACGCGACAGGGCCTGCAGGACGAGGTCCTGGCGCTGGTCAAAGCCAGCAATGCCACTGTCATCTTCGTCACCCACGATCTGGAAGAAGCCATCTATCTCGGCGACCGCGTCATCGGCCTGCTGCCGCATCCCGGCCGCATCGGAATCGAACTGAAGATCGATCTGCCACGCCCGCGCGACCAGTTGACCACCCGGGAAGATCCTGAGTTCCTGCGGCTGCGCCGAGAATTGTTCGACTTCATCAAGGCTTCCGAAGCATGAGTCGCGAGCGCTTGAAAGCGGCGTTGCTCCCGGTGGCGCTTCTGGTCGCGCTGGAAATTGGCGCACGCATGTCACAGATCCAGAGCGACGCCCTGGCGCCGCCCAGCGCCGTGGCGATTGCACTCGTTGAAGCGTTCGGCGACGGTTCGCTGCTGGTCGCCACCCGCGACACGCTGGCCTCGGCCGTGGCCGGCCTGCTGATCGGCAGCGGCGTTGGCCTCGCCTTCGGCATCGCCCTTGGCCTGTTTCAGCCCTTCGACCGGCTGATGGAAGTGACCATCGAATCGCTGCGGCCGATCCCGTCCATCGCGCTGCTCCCTATCGCGCTGATCGCGCTCGGCTTCGGCTATCGCATGGAGATCGTGGTGGTCGCCTTCGCCTGCGTCTGGCCAATGCTGATCCTCAGCCGCGCCGCGGTGGGCAGCATCGAGCCGCGGCTGATCGAAGTGTCGCGGGTGCTACGGCTGTCGCCCGGCGACCGTATCAGCAAGATCATCATTCCCGCGGCGCTGCCGCGGATCTTCCTCGCGTTCCGACTCGCGGCGGGCATCGCGCTGATCGTGGCGGTGACGGTCGAGATCGCCATCAACCCTATCGGCCTCGGCGCTGGCATCATGATCGCCCAGCAGGCGCTGCGGCCCGACCTGATGCTGGCCTATCTGCTGTGGATCGGCCTGATCGGCTATGCGCTCAACACCGCTTTGGTGGTGGCGCAGCGCCATCTGTTCGGCCCGGCCGCGCTGGCAGGAGAGACGGCATGAACGTCGCTCTGCTGGGTTGGCGCATCGCGAGCTTCATGGTCGCTGCCGGCTTCGTCGCGCTGTGGCAGCTGGTCGCCAATCTCAAGCTGGTGTCGCCGGTGTTCCTGCCGGGGCCGGACCGCGCCTGGGCTTCGCTGGTGCGTGGCTTCACGTCAGGCGACCTGCTGGCGAAGACGCTCGGGACACTGGAGCACATGGCCTATGGCTGGCTCGCCGCCTCCATCGTCGGCGTGGCGCTCGGCGCCATGATCGGCTCATCGAAGACAATGCGCAGTTATGTGGCGCCGTCGCTGGAATTCCTGCGGCCACTGCCGGTGTCGGCGATCATCCCGGTGGCCATCGCGCTGTTCGGGCTGACCCAGGGCATGGCACTGTTCGTGATCGCGTTCGGCGCGATCTGGCCGATGCTACTGGCCACCGTACACGGCTTTGCTGCGGTGGAGCCACGGCTCTACGAGGTGGCGCGGTCCCTGCACATGTCGCGGCTGGCGGTGATCTTCAAGATCGCTTTGCCCTCGGCAAGTCCCGACATCCTGTCCGGCATGCGGCTGAGCCTCACGGTGGCATTGATCCTTTCGGTGGTCTGCGAAATCCTCGCCGGCCTCGACGGCCTCGGCCACTGGGTGCTGCTGTCGGCACGGTCGTTTCGTTCGGCGGACCTATTCGCCGGCGTGATCCTGCTCGGCATCATCGGCTACGTCACGGCGCTCGCGATGTCGGTCGCCGAGCGACGGCTGCTGCGCTGGCGCACCAGCGGGCATTGAAGTCAGCACGCAAGCAAGTGAGCCGTCATCCTGAGGTGGGCGCCTCTTCGGTGCCCCTCGAAGGACGACGGCGGAGTGCGCGGCCATCCTTCGAGGGCTTCCTCACGGCGCAATGCGCCGCGAAGAAGCCGCCTCAGGATGACGGTGCGATTGCTTCACGCGCCTATTTTCCGGCGTTTGCCCCCGCAAACACCTTCGCAATCGCCGTCTGCGCGTCGTCCTGGATCTGGCGCAGATGTGCGGGGCTGACAAAGCTCTCGGCGTAGATCTTGTAGACGTCCTCGGTGCCCGACGGACGGGCCGCGAACCAACCGTTGGCGGTGGAGACCTTGATGCCGCCAAAGGCGACGTTGTTGCCGGGCGCGGCGGTCAGCGTCGATGTCACGGGATCGCCGGCGAGTTGGGTCATGGCGATCTGCTCGGGCGACAGTTTCTTCAGCAGGTTCTTTTGCGCAACCGTGGCCGGCGCGTCGATCCGTTCGTAATAGGGCACGCCGAATTCCTGCGTGAGCTTCTCAAAACGCTGGCTTGGATCCTGCTTTGTTACCGCTGTGATTTCCGCGGCCAGCAGGCCGAGGATCAGGCCGTCCTTGTCGGTGGTCCAGACCGAGCCGTCGCGGCGCAGGAACGAGGCACCGGCGCTCTCCTCGCCGCCGAAGCCGAACGAGCCGGAGCTTAAGCCGTCGACAAACCATTTGAAGCCGACCGGCGTCTCCACCAGCCTGCGGCCCATCTTGTTGACGACGCGGTCGATGATGGCGCTGGAGACAATGGTCTTGCCGACGGCGGCATCCTTGCTCCAGTTCGGCCGGTGCTCGAACAGATAGGAAATCGCCGCAGCCAGATAGTGGTTCGGATTCATCAGCCCACCGGTACCGGTGACAATGCCGTGGCGGTCGGCATCGGTATCGTTCGCGAAGGCGACGTCGAACTTGTCGCGCATGCCGATCAGCCGCGCCATGGCATAGGGCGACGAGCAGTCCATGCGGATCTTGCCGTCCCAATCCACCGTCATGAAACGGAATGTGGGGTCGATCACGTCGCTGACGATGGTGGCGTGGAGCTTGTAGCGCTCGATGATCGGCTGCCAGTAATGCACCCCGGCGCCGCCGAGCGGGTCGATGCCGATCCTGACGCCGGCAGCGCGGATCGCCTCCATGTCGACGACGTTGGCGAGGTCCGCGACATAAGGCGTGACGTAGTCGTAGCGCTGCACGAAGGCGGATTTCAGCGCGCGCTCATAGGGCATGCGCTTGATGCCTGCGAGGTTGTTTTCCAGGAAGCCGTTGGCCGTCTTCTCCATCGCCCCGGTGACATCGGTGTCGGCCGGGCCGCCATTCGGCGGATTGTATTTGAAGCCGCCATCTTCCGGCGGATTGTGCGACGGCGTCACCACCACGCCGTCGGCAAAGCCGCCGCTGCGGCCCTTGTTGTAGGTGAGAATGGCGTGGGAAATCACCGGCGTCGGCGTGTAGCCGTGATGTGCGTCGATCATCACGGTGACGCCGTTCGCAGCAAACACTTCCAGCGCGCTGACCAGCGCCGGTTCGGCCAGCGCATGGGTGTCGATGCCGATGAACAGCGGGCCGTCGATGCCG
Source organism: Rhodopseudomonas sp. P2A-2r (assembly GCF_026015985.1). Lineage (GTDB taxonomy): Bacteria > Pseudomonadota > Alphaproteobacteria > Rhizobiales > Xanthobacteraceae > Tardiphaga. The sequence goes on along the minus strand of NZ_CP110389.1, from coordinate 1,591,084 downwards.
GCGCCGCGGCGGTAATTGCAGATCGCCTGACTGATGGCGAGGATGTGGTTTTCGTTGAACGATGTACTGAAGGCCGAACCGCGATGGCCGGAGGTGCCGAAGGCGACGCGCTGTGCGGCAACGGCCGGGTCCGGCTTACCGGAAAAGTACGCCGTCACCAGCCGCGGCACGTTAACGAGCATGGCCGGCGCGATTGTCTTGCCGGCGAGCGGACTGATCTCAGCGACCACGCGATTCTCCTTCACAGCCATGAACCCGGCCGGCGAGTAAACTCGCGCCGGCCGCAACCCTCATGGCATGTTTCGGAGCAAGAATCAGCCACTTTGCGTGGCTGCTGCAGGCCGTGGATCACAGGTTCCGGGTCTGCCTTTCGGCCCAGAACATGACGACGCCAAAGACAACGAACATCAGCGTGACGGCCGCAGCCACCAGCATGCTATCTACGGGCATAGGTTCCCTCCTTTTTTACGGAGAGATGTCTAGCTGGCAGCTTTCGCAAATCGTTTGAGATGGATCAAAACCGACCGGCGCCGGCCTACGCCGCGGCAAGCTGATCGAGCCGTTCGACGCTGAGCAACCGAACACCGTCGGGGACCACCACCAGCACCTTTTCCTTGGCCAGCTTGGTCAGGGTGCGGCTCACGGTCTCGATGGTCAGGCCGAGATAATCGGCGATATCCTGCCGGCTCATGGGCAGCGGCACGGTGACCGAGGTGGCGCCGATCCGGCCGTAGCGGGTCTGCAGGTTGAGCAGGAAGGCGGCGACCTTCTCCTCCGCGGTTCGGCGGCCGAGCAGCAGCATCTGGTCCTGTGCCAGGCTGAGCTCGTGGCCGGCGAATTCATGCAACCGCCGTAGCAGGTGCGGCTTGCCGTCCACGTAGGTGACGAAGGCCGGGCGGGCGAAACGGCAGACCTTGACCTGGGTCACGGCCTCGGCGGCCATGCCGTAGCGGTCCATCAGAGCCAGACCTAGAAAATCTCCGGGCAAAGCGAAGCCGACGATCTGGCGGCGCCCGTCGGGCAGCGACTTGTAGAGCCGGACGATACCTTCGGTGACATTGAACACGCTACCGGCCAGCGCGTCCTGGTCGAACAGCATGGTCTTGGGCGCGAAGATCTTGACGTGGCTGAGCTGGTCCAGCTCGTCCAGCTCCGCCGGTTCCAGCACGCCGCAGACGCTGAAAAGGCGTACCTTGCAGTCGTCGCAACCGTTCAGGCCGCGACCGTGCCTGCAATCCGTTTTATCCATTCCGGCGCAAGGCCCGACAGTGGTCATCACGTGGGTTCGCCCTGGTTCACTCACCGCGGTAATCCGGCATACTTTGACCTAGATCAAACGCCCCCGGCGTTGACGTAGATCAATGCCGGCATAGCGGCCCCCAAGCAATTTCACGGGTTACCGGGAGCCGACAATGAACCAGCAATTCCATGCATATCCCGTCGATCGGGAGACCGCCAGGGCTGCCTATCCCCTGGTCTATCTGCATGATGCCAGTGTCTCGCTGCCGCTGTGGCTGCGTTTCGCGGGCCGAATCAGCCGGACCCCACCTGCCAAGGCAGGCCTGATCGTCATCCAGGATTGCCGCGACATCATCCACGCTCTGTTCAGCTACCGGGTCGGCGTCGACCTGCACATGCGCAAACGGCTGTCCGTCGACCATCTGATCGTGGCCCACACGCCCGGATCGCAGATCGAGGATGCCGTCGTCGCCAGCACCAGCACGCTCGCGGCAACCCTTGGCTGCGACAGCACCACCATCGAGCAGCCGTTCCACCCGCGGCGCACCGGGGTGGCGACATGTCCGACGGCCGAACGGCTCCGCTCCGGCTCCGGCGGCGCCATCATCCCACTGCGCCGCTGACCGCAGCCACCGGCGTGTCGCCGGTCAGGCGCCTTCGTCCAGCGCGACCAGTTCGCGCTTTTTGCGGAATGCCGGCAGCAGCGGGCCGACCAGCAACAGCAATGCCAGCGCCAGGCAGGCGGCGGAGATCGGACGCTCGACGAAGGTCATCAGATCGCCCTGCGACAGGATCAGCGACTTGCGCAAGTTGTTCTCCAGCAGCGGACCGAGCACGAAGGCCAGGACCAGCGGCGCCGGCTCGTAGCCGAACTTGCGCATGAAATAGCCGATCACGCCGAAGCCGACCATGACGTAGACATCGAACACGTTGTTGCTGCTGCAATACACGCCGATGATGGTGAACAGGATGATCAGCGGGAACAGCACGTTGTAGGGCAGCTTCAACAGCTGCACCCACATCCCGATCAGCGGCAGGTTGAGCACCAGCAGCATCACGTTGCCGATATACATGCTGGCAACGATGCCCCAGAATAGGCCGGGATTTTGCGAGATCAGCAGCGGGCCCGGTTGCAGGCCGTGAATGACGAACGCGCCGAGCAGCAGCGCCATCACCACATTGGGCGGGATGCCCAGCGTCATCAGCGGAATGAAGGCGCCGCCGGCCGCCGCATTGTTGGCGGCCTCGGGTCCGGCGACGCCCTCGATGGCGCCGCGGCCGAAGCGTTCCGGCGTCTTCGACAGGCGCTTCTCCAGCGCATAGGACGCGAACGATGCCACCACCGCGCCGCCGCCGGGGAGGATGCCCAGAAAGAAGCCGAGCAGCGTGCCGCGGCCGATCGGGCCGGCACTCGCCTTCCAGTCTTCCTTGTTCGGCAATAGCTGCGTGATCCTGGCGTTGATGATGTCGCGCTTGATCACCTGCTCGGTATTGAGCAGCACCTCGGCGAGGCCGAACAGGCCCATCACGACAGGCACCAGGCCAATGCCGTCGATCAGTTCGATGCGGCCGAAGGTTAGCCGCGGCTGCGCGGTGATGCCGTCGAGGCCGATCAGCCCGAGCACGATGCCGATGCAGGCCATCAACAGCGCCTTGGCCATGGAGCCCTGGGTCAGGAAGGTCAGCACGACCAGGCCGAGCACCATCAGGCTGGCATATTCGGCGGGGCCGAAGGCGATGGCGACGGAGGCGAGCTTCGGCGCCACCAGCATCAGGGCGACCAGCGAGAACGTGCCCGCGATGAACGAGCCCAGCGCGGAGATGCCAAGCGCGGGGCCGGCCCTGCCCTGCTTTGCCATCTGGTGGCCGTCGATGCAGGTCACGACGGAGGCCGCCTCGCCGGGTATGTTGACCAGGATCGAGGTGGTGGAGCCGCCATACATCGAGCCGTAATAGATGCCGGCCATCATGATGATGCCGGATTCCGGCGTGCCCGACAAAGTGATCGGCAGCAGCAGCGACATCGCCGAGATCGGGCCGATCCCCGGCAGCACGCCGACCAGCGTGCCGATGAACACGCCGATGAAGCAGTACAGGATGTTGATCGGCTGCAGCGCGACGCCGAACCCCTGCATGACATTGGTGATAACGTCCATGAACGGGTCCCGTCAGCCGATTTCAAAAATGCCCGAGGGCAGTTGGATCAGCAGCCCGCGCTTCAGCACCCACCAGACGCCGAGCGGCGCCAGCACCGCCAGCGGCACGGCAAGCGTCCAGCGCACCGGATCGATGGCCCGCAGCAACAGCAGCATCAGCGGAATGGTGGAGATCAGGAAGCCGAGTTGGTCGAGCGCGATGGAATAGGCGATCAGCGCGGCGATGATCACAACCGGCTTGCTCCAGCGGGCGTCCTCCCAGCGCGAGCCGAAGGTTGGCCCGCCCTCGGTGATCGCCGCCACGATGATCGAGGCCGCAAACAGGCACATCAGGATGCCGGTATAGAACAGCACATAGCCGGAGCCGGGATCGTTGATGGTGCCGAGCTTGAGCTTGAGGCCGGAGCGGATCACGAACACGCCGAGCGCAAGACCGATCGCACCGGTCCACAATTCGGAATTGTTGAGGCGGAAGCGCGGTCGGGTCTGGTCTGTCATGAATTTCTTTCAATTGAAGCAAGTGCCCCGGACACGCTGCAGCGCGTCGCTCTTGCGACGTGGTGCTGCGCAGATCCGGGGCCTCGGTGATGCAAGCAGGAAACCGGGATCCCGGATCTGCGGAGCGGCATTTCGGACGATGCTGCGCATCGTCGCTCGCGCCGCACCGCGTCCGGGACACGCTGCGCTAGTTCGCCTTCTTGCCCAACCCGATCCCCTCGATGACCTTGCGCTCGGACGCAGTCACCTCGACCACGAACTTCTTGTAGTCCTCGGTGTTCTTGTAGTTCGGAACCATGTCGTATTTGGCCAGCGTGGCGATCACCGCCGGGTCCTCGATCGCTTTCTTGAAGGCATCATGCAGCTTCGCGACGATCTTCGGGTCCATGCCCTTGGGACCGGCGATGCCGAACGGCGAATCATAGACCATGGGATAGCCGAGCTCCTTCAGCGTCGGCACGTCGGGAAAGTTCGGCGAGCGCTTGTCGGTCCACACCATCAGCAGACGCAGCTTGCCAGCATCGACCAGCGGCCGCCAGCCGGTGGAATCGGCCTGCAGCATGGTATGATTGCCGAGCACGGCGGCGTTGGTTTCGGCGCCGCCCTTGAACGGCACCTGGGTCAGCTTGATGCCGGCCAGCGCCGAGATCTGCTCCATGCCCACATGCAGCGAGGTGCCGGTGCCCGGCGTTGCATAGGTCACCTTGCCGGGATTGACCTTGGCGAAATCGACCACGTCCTTCCAGGTCTTGAACTGCGATTCCGAATTGGTGGTGACGCCGAACGTGTAGCCGGTGAGATGGATGATGTAGCTGAAATCCTTTTCCGGATTCCACGACACTTCCTGCATCAGGGGCAGCCGGAACACGGTGATCGGAATCTGCGAGATGGTGTAACCGTCCGGCTTCGACGCCGCCGCCATGGTCGCCGGACCGACCGTGCCGCCGCCGCCGCCCTTGTTGTCGACCGCGATCGGCTGCCCGAGATGTTTCGACGCGGCATCGGCAATCGCACGCATCGAGATGTCGGTCGAGCCGCCGGCCGGCCATGGCACGATCAAGGTGATCGGCTTGGTCGGATAGTCCTGCGCCATGGCGCTGGCGCCCATGAGCGCGGTGACAACGGCGAGTGCGCCCGCAAGGCGATTGCGCTGCAACATCATATCTCTCCCCTGCGAGCCCGGACCTGCGTTGTTAACTTGCGAGTCGCTTCCGCGACAATCAACGACTATTTTGCGGGGCATCACAATGCGCTGCAATGCACGTGCGACATTACGTCCGTTGGCGCAGCCAATGAACGGCCGAATATTCCGCCGACAAAAATATTCCGAGCGATGTCGGATCGGCGCCGGCCCGTCCGTCCTGTGATCATCGCCACCCAAGAGGACATCGCAATGCCCCAGATGATTTTCGTCAACCTTCCCGTCACCGACCTGCCCCGTGCCACCGCCTTTTACGAGTCGATCGGCGCCAGGAAGAACGACATGTTCTGCGACGACACCGCGTCCTGCATGGTGTTCTCCGACACCATTTTCGCGATGTTGCTGACGCACGAGAAATTCAAGCAGTTCACGACGAAGACAATCGTCGACGCGAAGACCTCCAGCGAGGTCCTGATCTGCCTTTCCGCAGACAGCCGCGACGCCGTTGATGCGCTGGTCGGCAAGGCGAAGAATGCCGGCGGCACGATCGATCCGAGCCCGCAGCAGGACTACGGGTTCATGTATGGCCGCAGCTTCGAGGATCCGGACGGCCACATCTGGGAGGTGGTGTGGATGGACATGGCTGCGGCAAGCGCGGCGCAACCCGCCGCTGCCAACGCCTGACAGAGAGATCGGAGAATAACGATGTCAAAGATCGCGCCCTGCCTGTGGTTCGCCCGCGAGGCCGAAGAGGCCGCAAACTTCTATGTCTCGCTGTTGCCGGATTCGCGGGTCGACCGGGTCCAGCGCAGCCCCATCGACAACCCCTCCGGCAAGGCGGGAGACGTGCTGGTGGTCGCCTTCACCCTCGCGGGGCAGAGCTTCATCGGGCTCAACGGCGGCAAGGCGGTGCCCTACACCAACGCCGTGTCGTTCACCATCAATTGCGACGATCAGACCGAGGTCGACCGTCTCTGGGACGCGCTGATCGCCGACGGTGGCAGGCCGGTGCAATGCGGCTGGCTGAACGACCGCTGGGGCGTTCCGTGGCAGATCGTGCCGAAAGGCTTCACCGAAATGCTCGCCGACAGCAACGGCGAGGGCGCCAAGCGCGCCATGGCAGCAATGATGGGCATGGTCAAGCTCGACCTGGCGGCGCTGAAAAAGGCCTATGACGGCGGCTAGACGCCCGGCTTAAGTGCCTGATCGGGCGGCAATACCGACCCGGCCGCGAAATCGGCGGCCGGGCGGCCGGAACGTCGATTTCCGGTCCGGCTTTGCTTGACATCGAGTCGTCCGACTTCTTATATGCCGCGCGTTCGCAAGGGTGGTTTGAACCCCTGCAGACACCGTGGCGAGGTAGCTCAGCTGGTTAGAGCACGGGAATCATAATCCTGGGGTCGGGGGTTCGAGTCCCTCTCTCGCTACCATTAGCCTTCAGGGTACTAACTCCCCGAATTCTTCAATGAAATCAACGAATTTTGCCCTTGTGGTCGTCGTCGGTGTGTTCCGTGTCACATGGATCGCTCACACCGAACGCCGCCCTCGGCAATGATGTGATCGGCGAAATGCGACACGTCCGGGCGGGAGCCGCGTAACGGCGCGCTCGAACATCTGGAATTCGACTCCGAGGAGACGTTCGCCGCGTTGCAGGCGGCAATCGCAGGGAAACACGCCATCGCGGGCGAGATCGTCCTGTTCCTCGAGGACGAGCCCGAGCCGGTCGATGGCAACGCCAAGCTTCGCGACAAAGCAGGCCGCGCCGGCGTCAAGGCGCATGTCCATCGTTGCCGCACGATCGAGGTCATCGTCCACTTCAGCCAGATCATCGACCTGGCGCTGCAGGTTCCTGAGCTGTCGCCGCGGGAGCTGGCCGTGCGGTTCACCGACGAGAAAAAGTACTTCGTCTCCGAGGCATCGGTCTATCGGCTGTTGAAGGCGCATGACCTGATCACCGGCCCGGCTTATGTGGTGATCAAGGCGGCGAACGAGTTCAAGGACCAGACCACCGCGATCAATCGGCTCTGGCAGACGGACTTCACCTACCTCAAGATCACCGGCTGGGGGTGGTATTATCTGTCGACGGTGTTGGACGACTTCTCGCGCTTCATCGTGGCGTGGCGGCTCGGCCCCACTATGTGCGCTTCCGACGTCACGGCCACGCTGGACCAAGCTCTGGCCGCATCGGGCCTCGACAGCGCCACCGTTGTGCATCGGCCAAGGCTGCTAAGCGACAACGGCGCATCCTATGTTGCAGGCGATCTGGCTGACTTGCTCGAGGACAAGGGCATGCTGCATGTGCGGGGCGCACCCTATCACCCACAGACCCAGGGCAAGATCGAGCGTTGGCACCAGACCCTGAAGAACCGATCCTACTGGAAAACTATTATTTACCCGGAGATCTCGACCGACAGATTGGAGCCTTTGTCGAGCACTACAATCATGTTCGATATCATGAGAGCATCGAAAACGTCACACCTGCCGACGTTTACTTCGGCAGAGCGCAGACGATCCTCGCAGAACGCAGACGCATTAAACTTGCCACCATCGCGAACCGACGCTTGCAGCACCGACTGCAGGCCGCTTAAACTCTAACCCTGATGAGCCAGAGCCTCTCTTCTCGAAATGCCTGATCAGTCTCAAATTGCCTGACGACGGACAGCTATCGACCACCGGCACTACGCCGGTGCTCCCTTCGCGCCACAAGCGCCCCCTTGAACCACAACGGCGACGAATTCACCTACTCCCTCCACCAATCTCCCCCGTCCGTTGGCAAATTGTCGATCAACCGCAGCAGTGCAGGCACATCGCTCTTAAATGGTACACGCTAAGCTCTCATTGACGCGTCGAATGGCCGTCGTTCACTGATCGCCGGACGGCCTGTTCGGGACCCATGTGGCGATTGGAGGCTACGGCTCATCGAAGTTGCGCTGTTCGGTCGCCGTCAGTTTCTGTCGTTGCGCCGGCAACAAATCTCCCGAACCGATCACCTGAACCAGGCCGGCCGGATCCTGGTTCAGGCTGCGGCGATCTTTTTGCCGTCGCGGTCGTCGCCGCCGGTCGGCGCTTGACCCTCTCCGCCGCCATAGCCGAGCACTTCGACGATGATCACCGAGGGATTGTTGTTGGCCGCCGGTGCAGGCGTCGTCGTCTGCTGCGTCGCCGCCGTTGCGTTAGACGTCGACAGTGCGGCGCTGATGCTGGGCGCCTGTACCGTCGGAACACCCGACGACGATCCCTGCACCTGGATATTCGCAGCATTGACGATCTGCAGCGCCGCCAGATTGATATTGCCGGACACGCGGATGCCTGCTTCGCCGGCGTCGATGGTGCCGCGCGGCGCGATCAGGTCGATGTCGCCGGCTTTCACTTCGGGGATCGGATTGAGCGTGGCGATGCCGGCGCCCGACGACGGTACGGTCGGCGACAGCGTCACATTGCCATAGATGTCGTAGACGCGCTTCGGCGGCGTATACACCACCGTCGTCTTGGCGCCACGCCCGGCATTGATGTCGCCGTTCGCCGTCCATGCGATGATGTTGCCGCCGAACGTGGTCATGATGCGAGACAGGCCGAGCAGCACGCTGCCCTGGCTGTAGATCTGGATATTGCCCGACCCCTGCGTCACCAGGCCGGCCGTTGCAGGCGGTGCGATGCCTTCGACGCCGACCACCAGTTTGCCGGATGGCGTGAACATCTGGATGTCACCGCCGAACAGGGTCTGCACACCGGAACCACCGAACATGATGATGTCGCCCGACGATGCCGAGGCGTCCGGGAAAAGCGCCGCGATGGCGGCACGGCCACGCAGATAGCTGCCATAGCGGGAGCTGGTCGTGTCGTTATATTCGCGGCCGCCAGCGGTAAGCTCAGCGAAATAGACCTGCCGCAGGAAGATCTGCTGCTGCTCCGGTGCCAGAGCACCAAACGCGACGCGAGCCTCGGCAGCGGTTCCGGCAAAGCCGGTGCGCTGTTGCAGCCAGGCGACCAGCTCCTTCTCATAGGTCTTCGCCACCTTGCCCGAGCCGTCGAGCGGCGTGCCGGTCGGCAGCAGATTGGCGGGATCGAGATAGCGCAGCAATGCGTGATAGTCCGGCGCATTTGCACCGGTGCCGGCCAGCATCGTGATGCCGGCACCCAGACGGGTGTCGCCGGCGATGGCCGGGCCTACCGAGCTGACGCGGCCTTTGTCGGCCATCAGAATGTTGCGGCCGGCAGAGATCTGCAACGAACCGGGACCGGCGACGCTGAACGAGCTGTACAGGATATCGCGACCGGCGGAGACCATCGACACGTCGGCGACGTTACGGTGGATGAAGAAGTTGTCGGCGCTGGAGTAGCTGATCGGACTCGAGGTCTGTTCGTCTTGACCGATCGGGGTGCCGCTGCTGACGATGTCGCGTCCCGCCATCATCCGCGTCGGACCGCCCTGATATCTCTTCTGCCCCGCACGTCCGGCATCGCTGGTATCGAAGCTGGTCAAACGCCCGCTGCTGACACCGACAAGGTCGCCGATGACGGCATAGAAGCGCGCAGGATCAGTGATGCCGGCCCATTCGGCCGATGCACTGTCTGGCCCGAAGGCGAACAACGGAAGCGCGGCGGCGCGATTGCCGGTCGCAGAAACGTTGCTGCGAGCCTCTCCTCCATTGCTCTTTCCGGAAAAAGCTGGCCGGAACGGCGTCGCCATCGCGGCGCTGGCCGCAGTGGACTGGCTGACGGTGAAGCCCTCGGCAAAGATCGATCCTTTGGCGAGGAATTCGAGCCTGCTATTCGCCGACGGCGCCAGCAGTAGGTCGCCGATATCCAGGGAGTTGCGATTGTAGTCTGCCGCATAGCCGTAATACAGGCTGCCGCTGGCGGCTACCGCGGTCAGGATCGACGGGTAGACATAAGCGAGGTCGGTGGCTGCAATGCCCTCCCCGGCGGTGATCGGCGTCAGATCGCCGCCGGCACTGAACAGGTTGATGGCACTATGCGCGGTCCACAGCGAGAACCAGCTATCGCCGCGGCCGTTCGCGCCGCCCAGCGTGAATCCCGGTTGGTTCGCCAGCGTGACGCGCCCCGGATCGTTGACACCCTTGATCACCAGATCGCCGCGGGTAGCTATGTTGTAGCTGGCGTCGCCCGGCGCCAGCACGATGCCGATCTGGGCAAACGCCTTGCCGGCGCTGAACGGATCGGTAGCGCGGGTGTCGCGCACCGAGGCCTGCGTATAGTCGAGCGGCAGCACGCCGAGCCCACCGGCCTGCAAGCTCACATTGCCGCGCAGGTTGACGATCGCGCCATTGAGCATGGCGTTCTTGTCGGCATTGTCCTGATTTTGCGCCGCATTGAGCGTAAAGGCGTTGAGCGTGCCGCCAATGCGCATGTCGATATCGCCGCCGCCGGTCAGGCTCAGGCTGCCGTCGGCCAGCACACGGCCGGTGCTGCCCACGGCCAGAACCAGGCCCTCGCTGCGCAGATTGACGCCATTGGCCTCATACACGCCACCACGCTGCGCCAGAATGCCGGCATTGCCGCCGACATCGACGCGCAAATTGCCGCCGCCCAGCGTGCCGAAGCCGGTGAAGCCGACCATCTGATCCGCGCCGGAAGCCCCCGGCACATAGGTGCCAAAATTGATGAACCAGGCGGTCGCCTGATCGCTGCCCCCGCCGAGCGTGTTGCCGCTGCCCTGGCGCCACAGCCAGTTGCCGATGGCTGCCGTGTTGTAGCCGGTGTCCTGCGGGTTGGGACGGCCGAAGCCGGTGCCAGTCAGTTGCTGCATCACGTCGCCGGTCAGGTCGCCGCCGGCCCTGAGCGTCAGGTTGCCACCCCCGGTCGGATACCACGCACGCGCCGTGCTGTTGGGGCCATCACGCTTGACAAATTCCTCATAGGCGCCATCGGCATCGTTGAGCACGGTGCCGAGGCCACCAACGACTTTGGGCAGGCCGACCGCACGCGGCAGATTGTAGGGATCGTCGCGGTAAGTGGCCGCAGACGATGTCCCCGCGGTGTAGACGCCGTACAACGAGTCCATGCGCAGATTGCCGCCGGCCAGAAGTTCGAGATCCGCAGCACCGGTGCGCACCACACTGAAGCGGGTGCTGCCGGCCTTGGGAACGAACGTGTCTGCCGCCAGCTTCCCGCAATGCAGCGGGGTGCTTGTGCAATAGTCGATCGCGGTCAGGTCGGGTTGGAGATCGCCCAGGAATTTATCGGTGATGACGCCGCCAACGACGATGCCGGGTACAAATTCGTGGAGTTCGTCATAGGCAGTCTGCGTCCAGGTGAAGGATGCTTTCTGACAGTGCGCCGGGGTATCGCTGCAATACGAAGCCACGGTCAGGCCCGGTTGCAGATCGCCCAGGAATTGATCGGTGATGACGGCACCGACCACGATGCCGGGTATGAATTCGCTAAGTTCGTCGTAGGCCGCCTGCGTCCAGGTAAAAACGGCAGGACCCGGAACCGTTTTGCCGAACATGCCATAGTGATGATCGGCCAGCCGGATATCGCCGCGCTTCGGATTGGCCTGCACGATCCGGCTGTCCGCCGCCTCGGTGTCGGCGCCTGCGACCAGCCGCACCGACCACGACTGCGAACCTTCCGGCAGCATCTTCGCCAACGCCCATAGCGAGCCCTGGCGGGTGTTGACCGAGGGACGCAGATCGATGGATTCCACGCCGGCAGACAGCTTGATATTGGTCGCCGCTGGCAGCAAAGCGCCCAGCGGCAGCGTGGTGTCGCCGTTCAGTACATACAACCGGATCGCTGTATTGTTGCCGGTCGGATTGCCGATCTGCAGCGGCAGCGGCACACCAGCCGGCCAGACCAATGCCGCGAGCTGTGCGGTGCCCGGCAGGCGCATGCCGGCATCGAAACGCGTATCGGCCGGCAGCGTCACCGACGCTCCAAGAACGGTGCCGGCTGCATAGAGAACATTTCCGAAGGCGTCGCGCACGGTAGCGCTGAACACGGTCCCGGCCGGCACGGTGAGCGGCGCAGCGAGCGCGCTCGGCGCCGGGATCACGATGTTGGCGTCGAACTTCATCGCCTTGACCGGCAGATCGTAGTTCAGGGTCGTGCCGCCTTCATAGGCCGTGCCGTCGGCGATCACGACGCCGCCGCGCGGCACCACGATATCGCCGCCATTCAGATTGATGCCGGGCAGCAGCAGCCAGCCATTGTCGTCCTGCGTCGCCGGCGGCGGCGTAAAGCCGTCGGTGATGCTGCCGTAGATGTCGAGGTTGCCGCCGGCGCGAATTGTCAACGCACCGGGCTCGCCTGAACCGTACACGCCGGTTTTCTGGCTGTTCGGATTGACGCTGTCATAGCGATATTTGGACAGGTCGAGATCGCCCTGCACAACCAGGTCGCCATCGGGCGTCGCGCTGATAATCTCGACGCCGGGACGCAGATGGAAGGCATCAGTGTAGGCGCGCAGACCGGCAAGCTTGTTGTTCATGAGGTTGCCGTTGACGCGTGCAGCATTCATGAACAGCTCGGTCTGGACGTTCTTCCTGTCTAGATAATCCTGTGTGATCACCTGATATGGCCGGCCGCTCGCCGCAGGATCGGTGCCGGGGTCCGCATCGCTATAGCGCCACGTCGCATTGACGGCGATCGAGCGCGCGCCACGAATATCCAGCGCGCCGCCGGCATCGATGCGGACGTCGCCGCTGGTCTCGCCGGTTCGGCCCGCGTAGAGTTCGAGCGTGCCGAGCGCCAGGCCATCGTTCTGATACGCTGCACTGCCGGTCTTCGCATCGGTACCGTGGCGCAGATCGATTCGCGCGCCCGAGGCCAGCGTCAGCGTGCCGTCACGCGAGGTCAGATCGACGATCGCGCGGTTCGGTGCGTCGATGATCTTGCCGTAGCTGTCGACCCGCAGCGTGCTGCCATGGGCGTCGAGCAGCGCGCCGCTCGCGATGGTCAGGTTGTTCTTCGCCGCCAGCACGATGCTGCCGACCTGCGCACCGCTGGCATCGATAGTGCCGATCACCGTCAGGCTGCCATTGTCGAGGGAGACATCGACTTCGCCGGCCTTGACGTCGTTGCCGATCGTCAGGTCGCCCTGCTTGAACTGGAAGCTGCGCGCGCCGAACACGCCACCCGCATTCAGGCGCTGGTTCAGCGCTGCGAATTGCGTATCGAGCGTGCCGGTGTCGCCCAGCCGCTGGCCGCGGATTTCGACCATGGCAGCCTTCCAGGGCACCAGCGTGCCGCCGGCATCGTAGACGCCGGACGTGCTGCCGAGGATGCTGCCCTCCAGATCGACCACACCAGCGAGATCCGCCAGCGCGGTCGCCTTCAGCGAACCGCCGCGGTTGTTCTGTGCCGAGAGATCGATTACCGAACCCGCCGCCTGGCGGATGCTGCCGCTGCGGCTATTGAGGACGACATCGCCGCCCCAGCTATATTTGTTGACGTCGTTGAAAGCGACGGTGCGGCCGGCCATGTCGATCGTCGCCCGGTCGGTCAGCGTCAGGTCACGTTCGGCTGTCACGGTCAGCTTGCCGCTGGGCAGCGACAGCAGCGTGTCGATACTGACGTCCTGCCCGGCAAGGCTGAGTTCGGCGCCGAGCGAGGCATCCTTGGCTGGAGCAGCTGCCCCGCTCGCCGGCGCCCTCAGCACAAGGGAACCACCAGCTGTGATCTTGTTGACCGAGCCAGCCCCGCCGGTGACCAGCGGTGCCGTGATCGTCAGGTTGCCGCCGCTATAGGCGTAGCCGGTCGCCGCCTGATAGGCGCCCTGCGACTGGTAGACGGACAGGCTGCCCTTCTGGTTCGCTGTGATGCGGTCGCTGGCGCGCAGGTTGACGTTGGCAAAGCCGAGCGCCAGGCGAGCATCGATGCTGGTGCCGGTCGGCTGGCTGCCGGGGCCGTAACCGAACTCGATACGCGCGGCCTCGATGTTGAGCGTGCCGCTGCCGGTCCCTGCCCCGCCGTTGACGACCGTGGCGGGTGCGGTGGTCGCGCCCTTCCAGATCAGGTTGCCGGTGCGGATCGTCGCCACATCGCCGGCAATGCCGCTGCCATAGATCGCGGGCGTGCCGAGCACCAGCGTATCCAGCGTCGATCGGCCGGTGACCGGATCGATCGTATCCAGCGTCACGTTGCCGTAGAAGTTGACCGAGTTGGCCGCGCTCAGCACCAGCGTCTGCAGGGCGGGCGCGCCATATTGCGTGTCACCGCGTAGCAAGCGATTGAGCACGCTTTGGTTCAACGACAGCCCAGCCGGCAGTACATTGCCGGCTGCCGCAGCCGCCAACGCCGCACTGTCACCCACATTGATCCCCTGCACGGCAAGAGTCAGATTGCGCGTGCCGTAGCGCACCGCGTCGTCGAGCGTGAACTGGCCCGACGTGGATAGCACGATGGTGCCTTCCGAATAGATCTGCGTTTCACCGGCGCATACCGTGAGGCAGCCGCCGATGAGCAGGTTACCCGACGGTGTCTCGCCCACCGGCGGCAGCATGCTGAGCACGCCGTTCGACACCGCCACCATGGATACCGCCTGATCGGGCCTTCCGATGCTGTAATGGAAGCCGTCCGCGGCATCATAGGCGGCCCTGCCGCGCCCGAGCGTATTGATGCCGGCGCCCTGCTCAATAGAGAGATTGCCGACCGCCGAGAGGAACACTTCCGGCGCGGACAGCACCGCACCCGATCGCAGCACCAATTGGCGCGCACCGAGACCAGTGCCGACAATTGTGCCGGTCTTGCCGTAAGTCAGGTATTGTGGGCCGCCGACCACCAGCCGCGATGCGCCTACGGCGCTGAGGGCGCCGGCGTCGAGCGTCACGCCGCCGAAGCCGGCCGTCGCCTGCGTCCCTGCTGCAACGATCTCGATGTCGTCAGTCTCAGAGCTGTAGCCGCCCGTCGTCACGGTCAGCGATCCGCCAAAGCCACCTTTCGCGACGCCAAACCGGCTCTCGCCACTGAAGCGGAACGCATCGGCCCCCTTGCCCGCTTGGAGGTTCAGACGCAGCGACCTGGCGTCGGCCTCGATCATCGCGCGCGGCACGCCGATGCGCAGTGCGTCGGCTCGCACGAAGTCCGCATAACTGGTTTCGTCATATTTCGAGTAGCTGCGCATCACGGCGCCCGAGGTGAGGATCACCTGACGGGATAGGCTCTCGGCAATGCCGGTATTGGCAATGCCGAGTTGCGCGGACGCAGCCCAAGAGCCGTTGGCCAGCGCTAGACTGTTGATCGGCGCGCTGTGGGTCATGCCGCCGTTAAGCTCGACACGGAATGCGCCGGGCAGCAGCGCGTAGCTGGCGGGCATCAGCGTATAGGTCCCCGCCGGCAGACCAGGAATGTTCTCACGCAAAGTGATCTGCTGACCGACGACCGGATCGAGCGCACTGCGTTCGCCGCCAGCCGGGGCATAGACGCGCTGGGCACCGGGAACGATGGCGTAGACCGGATTGGTCGCAAGGCCGGGCTGGGTGATCTTGCCGCCCACGACCTGCATCAACGATGCATAGCGCGCGTCGGTGGAGCCGCCGCGGCCGGAAACAAAACCGGCGCCGCGCAGTTCGCCGCCGCCCGACATATCGAGCACTGCGCCGTTTCGCACATCGACCTGCGTGCCGGTCAAAGTCAGGCCGATCAGCAGGGTGCCGCCGAACGAACCGCCGCCGGCGCCGATGCCAGTCAGGCTGACAGCCTTGCCATCATAATTGTAGGTCAGTCCGTCGATCGTGCCGCCATAGGGCATCTGCAGGCCGGCGCCGCTGACCGAAGTCACGCTGCCCGGCAACAGGACTACCTTGCTGCCGGTGCCGCCGAGCTCGAGACGGCCAAGAGGCGCTCGCAACACGCCGCCCTGTTCGATCGTTCCCGCATTGATTGTCAGGTCGCCGAAGGCCGAATACGGCACCGATGGCACACCGGCGCCGTTGGATTCGATGCGCAGCACCTGGGCTGGATCGTAAACCAGCGATCCGGCCACGGAGCTTTGGCCCACCTTGATCTGCGCCCTGACGCCGGTGGCCGGATAGATCTGCGCCGCCTGCAAGGTGACGCTGAGCGGGCTGGTCAGCACCGTGCTGACAACCGGGGCATTCGGGCTGACGCCCTGCACGAAACGGATATCGCCCGCGCTGCGCAGGGTGGTGATGCCGGCACCGAGAGAGACGGTGTCGCGAATATCGATCAACTGCGCGCTCACGTCGAGATATGCGCCGGACGGTGCCGGGCGCGGCAAGCCGCCGACCGACTCGCGGCTGACATCCGGGCTTTGCGACGTGCTGGCGTAATTGTTCTGGCCAAGCCGCACATAGGCAGAGCCCACCGCAACGCGGCTATCGAGCGGCGCGTTGGCGCCGAGGATCAGCCCGGAACTGTAGAGATCGATGCTCTGCGCGGTGCGCAGGTTCAGCGCTCCGTCGAAGGCGATGGCCGGGCTCATGACGGCGAGATTATCGAACCCGCCATGAGCCACGGTGTCGGTGCCGAGCCTCGCATAGCCATAGACCAGGGCTGGATCGGCGGCACCGGCCTGAAGATCCCCGCGAGAACGGAGCCGCCCTGCTTGTCGGCGATCACGATCTCGCGCAACGCCCGCACGCGCGCATCGGCAACCGGATAATCGACATTACTGCTCCTAAAACGGTATTCGAGCGTCTGCAACGCGACGTTCAGGCGACCGCCCGCGGCGCCGGCACCGCCAGCACGCGCGATCATCGTGCCGTCGAGATACAATCCATTGTTGGAGATCAGCGAAATGCTACCGCCATTGCTGGCGACATCGACGGCGCCCAGCCCCGGAATATCGAGCGTCGCGACAGCGCCCGACGCGTCGAGCACAGCGCCGGGGCGAATAACGATGAAGTTCTCCGCAGCAGTCGCCTGCCCGAGCGCGGAGTCAATCTCGCCACCGATAACGATGCTGCCGCCATTGCCGACCAGACCATAGCGTCGGCCCCGCGCATCGTGTGCGACCACCGCCTTTGCTGCCACATCCAGCCGCGCCGTCTCGCCGATCCAGATCGAACGGCTGTTGACGGTGCGCGTAGCACGCTCAGCTTCCGTCCCGGCGAGCGAAACGGTCTTCAGCGTGATGTTGCCACCCGCGGAATGCAGCGTGCCGTCCACCGTCAGCTGGCCGACGCTGCTCAGGGCAATGGACTTTCCAGGATCGACATTGATCGCGGCATTCTTGCCGACCGTCAGGCTGACCGATGCCAGATCGCGCGCCAGGGCCAGATTGCTGCCGGCCTGCAAGGTCAGGCTTGCGCCGCCGCGCAGCGTCAGTGCGCCGGTCAGCGCGTTCTCGGCGTAGAGCGGTGGCGTCCAGACCTCGAGTCCGGCGGTGGCCGGGTCCGATCCGGAAGCCAGACGGTAGACCGGCATCGTGACATCCACGATCGCACCGTCGGCCACCGTCACGCCGCGATTGCCGATGATCGCGTAAGATCCGAACCCCTTCGAGAAGAAATTGGCTGCCAGCGCCAGCGTGCCGGCTTGACTGACGCCGGGCTGATCACCGATTGCGGCGCGACCCGCCTGCAGTGCCAGCGTTCCGCCGCCCGTAAGGCCGTAGCCACGCAGTTCACCGGCGAGCGTGAGGTCGCCCGTTGCATCGATGCTGTTGAGATTGGCCGTCAGCGTGACATTGCCGCCGCGGCCGCCCTGGATCTTTCCGGTGCGCAGCAGTCCGACGCCAGACGACACATCGATCAGCGCCTTGTCCTCGAGCACGACATGCTGGGTCGATTGCAACGAAACCGAACCGCCATTGAGATATGCGAGCGCGTTCAATCCGGAGGCATTGGTGCCGTCGCTCCGGAGCCCGCTGACATCGAGCACAGAGCCGGCACGCACCGCGATCCTTGACGTCCCGTTCGAGGTGAGGCTTACCGTGCCCAAGGCCGAGGCGGAAAACACATTGGTGGCGTTGATCGACCCGCCATGAGCCGTCACGTCGGCCTTGATGTTGACGACGGCCGCCGTCATGTCGAGCGTACCACCATGGGCGAGCGCGAGATCGCCATCGATGGTGATGGTCTCGCGGGTGCCGATCTCGATACGACCGAGGCTCTGCTCGCTGAGGCGGCCGGCATCAAGCCACACGGTCTTGGCACGGTCTGCAGGCAGGGCATCACCCGCACCGAGCCCGGTCGTGCCATCGGCAATCGCGCCGATCCGGACATCGCTGTTGTACAGGTTGGTGCGCCCGAGCGCGGTGTATTGCCCGATCCCTAGCGCGGCGGCCAGCGGCGCCGCATTCTGCACCTGCTTGTAGCCGTCGGCGACATTGGCGGCACGTGCGCTGTTCTGGCGCTCGCCCGCGACGACGTCGGCAATGATCTGCGCCTCGAACATCGCGGTCGGCGTCGACAGGTTGAGCCGTCCGGCATCGCGGCCCACGGTGTAGCCGGCCTCATAGCGCCACGACGACGAGCGGTCGAAGATGCTGGTCCAGATTTCGGTGAGCTGGTCGGCGACCTTGCCCTGGATATTGTGCTGACGCATGAAGCCGCCGGCCGCGCCGATGAACTTCATGTCGGCCGGCGCGTTATCGAAGCTGTAGATGCGACCGTCCGAGCCGATCAGCTTGGTGGAATAGATCCGGCCGCCATCGTAGCTCACCGATCCGCCGGAGATGTCGAACTTGGCGCCCGCCTGCGCGACGACGTCCGGCGCCGCCAGCGTGATGGTGCCGCCCAGCGCAGTCCATTCGCCGATCTTGTGGGCGGTGTTGGAGAGATAACCGCCGAGTTCGAGCAGACCGCCCTTGGTATAATAGCGATCGCCGGCATAGCCGCCCGTTCCGGCCGGCAGCAACACGAGATCGCGGATGTCGATCCAGACATTCTTGTTGATCAGCGCGCCGCTGTCGCGATTGACCGGCGAATCCCTGAGTTCGTTGCCCTGGACGTTGACCTGCACCTGATTGGCCGACATCGGCAGCAGCACATTACGGGTGCCGGACACGTCGAGGCTCGATCGGCTCTCGACGAACACGCGTGTGCCGGCGCTGACGGCGATCTGGCCGCCCTGCGCCATGGTCTGCGACTGGTTCTGAAAATTGACCACGCCGCCGGTGACGATCTCGATACGCGACTGGTCCTGTCGGTCCGCCAGAATCGACAGATTATCGAACGCCCCCGTGGAGCTGGCGGCGCGCAGCTTGTTGGCCTCCGTTGACGCCGCAATCAGCGCGTCGCGCTGGCTATCGAGCGCGGTCTCGCTGCTCTCCAGTTCGGGCAAAATGGCGGTGACGCTTCCTGCTGCAAGCGTCACGCTGCCCTTGCTGTCCGCCGCCGAATTGGCCAGATGGATCGTGCCGCGGGTATTGACCGAACTTGTACTCAGCAGCACGCCGCTTTGCGCGAGCGTGCGTCCGGCCAGCGTGATGTCGCCCTGCTGGGCGAAGATCACACCGCTATTGCCGACGCGGCCACTGGCGCTGCCGACTCCGATGGTGGTCGAGATCTCGATGCCGCGCGTCGTCGAGGTCGCGTTGCCTTCGGTACCGAAACCGCGGCGCAGAATGAAACTCTCGCCGGCTGCGAGCAACGTCTGGCCCTTCGGCGTCGAGATGCTGCCGGCATTCTCGACCTCGCTGCCGATCATCAGGACGGTGCCGCCGCCGGATGTCACCGACGATGGCGCGCGCGTCGAGATCGAGGCGCCGGCCTCGACGACGACCTTGCCGCCGGCCGCGGTGAAGCTCGGCGCGTAGATGTTGCCGGTCTGCGTGCTGTAGATGCCGTTGGCTCGAAACTGGCTGTCGGCGATGTCGGCGGTTGAGGCGATCAGCGAGCCGACATTGACCTGCGAACTGCCGCCGAAAATGATGCCGCTCTGATTGATGACATAGACCTGACCGTCGGCCTTGATGTTGCCGAGGATCTGGCTCGGGCCGGTGGCATTGTTGACGCGGTTGAGCGCGACCCAATTGCTGTTGCCTTGCTGATCGAAGGTCAGCGTGGTGCGCGCGCCGACGTTGAACGACTGCCAGTTCAGGATCGCCTGCTGCGTCGTCTGGCGGATGCCGACCTGGGTCTGGCCGGAGGCATCGACCGATTGTGTCGGCGTATTGGCGCCTTGCCATGTCGTCACCGCATTGGCCACGCCGTTGCGAGCCAGGCCGGAATCGGGCACCAGGCCGCCGGGCGCGAGACCGTTGGCGATGCCGAGCGGCGCCGTGGTGGACAATTCGCGCGCCTGCGCCGCCGCCCGCGCGGCGGCCTGCGCCGCCTGCATCGCCTGCACCGAGCGGCTCAGCGCATCCTGACTCTGCTTCGCCGCCGACACCGCCTGCTGCGCCGCCATCGATGCCGCATCGGTTGCTAAATTCGGTGCTGACAGCACCGCAGTGCCGCCGTTGAGCGGGCGGGTCTGCGCACCGCTGCCGGCCACCAGCACTCCCAGGACACTGACACTGGCCAGTAAGGCGCCATTACGCAAAGCACGGCTGCGCGACGATTTCTGGCTGAAGAACGGGCGATGGGTCATGGGACGCGTCTTTCAGTCGATCTATTCAACACATGGCATGGCGGCGATCGCAATCGCCCTGCGTCCCTCCTCTCACGACAAGTTCGATCAGGCGCAGCGTATTGCTGTCCCGAAGACGAACGCCGGGCGCCCCGAACCGCCAATAAAATTAATGAAACATTTGTGACGTCGGGGCGCCGATGCCGCCGGCATCAACTTAGGAAGGCCAGCCCGCCAGGCAAGGTTCTCAGATGCAGCCCGAACAGATGTGCGATCTTCGGAACGACTTCGTCGATCCGGTCGAGCCTGAAGGTCGCATCGAGTAACAGGCGACCGCTCCGTTCGTTGGTCAGGACGATCCTGCCGCGCCGGTAGCGATTGATCTCCGGGATCACCTCCGCCAGCGGCTGGTTGTCGAACACCAGCAGGCCTTGCCGCCAGGCACCGACGACCCTGCCTTCGGTCGACGTGAGGTCGCCAAGCCCGTGCGGGCTGTAGGCGATGCGCTGCCGCGCTGCCAGTGTCACCGTCTGGCTGCCGCATTCGATCTTCACTTCGCCATCGAGGCAGGCCACCGAGACGTTGTCGGCATCACGACGCAGATCGAACGTCGCCTGCGTGGCGGAGGTGCGGCCATTGCCGGCCATCACCACGAACGGTCGCGCCGGCGCCGATGCGCCGGGCGCAGTGCTGACCGCAATTTCGCCGCCCAGCAGGTCGATCCAACGGGCATTACCTTCGCCTTCGGCGGACACGAGGCTGGTGCGGGTGTTCATCTCGACAGATGTGGTGTCGGCAAAGGCGATCTGGCGGCGCTCACCGACATCGGTGCGATAATCCGCGCCCAGTTCGGCCAAGGATGGCCACAACTCAAGCGGCGGACGCACGGCCAGATAGACCGCACCGCCCACCGACGCCGCCATCGCGCCGCCGATCCAGGCCCGCCGCGTCAGCGCGCGCATGGCGTAGACTTCTCGCGATGTATGGGCGGTCGCCTGATTTGCGACAATATTCAGCGCAGCGCTCCGCAGCAGATCCCACTGCGCATTGGCCAGCGCGAACGCTTTCCGGTTCGCCGGGCTTTCGGCTCGCCACCGCGCCAGGGCATCGAGATCTTGCTGGCTCACGTCTCCCGAACGCAACCGGACGACCCAGCGACGTGCCGAGCACAGCGGATCATCGGATTCGTCCACATTAGTCGTCACGGTCATCACCCCCGGTGCGCTGCCGCGCTTTCTCTATCGACAAGACGTTCCCCACGTGGGCAACCCGCCGCTTTCCGGCAAAACTTTCTATTCGCTTGCCGCAATGGCCGAATGCGCGGCTCATCTCCCGTTCGACCGAGCGAAGCGAAATGCCAAAACGTTTGGCAATATCGCGATAGGTCAATTCTTCCGTCAGCGCCGCAAGGAAGATGGCGCGGCGTCGCTCCGGCAATTCCGCCAGAACCCGCTCCAGCGCGGTCATTTCTGACTGCATGGAAACGATCTGCTCCGGGTCGAGTTGGTCGTCGTCGGCACGCAGCACCGATTCGAAACTGGCCTTGTCGAACCAGCGTCGGTCCGCGCGATGGCGGTCCACCGCCACATTGAGCGCCATGCGGTAAAGATAGGATTCCGGACGTCGGACCGCCGTGGTGTCGTTGAGATGGCCCAGACGGATCCAGGTTTCGTGCAATGCTTCGGCCGCGACATCCGCCGAACCGACGCGGCGCGTCAGCCGCCGCTTCAACTCGTCATAGCCTGTGATCAACAGCTGGCGAAGCAAGGTGGGAGCGGAATCGGCCATGAAGATGCGCTGTCAGCGATTCGAAGCACGGCACAAAGCGGGCGCGCCGACGGCACAAGGGCCGCTGTCGTGCGTGTAGCCCGGGAAACCACCAGCGCAACCGGCTGCGAAAATTCCGCAGGCGGAGGCGTTCCGATTGTTATTTTCGACATCGCCACGTCGACCGCAAGATCGCGAGCGTCATCCCCGGTCGTGTCGAGCCGTTTCGAGCGTACGATCTCGCCGCCCGGTCCGATCCACAGCTTGAGCGCCAACCGGTAGTGACCGGGCGCCGTGACGGCATCGCTGCACAGGCCCAGTCGCACAGCGCGCTGAATTTCCGCAAAATAAGCCTCGACGGTTGCCGATGGCGCTGTCGGTTCGGTAGCGCTCAACGTGATCGTCCCCGGCGCATATTCGCGCGCGATCAGGTTCGATCCTGTCAGCAACAGTGTCAGGGCTTGGCGCGGCGGCATGGCACCCTTGACGGGAAAAGACCGACGACCGGCCGCATGTCGCGCATCGACCAGAACCTCGACGCCAGTGGCCGCACTAAACGAAAAGAGCGCCCTCGCCAAGGGCTGCGCCGGAATGTCAAGGCTCACGGCCTGCTGGGCAGACACCGCACCGACTGACAAGGCACAAACAACCGCCAGCATCGGACATGACCATGCGCTGCGGAACGTAACGACAGCGGGCGACAGTACTCGACTCTCGTTTGGCGAAACGCACGCTTTGCTCATGCGGCGTCCTAATCGCTAAATATTACACGAAGATGTCACATAGCTGCCTTGCTCCCTTGGATGTAAGCGGCTCGTTCAATATCCCAGCAACGAGCGGCCGCTTTGCGCCAGAAGCGGTCGTGCCGGGAACGGGAGGATCGATGTGTCGTCGTCCTGATGCAGCGCCATTCATGACCTCCATGTCAGGGCTGCACGACGACAAGAGGCGAAAGTTTGCGGCGTTCTTCCAGAGTCAGATATCTGCTGTCCGCCTCCCCCAGCGCGCCGTCGCCCAGCACCTGAACCGCACTTCCCGTATCATAGCTGGCTGTCCGGTTTGGCACGGTCAGGTCCGATCGTTTCTCGTTGGCCTTCTGACGTCGCTCTTCCTCGGAGTTGTTGTCGCCGCCGCCGTAGCCGAGCACTTCGACGATGATCACCGAGGGATTGTCGTTCTTCGCGGGCGTGGGTGACGTTGCCTGCTGGGTTGCGGCCGTCGCATTGGAGCTTTCAGTCAGTGCGACGATATTGGGCGCCTGTACGGTTGGAACGCCGGTGGTCACGCCGCCGACCTTGATATTGTCGGCATTGACGATCCGCAGCGCCGCGATCGACAGATCGCCCGAGACCCGCAGCCCGGCGTCGCCGGCGTTCACCGTGCCACGCGGCGCGATCAAGTAGACCTTGGACTTGCGCGCAGTGGGCGTCGATTGCAGCGCGGCGATGCCGGCACCGGTAACGCCGCCGAGCACATCGACCGTCATGTCGGCATTCTGGTCGATATGCGCCACGATCGGCGGGAAGTTTGCGCTAGTCTTGGCACCCTGGCCGGCGTTGAGGTCGGCGTTCGACGACCACATCACGATGTCGCCGCCCTGCTCGGTGAACAGCCGGCTCTGATTGAGCAGGAAATCGCTGTCGGTAAACGTGTAGATATCGCCGCCGCGCAGCGTTAGCACGCCTTCGTAGCCCGTCGGAATGCTGCGGATTGTGGTCGGAAGACCGGCAGCCAAAGCGGCGCCGCCCGAGAACAGCCGGCCGCCGTCAAAGGTGCGCCGCGCCGCCTGCTGGCTGGTGGCGACCACCGAGCCGGCGATCACCCGGCCGCCGGGGCCGAGAATGCTGATGTCTCCGCCGAACATGGTCTCGATCGCAGCCAGCCGCAGGTCGAGATCGCCGGTGGAGACCAGCGCGCTGTCGCCGGCGCCGCCGGTCAGGCCGTTGGCGGTGTAGCCAAGGGACGCCGGGAACAGCGTGTTCACCGCGGCATAGCCGCGGGAATATTTCAGATAGGACACGCCCTTCGGATCGGCGGTCGCAGCCAGTTCGTTGAAGTAAACCTGCTTGATCAGGAAGGCGCGCTGCCGCAGCTGCGGCAGGGTGACGAACACCGCATAGGCGTCGTCGGCACTGACGTCGGTGGTGTTGTAGGCGCGGAGCAGCTCGGTCCTGGCATTGCTTCGCATCCAGGACACAAGCTTGGCGCTGTAGTCGCCGAGCGCGTTGGCGGCGCTGCCGGGCGCCACATAGGCCTCGCGCAGCCCGGCGTAATCGGCGCCCTTGCCGGCGCCGAACGCCACATTTATGTCGGCGCCTTCAGCCGGCAGATAGGGATTGCGCTGGTTGCCGACCGACAGGATGCCGCCGCCGAAACTCTGCAACTTACTCGTCGGCACACCAAAACCGTTATCGATGACTTCCAGGCTGACAGAAGAATTCAGGAAAGGGCCGAGATTGCGGCCCGCTTCCACGAACAGATCGCCCGGCCCCCAAGAATGATGGCGTTGCCTTGCAACGCCGGCCGCGCCGCGCCGTAGATATAAGTATAAAGGCCAGAATTTGCATCGTACGCGACATTCGTGAGCGGCTGCACCAGCTTCGTCGTCGCCGTGATGTCGCGCCCCGCGACGATCCGGGTGATGTCGGTGTCGGCGAGGTTCTGGCCGAAGAACATCATGTTAACGATGTCGCGGCCGGCGGAGACCCGCGCCTGCTTCGGGATCGACAGCGTCAGGCCCTGCGCCGCGGTGCCGACGTCGTGGCCGGCATAGAGATAGACCGGCTCGCGATCCTCGCCATGGGTCGCGACCTTGTTGTGCTGCTGCGACAGCGCGTAGTCGGTCGTGGTCGAAAACACCGCCGGAAAGTCGAACGGGATGCCGCCGGTGTAATAATCCCGATTGTTGACGTAGGTCGAAAACAACCCTGGCAGCTGCCCCGGATCGCTGTCGAGCATGGCAATGGTGGTGGGGGCAAGGTCGTGCCCGGCAAACAATTGCAACTGCCCGTGCGCGCTCGGCACTAACAGAATGTTTCTTGCGACATTGGCGCCGCCGGCAACCAAATTGACGTCACCGGTAATCGACGCAGCGATCAGCGAGGCGGGATAGATCGCCTTCAAGAAGGACGAGGTTGTCAGCAGATCGAAGGTGGTTGTTACCCCGCCTAAAGTGGCGCTTCCATTGTTGGTGACGGTGATGCTGCCATTGGCAAGCAGGTTAAGGCTGCTATAGGCCGAATAAAAGCCGTACAGATTGTCCACCGCGGTCAAGAAAGCGGGATTACCGCCGTCGTACTGCGCCGGCCCGACGCCGAGCGCCCTCACCCCCTGCAGGCTGATGGCGCCGCCGGCCGACAGGTCCGCGCTGGCGTCGGAGACGCGGACGCGCAACTGGTCGGCGAGTAGCGTGTAAACATAGCGCGATTGGCCAACCGTATCTCCCGGCAGGTAATAGCCCTCTTGGACCACACCAGTGACGATGCTCGCGGCATCGGCAATGTTGCGGCCGGCGCTAAGCACCGCGGCGCCGGAGCCGACATCGAGGCGGCCGCCGAGAATGTCGCGCGCGGCCCGGATCGTCACATTGCCGCCGCCGAAGGTCTGCAGCGTGCTGGCGCCGGAGGGCAGCACCTTGGTCTGGAGCGAGGTATCCGCAACGGTGGAAATGGTCGAGACGTCGCGGCCGGCGTCGACGAGGATATCGCCGCCGCCGAGCGTGCCGAGGCCCTCGCGGAACAATTGCGGATTGATCGCCACGCTGGTCGCAGTGCCGATCTGGCCGATCCGCCAGGGCTGATCCTTGGAACCAACAAAGGCGACGGGGAGGTGAAAGCGTCGAGTGTCGCCGCCAGGCTGAGATCGCGCCGGCCGAGCACGTCGCGCCCCGCGCTGACGCTGACGTCGCCGCCGCCGTCGAGAGTGACCGGATCGGCCAGCACCACGCCTGCGATGCTGTTGTTTTGCAGGCCCGATATGCCGTAGCCATAATTCGACGCCGTGCTGAATACGCTGGCCGTCGAGGCCGCCACGCCATAGCCCGCGGTATAGATCGCCGGCCCGCCCAATTGCTGCGACCTGACGTCCAGCCCGGCATTGGTCGCCGTCGGGATTGTTGACACCTGTCCTCTACCGTCGACGTAGACCGGCGCCACCGAGCCGCGCAGGTCGACGTCGCCTGCGGCCGCCAGGCTGATGCTGCCGATGCCGGTGCGGATCATGGTTTGCCGGATCAGCGGCACTGCGACACTGGCGCCACCGCCGCTCGCCAGCCCCGGGAATCCGCCCGGATATTGCTGCAGGAATTGCGAGAACAGCGACACCGAAATGGTGACCTCGCGGTAGTTATTCCATTGCTGCGGAGACCGCCAGACCTTCACATGGGCGCTCGGATTGGCATTAAGGGTATTGGTGATGAAGGTCTGAAAATCGGTCGGGACCTTGGACCAGTATGGCAGCGAGATTGCGGTGTCGCCATCCAGGCCGGGGAACAGGTTTTCGAGATAGCTCTCGAAGGTGCCCTGCCCGGCCTGGAATGAAGCCCCCATAGAGTTAGAGGCGCCGTCGTACACATCGATCAGGAAAGTACCGGACGCCGAACCCGCGGTGATGGTCATGGTCGTGGGCTTGGCGCCATCGACAATCAGGCTCGCAGTGCCGAATCCGGCCACGCGCACCGGGTCGGTGCTCGCAGTGGCGCCGGCGACCAGACGATAGCTCGACGACGTCGCAATCCTGTTGCCCGGCAACAGCGGAAACACCACCGCGCTGGCCAGCGCATCGCCGACGCCGCCCGGTCCCGAACTCAGCGCCGCGGCCGAGATTGCCGAGCGGGTTGAACGGCACGTGCGGCGCCAGCGGACGTGGGCCACCGCTGCCGCCGCCCCCGCCGTCAGTTGATCGATGCCCAGCCCGGTGTAATCCTGGCCGTTGAAAAACGTGGAGTAATAGTTATCCCATGGCGTAGGGTCGTTAATGTAGGTACTCCAGTCGATGTAAGTGCTTGCGTCACGTTCGCCGCCGAGCAATGACAGCGTGGTGCTGCTTGTCAGGCCGGCGGCAGCAGCCTGGAATGTCGGATCGTACTGGTCACGGAACTGGAAGAAGCCGTCGGTGACGCTGCCCTTGATTTGCAGATTGCCGCCGGCGCGGATTGCAAGCTTCGGCGCGGCGCCGGTGGCCTTGCCGCCGACGCGGTAGGTCATTTTTGTGTAGTTGGCGAGCAGTTCGGCTTCGCTGCCGACCTTGACATAGGCCTGCCCCGTCTTGGCATCGACATCCATCAGCCCGGCCGCCTTGGCGGCGGTGACATTGACGATCCCGGCGCCCAGGTTCCAGTTCGAATTGAGCACGATGTCGCCGCTATGGCCGAGATCGATGCCCGGCCGCGCGGTGAAATTCGCCTGCCCGGCAAGTCCGCCGAGATTGGCATAGGCAGCCGAAACGTCGTAGCTCTGGACGAAGTCGACCACCGTATCGGCGCCGTTGTCGCCGAGGAAGTTGAGGCCGGCGACGGTGGTCAGTGTGCCGTCGGCATTGGCGGTGTCGAGGCCCGCCGCAACGTCCAGCGTGATGGTCCCCGCGACATTGGTCACGCCGGTACAAAGCCCGCTGGCGGCGACCGCGGCGAGATCCCAGCGCTTGAAGCCTTCGAGTTCGACGGCGCGGGCGCCGACCACGCTCGCCGCCGAAGCGACCTCGACATTGACGGTCTTGCCGCTCGGCCCGTCGATCACCGGCGCGCGGAAGCTGACGATGCCGCCCTGGTCGCCCTTAGCCGCCTGATAATAGACCACGCCGTTGCGCAGCAGCGGCACCAGCCGGTCGCCTGGGCGTTTGGCGGAGACGTCGATCACGGCGCCGGAGGCGACCGTGATCTTTCCGCTGGTGCCTGAGACGACGCCTGCGCCGGAGGTCGAGGTGGTGCCGGCGATGAAATCGGTGCCGAGGGTGACATTGCCGGCCGACGCCTGCCGGCTGTCGTCGGCGGCATAGCCGCTGGCGGTGGCGTCGAGGCGCGCGCTGGCTTGCAGCGTCACGCCGCGATTGCCGTACAGCGCGATATCGCCGCCATTGACGCCCGATGTGTCGATGGTGCCGCCGACGATGACGAAGCCGCCATCGGCCGTGAGGTTGACCGATCCGGAGCGCAGGGTTTGTCCGAGGCCGAGCACGATGTCGCCGCTGCGGGTGCGCAGGTCGAAGCCGCCGGTGAAGCCATAGGCCCCGACCCTGTTGTTCAACGCCACCAGATCGATCGCGCTCTGGGTGTCGAGGGAGAAGATGCCGCCGCTGGCGCCCATGCCGCCATGGCCATCCAGCACAGCGGTGCCGAGATCGATCGCGCCATTCGGCGCAGACAATGTGAGCTTTCCGGCATTGCCGGCGCCGCCGCCAACCGACAGGGTCGCGTTACCGAGGCTGATGCCGCCGGCGCCCTGCGCGGCCAGCGTCAACGCGCCGCCCGGCGCCGAGCGCGTCACGGGATCGGCGCTGTCGCCGAAGGTCTTGGCGTAGCCCGGCGCTTCCAGCACGGCGCCGTTGGCGAGAATGATGGCGCCGGTCGATGTCACATTGAGAATGCTGCGGTCGAACGAACGCGCGTGCCGGAGATGACCACGCCATTTCCTTCGATCGTCAGCGACGATCCGGGAACGCCGGCGATTTGGCCGGCGTCGATGGCAGCGAGACCTGCATTGCTGACCAACACGGCGCCGGTGGTCCGCAGCGTCAGATCGGAGGCAGTCTCGGATGCTGTGCCGGAGACGGCGCGGTCGCCGAGATAGGGCGCGATAAGCGTGAGGCTGGCGTTGCCAACGTCGAACACGCCGGCTACGCCGCCGCTGAACACGCCCTTGGCGCCGGTCAGGCTGACGCCTGCGCCGAAACCGCTGGTAGCAACTGTGCCTGCGCCGAACGTGATTTCGTCCGCCATGAAGGCAAGCGAACCGGTCCCCCCGGTCGAGACGCCCGCGGTGCCAGTGCTGTTGGTGAGCCGGAGCCCGGCGGCTGTGATTGCGACGCTACCGCCCTGGCGCGCCACCAGCGTTTGCGCGTCGAAGGTGGTGGACCCGAACCTGTAGGCGCCGTCGTCGAAGCCGATGCTGGTCTGGGCGTGCAGCGTCAGATGCTCGCCCTGCGACAGCAGCGTCTGCAACTGCGGCGTCAGGATGACGGTGCCCGGCGTGACGGCGCCCGAGGTGAAGGCGATCGCGGGGGCGCCGAGCGAAATCGATTTCGCTTGCAGCACGGTATTGTTGGCAAGGGCGACGGTGCCCGACGTATCGAGACCTATCGAGCTGCCCTTGGCCACGATATTGCCAACGATCAGGCTAGCGGCGGGCACCACCGGCGTCTGCGGATCCTTCAAGCGGCTGACCAGTCGCTCCGGCCCGTTGGCGACGCGGAACAGCGCGCCCTCGGCGGTGACGAGAGGGTTGATATAGTGCGGTCTTCCTTGATTATCGACAGTCGACGTGACACGGCCGTCGATGATGTAGTTGCCGCCGCGCTCGTCGTTAAGCACGCCGGTAGCAATGATGGCGGCGCCGTCGGCCAGCGTAATGCGCGACGCCACCGGGTTGGCGATCTGGTCGTCGACGACCAGCACGATTTCCGGCGCCGACAGCGGATGCGCGGCATCGTTGGCGACCAGGATGGATTGCGCGTTGACGAGCAGGCTGGTGGTGCCGTCGGCATTGTCGGTGCGGACGCCGCCGATCAGCAGGCTGCCGGCATTGAGCCGGGTCAGACTGTCGGCGGTGACCTGAATCGCCCCATTGGCCGGCGCGCCGGACAGGGTCGAGACGATCTCGAAATTCCTGCCGCCGATGTCGACCTGCGAGCCGCGGCCACCCGGCGCCGCGGCGGCGTTGAGGGCGGCATCGATGGTGAGGGTCGCCACCGGATTGAGCACCAACCGCCCGGCGTCGACGCCGAGCCGCGGCGTCAATACGCCAGTCGATGCGGCCGAGGCTCGCGCGAGGGCATCGCCGGAGCTGATGACGATACGGGAATTCTGCAGGATTGCCGTTTGCGACTGTACGTTGAAGGCCTTGATTGCCGATTGCGATGAGCCGGCAATCGCGTCGCCATAGAAGCCGGACACCAGTAGCGAGCCATCGGCGTTCTGTATGCCGGTGTCGCGCGGCAGGCTCGCGCCGGTCTGCTCTACCACCCGCATGCCGCCGGGAAGCATCGCGTATTTTGCCGGCAGCAAGGTGTACCAGCCAGCCGCCAGACCCGGCGCAGCGTCGAGATAAACCCTCCGGCCAACGCCCGCGACCGAATACAGGTTGGCGTAGTCGGCGGAATAGATCGGATCGTAGGGCGCGGCGGCGGCGTTCGACAGGCCGGGGACGATGGCATAGACCTGCCGCCCGTCGGCATATTGATAGCCCTTGTTGCCGCTGTACTGGTCGCTGTTCAAGCGATCCAGTACGTCGCGGGAACCGCCGGTGCCCGGGATGAATTCGTAGGCGGAGACGTCACCGCCGCCGCTGAGATCGACGGTCGCGCCGGCATTGATGGCGATGCTGGCGCCGCTGATCTGCAGCACCTTGATCGGCGGCCCCGTCAGGGCCTCGACGCCAGTCGGCGAAAAATACCATTCCTTCAGATCGGTGGTGGTGCCGTAGGGAATCACGAGACCGTTGGCGGAGACGCCGGTGATGCTGCCGTCGAGTAACGCAACGCTCTGCGTCGCCGGCGCAAAATTTGTCACGGCGCCACCGCTGGAGGTCTTGCTATAGGTCGTGTTGGAGCCGAGCGTCAGGGTGCCGAACGGCACCCGCACGACGCCGCTCTGGGCAATATGGGCGGCATAGACGCCGAGGTTGCCGCCCGCCGAATAGGGCGTGGCAGGCACCGTCGCGCCGCTGCGCCCGAAGGCGATGGTGCCGTTCGCCGCAGTAGAGGAAATTGTGAAGGTGCTGCCGGTGGTCGGATAGACCTGGCCCGCGATCAAGGAGAGATTGCCGTTGGCGGCAATGCCGCCCTGCAGCGTGTAGACGGTCGGGACGAAGGTGGCGTCATAGGTCCGCTGCCACTGCTGCACGCCGTTGAGGCGGATGTCGCCAGTGGCCTGAAGCGTTGCGTTGGCTACCGAGCGATCGAAGATCACCGCGCCAGTGACGTCGATGGTATCCGCCTTGAGGATCACGCTGCCGGTGCCGACGGCGCCGATATTCGGGTCGAAAATCGTGTCGATTGCACTGGCAATGCCGATGTAGTGGGCATCGATCTCGAGACGCCCGCCGGATCGCACCACCGGTATCAGCGGATCGGCGCCGGAAATATTCGACGTGGAAACAACGCTCTGATAGGGCCGACTCTGCAGGAAGAAAGCACGTCCGAGATCGAGCGTGGCGTCGCCCAGCGACGTCACGCTGCCGATCGCCACCATGGTATCGAACCCGGCGCTGCCGATCATGTCGGCAGAGATCGCGTTCTTCGCGGGGAGCGCAGGATCGCGCTGCGTCAAGATCGGATCGAGAATGAGCAGCGTGCCGCCATTGGCCTGCGGCGTGCCCCCTTGCGCACGGATCGTTGCGCCGGTCAGCGTGGCGCCGTTGGCCGCCAGCAGCGATCCGGCGTCGCTCCAGGCCGGGGTGCTGACATAGTTGTTCTTGCTCCACATCGAGATGGCGCCGCCCGCGGCAATCATATCGAACGATCCGGCCGCGCCGGAGAGATCGAGCACCGAACCTGGCTGCGCCACGATAGTTTCCGGCATCCGCCAACCGACAGGGTTGAAGAGCGCAAACACCGAGTTTGTCTGGGCCTTGAACAAGGTCGATCCCAGCCGCGAGGCGCCAAGCGACGCCAGCGTCCCGCCGGCGACAATGCGACCGTCGTTCAGGGGCCGGCCATTAGCCGCGAAGGCCCGCGGATTGGCGATTGCGGCGCCCGACAAGTCGGTGACGCTACCCGGCGCCAGCACGATGCCCTGATCGGCCTCCAGTATCCCGAGTAGATAGATGTTTTCCTGGTAGCCGTTGGCCTGATCTCCGGCCACCTCCTGATTGGTCAGCACACGTCCCTGGGGATTCTTGATGCCCTTGGCATTGAGCGCGCTCGGATCGATCAACCCGTCGGCCCGGACGCTGAGGATGTCAGAGAGTGCATGCACCGCGCCCTGGGGGTTTGCCTTCGTCCCGCCATCGAACCCGCTCGCATAGAGGCTTGGTAGCACCAGCGACTGCGTAATCGTACCGCCGGCAATCCGGATGGCGCCCTCGTTGAACAATTTCGATGCCGACAGGGTGCTGCCGGCGGCGCCGGTGATGCGCCCGCCCTGGGCGACATGAAGCTCGATCAGCCCGCCGAAGTTCAGATTGACGGCCTTGCTGTCCCAGGCGTTGTCGGGAAGCACCGGCGCCAGCACCGAAAGCAGATCGCCGCCGCTGCCGAGATTGCGCAGCGCCGCGTTTTGCGCCGAATTCAGCAGGCTGGGCAGCACCGACTGCGTCAGCAGCAGGTTCTGTCCGTCGCCGATAGTCAGGGTCTGCGTTGCCAGCACCGCGTTATAGCCGCCTTTACCGTTGTCGAAGGTGCTGGCGCTGATGTCGGTCTTGTAGGAGGTGATGTTGTAGGTGGCGAAGCCCGCCGTCGAGACGAAGTCGAAGGGCAGCACGGTCCCGGTCGCTGCCGTGCCGGTGCCTAATTCGAATTGCGGCGTGACCAGAGTGAAGGTGCCGCCGCCGCCAAAACCGTGCGCCTCGATCGCGCCAGGATTGATCGCAATGCGGGTATTGATCTGGCTCGGATTGAGCGCAATGGCGCCATTGCTGTTAACCCGGAAATGGCTGCGGTCAAACTGCGGATCATCCGAGATTTGATAGTAGCCGGTATCGCTGCGGAGCGAGAGGTTGCCGCCGGTCGCAGTGAGATTGGACTTACCTTTTTGGTCGATGCGACCGCCGCCGGCAAGATTGAGCTTCGCACCCGAATTGATCAATATGCTGCCAGAAATATCAGTGGGAAGATAAGTCGACGCATTGCTGCCGTAGCTGGCCGCGTTGTTGCCAATATAGCCGTTCGCGCTGGTGATCCCCTCGATCAGTAGATCGCGCGAGGCAACGTACATCAAAATCGACCCGCCGTTGAGCCAAGCGCTGCCGAGGATGCGGTCCGTGGCGCCAAAATCATTGACCCAGCGTCCAGCGACATCGATGCGTCCATTGACGACGATATCGAAACTGCCAAGCGCGGGCGTGGTCGGCGCAAAGATCGATCCGGCTCCATAATAGGTCTCCAGCGCGACCTTGCCAGAAGGCGCGGAGATGCCGCCATCGATCCGGATATTGCGGCCGGCTAGCGCGTCGAACACGCCGCCTGCATTAAGCGCCACCCGAGCATCGGCATCGACCACGATCGAACCGCCGGAATACAGCGCGACTTCGCTAAGGCCGGCATTCGAGATCATCTGGTCGGACAAGGTCACCGTATTCAGGCGCGACGCAGGCAGGACCGAATTGGGATCACGCGTCGGCAACGTGTACGATCCATTTGGTGCGATGACCACCCGCTGCCCGTAGCTGAAATCGTTAGGTAACGGTGTCGGATTATGACCGATGGCGATGTTGCCACCGCCGGAATCGAGCTGGACGAACAGCATGCCGCCGGCCGGCAATTCGCTAGACGCCGCCTGCACCGGGCGCTGGTCGTTGTAGACGAGAGTTTTGCCGGTGCCCGCCTTGGCTGCTGCGCGCTGGCGTTCCCCCGCGAAGGCCTGGCCATAGATCGTGGCTTCCAGCAAAGCCGCGGCCGCCTTGACGGTCAGCGAGCCGGCATCTCGTCCTTCGATATACTGTGTTTCATAGTGCGAGCCGTTCTTGAATGGATCGGCATAGAACTCAACGAAGCCCCACCTCGCATGATTGACAGTGAACCCCTGGTAGATGCTGGTGTAGGTCTGGTCCGGATTGGCAGCGCCGATCGGAACAATACGTCCGCTGGATGAGACCAGCATGGTCTGCTGAACCATGCCGGCCTCATACGTCACCCAGCCGCCGGCGATGTCGATGACCGCGCCGGATTTGAGGATGACGCTGGAAGCATTGATGCCGGGAATGGCCGCGGTGCTCGGGTTACCATTGTAATTGATCGCCCCGAAGGTGACGTTGCCGCCTTTGGTCATCAGTTCGCTGGCGCTGACGCCGACCAGTTGATAGTAGCTGGCGGCGTCGATCAGCGGCGAGCCGATCCATGCCACGCCGTCGGCGCGCACCCCCGACAGGCGCGGATCGAGATAGACCGTGGCGCCGTTCAGGAAGCCTGCTCGATAGAGCGGCGAATCGCGCAGCTCGTTGCCCTTGACCGGCGAAATTGTTACCTGGTTGCGCGACGCCGGGATTACGACCCCGGCGAGGCCGGCGACGTCGATCACGGCGCCGTCGTCGATAAAGATCGTCGGGATCGCGGTGTTGAACTGATTGTTCATTCCGGAGACAGCCGCCCCCGAGGGGGCGCCGAACGTGACGCTGGCGCCCGGCGCATAGATAAACGCGCCGGATTGCATTTCAGTGTTGGAAACGTTCGACAGCAGGCCGCCAATCCTGATCTCCGACGGCTTGAAATTGGCGAGCGAAGTCGCATCCTGGGCGATGGTCTCGGCGCTGGAATCCGGCCGGATCGAAATCAGACTGCCGCTGGACAGGCGGATATTAGCACCGTCGATCAGAATCGAACCATTGCGCGACACACTGGTCGTCGATGACAGCACGCCGTCATTGACAGCCGCTGCACCGGTCAGCGTAATGTTTCCCCGGTCGGCTTCGATCAGTCCGCTTGCCTGGTTCCAGACAGTGCCGCCGCCCGCGAAGGCGAAGAGCCCGCGTACATTCGGGTCGGAGCTGTCGGATGCCCCGGTGGCGCGGGCGAGCGAAACCGAGGTGCCGCCTGCGAATATCACTTGGCCGGCGGGCGCTGCCAGCGAGCCTGCATTGATCACGTGCGGCGCCGCCAGCAAAATCAAGCCATTGTCTCCAACAGTCCTGATCGACGCGCCCTGCTCGACGGTTATATCGCCAATCCCGGTTGCTCCCGCTAACGCAGAAAAGGTGCTGGGCCTATTGTTGATCGTCGCATCTGCGGCCGTCGCGTCGGCGTAGCCGAGCAGGCCGTATTGCATGAACATCTGATTGCGCTCGGCCAACGTGGTGGCGACCGATACGCCCGCCTTAGCGATGGACGCCGGGCCAACATCGGAAACAGTGGCGATCAGCGAACCGACATTGATCTGGCTGCCGGCGCCGAAGATGATGCCGTTCTGGTTGATGACCAGAACGGTGCCGTCGGCCTTGATATTGCCAAGAATCCGGCTCGGGGCAACGTTGCCAACGACGCGGTTGAGCGCGACCCAGTTGGAATTGCCCTGCTGGTCGAAAGTCAGCGTGGTATCGCGCCCGACATTGAAGGTCTTCCACGACAGGATGGCATTGCTCTGGGTCTGCCGCACCGTGACATCGACTTGTCCACTCGCATTGCTGGCTTGCGTCGGCTGAAGCGCACCGTCCCAGGTGTTCTTGCCCGTCGTGTCCAGCGCCGCCGAGACGCCGGTTCTGACCGGATCCAGTCCGCCCGTGGTGATGCCGTTGGGCACAGCGCCGGGAGAGCTGAGCGCAGCATTGCGCGCGGCGGCCTGGACGGCGCGCATCGCCGCCAGCGCCTGGGTCACCCGCGACATCGACTGCTGTGACGACTGCTGTGCTGCCTGTTGAGCGGCCAACGCATTTGACTGTGCAGTCAAGCCCGGCGATGGCGAGGCTGCGCCACCCGTCAGGGGGCGCGCTGAGGCCTGCGTTGTCACTATCAGCGCCATCACGCTGGCGCCGGCAAGCAGCAACGACCGATTCTTGCGGCCAACTCCGGATGCCATCGCAACGCCGTCGTTCGAACTGTTCTGTACCTGCTGCCGAACAGAGCGACGGTTGCTACGATACGATGACGACAGCGTGACAAACGACATGAACCGGCTCCAACTCATCATAGGTGCGGATCTAGCGATCCGAGACAGATAGAGAGTTTATCGGTGACGTGCCGATCAAACTCCTCGTCTATCCCTTCGACGCTTGGGCCGACATAGATCAGAACCGCGCCGTTAAAACTTTCTCCCTGTTCATTCTCTCAAATGGCTCAGCCGATGAGAACTACGGAGCCGGGCAACCTGCGCACACGAACATCGAAGGCCTGCTGCAGATAGATTATTACATTTTCAAGACGACCGATCTGGAAACTGGCGTCGATCCGGCGCGACGCAAGACTGTCATCCATCAGGACCAGCAAGCCGGGCCGGTAGCGATTCACTTCAGCAATGACCTCCGAAAGCGGCGTCTGGCGAAACAGCAGACGACCCTGCTGCCAGGCCGTCACCTGCATCGGGTCGACGTCTTCGGCTTTGCCGGCGATCGCATGATCGTAGGTCATCTGCTGGTTCGCACCGAGTTTGACGGTTTGCGTGGTGTGCTCGACATCGATGCTGCCATCGAGACAGGCGACGCGAACCTTGCGGTCGCCATCCCGCCGGATATCGAACCTTGCGTTCTGCGCGATGACGCGGCCGGTGCCGGCGGCGAATATACAGCTGCCGTTCGCCTGCGGCCCGGCCGCCACCACCGCTTCGCCATTGATCAATTCGACATAGCGTCCGTCGCGCGCATTGGAGCGCAGGCTGAGGCTGGTCCGTGTATTCAGATCGACGCTGATGCCGGCGGCAACATCGATCTGCTTGCGTTCGCCTGTCGCGGTTCGAACATCGGCGCCCAATTCCAGAAGCGACGGCCACAGCGCCAAAGGCGGATGAACCGCTGCATAGGCCGCACTGGCAGCCATGGCGGCAGCCGCGCCACCGAACATCGCGCGGCGCGTGATCCCCGCATTTACGATCGCGCGGGCGGGCGGGGGCACCGCATTTTCGGCGACCGGCTTCAGTCCATTCCAGACATGGGATGCCTTCGCATAAGCCTGTGCGTGCGCCGCATCCAGGCCGATCCAGCGTTTGAAGGCCTCTCCATCGGCCTGCGTGGCCCGGCCGGACGACAACAGTGACAGCCACGCCACGGCCTGCTGACGCAACTCGCCGTCGCGCGCCGACCCCGAGGCCTTCTTTTGCCCGCCGACGCCATCGTGGCTTTCCTCGAATCCCACCACCACTCTTTCAGTTCCCTATTTATCAGTAGACGTTTTGGGCGGGTACGATCCGAACCGCGTCGTCAAAACTCTTTCCAGCCGGTCGGCACAGAATTCCAGCGCTTTTCGCAGGTCCTTGTCGATCATCCGCTCGGAAACGCCAAACCGGCGCGCCAATTCGGCATGCGGAGTGCCATCGACGCGAACCGCAATGACAATGGCGCGCTGCCGGGTCGTCAGGGCATCGAACGCGCGCGCGAGCATCGCCAGCTCAGATCGCGCCTGGATGTCCTGCTCGCCGTCCGTCGCCGCCTCGGCAAAGTGATAGAGGGCTTCGACCTCCGAATAGGACAGACGACGGTTGTCGGATCGACGTTTGTCATTTGCGATATTCAGCGCCACCCGGAATATATAGTCGTCCGGACGTTGCACTACGCCGGTGTCGCCCACCGAATCCAGGCGCATGTAAGTCTCATGAAGAACTTCGCTGGCAAGTTCTTCCGAGCCGAGCCGCCGGGTCAGACGCCGACGCAACTCGACATAACCGCTAACGATAGTCTGAGACAACGACAGCAACTTGCTTTCCGCCATGCTGCACGCGTTACCGCACCGAACTGATCAAATCAACGCCGGATGCATCCGGCGCATTCATCCACGTCCCGATCTCGGCCCGGCGCATTCGCCGGTGCGCTCGGGCGACCTGGCCAGGATGACAAACGTGACGGGCTGTTTCAGGCCGCTGGGCAGAGGCTGACCAATGGAGGCGCTGCGGACACTCTCGACGATCCCGGTGGAAACGTCGTCCGCGATGGGCGACGTGAGGACCCGCGCATCCGTCACCTTGCCGGCTGGATCAATCCAGATCGCAAGCGCAACGCGATGCTGTGCCGGAACGAAATTCGCGCGCGTACATAAAGCGTTCATGACCGTCGTCTGCAGCGCCGCAAAGAAAATCACGCGCTCGCGGTCACCCCCCAGCTCGGCGCGCGCCCAGTCGCAGGTTCCTGCATCCCAGGCGCAACCACCGTATAGGCCCGCTCGGCGGCGCGGCGAATTTGCAAGCCCGTTCCCGCCAATAGCGCCCGGAGCGCGGCCTCGGCGGAGTACTCACCCTGGAGCGGGCTTGAATATTGCCCCGCTGCCAACGCGTGTTCGACGAATACTTCCACGCCGGTCATTTCGGCGTATGCGATCAGCGCATCTTCGAGTAGCCCCGATGGAATATCGAAACTGACAGCATCCGTTGTAACATTAGTCGCTAGCTGTTTGCGCTGCTTCTCGATGGAATCCGCATTGCAGACGAGCACTGGATTTAGAATGGCACCCCAAGCGACGAGGCACATCGCAATGCGTCGGCTTTTCCAAAACTCTTTAGTCAAAATCACCCGACAGCCGATAGTCCTCGACCGAACTGCCATACTATTCAGACCCGAAAGAACACTAGGGGACGCTCGCGCGTGCACGCCGCCCACAGCCTCCCCGGCAACGGAAAGAACTCGGTAGAATATTATGCCAATCGCGTGACGGCTTCACGACAATCGGCATTGTTCTTCGGCGCAACGACAAACCGGTGGGGCTTTTCGTCGGCCTGCATCGACACATCGAGGAGTATATTCCCGTCCAATCACCGTCCTTTTTGCGCCAGAAGCTGTCGTTCCCTTCACAGCAGCGCGCAGCCAGCGCCGTGGGCGGCGACGGCCCAGTGGCGGCAATGAGCCGCGCCGAACGCCCGCGGCACAAGCAACGGGGTGATTCATCCCGGCTAATGGCATCGACAGCCGCCCCAGCCGACCATAGCTGCCATCCAACTAACGACGAAGCCGGGGCGGGGATCCTGCGTCGGCGTTGACTATTTCTTCTTTCCGTCGGCATCGAACTGCTTCAGGAACGCAACCAGGTCATTGGTCTTTTGCTCGTCCTTGAGGCCGGCATAGATCATCTTGGTGCCCGGAACCTTTGCCTTCGGATCTTTGATATATTCGCGGAACGTAGCTTCGTCCCATGTAATGCCGGATTCTTTGTTGGCGACCGAGTAGGAGTAGCCGGGCACGCTGCCTGACTTACGGCCGATGACACCGTTCAGATTGGGCCCGACCCCGTTCTTCGCATTCTCGCCGATCTGATGGCACAGTTTACACGTACCGAAAACCTTCTCGCCAGCGGCCGCGTCTTGGGCCCGAACCTGAGCCGATCCGGCTACCGCCAGCATGGCAATGAAAATCAGTCTTCGCATCTTATGCTCCTTGGTTTGCTCGTCGCGGGCAGGCTTCATTGCGTTGCTGCAATTCAAAAAAGATTGCGGGTCACGATTTCAGGCACCGTAGATGATCGGAGCGCCGCGCGGCTCGCAGAGTCGGGCTTGCACGCCCGAACGTTTTGCGACGATGTCACGGACGCTCGCCGCCGGCATCATGCTGAATGCAGTCGAAAGCGCGTCTGCTTCGGTTGCCGTCGGTGCGATCACGCTGACGGTGTGGTAGAGCGCCGGGCTGCGGCCGGTCGCCGGATCGAACAAATGGGTGAAGCGGCCCGTGGCATCGAAGCGAAATCCGGAGCCGGCGCTGGTGGCGACGGCGCGGTCGACCAGATCGATGGTTTCGGTGAGCGTGCCGGGGCGATCCGGATCGGACAGGCCGACGCGCCATGGCATGCCCCCGGCGCTGCGCCAATCGCGCGGATCTCCCCCATGTTCACCAGTGTTGTCGAGAGGCCCCCTTGCGCAGCATCTCGACCACACGGTCGGTGGCGTAGCCCTGGGCGATGCCGTTCAGCGTAATAGTCGCGCCGCGCTTGACGAGCGCGATGCGCTCGGGCCCGACCAGCAGGCAGCGATGTCCCACCTTGGCCAGCGCGGCGGAAAGCTGGTCCGACGGCGGACCATTGGGGTCAGGATGCTCTGTCGAAAAGTGATCGGCATGGAGTTGCCACAGCGGCTGCACCGTCGGATCGAAAGCCCCATCGGTCAGTTCGGCGAA
Source organism: Rhodopseudomonas sp. P2A-2r (assembly GCF_026015985.1). Lineage (GTDB taxonomy): Bacteria > Pseudomonadota > Alphaproteobacteria > Rhizobiales > Xanthobacteraceae > Tardiphaga. The sequence continues at coordinate 1,550,738 of NZ_CP110389.1, read as the reverse complement.
CGACAGCGATGCTTTCAGCAGCGCCACCATGTCGGCCTCGGGCGATATGAGGATGCCGCTCCGGTTCAGCGCACAGATCGCGGAGTCGGTCCGGTACAGGCTGAACTGCTGCTCCAGCCGCCGCACTTCCAGCAGGCAGTGCTGGACCAGCCGTTCCGCTTCGGCCCGGTCCGGATGGTAGATTTCGATGGAGACCTGTGCGCCGAGTGCCGAGCCGTGCCAGCGGATCGCATCGCTCGCCTGCGCGCAACCTCCCCCAAGAACGGTTGCACCGGCGGCCATGGCCGTGATCGCAATCATGCGCCGGCGGGTGAGATCGTGAGTCAGCATCGGCCGCGCTCCTTCAATTCAGCTTTACGTCGGAATGGTCACGCTCGCTCTGATCGCCGACGTTGTCGCTGCCCAGCACATAGGCCGGCGGTATCTCGGCGAATGCGACGACGCGACCGCCATTCGCCATGACGAAGCCATCGGCGGCGGCGCGGTTGCCGAACGGCACGGCTTCGGCCGCGCCCATGCCGCCCTGCTTGCGGCTTTCGATCACGAAGAACGCCTTGCGCGCATCGATCCAGTTAGTAGCGCCGGGATCTTCCCAGCTTGGTGCGCGCGCCATGTCCGAGACATAGACCGCCCGGATGTCGCGCGGCTGGTCCGGCATCAGGGTAAACGCCACGGTGTCGCGCACCGAAGTGAACCAGAACGGATCGATCCGGCTGCCGGTGATGATCTGTCCCTTCGGGCCCGGATGCTCCATCAGGTTCATGCCGCAGAACACCCCCATGGCTTCGGCGTTGAGCGCCACCGGCGGCGGCATGACGGCATTGCCGGCATCCTGGTTGCAGCCACTGAGAAACAATGCCGCGATGGCGGCGCAGAGGATGCGCAGGGTCATAATTCCCTCCGTGCAAAGAACAGGGTTGCCAGCCCGAGCGGCGCCGCGATCCACAGCGCGAGGCCCAGCAGCAGAGCGCCGATCCCCGTGGTTGCGGTGCCCGCCAGTCCGGCCATGCCGGAGAACTGGCTGACGTTGAAGCCGGTGAGATTGGACAGGCGATAGAGGTCGGTGGGGTTGAGGAATAGCAGCGCTTCCAGCACCGGCGCCGAAACGATCCGCCCCTGGTCGATCACCAGGATGCCGAGCAGCGCCATGTCGAACACCAGCACCATCAGCAGCCAGACGCCCACCGAGAGGCCCGCCGCGGTGCCGCGGTCGCGGACCAGGCTGCTGATGAGATAGCCGATCGCCACGAACACCGCACCGAGCATGATCGACGTTCCCAGCATGGAGGCGAAAGCGTACCAGCTCGCCGCCAGCACCGAGGCGCCGGTGATCGCAAGCGCGACCGCGGCGGCGCCGTAGCCGATCACGGTGGCGAAGGCGAGGATCAGGACGTGGCCGCAGAATTTGCCGAGAATGACCTGGTACCGCCCGACGGGATAGCTGAGCAGCAGGATCATGGTGCCGCGCTCCATCTCGCCGACCACCGCATCATGCGAGATCAGCAGCGCGATCAGCGGCAGCAGGAAGATCGTGAGGCTGGAGAGGCTGACCACGACGACGTCGAGCGCGCCGGCACCGACATTGCCGGTCGGCGCGCTGCCGAGGAAGGTCAGCGACAGCGACAGCGCACCGAGCAGCAGCGTGGTGGCGAGGACCCAGCGGTTGCGCAGGCCCTCCTGGATCTCCTTGCGCGCGATGATGAGGATCGTTCTCACGCTGCCTGCTCCTGCGTCCTGAGAAAATGCGCGTAGAGGTCGTCGAGGGTCGGCGCGGCGATATCGATGTTGGTGACCTTTTGATCGTTCGCCGCGGCCCGCAGCAGCTTCATCTTCTGCGCCTCGTCGCGCGCCAGCAACACGCAGCCACGCGGGGTAACGATCGATTCACCGGCCATCCATGCGGGGGCCGCACCCGTCGTGCCGGGCGCCAGATCGAGCGTCAGGCGGATCGGCAATTGCGAGATCGAGCGCAGCTCGGACAATGTGCCCTGCGCGACCAGAATGCCGCGGTTCATGATGAGGACGTGTTCGGCGCGGTCCTCCAGTTCATTGAGCGCATGCGACGAGATCAACACGGTTGCGCCGTCGTCGCGCAGCTCGTTGAGGATCTCGTAGAAGGTCTGCCGCAGCGCCGGATCGAGCCCGGTGGTCGGCTCGTCCAGCAGCAGCACGCGCGGCCGTCCGAGCAGCGCCTGCGCCAGCCCAAGCCGTTGCCGCATCCCCTTGGAATAGGTGCCGACCCTGCGGTGAGCCGCATCGCCGAGGCCGACGCGCTCGAGCAGCGGCCATCCGGTCGAAGGCGCCAGCTGCTTCAGCCGGGCATAGAACGCCAGGGTTTCGCGCCCCGTCAGCGCGGCATTGAAGGCGACGTTCTCCGGCAGATAGCCAAGCTGGCGGCGCGCCGAGAATTCGCCTGCGGCAGGGTCCTGGCCGAGCACACGGATCTCGCCCTGATTGGGATGGATCAATCCCAGCATCAGCTTGATCAACGTCGTCTTGCCGGCGCCATTATGGCCGACCAGCGCGCTGAGCCGCCCCGGGCTGAGCATGAACGAGACGTCGCGCAGCGCTTTCACCGCGCCGTAGCTCTTCTGGACGCCAGTGACGGAAACAGTCGGGTTCATTGCAGGCTCCGGCTGGAAGACGGCTTCGGCGGCGGGGCGATCAGCGGACGGGTGTCGACGACGCCGCCGGGATACAGCGCCGGAAACTGCGCCTGTGCCCAGCGCAGCACCTGCACGGCGGGACTGTTGATCAACACCTTGGCCTGCGGTGCCGTCCACAACACCCGGTCGACCACGTCGTTGGGCCGATAGGCGGTGTCGGCGATGCCGTCACCGTTCAGGTCGAAGGCCGGGTTGTCGCTCCAGTAGTTGCCGCGCCCTCCCTTCGACCAGTCGAGGTCGCGGGTGCCGACATATTTCACCTGGTTGCGGTTGCCGACGAAGGCATTGCCGGTGATTTCGTTGCCTTCGGAGCCGGCGGTGAAATGCACGCCGATGCCGCAACGCTCGAACCAGTTGTTGCGAAACTTGTTGTGGTTGGTGTTGTAGATGAACACACACTTCTCAGGCCCGCTGCGCTGGACCTCGGCCGGCTTTGCATCAGGCACCATGCCGCGTTCGTCGTCGGGACCCTCGTCGCGCGCGTCTGCGATAATATCGATCCGGCCGCCGGCCACCAGGTTGCCGTCGATCTCGGCATAGTTGGCATAGTTGAACAGCAGGCCGTAGTCGCGGTCGCGGTCGGAGATGTTGTTGCGGATCACCAGCCGGTTTGAATACATGATGGCGTAGCCGACGTGATTGCCGATGGAGACGTTGCCGCTGACTTCGCTGTCGTTGGTGTACATGTAGTGGACCGCGAACCGCACGTGCTCGAAGCGGTTATTGATGAAGCGGTCCTTGCGGCTCGAAATCGTAAAGATGCCGTCGCGACCATAGCGGAAGGTATTGTCGGCGATGGTGACGTCGGGTGCGTTCCACAGCGAGACGCCGTTGCCGGCCTCGTTGAGACGACCGTCGCGCATGCCCTCGACGACGTTGTGCTCGACCCGCGTTCCCGCAGCGCCGTGCACGTAGATGCCGAACAGGTTGCCGTCCAGCCGGTTATTTTCGATCCGCGCACGCTCCGCGCTCTTTTCGAGGAACACCCCGGAATCCATGGTTTGCAGGTTGCGGCCGGATCCCTTGATCGCAAGGCCGCGGATGGTCACGTCAGGCGCGGTGACCGTGACGACATTGCCGGCCCCGTTGCCGTTCAGCACGACGCCCGGTCGTCCCGCTAGCACCAGACGGCGATCGATCCGGAAGTTGCCCTTGTATTCGCCCACGTCGAGCTCGACGACGTCGCCGTCCTGGGCCCGGTCGAGCACAGCCTGAAGCGGCTGCTCAGGCGCAGCCCTCAGCGTCTCCGCGCTGGCGAAGGTGGAGATTCCGGCGGCGAGGATCGCCGCCGGAGCAATGCGTGACAGGAAATGCACTTGCGCTTCTGCCTCAGACCGTTTTGGGCTCGACGAGCATGCGGCCCTTCATTTCCATGTGCATGGCGTGACAGAACCACGAACAATAGTACCAGTAGACACCGGCACGGTCGGCCGAGAACGTCACCGATGCTGTCGCCATGGGCGCGACTTCCATCTGAATGCCGTAATTCACGATGGAGAAGCCGTGGGTCAGATCTTCCACTGCGTCGATGTTGGTGACGTAGACCGTGACCTTGTCGCCCTGCTTGACCTGGAATTCCTCCAGACCGAACGCCGGGGCGGTCGACGTCATATAGACCCGCACGGTGCTGCCGTCGCGGATGACCTTGGAGTCGGCTTCCAGATTGATACCGTCCGCCTTGGCCTGCTTGACCGCGTCCGCAAACATCGGATCGGCACGATCCCAGATCGAGACCGGATTGATCTTGGACCGATGGACGATGGTGGCGTCATGCGGCTCTGCGAAGCTCGGACCGTCGTGGATCAGCACCATCTTGTCGCCGGAGATGTCGATCAGCTGGTCGTTCTCCGGCTTGAGCGGACCGACATTGAGGAAACGGTCCTTGGAGAACTTATTCAGCGAGATCAGCCATTTTCCGTCGGCCTCCTTGGTCTGGCCCATGGAGGTGTGGTTGTGGCCCGGCTGATAGTGGACGTCGAGCTTCTGCAGGATCGGGTTGACCTTCTCGCCCTTGAAGGCACGCTTGGCGAGATCGATGTTCCACTTCACGACCTGGCTGTCGAGGAACAGCGTCGTATAGGCGTTGCCCTTGCCGTCATAAGCGGTGTGCAACGGGCCGAGTCCGAGTTCGGGTTCGGCAACCACGACGTCGCGCGGCTTGATCTTGTCGTCGAACAGCTGGTCGAACAGCCGGACGTCCATCACCGTGACGGTCGGCGACAGCTTGCCGGCGGCGACGATGTGGATGCCGTCGGGCGCGGTGTTCATGCCGTGCGGGCTGTTGGAGACCGGGACGTAACGGGTGTACTTTGACCCCTTGCGGCCGTCGATGACCGGCACGCCCCTCATCTCCTTGAAGTCGCCCTTCTTCACGGCCTCTTCAATGCGCTTGATGTTGAAGATGGTGACCCAATCCTGCTCGTTGGCGGTCATCTCGGCGAGGGTCACGCCCTCTTCCGAATTGTAGCAGGTGGCGAAGGCATACTTGCCCTGGTAGTCGGCATCGACGTTGTCGAGGTTGCCGTCGACGATGACCTGCCAGGCGACCTTCATGGTGTCGCCGTCGATGGCGCTGAAGATCGAATGATACTGCTTCTTGTCGTCGAGGATCTTGCCGTCGTTGGGCAGCGGCACGCCGTCCTCACCATTGGCGAACACATAGCCGGTGCGCGGGAATTTCTGCACGCGCAGGCCATGCACGGTGTGCTGGTTCGGCAGTTCGATGATCTTGTCGCACTTCATGACGTCGAGGCGAACGCGCGCGACGCGGGTGTTGGCCTTGTCGTTCATGAACACGTAGCGGCCGTCATAGGTGCCGTCGGTGAACGACAGATGCGGATGATGCAGGTCGCCGTTCATGTAGGTGCCGCCGCGGGTCTTCAGGAACTCGCGCGTCTCCGGCAGCAGGCCTTCGGTGAGAACCTTCAGGCTCTCATTGGTCTGGCCCCAGCCGGTGGCGCTGCAACGGTTGAACACCGGCACGCGCATCAGTTCGCGCATCGACGGCAGGCCGACGATACGCATCTCGCCCGACTGGCCGCTGGAGAAGAACGTATAATATTCGTCGAGCTCGCCCGGCAGCACTTCGGCCTTCTGGACGGCGGGGCGCGCTGCTGGCGCCTTCGGCGCGGCGGCCTTGGTCTGCGCATCGGCCGTCGTGGCCGACAGGCCGACGCCGCTCGCCAGACCGACACCCGCGGCGACGGCCGTCGTCCCGAGCAGGGTGCGTCGACTAAAGCCACTCCCGTTGTTGCTGCTATTTTCGCTCATAGTAAGCCTCCTGGGCTTGCGGTTGGTGGTGGACTGGTGGCCTCGGCAGGCAGCCCGATCGGGCGCCCTCCGGCGGTGATGACGGTGCCGGGCGACTTGCCGGCACGCATCGATGGCGACGACAGCGCTTCGCGCTTCTCGCGCTTCAGCCGCACCTGGATCATGTGCGGACAGCGGTGATCGTCGAAATACAGTTCCTGGCAATGCATGCAGTAGATGCATTCATTGACGTTGATGTGCCCCTCGGGGTGGATCGCCTGCACCGGGCATTCCTTGGCGCAACGCTGGCATGGCGTGCCGCATTCGGGCCAGCGCCGCAGCCATTCGAACATGCGGATGCGACCGGGAATGGCCAGTGCCGCGCCGAGCGGGCACATGTAACGGCAGAAGAAGCGCTCGACAAACAGGCCAGCGGACAGCACCGTGAGGGCATAGATGACGTAGGGCCACTCGCGTGCGAACTTCAGCACGATCGCGGTCTTGAACGGCTCCACCTCGGCCAGCTGCTCGGCAAAGGCGGTCGAGTACAGCGACATGCCGAACAGGCCGAGGAAGATGATGTACTTGATCGGCCACAGCCGCTCGTGCAGGCCCCAGGGCAAGCGGTACTGCGGAATCTTCACCGCCTGGGCGATGTTGTTTAGCAGCTCCTGCAACGCGCCGAACGGACACAGCCAGCCGCAGAACGGCCCACGCCCCCAGAACAGCAGCCCCGCCGCAATCGAGGCCCACAGCAGAAAAATCAACGGCGCCGACAGGAAATACTCCCAGCTGAAGCCGGTCAGCAGCGAATTGGCGAAGGTCAGGACATTGACGACCGAGAGCTGGGCGTTGGCGTACCAGCCCATCCAGACCAGGATGAACACGAGATAGCTGCGGCGCACCCACGCAAACAGCCGCGGCCGGGCCACCAGCGCATTCTGGAAAAAGAAGATCAGCGTCAGCGCGCCCAGGGCGAAGATCGTCGTTCCGATCTTGGCCGTGTTGCCGCGCCAGATCTTCATCCACAGCGGCTCGTCCTCGGCTGCGGAAGACGGTGCGGAATCGCCGGACATTCTTCCGGCGGGCGACGCTGCCGTGGCAGTCGGCGCAGCGGCCGCCGGCTTCGGCGTCTCGCGCTTCATATAGGCGTCCGGCAGCGTGTAGCCGAGATCGAAGGTGAGCCAGGCCTTCTCACGTGTGCTGATCACGCGTTGAACGAGCAGTTGCAGTGCCCACGGCTCGGTCGGATCGAGCGCAAATTCGGCGGGCACGGCGAACAGGGCGATTTCGGGAAAGGCCGGCGTGCCTTCGGCGGCGAGGCTTCCCAACCGCGTGTGATCGCGGTCGCGGAAGCGCATGCTGTTGGTGTCCTGGATCAGCTCGACGCGATCGAAGATCCCGCCGCGGACATAGGCCGCCCCCTTGAATGAATAGCGCCCGGCACCGGCGACGACCAGCGCCTGCTGCCCCGGCTTGAGTCTGGCTGCGAGGCGATTGTAGCCGTCGTCGCCCAGCAGGCTGCGGCCGATGGTCGGCACGGCGACGTCGGCAAGGTACAGATCGATGAAGGTTTCGTCCGGCTCGCCCTCCTCCGGATGCGCAGCGGCGGCTGCATTGCCCGACTTTTCAAAAGCCTGGTTGATGTCGCCGACCGTCAGGAAAAGCCGGCGCACCGAGCCGTCCCCGACGAGGCTTTGCCAGTCGCGGACCTCGCCTTTGGCGGTATCGACGGTCTTCGTCACCGTTGGCTGCGTTGCGCCAGCGACCGCACTTCCCGGCGCGCCGAGGCGGCCGCTCTTGATCAGCTTGGTTGCGGAGCGGACGATGCTGTCGCCGATCACCAGCACGGTGACCGTCGCGCCACTGACAATGTCGACCTGCGGTGCCGGCGCAGCCCCGCGTACCACGCCCGCAATATCGGCGCCGATCAGCTTGTTGACCGCTTCGAGGATCCGCTTTTCGGGAATGCCCAGCAGAACGATGGGCTCCTTATGCTCCACCAGCTTGAGGCCGGTGAGCACGCCCTTCGGATCGATGCCCACCAGAAGCTGGATCGGCTTGCCGGAATAACCAATCGCATTGGCAAAATCGGAATTCAGATAGATGAAGCCGAGGAGTTGATCGTCCTTATACGCCGGCATGATCGCCGGATCGCCCTGCAGCGGTCCAAGCCGGTTGGCGCCGGGAACGAGCTCGCCCGGCTCAGCTTTGCCCACGAAGTCGCTCAACCGGCTCGCGGCACGCGCCTCAACGGCAAATGTTCCCGCCAAAATGGTGAGAACGAAGCCCAACAGGACATGAATGACGGCAGAATCTTCGCAAGGCGACTGTTCCAGTTTTTTCAAACAGAACGTCGTTGTCCTGAATCGCGATATGTGTGTCTGGAGACGCTTATACTGATCGAACCTGGCTCATCGTTGAGCTAGAACAAATTCACCGATCACGGTCGGGGCAATCGTGCAGATCAGGAGATGACGACGATGCGCACCGAAATGCTGCTGACGAACGAGCCGCCCGCCTCCGTAAAGAGCGCAGCAGAGCTTTACGCGATCGCGTTTGAACAAGCGGAAACGGCTGCGCGACGATACGGCGAACTCGCAACAACTGGCGACGAGTCGTTTAAACTCGTGAGATCCGTCTTCGTGATACTGGAACAGCGCGAGCTTCAACGCGCGCGCGCCCTCAGCCTAGCCTGTGTCGCATTGCTAAACAAGCATCCCGACCCGGCCGACCTGAAATGGGCGCCAAGCGATCTTGTCCCAGCCGAGGAGCTCTCCGAGCTCGCCGGTTCGTCACTTTCGACACCTTATGGCGCGTGGGCGCTTGCAGTTCGCCATCGCGAGCGCGGTTTCGTGTTCTGGACCTACGTTGCCGCTCTCGCGGAAGACGACGCGGTACGGGCCGCGGCAGAGAGCATGGCGCGCGAGGCGCTGAATGACGGCAATGAACTGCGCCGCGAACGCCGCCTCGCCTGGCGGCACGAGCGGCATTTGTCCGCTGGCGACGGATTGCAGGATAAGAGCAGCGAAATTCCCCTGGCGGCGCTGCTTGAGAGCCTGCTGCTCAAGGATATTGTGGCGTGGTCGCAGGATCTTCCTGCCATCGAACGGGGCCATTTGCTGGCCGTGACGGGAGGTGACCTGACGGAACGGCTCCCCGTTCCCGCCCCCATGCGAGATATGGCACCGGATTCCGATACCATTGAGGACATCAGGTGCCGCGCCATTCGCCGGGCGGAACAACTGTCGTCAATCTATCTCGACGAGGCCGACCACGCGCAGGATCAACCCCAGCTGGAACTTGCGCTGAAGCTCGCCGCCCACGCTATCACCCGGCTCGCCGATCTACGAACTATGGCAGCGGCATCGGCGAGATGACGCGATCTCAAAGGCCATGGCGGTCACGGATATCCGCCGCCTTCAATTCGTCCGTCGGCAAAACACCGGCGCATAGCTTGCAGCAAAGCCGATGAATGCAGCTGCCCATGCAACGCCGGCGATGGCGAGCAAAAGCCCGGCATGTCCCGGCTGCAGCACCGCGCAGACACGCGCCAACGCCGCCACGATCACCGCGGCATAGACAAGGTGCGTCGCAAGCGAGGCCCGCAATTGCTGGCCGGTATGCCCCAAGGTGGCGCGCGTCATCACGGCCAAGGTCATGGTTCCGATGGCCCCGCCAGTCCAGGCATGAATGCCGGCGCTCGGCGCGACCAAATCCAGCGCACTCAGCGCGGCGAGAATGAAGCCGAGCGGTACGAACGCATAGGCAAGATGCAGAATCAGCACTAGGCGATCGCTCGATGTCCGATAACCGGCCCAGCGTGCCAGACGGTAAATGTGCAGCGCGCCGCATCCGAATAGCGTGATGCCGACCAGCGGATCAAGCGGACGGACCACCCATGTAGCCAATCCGGCAACGCTGATCCCCAACGTGACCATGTCGAACCGACCGAACGGAACAGGCATTCGTCCCGGCACGCGCTTTGCCAGCCAGTTGCGGGTAAAGCTGGGAACGATGCGTCCGCCGATCAGCGACACCAGCATGATCACCACCGCGATACCGGCGCGGGTGGCGTATTCGGCCAGCCCGGAAACATGCGCCTCGATATGGAATGCAATATTGCCTGCCGCGAGCAGACTGACCACCACCACGATGTTGAGATTGCTCCATTTGCGCCCTGCGACGATCTCGCGCGCCGCCGCAGCAGCCAGCAGAACGAGAAACCCACAGTCGATCACCGCCGCGGCTCCCCAGCCGATCCATACCGACACGCTGACCGCGACCCGCCCGGCGACCCAGACCGAGAACAGGATCATCAGCGGCCTGCCGTGCAGCGGCAGCCGCCCGGTCCAGTTCGGGATCGCGGTCAGCAGAAAGCCTGCAACAATGGCCGCGATGTAGCCGAACAGCATCTCATGCACGTGCCAGTCGCGTGGCGCAAACGACGTCCCCAGTCTCAGATATCCGTAGAATGCCGGCAGCCAGACCAGAATCGCCAGCCCGGCATAGAGCGAGCCGAGCAGGAAGAACGGCCGGAAGCCGTACGAAAACAACGCCGGCCCGCGATAATCCTTCCGCCTTGGGATGGGCAAGCTATCGCCTTTCAATCTGCGCCGACGTCGGCCACAATATTCCAAGTTGGAAGTCTAAACGCCTGCACCATCTCGTCTTTGCGCCTGCACAAACAACCTGCGGACTCACCCTCCCATCAAAAAGGCGTCCCGCGGCAGTGCCTCCGCATCGATTGCCTCGCCACAAAGCGGATTTTAGTGTTCCACCGCTCCGGCAACCTCAGAGACCTCGCGCTATGGCCATCCTCGACCGCTCCATCGCAGCCAATATTCCCGCACTCGCCGGGTTCGAACCAAACCATCTCGACGAAATTCTCCGCGAGGCCCGGTCGATTAGCTATCCGAAGGAAACCCATGTGTTTGATCAGGGATCGGATGCCCACTCGTTCTTCCTACTGCTGCATGGCCACCTGCGCGTCGAGAAGACCACCCCGCAGGGCCAGCAGATCGTGGTCCGTTACATCTCGGCCGGCGATCTCTTCGGAGTCGCGCAGGCACTGGCGCTCGATACCTACCCGGCAACGGCAATCGCAGTGGTTGACAGCATTGCACTTTGCTGGCCTTCCGCAGCGTGGCCACGGCTGATCGCGAAATTCCCCAGTCTTTCGGCTCAAATGCTTCAGACTGTCGGCCGCCGGCTGCAGGATTCCCAAGAACGGGTCATGGAGATGTCGGGTCAGCAGGTCGAACAACGCGTCGCACACGCACTGCTGCGGCTGGCCAAGCAAGCCGGACGAAACGTCGAGAGCGGTATCGAGATCGCCTTTCCCATCAGCCGGCAGGATGTCGCCGAAATGACCGGCACCACGCTGCACACCGTAAGCAGGATCCTCAGCGCGTGGGAGCTGCAGGGATTGATCGCAGGAGGGCGCCTGCGAATCGTGCTTCGAGATTCCCACAAATTGTTCGTCATCGCCGAAGGTAAAGAGCTCGATCATCCGCGGCCAAAAAGCACGTAGTTACTCTGCCCGCACGTCGTCACCGCCTGCAACCTCGCACAGCGCCAGAAGAAACGCCGGGCCTACAGCATGGCAAATGCTGGCATCGCCGACCGAATGGAACCCGGCGACTGGACAACCGACACATCCCAAATGAAAGTCCAGAAAGGTGCGGACCGTCGCCGGCCAGCGACGTATCACCTCATCGACCATCATATCCGGCGTCAGTACCACCTGCTCCATGTTGGAACTGTATTTGATAGATTGCACTGGTCTTTGCGTCGGAACAAACAGCAGCATGAATTCCGATCGCTCGCTGTCGACGCTTCTGGAGAGCTCGTCGGCCGATGTACACCATGAGTGATCCAGAAACTAGAATTGCGCATTGGACGCAGCGAGATAACCTTCGGTTGTTATTCGACGTTTTTGTTGCGGGGTCTGCTCTGCGCCAGGAGCGATCGGTCGCCATCCGATACGAGAAATTTCTGCACCACCTGGTAGTTCGCGTGTTCGGCTATCTATACCGACTTTCTGCCGAGCGCCCTTGCGGAAGGTCGTTACATTGCTGCGCCTGATCCGCTCGTCGTGGGACGGGGGCTCTCGTACATACCAGCGGCATTGGAGGCCCAAGAGAAGAGTGTGTCCGACGCCATCCAGGTTGCCGACCGGTGGCACCTGATGGAGAACGCGAGCGCGGCTTTTCTCAACGCTGTACGCCGCTCCATGCGAGCGATCCGCACCGCAATCGGCGCGACGATGATCAATACAGAACTGCTCACTTGCGCGGAACGGCTGCAGTATGAAGGGTATCTCCAGCGAAAGGAGACGAATGCCGCCATCATGGCGCTTGTCAGAGACGCAGTGCCGCTTAAGGAGATCGTCCGTCGAACAGGACACAGCCGCAAACTCGTTCGCCAAATTAGTCGTGGCGAGAGTGCGGATGTCTTCCGGACAAGGCAAAGCACGCTCGATGCCCACTTGCCCTTTCTGGATGCGCAATGGATCGAGGGCTGCCGTAACGGTGCAGAGATCTGGCGTCGTGTGAAAGAGCAGGGCTTCCAAGGCTCCTTACGTGTAGTCAGTGAGTGGACAACACGGCGACGACGGGCCGAGAAGGCCACCAATCAACAACTGCAAAAAGTTCCGTCCGCGAGAACAATCTCACGCTTGATGACCACGGCGCGCGACAATCTTAGCAAAGCAGACACGGTCACCATCGCCGCCATCGAGGCGTGCATCCCCGCGCTCGTCGAAGCCCGCATGCTCGTCGAAAGCTTTCAGGCCATGGTGCGCAAGAAGCTTGTCGCAGATCTCGATCCATGGATCGCCACCGCCAGTTTGAGCCTGATCGCCTCCTTTGCGAGTGGAATCATCAGGGACAAAGCCGCCGTCCGTGCCGCCATCACCGAACCATGGTCCAACGGTCAGACCGAAGGGCAAATTACGAAACTAAAGCTCGTGAAACGCCAGATGTGTGGAAGGGCGAAAATCGACCTTCTGCAAGCTCGACTGTTAGGCGCCACCTAGTTGCGGTAGATCGTCATCAAAGTTGCGTCAGAGCCCCGCTTCGGTGCCTATTCACACCCAGGTCGGCTCAGTTCATGAAGAGCCGCCGCGGATATTTGCTCTCCATCCCGCAGCACTCCCATCACTGCCCCATCGCCGCAAACACCGCAAGTGATCGTGCCTGGAGTGATCGAGCCTGCAGTACCGGTCTGGCACCGCAGGCTCATCGCGTGCTCCTAACTCCTAAGCGGCTTGTTGATGCCAGGCTGCCGCAATCGCCGACTGCAGGGCAGGATCGGTCGGCAGTTGCGTTCCGCTGGTCTGCGTATCAAACCCTGTGTGCGTCGAGGAATAAGTCGCCATCGCCTGCACCAGCTGCGAGATCTGGCCGTCGATGGTCCAGCCGCCCGCCGTGGTGATCTGGCTGAGCGCGTTGGTCGGACTGGCGAACCAGCCGGCCACCGTGACATCGTCATCCGATCCCATGATTTCGATCAGAAGATCCTGTCCGGATTGCTTGAACCAGACGTTCTCGGGCACCAGATCCGATGAGAGCTGTAGCGAGCCGCTTGTTCCAGCATTCGAGGATAAGCCATTGGTGATGACATCATGCCCGCCATTGCGACCGACCACATAGGTGTCATTGCCGCCACCGCCCGTGAGCTGATCGTCGCCAAAACCGCCTGTGAGAACGTTGCCGCTCACGTTGCCTATCAGAATATCCGAGCCGGACGAGCCGATCAGATTCTGGATTCGGGTGAGCGTATCGCCAGCCGCATCGCCGCCACTGCCAAGGCCGGTCTGCAGACTAACGGTCACCGCCGCGCTCGATGCGGAATAGTCCGCCGTATCGACACCGCCGCCGCCATCCAGCGCATCGGCACCAGCAAGACCGGCCAGGATGTTGTTCCCGCTATTGCCAGTGACGGTATTGTTGAGCGCGTTGCCCGAACCATTGACAGCCGATGTTCCCGTCAGCGTCAGATTCTCGAGATTTTCACCCAGCGTGTAGGTAACAGACGCTTCGACCGTATCCGTGCCTTGGCCGGCATATTCAGTCACTACGTCGCCGGCATCGTCGACAATATAGCGATCATTGCCGAGGCCTCCGACCAGCGTGTCATTGCCCTCTCCACCCTGTAATGTGTCGTTGCCGGCCAGACCCATGAGGACGTTGTCGGCGCGGTTCCCAACGATGACGTTGTCGAGCTCGTTCCCGGTGCCGTCGATTTCCTCGTTCCAAAGCTTGAGCGCTTCCTTGGTGTAGATCGCATAGGCATTCGGCACCTGGGCCGCCTCGCGGAACGAGGCGATATCGACAAATCGGGTCATGTCGCTGACCTTGTGGCGGCCGGAATCGGCGATATAGAAGCCGAGCAGTTCGCCGTTCACCTCGCCATAGACGACGCCGGTGATGGTGACGGCATGGTTGACGCCGCCGCCGTCCACATAACCAGGCTCGCCCCACAGCTTGCCGGCATTCACCGCGATGATGACGCCGCGACCGCTGCGCACTAGATTGGCAATGCCCTGCTCGTTATAGCCCATGATCAGATCGTTGCGGACGCCGTAGCTGTCGAGCAGCGCCTGCTGGTCCGCATAGTTCGAGCCGCCGCGCTCATAGGCCGGAAGGCTGGGATCGCTCACCACCCAGCCATGGGCGATGGCGCGGTTGATGACATCGCTTTCCGTGGTCGGCCGATTGGCCTGGGTCAGCAGGTTGGCGATCGAGGTCAACGCGCAGGTGCCCCAGAAATCCGGGACGGCATCGCCCTGGATATAGTCGAGCTCGTTGGCCTTCGGATAGCCGTAGACCAGTGCCAGCTCGCCATCGACCAATCCCTTTCTGGCTTGGCGAAGTCGAGCAGGATCAGGTTTTCCACATTGGCCTGCAGCGTGGTGCTGATCGTGCTCTGCACGGTGTCGATGCCTTCATTGGCGAACTCGACCGTGAGGTCGCCGACATTGTCGACATAATAGGTGTCGTTGCCGAGCCCGCCGCCCATCTCATCCGCGCCGGTGACGCCGTCGAGGATGTTGTCGCTGCTGTTGCCGATGATGAGATTGTTGAGGGCATTGCCGGTGCCGTGGATGTTGTAGCCCTCGGCCAGACGCAGCTCCTCGATATTGGCGTTGAGCAGGTAGTTGACGCTGCTGAGGACGAAGTCGTAGCCCTCGTTGGCGAGTTCCAGGATCGAGTCGTTGACGCTGTTGACGATGTAGAAGTCGTCGCCCTTGCCGCCTTCCATGATGTCGGCACCGGCGCCGCCATCCAGATAGTCATTCCCGAGGCCGCCGAGCAGGAGATCGCTGCCGGCGCCGCCGTAGAGCCAGTCATTGTCGGTCTCGCCGGCGCTCAGCGTCTGCTTGGCCTCGTTAAACCCGGTGAAGCCGACGATGATGTCGTCGCCGTCACCGCCATAAATGGCGTCGTCGCCGATCTGGCCGAACAGGCGGTCGTCGCCGGCATTGCCATAGAGCAGATCGTTGCCGTAGCCGCCCTGCAATTCGTCGGAGCCGTCATCGCCCTGCATCACGTCGTTGCCGAGGCCGCCCTGCATCAGGTCGTTGCCGGCCCCGCCATACATGGTGTCGTTATCGGTCTCGCCAGCGCTGAGCGTCTGCTTGGTCTCGTTCAGGCCGGTGAAGCCGACCATCACATCATCGCCGTCACCGCCCCACATCGTGTCGTTGCCGACCTGGCCGAACATGTTGTCGTTGCCGGCCTCGCCGAGCAGCCGGTCATTGCCGATGCCGCCCTGCAACTCGTCGTTGCCAATGCCGCCGAACAGCGTGTCGTTGCCCTGGTCGCCGAGCATGATGTCGTCGCCATCGCCGCCATCCATCAGGTCGTCGCCGAAGCCGCCATACATGTCGTCCAAGCCGGAGCCGCCATACATGGTGTCATTGTCGGTCTCGCCGGCACTCAGCGTCTGCTTGGCTTCGTTGGTAGCTGTGAAACCTACTATCACATCATTGCCATCGCCGCCCCACATCGTGTCGTTGCCGACCTGGCCGAACATGCGGTCATTGCCTGCCTCGCCGGCGAGGTAGTCATTGCCTTCGTTGCCCTGAATCTGGTCGTTACCGGTTCCACCGAAGGCAATGTCGTTGCCGGCGCCGCCGGAGATCCAGTCGTCCTCGCTGCCGCCGTCGATATAATCGTCGCCGAGCATGCCGTAGATGTCGTCGGCACCGGTGCCGCCATAGAGATAATCATTGTCGGTCTCGCTGGCATTCAGGGTCTGCTTGGTATCGTTCGACGCCGTGAAGCCGACCAGCACATCGTCGCCGTCACCGCCGTTGAGGATGTCGTTGCCGACCTGGCCGAACAGCCGGTCATTCCCAGTGCCGCCGTCGAGCACGTCGTTGCCGTCCTGGCCCTGCAGCTCGTCATTGCCCTCCTCGCCGTAGAGATAGTCGTTGCCGGCATAGCCGAACAGCGAATCATTGCCGGTGCCGCCCCAGATATTGTCGTTACGTGCCGAGCCGCCGACATTGTCGTCGCCGTTGCCGGCGAGGAAGTTGGTCAGCAGGTTGGTGTTGAAATAGGTGCCGTTATAGGCGGCATAATAGGTGGCGTCGAAATTGTCGTTGCCGTCGGTGCCGATCAGGTAGCTCTGGTTGGAATAATTGATCTTGATCTGACCCGGCGCCCAGTTGATCGTACCGCCGGAGACATAAAACACGTTGTCGGTATCACGCAACCCGCGATAGTTGCTGTAGGGCACGGCGGGGGCGACATTGACCCGGCCGATGGTGACGGCGTCGCTGCCCTTGGCGGGCGCCGTCACAATGGCCGGTGCCGCGACCGCGTTGCCGGCCGCGTAATAGATATAGTTGAACTGCTTGATTTCGGTGAGGCCGGCGGCCGCCAGCGTCTTGATCTCGCCGGCTTCGGCGATACCATTCTCGTTGGCATCGACCCAGGCGCGCAGGTTGGTCAGCTCAGAGCCGCTGAGCTTGCCGTCGAAATTGCTGTCATAGGTGGAGAGGCCGTATTCGGTAAGGCCCTGGTTCAGGGTATTCAGCAGCCGCGGCGTGCTGGCGGCGATCGACGGCGCCGGATCGTTGGCCGGAGAGGTGCTTTCGTAGAAGGCCCCGATGGGATCAAAGAAGCCGCCGAGCCCGAGCGTCGGATAGATGATGGTGGGGCCAGCATTGGTCAGATAGAACGACGCCAAGTCAGAGTATGATTCATAGGACGAGACTGTGATCAGGCCCGCAGCATAGTTGGTAGTCATCGCGTAATCAAAATTGAGGAAATCTCCGAGAGGACCAGCATCCGTACGATTATACGGCAGCAAGGGACCGTACTGCGGTAAGTTCAGAGTGCCGTCGGATGGTATAATCTGTAGCGGCAATCCCAACGAATTCGAAAGAACCGCGCCTGTCCCGAGGAAAAGGAACGTATTAACGCGCCCCAACTCGTCAACCAACTGAACCGTTCTTCCCGGCGCTAACAGCAACGCACTTTGTTCAACATTCGATCGCCCGGTCAACAAGATCTTGGCGGCCGCATCTGTGTACGCCAATGGCGTCATAGAGCCGCTTAGCAATAGATCATTAAGAAACTCATTTGTTGTCAGATTAACGCCGCTGGTGCCTGCAAGATCACGCCCGCCTGGCAGATTATTCCTGCCTTCCATCCAAGCCAAGTCTTCAGAGACAATGCGGATGTTGGCGTCTCCGCCATTGCGACTGACGTACCCGATGATCGACTGCTCGCCAGCGTTCGGAACAGACCCCGCCAGCGGATTCGACGGGCTATTATCGATTAAGAGACGTCCCGGCTGCGCACCGCCTAGCGTGTTTGCATTGATCCAATTGTTGATAGTTTGCGCATCAGCGAAACTCATGTTAGCCGTCGCTTCGTTTCTCACCGTTGAGGTGATGACGACTTGACGCCCGGTGCTGAAGAGCAGATTAAGAGCGGTACCGCTCAAATCCGCTTTTGCCAGCGTGATTAACGTCGCCGTATCCACGACGAGCTGACCGGGTACATTTCCGAGATATTTGGCAAGGCCTGTATTGTAGAGGACGTCAGTCACTTATGCCTCCTACATGTGTTACACGTTAAACTGCCAATCCGAGCCGCACGCGAACTCGGCGTCGCATCTCCATAATCAACATCGCCCGATCAAGACCATGATCTGGGCCATAACAGAGGTTCAAGAAGTCAAATACCAGCATGTCCATCGACGGCAGCTTCGGCGGATCCAAGACAACGTCCGGATCGTCAATCCATCGCCCCTGCGCAGCGGCATCGGCCAGCCGTTTTTCCGTATCAAGCTCAAGGCCCACGAACTGATTCCAAAGATTCGGGTCATGCTGTATTCGATCAGCAAGATCTTTAACTTGCTCAATAGTCATCGGTATCGCTGCGTTTATCATCATAGCCTTATTCACCTTCGGTCGCGACATATGCTCGCCTAGACAACGCATACGATACACTGCGCCGTTACGGGTCAAGTCCGCGCATCTCGGATGAACGGAGTGATATTCGGGCCTCTCATTTTTGAGATTTCTTTTGTCTCAAGCCGCATTAAATCGCATTGCGTAGGCCCCGCCGGGCATTGACACCTTTATAAGGAATTTGCTTCCACCTACTATTTGAACGCTCGACGCGAACAAACTTAGTACATGCGATCGCATGGTTGTCTCGGCCACGACCTGTGCTTGGGTTGCACAAATGATTGAAAGAAGTTCTGTGAGCATTTTATTTCTATCCCTCATTTTGCAACGCTGTATTTCGGAATTTACTCCATGAATAAACGTCTTCAGATGGAAGCCTATTCTTCTGCACATCGTTGAACAGGCTGATTCTTGCGAATCCGATCGCTTTCGCCGGATTTTCTCGCGCACTGATTCATCCGCCCTGTCCAGTAGAGGCGCGCATCAGTGATGGATTGATTCCGAAATGCCTTCGAAAATTTTTTCTAAAATTTCCGACATGACCGATGCCGACACGGGCAGCAATATCTTCCGTGCTTAGACTAGAGTCCACGAGAAGCCACCTTGCCCACACCATTCTTATCGCCGTCACACATGCATAGGGAGACATGCCGACCGTGATCTTGAAGCGGCGGCAGAAGTGATGCATGCTGATTCCCGCCCCGGCGGCGAGCATATCGATCTGCACCTCGCTCGCCAACTTCACCTCGATGATCGATACAACGGCAGCAAGGGTCTTATCGTCGAGTTTTCTGAGGGATGGCGTTACGTCCGAGGACGCTGCTGATCGAACTAGTGGGCATGCAGGAACGGTGCCGACAACCCGCCCGTCTGGCGTTCTCACCGCTATGACCACATTGACATTCATCGGCCCATCGACTGTGGCAAGCGACAAGGAAATTGTGGTCGGCATCTCACCTCTCCCTCGCAGCCTCGTGCCCATATCGCAACAACGGCGACAGCAGATACTCGATCACGCGCCGTCGCCCGGTCTTGATCTCCACCGTCACCGCCATACCCGGCGCGAGGCTGACGATCTTGTCCTCGACCTGCATCTGCGTGCGATTCAGCGACACGCGCGCGGCATAAACGAGTTCCTGGCCCTGCGGTTCGCTGCTCTCGGAAAGCGCGGCGCGCGTCTTGCCGGAATCGCTCCGATCGACGGGCTTCTCTCTCGCGATCGCGTCCTGCGAAACGTTGATCACCTCACCGCGCAACAGGCCGTATTTCGTGAAGTTGAAGGTATCGATCTTTATCTCGGCGAACTGGCCGGGCGTGACGAATCCGATATCCTTGTTTGGCAGCATGGCTTCGGCCTCCAGCTTGCTGTCGGCCGGAACGATCGCCATCAATTGCTGCGCCGGCGACACCACGCCGCCCACGGTGTGGATCGCGAGCTGCTGCACGGTGCCGTCCACCGGCGCGCGCAAGACCTGGTCGTTCATCTTGCGCTCGGCCTTGATGATGTCCTCAGCGAGTTGCCCCGCTTTCTGTTCGGCCTCGGCGAGATCGGTCATGATGTTGCGGGCATATTCGGCGCGGGTCTGCTCGCGGCTGGCTTCCAGCGCCGCCTTGGCCGCCGCGGTCTCGACCAGCCGGCGCTTTTGCACGATCAGGTCACTGCGCTGGTCGGCAAGTTTCAATTGCGCATCCAGATAGGCCAGGCGGTTGCCGAACTCCTGCTTCAGGAGCTTCTCGCGGAGCGCCGCGGTCTCGGCGATGAACGACAGGCCGGATTCCAGCTTGTCGATCAGCGCCGCGATGCCATCGGCCTCGGCGGATTTCTGCGCAACCTGCTGGTCGAGCGACACGATCTTGGCAGCCTGCTGCTCGGCCTGCGCCAGCATCGCCGCGCGGGTGCGCAGGATCTCATAGGCGGGCGCAGCGGGCGGCACAAAATCGCTGGCGGTGTTGGTCGCAAGCCCGGCGCGCAACGCGGTCAGCCGCGCCGCGTCGAGGCGGGCGCGGAGCAACTCGTAGCCCACGCGGTTGCGCTCGGCGGTGGAGATGGTGCGGTCGATCTCCAGCAGCACGTCGCCTTCGTGCACCTTGTCGCCGTCGCGGACGCGGATCGCCGTCACCGTGCCGGCTTCGAGCGGCTGGATGGTCTTGGTGCGTCCGGTTGGCACGATCTTGCCCTGCGCGGTGGCAATGATGTCGATCCGGCCGAGGCAGGCCCAGACCAGGGCCAGAACGAAGAATGCGATGATCGTGAAGGCGATCGCCCGCCCCATCGGTGAGGCCGGGGTTTCGATGATCTCCAGCGCTGCCGGCAGGAATTCGAGTTCATCACGGCGACGCACGACGCGCAGTGGCGCAACCTTCGCCGGAGCCGGGTCGATGGCAGCGTTAGTCGGCATGACGCGACCTCGCCAATGTGGAGTCAAACCACTTCATGGAGCCCCGCCTGAATGCGATGCAGATTGGCGTAGCGCCCGCCCTGGCGGATAAGCTCGTCGTGATTGCCGTCCTCGACCAGCCGGCCGCGTTCCAGCGTCAGGATGCGATCGGCATGACGCACGGTGGACAGGCGATGCGCGATGATCAGAACGGTCCGGCCCCGCACGATGCTGCGCATATTGTCCTGGATCACCCGCTCGCTCTCGTAATCGAGTGCGGAGGTGGCCTCGTCGAAGATCAGGATGCGGGGATCGCCGACCAAAGCCCGGGCGATGGCGATGCGCTGACGCTGGCCGCCCGACAGGCTGGCGCCGCGCTCGCCGACCATGGTGTCGTAACCCTCCGGCAGTTCCAGGATGAAGTCATGGGCACCGGCGAGCTTTGCCGCGTGGACGACGCGCTCCATCGCCATCGCCGGATCGGCCAGCGCGATGTTGTCGCGGACCGTCCGGTTGAACAGCACGTTTTCCTGCAGCACCACGCCGACCTGCCGGCGCAGCCAGGCGACGTCGACCATGGCCAGATCGACACCGTCGATCAGAATGCGGCCAACCTCGGGCACATAGAGCCGCTGCACCAGTTTTGCCAAAGTCGACTTGCCGGAGCCGGAAGCGCCGACAATGCCGACCACCTGCCCGGCCGGAACGTCGATGCAGACATCGTGCAGCACCTGCGGGCCGTCGAGCCGATAGCGAAAATCCACGTGATCGAAGGCGATAGCGCCCTTGATCGGCGGCGGCGTGGCGCGACCGGGCGTATAGGCAGGCTCCGGCGCGGTATTGAGAATGTCACCGAGCCGCGCGATCGACAGCCGCGCCTGATGAAAATCCTGCCACAGCTGCGCCAACCGCAGCACCGGCTGCGCCACCCGGCCGGCCAGCATGTTGAAGGCGACCAGTTCACCCACAGTGAGGCCGCCGTCGATCACCAGCAGTGCGCCGAAATACAATGTCAATGCCGTGACGATCTTGCTGACCAGCTGCACGCTTTGGCTAGCCCAGTTCCCGAGCGACAGTACGCGGAAGCTTGCCGCCACATAGCCCGCGAGCTGCTCTTCCCAGCGCCGCTGCATCTGCGGCTCGACCGCCATGGCTTTCAGCGTCTCGACGCCGTTGACGCTCTCGACCAGAAACGCCTGGTTCTCGGCGCCGCGGTTGAACTTCTCGTCGAGCCGCTGCTTGAACAGCGGCGTCACGCCCGCGGAGATCGCGATGTAGAACGGGAACGAGCCGATCACGATCCAGGTCAGGGTCGGCGAGTAGTAGTACATCACGCCGAGGAAAACGAAGGTGAACAGCAGGTCGATCACCAGCGTCAGCGCCGACCCCGTGAGGAAATTACGGATATTCTCCAGCTCGCGCACCCGCGCCACCGAGTCGCCAGCCCGCCTCGCGCCGAAATAGGCAATCGGCAGCGCAATGAGGTGGCGAAATAGCCGGGCCCCGAGCTCGACATCGATGCGGTTGGTGGTGTGGGAAAATACATGGGTGCGGAGCGCAGCGAGCACCGTCTCGAAGATCGACACTGCGATCAATCCGGTGACCAGCACATCGAGTGTCGTTAATCCCCGATGCACCAGCACCTTGTCAATCACCACCTGGAAGAACAGTGGCGTGATCAAAGCGAAGATCTGCAGAAAGAACGACGCCACTAGCACTTCGGCGAGCAACCCGCGATACTTGTGCATCGCCTGCAGAAACCAGGTGATATCGAAGCGCCGCGCGAGCTCTGTCAGCGAGGCCCGGCGCGTCATCACGACAAGCTGGCCTGCCCAGATGGCCTCGAACTCCGCCCGGTCCATCAGTTGCGGGCGACCGTTGACGGGGTTCTGCACCAATGCCTTGTTGTCGGCGACCTTGCCGAGAACCAGAAAACTACCGTCGTTGCACGCCGCGATGGCCGGCAGCGATGTGGCAAGCAGGCGCGTCCAGTCCTTCGATACGATGCGCGCTTTCAGCCCTAAAGTCCTGGCACAGCGCACCATTTCCTGCGCATCGACGGCTGCGCCGCCGAGCTGATGCCTGATCTGCTCAGGCTCCGCCGCCACGCCGTTGAATCGGAGCAATAAAACCAAACAAGCGAGACCGGAAGCACTGTTATCGTTGGCGCTCTCAGACATTCGCGTCCGGCCCATAGGATAAGAATTGCAATACACCCTTGAGTTGAAGGTACCTTGGCGCCGCCGGCGTTCAATCACTTTATTTCTAATTAATTCTTGCGGGTTAGACGAGCGCCGTACGTCATGCGGCTTGGCGCGGAGCAAAGCCGCACGTCCTGCCTCACGAAAGTGCAACTATCGAGAAAGTTTCATTCCAAGGCGTCGAATTCGGATCGTACTCGGGCCTTCTGAAGCAACCTCTCACGCGCGACGACAGTATGAAGCTTTTATTACATCAGAAAAAGGATATGATCGCACGTCACCCAGATGACGCTTAACGGGAACTGCCATGACGGAAATCAAGAGCTCCACGCGCACCACACGCGAACGCTTCATGGCATCGGTGCGAGACGAGATGGCTGCGTTCGAGAAGCGAGAACATGAGCTTCAGAAACAGGCACGAAAGGAGCGGGCTGCCGAGCTACGGCTGCCCGTCTATATCGAGAGTTAGATGTACAGGCGAAGAGATGTTCGCCAGTACATTTGCGACGTCTCACCGATCGCTGTCTCGCTAATCCTCTGGATGGATGAGCCTGCGTCTCACGGGGGCCGGCCACTCCGACACGCATCGTCGGAAGCCTGCGCGACATAGCCCGTTCCCCGCAGCAGTAGTCGCAACCCGTCGAGCGGCGCCAGATCCCCCGTCACGGCATGCGACCGTCGGTCGACCGACAACGCGCCGTCATAGAGAATATCTCGATTCCCGTCGTCGCACTTAAAGCCACCAGCGCCTCCGCAAGCGGCTGCGCCGGAATATCCAACCGTATCCTGCCCGTCGTCGCAGCACGGCGCTCGCCAGGTGACACAGAAAACGTCACCAAGCAGACCAGAACCGCACGAACGGCGCGGCGATAGAGCCAACGACACGGACGCCCGTAGCGCGGCTCAGTCAACTAAATACGATAATTATACAACAATTTCAACGAGATAAGTGTTCGCAGTTTCATCCCGAATGGTGCGCCGCTCCGAATAAAACTGCGAACACCTATGTCATTAATACAAATGCATAATTTCGATCTTAGCCTCTTTTAGAGTGCCGGCGCGCCTTGTGGCGGGGCGGTGTGTCGGCCGACGGGTGGCCAAGATTTCCAGCAGGAATCTGACTGTGTCCCTCGCGATTAGCGTGCCGGCGGCGTTCGCGCCGGTGCCCAATTCCGCCGACCGCGCACCCTGTATTGGGGCCACTCACCGGATGGCCGGACAGGGCGGAGACTGACGCTGCCCGGCCAATTCGGCCATTCTTCTTAAAGGCGCCCATCGTTTTGGCTTTGTCTTAAAACCGTAATCTTCGACTAATATGCGTTGCATCGTGACCAGCCAGCGCGACGAGCTTCGACGCGGAGTAAATTGACTGCCAGCGGATAGGTTGCCGAGTGCATCTCGAAGCTGCTTCTGCTTTGGATTGGACAAGGCTGTCGCTTCAGCGATTTGAACTCATCTTGCAACGTGAAAAGGTCTGTCGGCGTCGACGTTTGTGTGGCCCGATAGCGTGGATGTTCGGTGCGTTGCTGATGGGACTTGTTGGTGTGTCCGAAGCAGCGGAACGCGCGGGCGACGCCAGGGTCGCCTTTTCCATTCCCGCCCAGCCGCTCATCTCGGCCATTAGCCGTTACGGCGACGCGACTGGCAGCGAGGCGCTCTATGATGCGAGCCTCGCGACCGGACGGTTCTCGAACAACGTGCATGGGATGATGACTCCGGCGGAGGGGCTGGAAAGGCTCTTGATCGGTACGGGTCTCTCCGCGCGGTTTGTTTCGGAGCGGAGGTTTGTGGTCACGATATCGCCAGCGGGGCCTGGTCCAGAGAACGAACGCATCTTGCCCGCAGCGCATCGACGTTACTATGGCCTCGTCCAGCAGGGCTTGCTCGACACGCTCTGCCGGGTGGATGGCGCCCGTCCCGGACATTATCGGATTATCGTTGCCCTCGGGATTTCGCAGGCCGGCGAGATTGCACAGATTCAACGGGTCGGTACGGTCGGCTCCGCGGACGCGGACCAGCAGATGGATGCGGCACTGCGCGGCGTCAGGTTCAGCGAGCCACCGCCTGCCGGTTTCACTCAGCCCGTCCGTATACTGATCTCGCCTGAAGTACCCGGGGAGTGTCTGCTTGTGCAAGGGCTGACGCACACTCAGGGCCCGGTGGTGTGCCGCGATGAATGACAACCCGCTGGTTGCGATCCGCTCCCTGTTCGTCGAACGTTACGACAACCTGAAAGCCCGCGTCGCAAAGCGTCTTGGTTCGTTCGATCTCGCTGGCGACGCCATGCAGGATGCTTGGTTGCGCCTTGCCGGCGCCGATGCTGCAAGTTCTGTCCATAACCCCGACAGTTACCTGTACCGCGTTGTGCTGAACGTCGCGGAAGATCGTCGACGTCGGGAACGGCGTCATCGTCACGCCGTCGAGATCGATGCCGCCATGGATGTGCCGGACGGGAAGGCAACGGCGGAAGAGATTCTGCTGGCGCAGTCGGATCTGGATGCGTTCCGGGAGATCATCGCGGAGCTTCCAGAACGCCGACGTACCATCTTTCTCGCTGCCCGGTTCGGCGATATTCCCCGCCAGGAAATCGCGGACCGCCTCGGCATCTCGCGGCGCTCTGTTGCCCGGGAGATCATGTTGGCCCACATGCATTGCATGGCCCGGCGTAAAGAATTGAAAGAATAAAGTTGCTTTCGCGCTGGCCGAGAAACGTCTTGATATTAGAAATGCGTGAAATGGCCGGGCAGCGTCCCGGCGATGTCGCCTGGGGCCGTGGATCAAAATGACAAAGGACAATCCTCGCGGGACCGGTCTGAGCCGTGTGGAGAGCGAAGCCGTCTCGTGGGCGCAGAAGCTTGCCTCCGGAGACGCGACGGAGGGGGATATCGAGGCTGCGAGGCGCTGGCGGGCGCAAGATCCGGCGCATGAAGCCGCATTCGTCGCTGCGAATCTGGTCTGGCGCGAGATCGGCGCCGCCCGGAAAGTCCTCAATGATCCCAGGGTCGATTACGCGACGGCGCTCGATGCGTTCGGACAACGGCGCAGGTCCGTGAGCCGCCGTATCGTCCTGGGCGGGGCGGCGACGGTCGCGGCTGTGGCGACCTATGGAATAGTCAATCCTCCGCTCGGACTGTGGCCGTCTCTGTCGCAACTGAACGCCGATTTCCGCACCGCCACGGGCGAGCAGCGCAACGTCAATTTCGCAGGCGATATCGCGATCAACCTGAATACTCAGACCAGTCTCGCTATCCGCCCGCCGACCGCCACCGAGGAGCGGATCGAATTAATCGCGGGAGAGGCGGCGTTCGAGACGACACAGCGCGGAACGCGGGTCCTTGCGGTACTGGCGGCCGGCGGCAAAGCGTTTACCGAGGCGGGGCGTTTCGATGTTCGCTATGCGACGGAAGGGGATCGCTCACCTGTCACAGTGACGTGTTTTGATGGCCGCGTTCACGTCGAGCAGGGGAACACTATTGCCGAACTGCGCAGGGGGCAACGCGTCCGGTACACAGCGGCCGGGATCAGCGGGATTGCGACGGTCGATCCGATCGCGGAGTCGAACTGGCAACGTGGGATCGTCGAGTTCCGGAACACTCCGATCGCCGAGGTCGTCGACGAAATCAACCGGTACCGCGCCGGTCGGATTGTTCTGATGAGCGCGACGCTGGCCCAGAAGCAGATCAATGGTCGCTTCCGGATCGGAGAAATGGACGAGATTTTGCTGCAATTGCAGCAGGCGGTCGATGCGCATATCCGGCATCTCCCAGGCGGGCTTGTCATCTTGAGCTGAGCCGGATCGGGCAAAAAAGATTAAAAAATTTTCGGATCGTGGCTCAACGCCGCCCGAGATTTCGTCCTGCAATTGAAAGGGATCTTCCGAGGCGGCCGCGAATGTTCGCGGCCACTCGGAGGTCTGCTGTTGCCCGAAGGAATTCTCCGATGAATCGTCGCGTTGTCCCGGCTTCTTTGGTTTCTGTAAGTGGCTCGGCCCACCGTATGGTGCTTCTGGCGGGTGTCAGCGCTGTCGCTTTGACATCGGTTGCGCCGCAAACCGTTCATGCCAAAGCCCTCAATGGCGGAAGCGGCGCCAGCGTCTCGGCGCCGAACTTCGCGTCGGATGCTGCAGCCTATGCGGCCCAGCAGGCGGCAGCGGCGGCAAAGCAAACCCAGGATTCGCTGGCACGCGCGGCGCGCGCTGTACAGGACATGCAAGGCGTCCAGGCCGCGGCGCGGGCTGCCGCAGCCGCGCGGCAGACCTCGATGACCGCGCCCGCCGCGGTGCCGAACGGGCTCGGCGCCGGCGGTCTGTTGCCGAACAATCCCGCGACCTGGTCGGGCGCCAATGCCCCGACCCAGGGCAGCGACGGCAAGGGGCAGACCGAGGTCAATATCAGGCAGACCGCGCAGCAGGCGATCCTGAACTGGCAGAGCTTCAATGTCGGCGCCCGCACCACGCTGACGTTCGACCAGCAGGGCAATGCCGGCTGGGTGGCGCTCAACCGCGTCGATGCATCGACCGGCCCGAGCCAGATCCTCGGCAATATCAAGGCCGACGGCCAGGTCTATGTGATCAATCAGAGCGGCATCATCTTCGGCGGCAACAGCCAGATCAATGTCGGCTCATTGATCGCCTCGACCGCCGGCATTACGGACGCCCAGTTCCGCGACAACGGCATCTATTCGACGCGGACCGGTGCGACCTACAATCCGAGCTTCACCGCGGCGGGCGGCAAGGTCGTGGTCGAGGCTGGCGCATCGATCGCCACCCGCGCGCCGTCGTCGGTGACGTCGGGCGGCGGCTTCGTGCTGATGATCGGCTCGCAGGTGGAGAATGCCGGCAGCATCGCCACGCCGAAGGGCCAGACGATTCTGGCGGCGGGCGACAATTTCATCCTGCGCCGTGGCTATGGCACCGATGACAACAAGTTCTCCACCACCAATGGCAGCGAAATCGCGCCGGTGATCCTCAGTGGCAGCGCAGCCGGCCGTGTCGTCAATACCGGCTTCGTGTTGTCGCAACAGGGCGACATCACGTTGGCCGGCCGTACGCTGCGGCAGGAAGGCGTGCTGATCGCGACCTCCTCGGTCAATCAGCGCGGCACCATCCATCTCCTCAACAAGGCCAGCGACGCCGCCGGCAGCGTTACGCTCGCCGGCTCCGGCATCAGTGCGGTGCTGCCCGAGCTGGAGTCCACGGACGCCGCGCTCAATGCGCAGCGCGAGGCGCTTGCGGTCTCGGGGATCAATCCGCTGGCCTCCGCAGAGTTCGACAATCTGTCGCTGCTGGCCGATCGCCGCGACCAGTCGCGGGTCGAGATCGTCACGGGCGGCCTGGTCGATCTGCAGAACGGGTCCTATACCGCGGCCCAGGGCGGCCAGATCGCAGTCAGCGCCGGCCGGCGCGTGTTTGCCGCGAGCGGCGCGACGGTCGACGTCTCCGGCGTGCGCGGCGCGGTGCTGCCGATGTCGGCCAATCAGGTGTTGGTCAACGTCCAGGGCAACGAATTGCGCGACTCGCCGGTCAATCGCGACGGCGGGGCCCTGCTCAACAAAAATGTCTGGATCGACATTCGCGATCTGGTTCTCGTCGGCGCAGGCACCGGCGGCTATGTCGGCGAGCGCTACTATACCAAGGGTGGACTGCTCGAAGTCGGCGGTTATCTCGCCAACACCACCCACACCATCGGCGAATGGGCGGCCCTCGGCGGCACCGTCACGCTGGCAGCGCCCGAGGTGGTCGCGCAGCAGGGCGCGCGCTTCGATATCTCCGGCGGCTCGGTCAGCTATGACGGCGGCTGGATCTATTCGACCAAGCTGATCGGCACCGATGGTCGGCTCTACAGCTTCGACAATGCGCCGGCCGACATGAAGTTCATCGCCGCGGGGGCGGCTTCGTGCGTACGCACAACATCCAGGGCAAGGTTTCCGAACAGCTCACCGAGGTCTGGAGCAGCATCTTCGATCGCAACACGTCGCGACGCTGGGAGGCGGGCTACACCGTCGGCCGTGACGCCGGTCGTCTTAATTTGTCGTCGCCGACACCGGTGTTCGAGGCCGAGATCATTGCCGATGTCGTCAAGGGCGCACGCCAGTCGAGCGCGCGCGCCGCGGGCCTCTCTGACGGCTACAAGCAGGTGCAGAATGCCGCGCCGTTGCAGGGCACGCTTGGATTGGGCCGTTATGACGGTGCAGTCAGCGGCAGCGGCCTGTACGATTCGGACGTCCGCTTCGGCGACGTCGCCTTCATCGCCGCGGGCCTCTCCGCAACCGATGCGTTGCCGTCAGCGCGCACCGGCACCGCCCGGTTCGACGCCGGCTACATCAATGCGCTGCATCTCGGCGGGCTCGACATCGGCACCACCGACACGATCGCGATCGAACGCCCTTTGACCCTGGCCGATGGCGGCAGGATCACTCTCAATGCGGCTGTGGTCGATATCAAGGCCGATGTGACCGCACGTGGCGGTTCGCTCACCGTGGACAATTACTTCAAGGGCGGCGGCGATCGCGGCGCCGCGCAACTGCTGCTGAAGAGCGGGGGCGTCGATCACTTTGCGTGAAGGCGTCACGCTCGATCTGCGCGGCGTCTGGGTGAATGCGCCGTTGAATCCGGCCGATAGCGCCAAGCTGGCCTATTTGAATGGCGGATCGGTGAGCTTGAAATCGAGCCGTGACGTCCTGCTCAAGACCGGCAGCACCATCGACGTCTCATCGGGGGCGCCATCCTCGCCAATGGCAAGACCAAAGGCGGCAAGGGTGGTGATGTCACCCTGATTGCCGAAGATAAGGCCAGCGTCCTCAAGCTCGACGGCAATATCAGAGGTTACGGCGTCAATGGCGGCGGCACGATCAGGGTCGAATCCGGCACCGCTATCGGGATCGGCGGCAAACTTCTTGCCACGGACGGTGTGCTTGGTGCTGGCGAGAAGGCGCCGACCGATCTCGTCCTGCTGCAGGATTATGAGGTTAGCGCGGGCAGCGTGTTACCGGTTGACTACAGTTACGTCAGCAAGATTGCGTTGCCCGGTGAGGCGATCGGGACGACTAACACGCTGATCAGTAACGTGACGCTCGCCGCCGATTGGATACCGCCGCGCCCCCGGGTCGGCAGCATCGGGTATCAAATCGATACCGACCGCGGACAGTACGGGGTTGGGCCAAACGGGGTACTGCCTGTCATTCCGGCCGGGACCGTCATAACCAGGATTAACGACCGCGCGTTCCCATCGTCCTATGTCGTGCCGGGCAATGTATTCCCGAACGGCCTGCCGATCTCGGACAAGACCATTACGATCACGGCGGGTAATCTGTCGCCGGTGAACTTCACAATCGCGTCCGGGACACGCCTTGCAGTCGGGACGAGCTTCAGTTCGGCGGTGGCCGTCGGACCGACCACAACGATCGATCCCTCGCTGATCCAGTCTGGTTTCTCCAGCTATGACATCAATGGCGGTCTCGGCATCGTCGTGGCCAGCGGCGTCAGGCTCGACGTCACGATGCCGGTCTACCGTTTCACGGACACCGCCTTCACCACTGCCACTGGCGCGGATCTTGCGCAGGCGCTGAGCGTGTGGACGCCGCCGCTATGGACGGAAGACGCCGTCAACAGCCGGCTGATCCAGCGTGGCGGCGCCGGCGTGACGCTGCGCTCCACCCTGGGTTACGATGTCGGGCTCGCAGCGAACGGTGCGGTCGATATTCATGCAGGCGCGGCGGTCAGTGTGGATGCCGGCCAGTCAATCAATTTGTTCGGCACCTCGCTCGCGGTCGACGGCACGCTGACCGCTCCGAACGGCACGATTACCTTGAACCAGCCCGGGGGGACCGACTTAGGTCTGCAAAGCAAGGCCGGCCTGATCTGGATCGGCGACCACGCCGTGCTCGATGTCGCGGCGCGGGCGGCTGCGGCCGTCAATACGCGGGGCCAGACCTATGGCGTGGTCGCAAATGGCGGCGCGATCCAAATTGGCGGCACGATGGACTGGGAGGGGAAAGGTGAATCCATCACTCCGAACTCCTTCGTCGTAATCCGGCCTGGCGCCCTGCTCGACGCATCCGGCACAAACGCCGTGCTCGATATCTCCGCACCGGGTTTGCAAAAAAGCAGCGTGCCACTGGCGGTTGCCAGCAATGGCGGCACGATCGTCGTCAAGTCGAGCAACGGGCTCTATCTCGACGGTACGTTGCGGGCGGCGGCGGGCGGCGCGAATGCAGCCGGCGGCACGCTCGCGCTGGCGCTCGAGGCTGCCAACTATCCGATCTTGACGGTATCCGGCGACGTGTTACGGCATCGCGAATTCATCATCGGCAACATTCAGGGCGACAGTTCCATCGCCGATGCTGCGTCGATGGCGGAGGCGAAGGCCGGTCTTGTCACCGGCACCGCACGGCTCGGCGCCGATCGCATCGCACAAGGCGGGTTCGACAATCTTTCGCTGCTGGTCGATGGCGCACTTTCCTTCGACGGTAACGTCACGCTCGCGATGAAGCAGAGCCTGCGTGTTTACGCCGGCACATTCGGGCTCGGTGAGCAGGCGGGCGCGCATTCGATAGTATCGCTGTCGGCGCCTTACGTGCGGCTGGCAGGCGTTACCCGCATCACACGAGACGGACACACCTTGCCCGCTGTGAGATCGGCCGATGGCTTTGGCGTTCCGACGCAACAGGCAAGCGATGCCGTGTTCGCGATCACTGCAGATCTGATCGATCTTCGCGACCGCCTTTCTTTCGGTGTGCGCCAGAATATCGAAACCGTCACGTCGTCCTACACCGTGGATCGTCGCGGCTTCGCGCTGCTCGATTTCACCAGCCGTGGCGATATCCGTGTGCTCGGCAGCACCATGTTGGCCACCCCGGGCGACATCACGCTGACCGCCGCGCAAATCTACCCGGCGAGCGGCGCCGGTGGGTCGATCAGTGCCGGCTATACCAAAGACGGACACTACGGCAGCGGCAGCGTGCTCAACATTCGCCGATATGGCGATACGGTCCCCGACATGCCGTATTCGGCTTTCGGGTCGCTCTCTCTTAGTGCGGAAACCATCAATCAGGGCGGCGTGGTGCGCGCGCCGCTGGGTCAGTTGTATCTTGGCGCGATGCGCCAGGAGGAAGCCGATGCGATCAATCTTCTGCCGGGCAGCATCACTTCGGTGAGCGGCGCCGGGCTGGTGATGCCTTATGGCGGCACCGTCGATGGACTCGTCTACCGTTATGACGGGACCGCGATCGTGCTGGACGGCGCAGGCGCCATGAGCAACTTTGGCCCCATACGCGGTATTCAGCTTGCGACCTCCCATTTGAACGTCGAGGGGGGCGGTTCTCGACCTGTCGGGCGGCGGGGAACTGGCTGGCGCGGGCTTCGTGTCGGGTCGTGGTGGCTCGGTCGATATCCTGACCACGCCATTCGTCAATTCCAATCCAGGCTATAGTTACAGCAGCAAGGGCAATTCGGTCTATGCGATCGTGCCGGGCCGCGTGGACTATGCGCCGGTGGTGCAGGAGACGGGTTACGGTGCGCCGCTCATCGGTCAGCAGATTACCATTCCGGATGGTGTGCCGGGATTGCCCGCCGGCACTTATATGCTGATGCCATCGAGCTATGCGTTGCTGCCCGGCGCCTTTCGCGTCGAATTGGGCAAAAGCGCCACGCCTGTGGCGACTGGTGCGGTTGCAGGGGGCAATGGTTCCTACGTGACGCAAGCCTATCTGGGCGTTGCCAACACGGCGATCCGCTCGTCATTGCCGAACCAGATTATCGTCACCTCGGCCAATACCGTTCGCAAACACTCCTCCTACAACGAGATGGGCTACAACGCCTTCGTGTTGGCGGATGCGGCACGAATCGGCGTGCCGCGTGCGATGATGACGATCGATGCGAAGTCGCTGGATATCCTGCTGGAAAAGCCTCGGTTCGTCGATGGCCGTTCGCAATTGCGCATCGATGGCGATCTGCGGATGAAGCCTGCCGCCGGCGGCAATGGTTTCGGCGGCAACGTCAATGTCCGCGGGCTCGGCGAAATCCTTGGCTCAGGACAAAGCGCCGATCCCGGCATTCAATTCGGCGCATCCGTTTACGCCGATGAACTCAGCAAGCTCAACGCGCCGCGTCTGGTACTCAATGGCACAGTTGCCGTGGGTTACGGCCAGACCGGTCGCTTTGCGACCATTGGTGGCAGCGGCAATCTCATTGTGCGCAGCGGCGCCCGCATTGCGGCAGCGGAAGTGATCCTGGCCGGCGCCGGGATCACGATAGAGGAAGGCGCATCGATCAGCACGGTCGGCCGTGGCCGCGCCAGCTACGATTCAAGCGATGGATTTGTCTTCGTGGCCGAATCTGGCGTTCTGGCGCTGTCCAACGGCTGGATCGACATGCTGCAATCATCGGCGGTCGGCCCAGCAAACATCACGGTCGGCGGCTGCGTCACCGTGGACTGCAATCGCACCACGACGCTGGTTTCCGAAGGAACGATCGCGGTTTCGACGTCCGGCGCGCTCACCATCGCCGACAACGTGTCCTATGGCACGCGCAATCTGTCGCTGGGCCTGTCGGCGATCAATCTGGGCGAGGAGGCAAGTCTGGCAGCAGCGGCGGCCTCCGGCCATCTGCCCCCAGGTCTGGCGCTCAATCAGGGCCTGCTGGCCCGACTTCTCGCAGGCAATACCGCAACTGGCGCGCCGGCGCTCGAAACGCTGGTGCTCAAGGCGCGCGATGCGGTGAACATTTTCGGCAGCGTCGATCTCGATGCGTCGAAGGTGGAGCGGCTCGTGCTTGGGACGCCTGCGATCTACGGCTATGGCGCGGCGGGCGACATTGCGACGATCCGCGCCAATGAGTTCATCTGGACCGGTTCGGCGGCAGCGCCGGGCGCGGCGATGGCCGGCATGCTCGGCGATGGCAAACTCGACATTGCGGCAAACCGCGTCGTGTTCGGCTCTGCTCCGAACTCCCGGCCAAGCAGCACCATCGTCGATAACCGTCTCGCGCTTGGCTTTGCCGATGTCAGCGTCTCCGCCAGCGAGCGGATCACCTCAAACGGCAAGAGCACGCTCGGCGTCTATCTTCAGCAGGGCGCGTACACCCCCGCGACCGGCTATCGGTACACCGGCGGCAATCTAACGGTCACGACGCCGTTGTTCACCGGCGAGTCGGGTTCGGTCAACACGATCACGGCAGGGGGCAATATCCTCGTGGCCGGTGCGGGCGGTGCGGATGCGCCCAAGGTCGATGCGCTCGGCGCGCAGCTCAAGCTGGCGGGGGCCAATATCACGGTCGATACCAATGTCGTGCTGCCTTCGGGCAAGCTGTTTCTTGCGGCGACGGGCGATATCGCGCTTGGTAGTGGCTCACGCATCGATCTGTCGGGGCGCGCGGTGCAGGTGTTCGACGTCACCAAATATAGCTGGGGCGGCGATCTGGTGCTGACCAGCGAGGCGGGCAGCATCAGCCAGGCGGCGGGATCGGTGATCGACCTCAGCGCGCAGTACAATCGCGGCGGCACAGCCGCGATAACGGCGCTTGGCGCCGGTGCCGGTCATGTCAATCTCGCCGGCACGATTCAGGGCGGCGCAACCGGGTGGTACGACGCGGGTGGCACCATTGTGCCCTATGATGCAGCCGAACTCACCGTGCGGGCGCAAACGCTTGCCGACTTCGCCGGATTGAACCAGCGCCTCAACACTGGCGCAGTGTTCGGCGCGCGCAAGTTCCAGATCAAGCAGGGCAGCCTCGCTATCGGCGACGAGGTCAAGGCGCGCAATGTCGAGATCACGCTGGATGGCGGCGATCTGACCGTCAACGGCACCATCGATGCCAGCGGTTATCAGGTCGGCGCGATCCGGCTGGCGGCGATAGGCGACCTCACCATCAACGGCATGCTCGATGCGCATGGCACGGGCATGCGCTTTGACAGCTATGGCAAGATTATCGACGCACCGAACCGCGCCGTCGTCGACTTGACGACGCGGGC
This sequence comes from Rhodopseudomonas sp. P2A-2r, assembly GCF_026015985.1. Lineage (GTDB taxonomy): Bacteria > Pseudomonadota > Alphaproteobacteria > Rhizobiales > Xanthobacteraceae > Tardiphaga. The sequence continues at coordinate 1,515,845 of NZ_CP110389.1, read as the reverse complement.
GGGAACGTTGACGCTGGCGGGCACTGCGGCGATTGACCTGCGCGCTGGCACTGCCGTCGCGCTTGGCGGCGGACGTGGCCAGAACGACGGCGTAGCGCGCGGTACGCTCAATCTCAACGCGCCGCGCCTTGGCGGCACCGGCGTTCCTGCCGGCACAAGAGGCGTGGATGGCGCCAACGATGTCGCTGTCAATGTGCTGGGCACGCCCGCAATCCATGGCGCGAAGACCATCGCGGTCAATGCGTTCCGCATTTATGACGACGCGCCCTTGGCCGGCGCACCGGATGTGACGGGGCACAAACCGCAGGAGATTACGAAAGCCTATCTCGACGATCTCGATGGCGACAGCAGCGCCTTTATCAATGCGGCGCTTGGCAATACGTCCTTGAGCAACCGGCTTGCCGGCCTCGGCAACTATCGCCTGCGTCCCGGCGTCGAGGTGGTTAGCAAGATCAGCGCCGACAATCCGAATGGCGATATCACGGTGGCGGGCGACCTCGACCTGTCCGGCTATCGTTATGGGCCGCAGTCGAACCGGCTCGACCCCGCGCTGCGCGGCTTCGGCGAACCCGGCGTGCTGACGATCCGTGCAGCCGGCGATCTCAATATCCGCGGTTCGATCAACGACGGCTTCGCGCCGCCGGCGGCTACGCCAGATGATAACGGCTGGGTGCTCAGCGATGGCTTGGTGCCATTCGGCGGCGACCTCGTGGTTCCGATCGCCGTCACGCTCGAAGCAGGTACGGTGTTCGTAGCAGGCGCGACGCTGAATTACGATCTGCAAGCCGCGTTCAACTACACCGTACCTACCGGCACGGTTCTGCCAGTGCGAGCAATATTGGCAGGTTCGCTCAATCTGTCAGCGGGTACAGTTGTCGGTGCGAGCATCTACAACGCCGATGGCAGCGTGGCCTATGCTGCCGGGACCATCCTGCCGAACGCAGTGACGCTTACCGCGGGCATGCAACTCGGTGCGGGCACGGTGCTGCGCAGTGACGCCAATCTTGCGGCATTGGTCTGGCCGAAGGGCGTTCCGCTGCCGGTAAATATGACGTCGACCGGTGCGCTGGTGCTTGCGGCCGGGTCGCTGATTCCGTCGATGACAAATGTCAAGCTCGCTGGCGGCCAGCCAATCGATCTGCGCAGTTCGACGGGCGGCAGGCAAGGACGGAACTGGGCGGTCGCGCCGATGCTGGGTGCTGGCGCAACGTCATGGTCGATAGGTCTTGTTGCAGGCGCCGACCTCGGCTCGGGAGACCGGCGCGCGCTGAACCCTGCTTCCACAGGTGCCATCAGGCTGGCGGACACGCACGCTCTCAAAGGGTTCACGATCGGGAGCGGCAGCACCGCGGTTTGGCTGCCGGACAACTGGTTGGGTGCCGAGCCGGGTACACCCGTATCCCCCTCGGACCTGTGGCTCTGCGACGCTGAACCCGGCCAGTGCATCCTTACGCCGGGCGCACCCATCATCACCGACAGCAAGTTTGTTTCGCCGGCTTTCAGCGTGTTGCGAACCGGCACAGGCGATCTGGAGATGCTCGCCGCCGGCGATATCCGGATGAATTCGCTCTATGGCGTCTACACCGCGGGCACGGCGACGTCGGTCGATCCGGCCTATGACCGCGCGCGCGGCCAACTGGCCGACGGCACGTTGATCGGCGCGCTGCCGCCGACGCCCGGTTATGACATCGATTATGGCAGTAGCCTGGCGACTTATGACGCGTGGTATCCCGACCATGGCGGCAATGTCCTGATTGCCGCTGGCGGCGATCTCGTCGGCGATATCGCGGGCGGGTCCTCGCGGCAGACGCCGTCGAGTTTCATCACCGGCAACTGGCTGTGGCGCCAGGGCACCGGCACAGCTGCTGTCGATGCGGCAATTCCGACCGCATGGTGGATCAATTTCGGTACCTATGCGGCCAACACATCGCGCGATCAACTGCGTGCTCCCGATCTGCTCGGCTTCACCGGCATAGGTGCGCTGGGTGGAGGCAATGTTGCGATCCGCGTCGGCGGCGAGGCCGGAACGATCGCGCTTCGTGGATCGCAGGTTTATGGGCCGTTTCGAAGCCAGGGACTGGTCGTTGCGGTCGGCAGCACCGGCCGTGTCGGCGCCGATGGATCGATGACGCTCACCGGCGGCGGCGACATCGACATGCGGATTGCCGGTGCGCTCAATCCGAACCTGGCGCTCGCCAACAGAACTGAACAACAAGCGCTTCCCGGGGCCTTGGTGAATCTCCGCGGCGCCTTGCATGTGGCGGCGGAGTCGATCGGCGGGATCAAGCTCATCTATAGATCCGGGGGCGGCTTGAATGACGCTTTCGATCCGCGCGGCGTCGATCCGTTCACAGCGACGCGTTCGGACGCGCGATCCGGCATCGCGCTGGTGCCGGGCGATTCGGCGGTCTATCTCGAAACCTCAGGCGATCTCGTGCTGGCGGGCGCCGGCGATCCGGGCCGCTCGTTCTCGCCAAACCGATCTGCCTTCGCCAAGGACGGAACAAATTATGCCGGTGGCGGACAGAGCTGGTTCAGCCTCTGGACCGACCACACCGCGATCAACCTGCTCTCAGCCGGCGGCAATCTCACGCCCACGACCTCGTCGTCGGAAAATTCCTATGGGAGCAGCGACCCTAACGCGTCGGATGGATCGTTCCTTTATCCATCGATCCTGCGTGCGGCGGCGCTGGGCGGCAGCATGTATTACGGGGCCAACGCCTTGTCCTATATGATAGGTCTCTCCGATGCGCCCACCTTCGTCACGCTTGCGCCGTCCACCCATGGTTCGCTGGAGATGCTGGCCCGGGACTCAATCTATGGCGGACAATATTCGTTCAGCATGTCCGGATCGGGCGCGGCCTTGCCGACGCCGTTCAATCCCGCTTTCATCGGAAGAGAACCGGACACCGTGGGAGGCATCAACGTGCCGCCCCTCAGGGTCACCAACACATTGCCCCGTACGGCACCCTTGGCACTGTTTGCCTTCGGTCCAAACACCGCCGCGCTCGACATCGGGCGAGCCCCGGATGCGGATCCGATCCGCTTCTATGCGCGCGAAGGCGATGTGGTTGGTCTGCGCACGGGCGAGACGCTGACATTCGGCATCGGCGTATCCACATGGTACAACGCGGCGGCGCCCGTGATGGTGCGCGCTGGCCGCGATATCGTCGGTGCCGGCCTTGCACCGGGCGTAACAACGGCGAATAGCGTGCTGGGGGTGCCGTCGCGCGGCAATCTGATCGTGCATAGCAACCCGAACGACGTGTCGATCGTCTCGGCCGGGCGTGACATCATCTTCGCTAACTTCGATATCGCCGGCCCCGGCACGCTCGAAGTCTCGGCTGCACGCAATCTGTATCAGGCGGACAAGGGCTCGATCACCAGCATCGGCCCGATCGCGATCGGCGACACGCGTCCCGGCGCCAGCATCCTGATGCAGGCCGGCGTCGGCGAGGCAGGCCCGGACTATGGCAAGCTCGCGTCGCTCTATCTCGATCCGGCGCGGCTGGCGACTTCGGGCGTGCCGCTCGCTGAACAGCCGGGCAAGGTCGCCAAGACCTATGAGAAGGAGCTCGTGGCCTGGCTGAAAGACCGCTACGGTTTCGCCGGCTCCGACGACGACGCGCGTGCCGCCTTTGATCGTCTGGCGCCGGAGCAGCAACACATTTTTCTGCGCAAGGAAGTTTATTTCCCCGAACTCACGGCCGGCGGCCGCGAATATAACGACGCGACCAGTTCGCGTTACGGCAGCTATCTGCGCGGCCGCAACGCCATCGCAGCACTGTTCCCGAATGCATCGGACTATGTTGGCGACATCACGATGTTCGGCGGCTCCGGCGTGCGGACGGTGTCGGGCGGCGACATCCAGACCTTCACGCCGGGCGGCCGCACGGTAATCGGCGTCGATGGCCAGGTGCCGCCGGCCTCGTCGGGCCTGGTGACGCAGGGCGGCGGCAACATCCAGATCTATTCGCAAGGCAGCGTGCTGCTTGGCCTGTCGCGCATCATGACGACCTTTGGCGGCAATATCGTCGCCTGGTCGGCGACCGGCGACATCAATGCCGGCCGTGGCTCCAAGACCACGGTGATCTACACGCCGCCCAAGCGAAAATACGATAATTACGGTCATGTCGACCTATCGCCACAGGTACCGTCCTCCGGCGCCGGCATCGCGACGCTCAGGCCGATCCCGGAAAAGCCCCCGGCAACATCGACCTGATCGCGCCGTTCGGCATCATCGACGCCGGCGAAGCCGGCATCCGCGTCTCCGGCAATATCAACCTGGCGGCGCTGCAGATCGTCAATGCTGCGAATATCCAGGTGCAGGGATCGTCGTCGGGCATCCCAACGGTGCAGGCGCCAAGCATCAGCGCCGCCCTGTCGACGTCGAATGCGACGGCAGCGACCCAACAGACGGCGACACCGACCCAGGGGAGCGGCAACACCCAGCCCTCGGTGATCATCGTCGAAGTGCTAGGCTATGGCGGCGGTGATGGGGAGCAACAGACGCCTAACGTGCGACCCAGTCGCAAGCGGGAAGATACGCAAAATTACGATCCCGCAAATCCAGTGAGAATTCTCGGAAATGGTCCGATGTCGGCGCAGGAGTCGCGCATGTTGACCGACCAGGAGCGCAAGGAACTGGGGCAGGGGGCGGAGGCCGGAAGGATCTAATTGGCACAATCGCCTCTCACCCAAAGCTTGGCGATCCAAATTGTGACGCCCGTCCCCAGTTTTCGTTAGCCTCTCTTTGAAGCGTGGAACTAGCATCGAGACCGGTAATTTTTGCAGTTTAAACAGGTGCAGCTCTGGCCCTGAAACACGCGGGGCGACGGCAATGGTTCGCAGTTTGGTTGTGAGTGGTAGCCAAAATGGCGCGCCCGAAGAGATTCGAACTCCTACCCGTGGGCCAGACGGTCTGTTCGGGGCGCGACGACGGACAATTAGTAAATTCCAACTTTCGCGAAGGTTGTCAAAAAACGTTCGAACCTGTATCACAGAGTCATGACACATGCAGTCGACCGCGGCAGCAGGACTTTGTTTTTATTGAATTAATTTGGCTTTTGGTATCGAGTCCCTCTCTCGCTACCAAATATCTCAGCATATTCAATAATTTGCCAAAATACCTTTCAGGCTGGCAGGCGTGTCGGGCACCGCTATGCTCTAGCTTAACCTGTGGTTGCCGCGACGATTCCGCTCTGTCATTTTCGGCTGCTCAGATCCTCTATGAGCATAACAACACTGAAAAAGACCAACGAGCGCCGAGATCTAGGGCCTGTCGCCATTTAAAGCATTAGCAAATCAGCAAAAGCATGATTCGTGGGTAGGCGCGCATTTTCTCCGTGACAACCTTGCTCAGGGACGGACGGCACTCTGTTGCGTTACTTGCAGCACAGCGTGGACCACATAGCGCAGCGGACCCGGTGTGATCGCATCGAGAGGCCAGCAGGTTGACAGCGCCAGGTGATATCCATCGGCTTGAGCATCGATGCCGGAGCCGTCGAACGGCACCACCGACGTTCCGGTGACGCGATAGCGAAACGTGCGGCCGTCGCGGCGGGTGACGTCGATGTCGTCGCCGACGATGAGGTCACCGAGAAAACGAAAATGCGTATCGCGATGCGCGGCATACACCGCGACACCGGACTCGCCGGCGTTGGGCGTGTTCTCGACATGGCCGGGGCCGAAGGCGAGCGCCTGTCCGCTGCTGCCAGCGAGCACGATGGCGCTGGCGCGCAGCCGCTTCACGTCGATACGCGCCACTGGCCAAGTGTCCGCCCAGGACCACGGCTTGACGTCCTGGCCACGCGCGAGCGTTTCCGTGAACGCCCGCTCCAGCAGGGCCTGCGCGACTAGTGCCTTGGCATGGATGTAAGCCCCTTGGCCAAACAGGATGAGTCCGACGATCCCGAGCGCGAAGGCAATCATGACGCGCGACATGGCGTGATCCTTGAGAAGGTGCGCGCGGTCCGGAGACCGCGCGCACCGCGGAGGCAGGAGGGGATTCTCCGCCTAGCGCGCGACATCAGGTGGGGGATACCTGACGTCGGTTCAGGGCCAGCAGCATCAGGCTGAAGGCGATTAACGCCGCGCCGATGATCATTTTCAGTTCGGCGTCGGTCGCGGTCTTGGGCAGCGTCACGGTGCTCGGCGATGACACCGTTACGGGCTGCAGACGCTTGGCTTCCGCGAACTGCGCCTTGCCGCCGTCGTTCTCGGCGCGGCGTTCGCTTGGGGCCCGGAGCGGCTGCGGTTTCTCACCGAAAGGTTTGGCGTATTCCCAGCCCGCCGGCAGGTTGAGCGGCAATTGCGCCAGTTTCAGCGGCTCGCCGTCGGGACGGCTCGGCGTCTGGTCGACGGCGATCAGACTGGTCAGCCGGGTCACCAGTTGATGCTCCAGTGCGAGCTTCAGGATGACGGCGTCGGCATCGGCGGGCTTGATCTTCTGCAGCGTGCGGGCGACTTCGGCGTCGTCGATCATGCGGCGGGCCCAGAGCTTCGACAGGCCGTTGCCTTCGGCAGCCCCGGCCAGCGGCAACGTGACGGTCCAGGGACGGTCGCCGACGCGGCCCTTGATCTGCACCGAGCCGGCGAGCTTGTTCAGCCTGGCGGCGAGAACCAGCGGCTCGCCGCGATAGAGATCCGGAATGACGGCCGGCGTGATGTCGGCCGTGGCTTCCGAAAACGTCGCGCTGAGCCCGGTGACAACGGGATTTTCGAGCTTGCCGAACAGATCGCGCATCCGCTCCTCGACCTCCGCCACCGACCCGATATGGGTGAAGGTGCCGCGGCCGAGCTCGGCGGCGCGCGTCATCAGGTAGGTGTTGGGTGCCGAGCCGATGCCGACCATGAACACCCGGGAGCGGCCGCGCATCGCGGTGATCGTGTCAAATAGCTGCTGTTCGTTGCCAATCGCGCCATCGGTCAGGAACACCACCTGACGCAGCATGTTCGGCGCGTCGCCGGCTTCATCGGTCAGGGCGGCGCGCATCGCCGGAACCATTTCAGTGCCGCCGGCCGCCTGCAGGCGACCGACGAAGGCGGTGGCGTCGCCGACATGCGCGCTGTCGGCCGGGACCGGGGCGGGAAACAGCACGTCCATGGTGTGGTCGAAGCGGATCACGTTGAAACGGTCGGTCGGCTGCAGGCGGCCGAGCGCGTAGATCAGGCTGGCCTTGGCCTGCGTGATCGAGGTGCCACCCATCGATCCGGAATTGTCGATCACGAAGATCACTTCGCGCGGCATCGGCTTCTGCTCGGCTTGTTCGACCGGCGGCGTGACGAACGCCAGCAGATAGTCGGCATCCGCGACATGCTCGCGAAACAATCCAACCGATGGCATCTTTCCGGCGGCGGGCGTCCACGTCAGTTCGAAATCGCGGTCGGCGGGCACCGGACCATCGGCCAACGTGATCAGACGGGGGCACCGTCAGGGCTTTCGATATTGACGCGATGATACCGGCTCTTCACCTCGCCGAGCGGAAAGCCGGCCTGCAGATGCACGGTGATGGTGGTCGGATTGACCGGCGCATTTTGCGCGGGATCCAGCACCGGCGCCGTGATGCTGTTGCGATCGGGCACCGGATCGCTGCTGCTGCTGCCCCAGCCGCCGCCGTCGGCGCGCAGGTCGATGCTTTGCACGATCGGTGCAGGATTGTAGCGCGGACCGACGACCAGCGGGATGCGCAGTGAGAATTCGGAACCGGACTGATGCACCGGCTCCTGGTATTCGATCTGCACCAGCACGGTTTCACCGGGGCCGATATTGGCGACGGCATTGGTGAACATGTTGGGGCGTTGCTGCTCGGTGAGCGCTGCTTTCCGTCCGGCCTGTTTGGCCTGTTCGTAGACGATGCGGGCCTGCTGGCGTTCCTTGATGTCGCCGATGATGACGCGGTCGCCGATCACCATCTTGAGCGTATCGACGGCGCCGCCCTGCGGCAGCGGATACAGATAGGTCGCTTCCACCCAATCCCTGGTCGGATTGCGAAATGTCTGGGTGATGCGGGACCGGATGGTCGGACCCGAAACTGTGACGTCGACATCAAGACCGAGCCGGGCCGCCTCGACGGTGCCTTCGTCCGTCTTGATCAGCAGCGAACCGGAACGGGCGTCGTCAGAACTGCGCCATCGGCGTGGCAGGCGTCTCGGCCGACCATGCCGGTGCGTGATCGAACAGCAGCAGGCCGATGCCGAGCAGCACGGCGCTCGCGGTCGCCAGCACGGTCAGCAGAATGCGCTCGACGAAATCCGGGAGGCCGGTAACGCCCGGCTCCGCGGGTTCGGCATCATGGTGGAGATCGAGGGTGGTCATGGCGTGCGCTCCCGAAGGCATTTCCGATGCCCAATCTGTGCGGGAGTCGTCGTTGTCGGACGAGCGTGATGATCGGCCTTGTTCTGCCATCGGCCGCCCGAACGTGCCGGTGCCGCGGCGGATTTGTCCGGTTTTGTGCTGGATTGTGCGTCTGCTAGAGTCGGCGTCCGAGATAGGGGTGACGATGCAGACGCCGGACAAACAGCTCTCAGACGAGCAGAGCAGGGAGATTGCCGCGACCGTTCGCGAAGAACTGGCGCGGCGTCGTATCTCGCGGCAGGCACTCGCCGAACAGGCCAAGCTCAGCATCTCCACCCTCGAGAAAGCGCTCGGCGGCAGCCGCCCGTTCACCCTTGCCACCACCGTGCGGCTGGAACAGGCGCTCGGCGTCTCGCTGCGCAAGGGCGCCGAAGCGCCGGTGGCCGTGCCGGGCAACGGCCATGGCGATATCGCGCCGGATCACCTCGGCGCCTATTCGCGACGCTCGATGCTGTGGATGGAGGGCGCCTACGTCACCCTGCGTCCGTCGTTCGGCGACAAGGACGCGATCTTCACCTATCGCACGGAGATTGCCTGGGACGCCATCAATTCTCATTTTGAATTTCGCGAAGCCGATCGCGAGGACGCTGCCTACACCCAGTATGGCGAGGTCTCGGTGCCGAACCAGTCCGGTCATATCTATCTGATCACAAACCGGCATGGTCAGGTGCGCCTGATCACCATCTCACGGCCAACCATTGCCGGCGAGATGTACGGCATCATCACCACATTGCTGGCGGGCAGAGGCTCGCTGCTGACGCCCATTGCGGCGCCGATTGCCTATGTGCCGATGGCCCGGATCGCATCTCCGACCTTCGGGCGCGTGCTGGCTGGGGATGCCAATTATCAACTCTATAAATCGCATCTGCAGAAGATTACCGACGAGCCGTTCGCGGTGTTCTTGCCGGGCTGAATGCGGACGAGCTCCGCAGTCGAGAGGTGGCGTGTTTAGTCAGCCTGACTATAGTCATCTCGACAGTTTGCGCATAGGGCGACCGCTCTGATGCAGTCCGGCTCGTCCTCGGAGCGTGCGCAAGCGCCGCTCCGAGGAACAGGATTCGGATGCCCCGATGACGATCAGGCAGTGGCGTAACGGCTGATCGCCAGCGCCTTGACGTCAATCTCGGGCTCCTTGCCGGCGATCTGATCTGCGAGGACCCGTGCCGTGCCGCAGGCCATGGTCCAGCCCAGCGTGCCGTGCCCGGTATTGAGGTGAAGATTGGCCAGATGCGTCGGCCCGACGATGGGCGGACCGTCGGGCGTCATCGGCCGCAGCCCGCTCCAGAACGTGGACTGTGAGAGATCGCCGGCCTGCGGGAACAGGTCGATCAAGGACTTGTCGAGCGGCCGACGTCGCGCCAACGGTTGCGTCGGGTTGTAGTCGCCGACCTCGGCGGTGCCACCCACGCGAATGCGGTCGCCAAGGCGCGTGATGGCGACCTTGTAGCTTTCGTCCATGATTGTCGATTGCGGCGCGACGGACGCATCGACGATGGGCACCGTGATGGAGTAGCCCTTCACCGGATACACCGGCGCTTTGATGCCGAGCGGCCTGAGCAACATCGGTGAGAAGCTACCCATGGCCATCACATAGCGATCGGCAGAGAACACGCCCTTGTCGGTGGCGACGTGCACGATGCGGTCGCCTTCGACGTTCAGCGCCGAAATGGTCGTGCCGTAGACGAAGCGAACACCGAGTCCGGCTGCGATCTTCTCCAGCCGCTGCGTGAACAGATGGCAATCGCCGGTTTCGTCGTCGGGCAGACGCAGCCCGCCCACGAACCTGTGCTGGACCGCAGCCAGGCCGGGCTCGACGCGCACGCAGCCGGCGCGATCGAGCACCTCGTAGGGCACGTTGTACTGCTTGAGAACATCGATATCGCCGCCGGTGGCATCGAGCTGCGACTGCTTGCGGAACAGCTGAAGCGTGCCCTGGCTGCGCTCGTCATAGGCGATGCCGGTTTCGGCGCGCAGCTCCCGCAGCAGATCGCGGCTGTATTCGGCGACACCGACCATGCGCGACTTGTTGAGCGCGTAGCGCGCTGACGTACAATTGCGGAGCATCTGCAGCATCCAGCGCCACATGGCGGGATCGGCCTGCGGACGGACCACCAGCGGGCCGTAGCGATCGAACATCCAGCCGATAGCCTTGGCCGGCACGCTTGGACCCGCCCACGGCGACGCGTAGCCCGGCGAAACTTCTCCGGCGTTGCCGAAGCTGGTTTCCAAGCCGGGGCCGGGCTGGCGATCCAGCACAGTCACCTCGAAGCCGGCCTTCGCCAGATAATAGGACGTGGTGACGCCGATCACGCCGGCGCCGAGAACCAGAACCTTCATTGCAATACGTCTCCAGTAGGACCAGCCGTCTGCTTGTCGATGTCGTCGAGGTAGATCTCGCTCATAACGCTGGCCGAGACCGGTCAGGATTTCGTAGCCGATGGTGCCGGCCGCCAAGGCGAGATCGTCGATCGATTGATGATGACCGATCACTTCGATCTCCGAGCCCCGCGCAAGCGCGTCAGACGGGAGGTCGCCCAGATCGACGGTGATCGAATCCATCGACACGCGCCCGGCGATAGGCAATCGCCGCCCCTGGAAGTACAGCGCCCCGCCACGGCCCAGTGCGCGGTGCAATCCGTCGGCATAGCCGATCGCCAGCGTCGCAAGGCGCATGGGTTGATCGGCGCGAAATTCCCAGCCGTAGCCCACATGGGCGTCGATGCCGATGTCGCGCACTTGCACGACCCGCGCGGTCAATCCCACCACCGCTGACATCGGATTGGGCTGCGTCGGCAATGGATTGATGCCGTAGAGTGCCGCACCGGGCCGGACCAGATGCTGGCGAAACGCGGGACCAAGAAAAATGCCGGACGAGTTCGCAAGCGACCGCTGCGCCTGAGGGAAATGCCGGGCGATCTCTTCGAACTGCGCCAGTTGATGGCCATTCGCCGGATGCGCCGGCGTGTCCGCGCAGGCCAGATGGCTCATGACGAGCTGAACATCGATGCCCGCCGCTGCCGCACCGCCGGCGGCGGTCCACTGTGCGACGTCGCCTGCCGACATGCCCAGCCGCGACATCCCGCTATCGACCTGGACTACGGAGCCCAATGCCCGGCCCAGCTTGCGCGCACAGGTCGACCATGCATCGACCTGCTCGCGGGAATTGAGCACCGGCACGAGGCCGGCTGCGGCGCAGTCGCCCTCCCCGCCGACCGGCAGGCCGTTGAGGACATAGATCGCGGTGCGGGGCGGAAGGTACTGTCTCAGATCGAGGCCTTCATCGAGATGCGCGACGAAGAACGCTCTGCAGCCGGCTCGGTGTAGCGCCGGTGCTACGCGCCCGGCCCCGAGGCCATAGGCATCCGCCTTGACGACCCCGGCGCAAACCACGCCGGATCCAGCCATCTCGGCAAGCAGCCGGTAATTGCGGCCGAGCGCCGCCAGATCGACCGTCAGCGTGGCGCTGGCGTGCTGCCCGAATTCTCTCACCGCTGCATCAACCAACGCTCTGCTCCAAGTCCGAAAACCGGGATCATTGTCGCATTTTGCGGGTGAGGCTTTACGCCAATTTCGGCGCTCGTTAAGGTCATTCGCGGAGAAATTCGGCGAAAATTGGCTCTCTGTTAGTGAATTTATGAGGCATAGGCATGGCTGATGAACTAGATACGCTCGACCGCAAGATCCTGCGCGAGTTGGTTCAGGACGCCCGGATCAGCCAGATCGTGCTGGCCGAACGTGTCGGCCTGTCGCCGACGGCCTGCACCCGGCGGGTCCATCAGATGGAGAAGCGGAACATCATCAAGGGCTATGCCGCAGACATCGATGCCGACGAACTCGGCTTCACGATGACCGTGCACGTTCACATCACCCTGGACCGGCAAAGCGAGGACGCCCTGTCCGCGTTCGAACGCGAGATCGCCAAATGCCCGGATGTCGTGTCGTGCTACCTGATGTCGGGCAATGACGATTATCTGGTCCACGTCCAGGCCCGCGACATGCAGGACTACGAGCGCATCCACAAGCAGCACCTGTCGCGGATGCCCGGCGTCGCGCGGCTGCAATCCAGCTTTGCGATGCGCAGTATCGTCCGGCGCAGTATCTCACCCGCCGCGTTGAATGGCTGACCGACGCCCTGGATCGAGCCGACCCGCGCTCACCACAGCGTCTGCCGTGCCCGTTCCGGCCACGCGGTGTCATAGTCCACGCCGCCGACGCGGTTGTCGCTCATCCCGGCAAGAATCTCGCCCGGCGTCGGCAGCGACGCCGGGTCGACCCGGCTGTCCGGATTCCACAGCGCCGAGCGCACGATCGCCCGCGCGCACTGGAAGTAGATCTCCTCCACCCTCATCACCACCACCGTGCGCGGCGCCTTGCCGCCCACCTCGAACGAGGCCAGCAGGGCGGGATCGGCCGAGACGTGGGCATGGCCGTTGACGCGCAGCGTGGTGCCGGCGCCGGGAATCAGGAACAGCAGCGCCACCCGGGAATCCCTGACGATGTTGCGCAGCGAATCGACGCGGTTGTTGCCGCGACGATCGGGCATCATCAGGGTCCTGTCGTCATGCACCCGCACGAAGCCCGGCAGGTCGCCGCGCGGCGAGCAATCCAGCCCTTCCGGCCCCATGGTCGCCAGCGCGGCGAAGGGCGAGGCTTCGATCAGGCGGCGATAGGATGGCGTGACCCAGTCGGCGACCTTGGCGGTGGTGGCTTCGCCGATTTTGTCGAATGAACCGTAGATCTGCTCGAGCTGTTCGATCGTCGCGATCACCGTCATATTGGATCTCCTGCCTCCAGACACCTATCGCGCATCCGCGCCGAGGTCGTCATTCGCCCCTGATGATGCGGACCAGTTCGCCCGCATGGTCTTCCGCGCGGCCGACATTGTTGATGGTGAGATCGGGCACGAAGTTCCGCGTCACCTCGCGGCCAAGCCGCGCGGCCGGCGCACCATCGCTGCCACGGTTGCGCGCCGCCAGGCGGGCCGCCAGAACATCCGCGGGCGCTGTGATCAGCACCACGACCACCTCGGCATAGGCCGCGCGCAAGGCATCGATCACCGTGCGCGAGACGTTGGCGACCACCGTGCGGCCAGCCATGATGTCGTCGTCGATGGCGCTGGACAGCGCGTAGTGGTGGCCATGCGCCTCCCAGTGGATGGCGAACAATCCATCGGCGACCGCGCGCTGAAACGCGTCCGGCGTCGCCTGCGCATTGTCCTCGAACGCCGAGGCCTCGCGGGTCACCACGCGCCGCGCGAACACGACTGTATTGTCTGTGCGGCTGGCGGCGCGCGCCAGATCGATCAGCGTGTCCTTGCCGGCGCCGGAAGGCCCGACCACCAGCACCAGCCGGCCCGGCCCGATCTTGGCCGCGCCCGCTTCCGATATCGTTGCCGTGTCGGTCATGCGACCCTGTGCCCTTCGCGCCAGACGCTGCGCACCACCGGGATGTCACGGGCGACATGGACGCGGATCAAGTCGGCGCGCTTGCCCACCGCGATCTCGCCACGGTCCGGCAGATCGACGGCTTCCGCAGGGCGCTTGGTGACGGTGCGCACCGCGGCAGCTAGATCGATTGAAGGCACGCGCACCGGCAGTTGCAGCGCGGCCATCAACAGGCTGGAGGGGATGTAGTCTGACGAGAGGATGTCGAGCAGTCCCTCGCGTGCCAGATCGACCGCGGCGATGTTGCCGGAATGCGAGCCGTTGCGCACCACGTTCGGCGCGCCCATCAAAATGCCGATGCCAGCCTCGTGCAAGCCGCGCGCGGCCTCCAGCGTGGTCGGGAATTCCGCCACCGAGACGCGGTCGCGGATCGCGTCGCTGACATTCTCCTCGGTCGTGTCGTCGTGGCTTGCCAGCGGGATGTTGTGGCTCTGCGCCAGCGCCACGATGTCGCGCAGATTGTCGGCGGCGTAGAGCCGCTGATACTCGAAGCGCTGGGCGAATAACTCGTCGAGCTCGGCGTCGGTCTTGCCGGCGCCCTTGCCGCGATAATAGGTGCGCAGCTTGGCTTCGTCCCGGAACTGGCGCTGGCCGGGTGTGTGGTCCATCAGCGACATCAGCCGCACGTCGGGCCGACCGACCATCTCCTTGGCCTCATCGACCACGCTGGGCATCGGAATTTCGCAGCGCAGATGCAGGAAGTGATCTGCGCGCAGGATGCCGGCATCGCGCGCCGCAGAAATCGCATCCGCCAGCAGGCCGGCATGGCCATCGGCTTCCTCGGCTCCCTTCTCGCGCCACACCCGCAGCGAATCCAGCACGGTGGTGATGCCCGACGTCGCCAGTTGCGCATCATAGGAGACGACGGCGGCGACGGGATCCCAGAACACTTTCGGTCGCGGCACGAAATGCATTTCGAGATGGTCGGTGTGCAGTTCGATCAGGCCGGGCATGATCAGGTCGCCGCGGGCGTCGTCAGCGCCAGCGGGTGCGTCGCCCTCGCCGAATTCGGCGATATTGCGGTCGACGAAGGCAATCCAGCCCTGCTCGATGACGCGATCGGCGAGCACGATGCGGGCATTGCCGATGACGGTCTCTGTCTGTGTCGTCTTCATGGTCTTCTTTCTCAGGCGGCGGCGAACGATGTCACATCGACCAGCCGGTCGGCAATCAATTGGCGGACGTCGTCGTCATGGACGATGGCGACCATGGCGACGCCGGCGCGTTTCTTTTCGGCGACCAGTTCGACCACCACGGCGCGGTTGGCGGCATCCAGCGATGCTGTGGGCTCGTCGAGCAGCAGAATCGGCAGGTCGGAGATGAAGCCGCGCGCGATGTTGACGCGCTGCTGCTCGCCGCCGGAGAAGGTCGAGGGCGGCAGCTTCCACAGCCGCTCGGGAATGTTGAGCCGCCGCAGCAGCGCGCCGGCTTTGGCCTGCGCCTCGTCGCGCGCCACGCCATTGGCGAACAGCGGCTCGGCCACCACGTCCAGCGCAGCGACGCGCGGCACCGCGCGCAGGAACTGGCTGACATAACCGATGGTGTGGCGGCGCACGCCGAGGATCTGGCGCGGCTCGGCCGTGGCGATGTCGATCGAGGCGCCCTGATGCTGCACGCCGATCACGCCACCGTCACAGCGATAGTTGCCGAAGATCATCTTCAGGATCGACGACTTGCCGGCACCGGATGGTCCGCTCAGCACCACGCATTCGCCGGCCGAGACATGAAACGACACGCCGCGGACCACCGGCAGGCGGATGCCGTCCTGCAGGTGCATGACGAAGGTCTTTTCGGCGTTGCGGATATCGATCATCGGAATCATCTGGACCTCACGCCGGCAGGATCGAGGAAACGAGCAGTTGTGTATAGGGCTGATGCGGATCGTCGAGCACCTGGTCGGTCAGCCCGGTCTCGATGACCCGGCCGCCCTGCATCACCATCACCCGGTGTGACAGCAGCCGCGCCACCGCGAGATCGTGCGTCACGACGATAGCGGCGAGGCCGAGTTCGCTGACCAGCGTGCGCATCATGTCCAGGAGTCGCGCCTGCACGGAGACGTCGAGTCCCCCTGTGGGCTCGTCCATGAACACCAGTCGCGGCTCGGTCACCAGATTGCGGGCGATCTGCAGGCGCTGCCGCATGCCGCCGGAATAGGTCTTTGGCGCGTCGTCAATCCGGTCGGTGGAAATCTCCACGCGCTCCAGCCACGACGCGGCGGTCTGCCGGATCTTGCCGTAGTGGTTGTGGCCGACCGCCATCAGCCGTTCGCCGACATTGGCGCCGGCCGAGACGCCCATGCGCAGACCCATCGCCGCATCCTGATGGACGAAGCCCCAATCGGTGCGGAACAGGAAGCGGCGTTCGGCCTCGCCGAGATCCGCGAGATCACGCAGCACGCCGTCGCGCATGCGGTACGACACGCTGCCGGCATTGGGCGCCATCTGAGCCGACAACAGCTGCAGCAGCGTCGACTTTCCCGAGCCGGACTCGCCGACGATCGCCAGCACCTCGCCGGGATACAGGGAAAACGACACGTCGCGGCAGGCCTGCAGCTGGCCGAAGGATTTGGACAGGCCGTCGGCAACCAGCAGCGGCTGGTCGTCATCGCGCGAGACTGTTGCGATCTCAAACATGGGTGGCCTCCGCGGGCAGATCGGCATTCTCGCTGCCGCGATGGCCATGGGCCTGGCGAGTCTCGCAGAAGTCGGTGTCGGAACAGACGAACATGCGGCCGCCCTTGTCGTCGGTGACGATCTCGTCGAGATAGGAATCGTCGGCGCCGCACAGCGCGCAGGGCGCGTCGTGACGATAGCGCGTGAACGGATGGTCCTCGAAATCGAGCGACACCACCGAGGTGTGCGGCGGCACGGCGTAGATACGCTTCTCGCGGCCGGCGCCGAACAGCTGCAGCGCCGGGCAGTTGTCCATCTTCGGGTTGTCGAATTTCGGCGTCGGCGACGGGTCCATCACATAACGCGCATTGACCTTGACCGGATAGGCAAAGGCCGTGGCGATGTGGCCAAAGCGCGCGATGTCCTCATACAGCTTGACGTGCATCAGGCCGTATTCTTCCAGCGCATGCATGCGCCGTGTCTCGGTCTCCCGCGGCTCGAGATAGCGCAGCGGCTCCGGGATCGGCACCTGATACACCAGCACCTGGTTGTCGTGCAGCGGCGCTTCGGGAATGCGGTGCCGGGTCTGGATCACCGTTGCATCGATCGTGCTGGTGGTGGTCGCCACGCCCGCGGTCTTCTCGAAGAATTTTCGGATCGAGATCGCATTGGTGGTGTCGTCGGAGCCTTGGTCGATCACCTTGAGCCGGTCGTCCGGCCCGAGGATAGCCGCAGTCACCTGCACGCCGCCGGTGCCCCAGCCATAGGGCATCGGCATTTCCCTGGACGCAAACGGCACCTGATAGCCGGGGATGGCGATTGCCTTGAGGATGGCGCGGCGGATCATCCGCTTGGTCTGCTCGTCCAGATAGGCAAAATTGTATGTCGGTGCGTTCATTCCGCGGCCTCCTTCATGGCGTCTGGCGCGCTGTTGGCCTGTTCGAACTCCTTGCGGAGCTGGCGCAGCAGCCCGAGCTCTGCCTGGAAGTCGACGTAGTGTGGCAGCTTGAGATGTTCGACGAAGCCGGTGGCCTGCACATTGTCGGAATGCGACAGCACGAACTCCTCGTCCTGCGCCGGCGCGCCGACGTCTTCGCCGAGTTCACGGGCACGCAGCGCACGGTCGACCAGTGACATGGACATGGTCTTGCGTTCGGACTGACCGAAGGCGAGACCATAGCCGCGGGTAAAGCACGGCGCCTGGGTGTCGGAGCCCTTGAACTGGGTGACCATCTGGCATTCGGTCACGGTGATGGCGCCTAGCGGCACCACGAAGCCGGCATCCTCCGCCATGAATTCGACCTCGACCTCGCCGAGCCGGATCTCGCCGACGAAGGGATGGTTGCGGCCGTAGCCGCGCTGGGTGGAATAGCCCATGGCCAGCAGAAAGCCCTCGTCGGCCCGTGCCAGATTCTGCAGCCGCAGATCGCGCTCGGCGGGAAACTTCAGGGCGTCTCGGGTGAGATCGCCGACCGGCGCGTCCAGATCGGCCTGCTGCGAGGCTTCGATCAATCCGTCGCGGCCGAGGATGTCGGTCACCCGCGGCATGGCCACCGGCGCCTCGTCCGCTGCTGCCGGCGCGTCCGGCGCGGCAGATGTGCCGAGAAGCGACGGATCGAGCAGGCGATGGGTGTAGTCGAAGGTCGGGCCGAGGATCTGGCCGCCGGGAATGTCCTTGAAGGTCGCCGAGACCCGCCGCCGCACCTGCATCTGCCCGGTGTCCACCGGCTCGCTGGCGCCGAAGCGCGGCAGCGTGGCGCGGAAGGCGCGCAGCAGGAAGATCGCCTCGATCATGTCGCCGCGCGCCTGCTTGATGGCCAGCGCCGCCAACTCGCGGTCGTACAGCGAACCTTCGGTCATGACGCGATCGACGCCGAGGCTGAGCTGTTCGGAGATCTGGTCCAATGACACTTCCGGCACATCACGATCGCCGCGGCGCTCATGGGCAAGCAGACGATGCGCATTCTCGATGGCGCGTTCGCCACCCTTGACGGCCACATACATGGTCAGCCCTCCCTGGCGATAAGGCGTGTGGTACGCGGGATCGCGACGATGGCGTCGTCAGCCACCAGAATGAGATCGACGCCGCGCGGAAACAGCGCGTGATTGGCACTGAGCTGGCCGAGCAGGTCGGGAATGCCGATGGTCGCGCGCAGCAAGGTCGTGCCGTCGATGCCGGGGCCGGACAGTTCGATGGCCGCCCCATGCGTCAGGCTCTCCACCTGAACGATCAGCGTGGTGGAGCGATCGGGATATTCGCCGGAGCCAAGCGCGAAGCGATCGAGTCCCTGCAACAGAAGCGGATCTCCAATCACGGCAAAATCCGCGATGCCGGAATCGGCGACCATCGGCGCGCTGCAATGAAACCTGATCCACTTGCCGGCGTCAGGAGCCGCCGTCATCGCGGCATCGAGCCAGACCGGGGTATCCTGATCGAACAGCGTCAGCGCAATCGCGGCGGTGCCGCGCATCATCGGACTGGGTACGCCGGAGGGTGCCGCGATGCGCTGCACGCTGCCGGGCCGCGCCATGGCGTCCATCACCGAGCGGAACGTCGATTGCGCCGACAGAACCTTGTTGGCGAATCCCGCCGGCATTTCTGCAACCGTTGTCATGATCAGCTCTCCCCGCGCACCAGCGTGTAGAAATCGACCCGCGTCGCCGCGGTCTCGGCCGTCTTTTTGCGACGTTCGGCATCGACCCGCGAGCGCAACGGCGCGAGAACCTGCGTCTCGATGGCCGCGGCATGGTCGGTCGTCTGGATCAGTGCATCACACAAGGCAATCAGCCCTGCCTTGTCGCGATCCCGCCCGAGCGTGTAGCCGATCCCGACCTCGCCGCTGGCGAGCCGCACCGCTGCGCGCGACACCGTAGCCTCGCCGAGATTGAATGGCACGCCGTCGCCGCCGGCACGGCCGCGCAACATCACCAGCCCGTTTTCCGGCTCGCGCATGTTTTCATGGGCCGGCACGGCAATGCCGACCAGATGCCCGGCGATGTCGTCGGCCGCGACGTGAGCGAGCACGGCCATGGCGGCCTGCCGCCGCATCGTGAGATCGTCTGTGTCGGCGCTGGTCATGGGGTCCGATTGCCTGCGTGAAGTTGTCTATGTTAATAGACAACTTCATACGGAGATGCCATGACCTTTTCATGACATCTGCACTTTTTTCTGGCGTCGGACGCAGCGCTGCGTGTAGATCGCCAACATGAGCATGCAGGACACAGGCGTGGCGCTGTGGCGGCAGGTCGCCGACGGGATCGAGCGCGGCATCGCCGACGGCACCTACGCATCCGGCGACAAGCTGCCGGGCGAAACCGAAATCGCGGAGATCTACCGCGTCAACCGCCACACCGTGCGCCGCGCGCTGGCGACGCTGGCGGAACGCGGATTTGTGCGCGCCGAGCGCGGCAGCGGCACCTATGTGGAAGCGCCGAAGCTGGCCTATCCGCTGCGCTCGCGCACGCGGTTCTCGGAGATCGTCGGCGCCGGCGGTCGAGAGCCGGACGGAAGGCTGATCGAATCCGGCACCGAACCGGCAACGCGGGACATCGCCAAACAGCTTCGCCTGAAGACCGGCGCGCCGCTGGTGCGGATCGAAGCGCTGCGGTTTGCCGACAAGACGCCGATCTGTATCGGCACCACCTGGTTTCCCGCCGACCGCTTTGCCGACGCCGCGGCGGTCTACGAGCGCCTGAACTCCACGACAAAACTATTGGCGTATTACGGCATCACGGACTACCGCCGGCTCTCGACCCGCATCACCGCGGCCATCGCCAATGCCACCGATGCGGCACGGCTCGACATCGCACTGGGTCGTCCGGTGCTGATCGTCGACAGCACCGACGTCGGCATCGACGGTACACCGCTGAAGTTTTCACGCTCGCGATTCGTCGCCGAGCGCGTCGAGTTCGTGGTGGAGAACGGGTAGCCTAGCGACGCCGCCACTTACTCAGCTGTCATCCCCACGAAACGGCTTCGCCGTTTCGCTGGAGGCGCTCGCCGTTTTCGGCGAGCCTCAAAGGATGGCCGCGCACTGTGAGCCCGCCGTCGTCCTTCGAGGCTCGCAAGAGCTCGCGCCTCAGGATGACGGCTACGTCAACGAGCCAGTCTACGCCACAGCCCTTCGCCCGATGATGGCGAAGCGCAACCGGCTCGATATGAAGTCGATGGCAGCCACCGCCACCAGGATCATCAGAATAAGGAACGACACGTTCTGCCATTCCAGCGTGCGGATCTGCTCGGCCAGTTGCAGGCCGATGCCGCCGGCACCTACGATACCGATGATGGTCGCGGAGCGGGTGTTGGATTCGATGAAGTACAGCACCTGACCCGCGATCACCGGCAGCACCTGCGGCAGCAGGCCGAAGCGGATCTCGTGCAAAGCGTTGCCGCCGGAAGCACGGACGCCCTCGACCTGCTTCTTGTCGGCACCCTCGATCGCCTCGGAGAACAGTTTGCCGAATGCGCCGAAGTCCGACACCGCAATCGCCAGCACCCCGGCGAACGGGCCGAGGCCCACAACATTGATCCAGACCAGCGCCCAGATCAGCGTATCGACGCCGCGGATCGTATCGAGGAAGCGACGGATCGGCGACCGGAAGATCGCCGACGGCACGATGTTGCGCGCCGCCAGCAGGCTGACCGGCAGAGCGAAGAGTGCCGCGAGGACCGTGCCGAGCAAGGCAATGGACAAGGTCTCACCCATCGCCGCCAGATAGGTCGGCAGCGACGATCCGGGATTGGGCGGGAACATCATCAGGGTGATCCAGACCAGCTGATGCAGTCCCGCCAGCATCCGTGCCGGCGAGAATTCCAGCAGGTATAGCCCGACGACAAGCAGTGCCGCCGCCCCCAGCAGAACCAGCGGCGCCGCGAGACGCGACGACAGCGGCCGGAAGAAGATCGCCGGATAGCGGGCGCGCAGGCCTGCCAGATCGGGATGGTCGTTGGGCTCGGATGACATGGTCATTTGCGCCCGTCCTGGCCGAACAATCGCTGGCGCGCCCAGCCGGTGCCGATATCGATGACGAAGACCGTGAGGATGATCAGCACCAGAATCGCGCTGACGTCCGAATAATAGAACTTGCGGATCGCGACGATGAGTTCCTGGCCTATGCCGCCGGCGCCGACGAACCCCATCACCGAGGCGCCGCGCACATTGATCTCGAAGCGCAGCAGCGAATAGCTGGCAAAGCCTGCGGTGACCTGCGGCAGCACCGCGAAGCGCATGCAGGCGACCCAGCCGCCGCCGGTCGCGCGCACGCCTTCCACCGGCTTCATGTCGATGTTCTCGACCATCTCGGAATATTGCTTGCCGAGCGCGCCGACGCAGTGGATGGCGATGGCCAGCACGCCGGCCATCGGACCGAGGCCGAAGGCGATGACGAAGATCAGCGCGAACACGATATCCGGCACGGTGCGGCAGAATTCCATGAAGCGGCGCACCACGAAGCGCAGCCAGATGGACGGCGAGGTATTCTCCGCCGCGACGAAGCTCAGCCCAAACCCGAGGATCGCACCGCTCAACGTGCCGACATAGCTGATCAGGATGGTTTCGCCGAGCAGCCACAACCATTTGTTCCAGCCCCAGAACCATTCGGGGATGTCGGTCCATACCCGCGCGCCGCTTTCCAGCGTCAGGATGCGATCGAAGTAGCTGACGAAGTTGCCGATATAGGTGAACAGCGTGCGCAGATTGACTTCTGCGCCGACGCTGGCCGCGAACAGCGCTGCTGCGAAGACGGCCGCGGCGACCGCCATACGCATCCGTTTGCGCGCCACCGCCTTGCGGTAGGCATCGTTCAGCGCGGCGAGCTGCGGGCCCGGCAGGATGGAAACGGCGGCAGTCACAGCAAGAATGCTTTCTGAGGGATACGGCACGCAACAGGCAGGCATTCACCTCTCCCCGCTTGCGGGGAGAGGTCGAAGCCGAGCGCCAGCGAGGCTTCGGGTGAGGGGAGCCAGCGAGTAAAACTCTGGCTCCCCTCACCCGACTCGAACCGGCTTCGCCGCTTCGAGCCACCCTCTCCCCGCAGGCGGGGAGAGGGAACTGCGGCACCAGTGCCGATTACGACGCCTTCTTCTTGCGCAGGTTGTCGACGAACTTGATCAGCTCGACCGTTGCATCCCAATCCTTGGTGGTGGCGGGATGGAAGCCCTTCTTCTGGCCATCCGAGAGCTTGTCGAAGGCGGCCTTGTCCTTGGTCGGCGCGTCCATGAAAGCCTTGGCGATCGCCGCCTTCAGGTCGTCCGGCAGGTCCGAGCTATAGGCATAGGGACCGTTGATGATCGGCGCCGACTTGTGGATGATGCGGAAGTCTTCCTTCTTCATCGCCGAACCGTCGCTGTTCTTCAGCATGCCCTTGGTGAGCATCTGCTGCAGCGTCGAGTCGTTGTCGTTGGTCCACTGGTTGGCGGCGACATCGACGGTGCCCTGCGACAGCGCCAGCAGCGCGTTCTCGTGGCTGCCGGTGAACACCACCTTGCTGAAATAGGTGTCGGCGTCGGAGATGCCCATCTTGTCGAGCTCGAAGCGCGGCACGTTGTTGCCCGAGGTCGAGTTGGGATCGACGAGGCCGAGGTTCTTGCCCTTCAGATTGTCGACGGTCTTGTAGGGGCTGGTCGCCTTGACGAAGAACACCGAATAGTAGCCGGTCGAGCCGTCGATGTTGATGTCGTTGGCGAAGGCATCGGTCTTGACGCCGGTGAGGCGCGCGCGCGCAAACGACGCCGAACCGTAGCTTGCGAGCTGGATGTTGCCGGAGCGCTGGCCCTCGATCACCGCGGCATAATCGTTGGCGATACGCAGGTTGACCTTCACGCCCAGTTCCTTGGACAGGTAGGCGGCGAACGGCGTCCAGCGCTCGGTCACGCCCGAGGCATTCTCGGCGGGAACCACCGCGAAGGTCAGTTCCGGATGTTTGGTCTTCCAGTCCTGCGCCGAAGCGGCGGAGACCGTGAGGGCCAGCGCCGCGGCGCTGAGCAAAATCTTGCGACGATTGATCATCGGATCACCTGTTTTTGTCATGGTGGAAAGAGCGGCTGCGCGACTGCAGGCCGCCCACGTACGAAACGTCTTGCTCAGGCCACGGCAGCCGTGCCGAAGGCCGGAATTCTTGTGTCGGCGGGAACGTGCCCCGACGCCGTGCCCATCACCTCGTCGGCCTCGAGATCATACAGCTCGCGCGCGACGTGCTCGGTCAGCGCCGCAGGCGCGCCGTCGAACACCACGCGGCCGGCCGACATGCCGATCAGCCTGTCGCAATAGCTGCGCGCCAGATCCAGCGAATGCAGGTTGACGATCACAGTGATGCCGAAATGCTTGTTGATGCGCAGCAGCGCATCCATGACGATGCGGGTGTTGCGCGGATCCAATGAGGCGATCGGCTCGTCCGCCAGGATGATATCGGGGTCCTGCACCAGCGCGCGCGCGATTGCCACGCGCTGCTGCTGGCCGCCGGACAACTGATCGGCGCGCTGCGATGCCAGCTGCGCCATGTCGAACTGCTCCAGCGCCGACATCGCCAGCGCGCGATCCTTCTCGGACCAGATCTGCGTCAGCGAGCGCCATGACGGCGTCGCCGCAAGGCGGCCCATCAGCACGTTGGTCAGCACGTCGAGCCGACCGACCAGGTTGAACTGCTGGAAGATCATCGCCGAACGCGCGCGCCACTGCCGCAATTCCTTGCCGCGCAGCGCTGTGACGTTTTCGCCCTCATAGAGGATGCGGCCTTCGGTGGAATCCGCGAGGCGGTTGATCATGCGCAGCAGCGTCGACTTGCCGGCACCCGAACGGCCGATCACGCCGACGAAGCTCCCGGGCGGAATGGAGAACGACGCGTTGTCCACGGCTGCCTTGGTGCCGAACCGGCACGTCAACCCTTCCACCACCAGCATGCGAAACTCCAGTCATCATCGATGACACACCGCTAACGCCTGCCCTTTACAGTGATGTGACACGCGCCCGGAACTGCACAGGTCGACGCGTCGCAAACGCCGGGATATCTGTGCGGCCGTCACGCACGCGTCATGACGCCGTCACGGAAGCGATTGAAGAGGAGCGCGTGCGGAGGCGCAACGCAGCCGTGATCTACGGGACTTCTCATGGCCGGCAAGATGCTCTCAACCGAACCCTTCGTCGATCCCAGCGCCACGTTGCGCGATGTCAGCATCGGCGCCTATTGCGAGGTCGGCGCCCGCACCATCCTGCAGGAAGTCACGCTCGGCGATTACTCCTACGTCGTGAACGATTCCCAGATCACCTACACCACGATCGGCAAGTTCTGCTCGATCGCGGCGATGACCCGGATCAATCCCGGCAACCATCCGATGCATCGGGCGACCCAGTCGCACTTCACCTATCGCTCCAGCGCCTATTTCGACGGCGAGAGCGACGACGCCGATTTCTTCGACTGGCGGCGCGCGCATCACGTGACCATCGGCCACGACGTCTGGATCGGCCACGGTGCGGTCATCCTGCCCGGCCGCAACATCGGCACCGGCGCAGTGATCGCCGCCGGCGCCATCGTCACCAAGGACGTGCCCGCCTACAGCATCGTCGGCGGCAATCCTGCTCGCATCATCCGCCCGCGCTTCGCCGACGGCATTGCCGAGCGGCTCGTCGCGCTGGCGTGGTGGGACTGGGATCACGAGACGCTGCGCCAGGCCTTGCCGGACTTCCGCCACCTTGCCGTGGAGGATTTTGTCGGCAAATATGAAGCTCAGACCTCGCCCACCCGACCGCTTCCTGCAGAGCAACTGACTTCCACATGATCGACATCCTGATTGAAGGCGGCCGCGCGCTCATCGACGGCAAAATCGCCGAGGCCTCGCTGCAGGTCGCCGGCAGCGACATCGCGTCCATCGGCTCCCATGCCGGCCGCGCCACGCTCACCATCGATGCCGCCGACCTGCTGGTACTGCCGGGGATCGTCGACATCCACGGCGACGCCTTCGAGCGCCAGATGATGCCGCGCCCGGGTGTGGATTTTCCGCTCGACGTCGCCTTGATCGACAGCGACCGCCAGGTGATCGCCAACGGCATCACCACCGTCTTCCACGGCACAACCTGCTCGTGGGAGCCCGGCCTGCGCAGCGTCGACAATGCGCGCGGCCTGCTCGAGGCCATCGAAGCGCTGCGGCCGCAGCTTGCCGCCGATACCCGCTTTCACCTGCGGCAGGAGACCTACAACCTCGGCGCCGAGGACGAGATCAAGGCCTGGCTCGCGGACGGCCGCATCGACCTGCTGGCGTTCAACGACCACATCACCACCGCCGTGCACAATCCGAAGAAGCCGGAGAAGCGCATCCGCATGGCTGAACGCACCGGGCTGAGCTTCGAGGCGT
Organism: Rhodopseudomonas sp. P2A-2r; assembly: GCF_026015985.1. Lineage (GTDB taxonomy): Bacteria > Pseudomonadota > Alphaproteobacteria > Rhizobiales > Xanthobacteraceae > Tardiphaga. The sequence goes on along the minus strand of NZ_CP110389.1, from coordinate 1,490,087 downwards.
TCGACCAACTGGTCGAGCGCACCATCTCCCGTGCCGATCAGGTGCCGGGCTCGATCGCACGGCTGGCACAGGCGGCAGGCACAGCAGGCGTAGCAACCTTGTCCCACGACGATGCGACCCCGGCGATGCGCGATGATTTCCGCAATCTCGGCGTCACGATCGCGGAATTCCCGATTAACGTCGAGACCGCGAAGGCCGCTGCGGCGGCCGGCGATTTCATCGTGTTCGGCGCGCCCAATGTGGTGCGCGGCGGCAGCCACACCGGCTGGACCAAAGCGTCCGACATGATCGCCCAGGGCCTGTGCTCCGTGCTGGCGTCCGACTACTATTATCCGGCGCAGTTGCTGGCGGCGTTCCGGCTGGTCACCGACGGCATTCTGCCGCTGCGGCAAGCCTGGGCGCTTGTATCGTCAGCGCCGGCCCAGGCCGCGGGCCTCACCGACCGCGGCACGCTCCAGACCGGCCAGCGCGCCGACATCATCCTGGTCGACGATACCGTGGCATTGCGACCGCGCGTCGTCGCGGTGATCGCTGCCGGACGGCTGGTGCATCTCACCGAGACGGATCGGGTGACGCGGTCGGCGCCCGCGCTCAGCAAGGTTGCGGCGGCGTGACGTTGCTTTAAACTGCAGCAATGACTTCATATCCCCGCTACGCGATCTATTACGCCCCGCCCACCCGCAAACCGCTTGCCCGCTTCGGCGCTGCCCTGCTTGGCTATGATGCCCTGTCAGGCAACGACGTGGCCTTTCCGAAGGACGCCGTCGCGGCCGCGCCGGACTGGCACGAGCTGACGCAGGACCCGCGCAAATACGGTTTTCACGCCACGCTGAAGGCGCCGTTCGCGCTGGCGCCAGGCACCACCGAAGCGGAGCTTCTGGCCGCTTGCGCCGACTTCGCGCGGCAGCCGCGCGAGATTCCCGTGATCAAGCCGGCCGTCCATGGCATCAGCGGCTTCATCGCCGTGGTCCCGGCCGAGCGTTCGGCCACGCTGCAGGCGCTGGCGCAGGACTGCGTCGAGGCCTTCGACGCCTTCCGCGCGCCGCTGTCGGCCGAGGATCGTGCTCGCAGGAAGCCGGAAACGCTGACGCCGCGCCAGGTCGAACAGCTTGACCGCTGGGGCTATCCCCATGTCGGCGAGGATTTTCGCTTCCACATGACGCTGACCGGCCGCATGACCGATTCGCGGCAACGCCCGATCCTGGCCATGCTGCGCGCCCGCTTCGAGACGCTGGCCCTGACCTCAGTGGCGATCGATCGCATCGCGCTGTTTAAACAGGACGATGCAGCGGCGCGGTTTCGGGTCATCAAGCAGGATGCGCTGACGGCGCGGTAAGCGCGCGGCTCCAAATCACACTCGAATGTCATCGCCCGGCCGGACGCGCAATTGCGCGTCTGGACCGGGCGACCAAGTAAACACCGCCGCCCAAGCTTGAATTACTGTCGCCTGTGTTTAATGGGTCCCCGCTTTCGCGGGGACGACAGCCTGAGCTTTGGCGCTACAGCAACTTGCCATCCGCGCCGAAGAACGGATGCGGGCCGTCGAAATCGCCGATCGGCACCTGATGCGTCACCACATGCCCGAATCCCGCGCCGGGAAACCAGACGTGCAGGTGAAACGCAGGCGGCTCCACTTTGAACGACGGCGCGCGCCGCCCGTCGAGATCGAGATCCACCGCGTGATTGGGCGCCGGACAGATCGTAGCCGGGACGCCGGCAAACAAAGTCATCGTCGCCCGATGGACGTGCCCGGCAGCCACCAGCTGCACGCGCGGATGTCGGCGGACGATCGCGGCCAGATCGGCGGCATTGAACAGGTTCTGCACGTCCATGTGTTCGATGCCGGTGCGGAATGGAGGATGATGCAGGAACAGCAGCGCCGGCCTGTCCGATGACGATGCAAGCGTCTCATCGAGCCATTGCAGCGTGGCGCCCTCGAGCTCGCCGTGCGGCTTGCCGTGCACGCTGGAGTCCAGCAGCACGAGATCGAGGCCGCCGACGCTGTGCAGCTGATTGAGTGCGCCGTCGGGCGATGCATAGGCCTGTTCGGGAAACGCCGCGCGCATCAGCGCGCGAGCATCGTGATTGCCGGGAATCGCGATGAAGGGAATTTCGAGCGGCGCCAGCAATCGCCTGAGGTGGTCGTATTCCTGCGGCGTCGGCGTATCCGCGAGGTCGCCGGAGATCACCACCAGATCCGGCCGCGGCTGCAAGGCATTCAGCGCCGCCACGCAACGCGCCAGCGCCGCCGCGGTATCGACCTTGCCGTAGGCCAGTTGACCGGGCGCCTTGATATGCAGGTCGGAGATCTGCGCGATCAGGATCGGTTTCGACATCACGCGTCTCCGGGCAACAGGCGCACCGCAGCCGGCGCGATGGACAGGCCGACGCGGTCGCCGGTCTTCACGGAGACCGTGTTGGGCGCGTCGATGGTCAGCGGCTTGTCGGCCGCGCCGGTCACGACCATGCGTTGCTTGTCGCCGATGAAGCTGATGCTGTCGATGACGCCGCATAGCGATGCATTGGCGGCGTCGACGATGGCGATGGTCTCCGGCCTGATCATGGCAGTGGTGACCGCAGCAGTTGCGACCGCGGCATCGGCCGCGGTCGCAACCTCGAGGCGTCCGCCCGGCAGCACGAGATGCCCCTCGGCCACCGGCGCCTCGATGATATTGGCGGCGCCGACGAACTCCGCCACGAACCGGCTCTGCGGCGCGAAGTAGATCTCGCGCGGCGTGCCGATCTGCGCGATCGCGCCCTTGCGCATCACCACGATGCGGTCGCCGAGCTCCATGGCTTCCGCCTGATCGTGCGTCACATAGATCGCGGTGATCCCCAGCGAGCGCAGCAAGCGGTTTAGTTCGCCCCGCAGCCGGTCGCGCAAGCTCGCATCGAGCGCGGTCAAGGGCTCGTCGAGCAGCAGCACGCGCGGGCGGATCGCCACGGCACGCGCCAGCGCGACGCGCTGGCGCTGGCCGCCGGAGAGCTGATCGATGCGCCGGTCCTGCAGCCCGGTGAGATTGGTCAGCGCCACCATTTCGGCGATGCGCTGGTCGCGCGCGGCCTTCGCCACGCCGCGGATCTTGAGGCCGTAGCCGATATTGTCGGCGACGCTCATGTTGGGAAACAGCGCGTAGGACTGGAACACCATGCCGACATGGCGCTGCTCGATCGGCACCGATGTCATGTCCGTCGTGTCGAACAACACGCGACCACCTTGGTCCGGCGTTTCCAGCCCGGCGATGATGCGCAGCATCGTGGTCTTGCCGCAGCCGCTAGGACCAAGCAGCACCAGCGTCTCGCCGCTGATGATGTCGAGCGAGGCGGGCGCCAAGGCCTGCGTGCCATCGGCAAAGGTCTTGCCGCAGTTTTCGATATGCACGGCGGCGCCGTGCGATGCTGTGGTCGTCATGTCTTTTGTCCCTTGTCAGCCAGCATCTGCATCGCCACCAGCAAAGGGACAATCATGACGAAGAAGATCAGCGTATAGGCGGAGGCCACTTCCAGCCGCATCGAGGCATAGGCATCGGCGAGCCCGACCGGCAATGTCTTGGTTAGCGGCGTGTGCAGCATCCAGGTGAGATTGAATTCGCCGAGCGACAGCGTCACCACCATCAGCGATCCCGCGATGATGCCGGGCATCGCATTGGGCACGATGACATTGCCGAAGCGCCGCCACGGCGAAGCGCCCAAGGAGGCCGCGCCCTCGTCGAGCGTCTTGATATCGATGGTCGAGAACACCGCCATCACCGAGCGCACCATGAACGGCATGCAGAACACCACATGGCCGGCGAGGATGAACGCCCAGGAGCGGCGAAAGCCGCTGAAGCCGCCATAGGTGAGCAGCAGCGCCAGCGCGATGGCGAGGCCGGGAATCGCCAGCGGCAGCGTGATCACTTCCTCGACGATGCGCGACAGTTTTCCGCCGCGCACATGCAGCGCATAGGCCGACGGCACGCCAATAGCGAGCGTTACGATCAAGGTGGCGAAGGCGATCAGGAACGACAGGCCGATTTCGCCGGCATAGAGATCCCAGACCTGCGCCACCCATTGCAAGGTGACGCCGGAGGAAATGCCGCGAAAGTAGTTCACGGTGATGCCGGCCGAGATCGACAGCACCACGGGCACCACGAGGAACGCGGCGACGAGAAGGGTGAAACCGAGCTGGCCGGCGAAGATCAGGCGATCGCGCATGATGCTACCCCGCCGCCGCGACGGTGCCGCCGCTGAAGGAGCGCGCCAGCGCCAGGATCGCCCAGGCGATCACGCCGAGGCCGATCGACAGCGCCGCGGAGATCGAGAAATTCGCGGCCAGCGTGAACTCGGTATAGATCAGCATCGGCAGCACATCGATGTTGGTGGCCAGCGTGAACGCGGTGCCGAAGGCGCCCATCGCTGTGGCAAAGGCAATGGCGCCGGACGCGACGAAGGCAGGCCCGAGCGCCGGCAGCACCACATCGCGCTGCACTTCCCACGGGCTCGCGCCGAGCGAGCGCGCCGCTTCCTCCAGCCCGCGATCGAGCTTCTGCACCGCCGCCATGATGGTCAGGATCACGCGCGGGATCGAGAAATACAGATAGCCGAGAAACAGGCCGAAGATCGAATAGGCGAACACGATCTTGTCGCCGCTCATGGCCTGCGAGATCGCGCCGATGAGGCCCTGGCGGCCGGCGAGAAGAATGATCAGGAAGCCGATCACCACGCCGGGAAACGCCAGCGGAAAGGTCAGCATGGCGATCAGAATTGCGCGGCCGGGAAAGCGGTGGCGCTGCAGGAACAGCCCGGCAACGGTGGCAATCGCCAGCGTCGCGAAGGTTGTCGCCGCCGACAACACCACGGTGTTGATCAAAGTGGCGCGGTAGCGCGGCTCGGTGAGGATCGCGAGATAGGCCGACAACCCGCGTGGGCCCGACGCGCCGACCACCAGCAACTGCGCCATCGGCAGCAGGAAGAAGGCGGCCGTCACCACCACAAGCGGCAGCAGGCAAAGCCAGATGAAGGATTTATGCGACATGAAATGATCGTACTCGATATCTGCACACCGGGATTGAAATACAATTCCAGCGCTGCGGCCATAGCGGCGCCCTGTGCGAATTCCTCATCCTCGCCTGAACGCAATTGCGTTCAGGCTGGAGGAGCGGTCGTCTTCGACCGCGTCTCGAAGGATGGCCGCATGCACCGCCCCCCGCCTCATGGTTCGAGACGCGCGCCAAGAGGCGCGCTCCTCACCATGAGGACGGTGAGTCAGCCCCTCACCCGACCGGCTTCGCTACGCTTCGCCGGTCGACCTCTCCCCGGAGGAGAGGTGAAGAGTGAGCCCGCGTTAGCGAACTTCGGCGAGATAGCGGTCCGTAAACGCCTTCTGCACCAGCTCCATCTTGCCCCAGTCCACGCTCTTGGCGCGGGCGTAGTCGCTGTCGGGCAGGAATTTGGCTTTCACCGCTTCCGGCAACTCGATCTTGCGGGCCGGGCGGAGATAGGCGTTGGTCCAGATCGCCTGGCCCTTGTCGGACAGCAGATAGTCCATGACCTTCTTGGCCTTGTCCTTGTCCGGCGCGTTCTTCACGAGGCCGACGACGTAGGGAAACACCACCGAGCCTTCGCAGGGAATCACGAAATCGAAATTGCCCTTCTCGGAATATTTGGCGCGGTAGGCGTTGAAGTCGTAGTCGAGCAGGATCGGCATTTCGCCGGACACGACGCGGGCGTAGGACGTCTGCTTCGGCACGATCGGATCGTTCTTCTTGAGGTCCTTGAAGAACTTCAGGCCGGGCTCGAAATTGTCGGCAGTGCCGCCGAGCGCGAGGTTGATGGCGACGGCGCCGACATAGCCGACCGCGGCCGAGGACGGATCGAGATAGCCGACCATGCCCTTGTAGTCGGGCTTCAACAGATCGGCCCAGCACTTCGGCACCGGCTTGCCGCCCAGCGCATCCTTGTTGACGAACAGGCCGAGGGTGCCGGAATGGATCGTGGTCCAGTAGCCGTCAGGATCTTTCAGGCCGGCATCGACCTGGTCCCAATGGGCCGGCTTGTAGGGCTCGAGCGCGTCCTGCGCCTTGGCCTTCATGCCGAAGGTGACGCCGAAATAGCCGATGTCGCCGACCGGATTGGCCTTCTCGGCGATGATCTGCGCCAGCGCCTGACCGGAATTCTTGTTGTCGGTGGGAATGTCGTAGCCGAGGTCGGTCTTGACCGCCTTGAGCATGGTGCCCCAATCGGCCCATTCCGGCGGACAATTGTAGCAGATCACGTCGGCAGCGCGGGCGCCCTGCACCGGTGCAAGCACCACAAAGGCCAGCACGGCCAGGATCAAGGAACGAAGCTTCATCACGCATTCTCCGAAAGCAATGCAGCCCGGATCTCGCCCTTCAGGGCGCCGGGGCATCTGAAGGCCCCCGACTATAGGTCGCGTATGAACCATTTACGACAAATGGAACCCTGCAATACCGCACCGCACAGTAAATTTGCTGCGCTGCATCTGGATGCGCGGCGGGGCTTCCGATTCGAATGTCAAACAGCCAAGCTTCTGCTGTCTCGCGGCGCCGATGGCGTCCGAGGTGTGAGCAGTCCTCCCCTCCGGACATGAGGGGAGCGGCGCGCCGGCAGGCGCGGGGATGGTGGTTGGGACGCGGTCCATCTTGCGATGGATCGCGGCGCCTGCGGGCGCGCCACCGCGGGGTTTAGGGCCGGGGGACCGTTCTTCCGGGACAGTGTCCGGCGGGATTTCTCCGCTTTGTCACTGTCCCGTCCAGCCGGCATATAGCGGCAGAGCCCCGTAGTGGGCCCGGACGGTGACCTCCAGCCTCCCGGGGTGTGCGTGCGAGGCACACGCGCGGAACACCGCATCCTCCTCCACTCTCAAGACGCCTCATGACAGCGCCCCTCGTTGAGCAGGACGAGGGGACTATAAGTCTATTGTTGGATTATAGTCAATATCGATGAAGAAGAATTTGCTTTGTTCACGCGCCGCCGCTGCCGTGTCCCGGACGCGCCGCGGCAGCGATGCGCAGCATCGCATGCCGCTGCGCAGATCCGGGACCGTACCGGGCTCCGTGATTGGGACGGCCCCGGATCTGCACCGCACCACGCCGCAAGGGCGGCGTGATGCAGTGCGTCCGGGGAACGAGCCACTTCGCATTGAGCCTGCGTTCAATCCTGGATCTTGGAGAAATCCGCCACCGCGCGCGTGGCGGCGCGAATCTCGTTGAGCAATTTTAAGCGATTTTCGCGCACGGCCGCGTCGTCGTCGTTGACCTTGACCTTGTCGAAGAACGCATCCACCGCCGGGCGCAGCTTGGCCATCGCCGTCATGGCGCCGGCAAAATCTTCCTTGGCCACGGCGGCACTGGCTTCCGGCCCGACCTCGGCAATCGCCTTGGCCAGCGCCTTCTCCTCGTCGAGCCGGTACAGCGCAGCCTCCGGCGCGCCATCATAGAGGCGCTTGTCCTTCTTCTCCTCAATGCCGAGGATATTGGACGCACGCTTCACACCGGCGCGCAGAGTCTTGCCGTCGTCGGTATCGAGGAATTTTGCGAGAGCCTCGACGCGACGGACCACCATCAGCAGATCGTCCTGGCCGCCGAGCGAGAAGACGGCATCGACGAGATCGTGACGCGCGCCCTGCTCACGCAGCTGGCCTTCTAGCCGCTGTGCAAAATAGGAAAGAAGGCGCTCGGAGCGAGCGATCAAATGCTTCTTAAACTCAGGCTTGAGAGAGTTTATTAAAGCAGCAATTTTTTCGTCCGTAACGGGCCTGTCGATCGCCCTGTGGATGGTCATCATCTTAAAATTCTGAAACATCATCGAGATGTCTACAGCATTTCTTGCCGGGTGCACGTCTGCGGTATAGGTGACAGTTTGATCAAGATGATCCAAAAACAGCGAAGTAAGATTTAACTTAAAGCCAAGCAGGATGAAACGAACGGCACCCAGTGCAGCGCGACGCAGAGCAAATGGGTCCTTAGAGCCTGAAGGCTCTTCAACTATTGCCCAGAAGCAGAGCAGAGTATCAAACTTGTCCGCCAATGCGACCGCAACACTCACCGGGCTTTCGGGTAAACCGTCTGTTGGTCCTAGAGGCTTCCAGTGCTCCTCGCTCGCCGCAGCGACGGCGGCATCTTCGCCCTGCGCCAGCGCGTAGTACTTGCCCATCAGACCCTGCAGCTCGGGAAATTCGCCGACCGCCTCGGTCAGCAGGTCAGCCTTCGCCAGCTCTGCCGCGCGCTTGGTTAGCTCCACATCGGCGCCGACCAGCGGCGCGATCTCGGCGGCGAGCCGCACGATGCGCTTGATGCGCTCCGCCTGGCTGCCGAGCTTTTCGTGGAACACGATGTTCTCGAATTTCGGCAGCCGGTCTTCCAGTCTGGTTTTCAGGTCAGTGTCGTAGAAGAACTTTGCATCCGACAGCCGCGCGCGGATCACCCGCTCGTTGCCGGCGCGGATTTCTGCGCCGTCGTCGGAGGCCTCGATATTGGCGGTGAGGATGAAGCGGTTGACGAGACGGCCGGTGGCGGGGTCGCGCACCACGAAGCACTTCTGGTTGGTGCGGATGGTGGCGCGGATCATCTCGTCGGGAATGGCGAGGAAGGCTTCGTCGAACGAGCCCATCAGCACCACCGGCCATTCGACCAGGCCGGCGACTTCCTCGAGCAAGCCGGGATCTTCCACCAGCTCGAAATTCTGCGCGCCGCACAGCGTGCGCGCATCTGCCAGAATGATCTCGCGGCGGCGCTCGGGATCGAGCACCACGTTCGCGTCCTGCAGTTTGGTCACGTAGTCGTCGAAGCGGCGCACCGGGAATTCAGCGGGCGCCATGAAGCGATGGCCGCGCGTGGTCTGCCCTGTCGTGACGCCGTCCAGCGTGAACGGCACCACCTCGGGCTCTTCGGTATCGATGCCGAAGGTGGCGACGATGGAATGCAGCGGCCGCACCCATTGCAGCGCGCTCGGCCGCGCCGAACGCTCGCCCCAGCGCATCGACTTCGGCCACGGGAAGGTGCGGATGATCAGCGGCAGGATTTCGGCGAGCACGTCGAGCGTCGGCTTGCCCGGCTTCTCGGTCAGCGCGATGTAGAAATCGCCCTTGGGGTCGCGCTGGATCTTGGCCTCGTCGAGCGAATTCAGCCCGGTGGCCTTCAGGAAGCCGGCGATCGCCGCTTCCGCGCCGCCGACCCGCGGCCCCTTGCGCTCCTGTTTCAGATCCGACTGACGCGCGGGAATCCCATGCACCGTCAGCGCCAGCCGCCGCGGCGTCGCAAACGCCTTGGCGCCCTCATAGACCAGTCCCTCGGCGACCAGCCGATCGGTGACCATGCGACGCAGATCCTCCGCCGCCTTGGCCTGCATGCGGGCGGGAATTTCTTCGGAAAACAGTTCGAGAAGGAGATCGGGCATTACTTGGTTTCCACGCGGGAGACGTCACCCTCCCCTTGAGGGGAGGGTCGCCTGCCGAAGGCAGGCGGGGTGGGGTGACAGCGATCATGTTGTGAATAGCTTCCAGCACAGTGTCGGTCCTGCTCATCACATCATTGTTCCAAAATCGTATCACGCGATAACCTTCCGACTGCAGCCAGCGCGTCCGGACGTGATCGCGGCGAAGTCCTTCATCGTCTCCGTGCTGCGATCCGTCCACTTCGACAATCAGCCGCTCGGCCAAACATGCAAAGTCGGCGATGTAGGGTCCGATCACCACCTGCCGGCGGAAGTGACTTCCCTTCACGTCGAGACGTCTCAGGTGTCGCCAGAGAATATCTTCGGCGACAGTCGTGTTTTCACGCAGCTTCTTGGCGGTCCTGCGTTTGAAGTCGCTGATGGGTCTTTTGACCATTTCACCACCGCCGTCACTTGCTGCTTTCACCCCACCCCGATGCGAGCTTCGCTCGCATCGACCCTCCCCTCAAGGGAGGGTGAAGAAAGAGCCCCGCCCGCTTCCGTTGCCATCCAGGCTTCGCCGCAGGCTTTGGCGAGGTCGCGGACGCGGCCGATGTAGCTTTGGCGTTCGGTGACCGAAATGACGCCGCGGGCGTCGAGCAGGTTGAAGACGTGGCTGGCCTTGATGCACTGGTCGTAGGCCGGCTGCGCCATCAGGTGCGCCTCGCGCTTGCCGTCCTTCCAGCCGGCGGCGAGATATTTCTGGCAGGCGCCCTCGGCCATCCTGAACTGCTCGAACAGCATGTCGGCGTCGGAGTGTTCGAAATTGTGCCGGGAATATTCCTTCTCGGCCTGCAGGAAGACGTCGCCATAGGTCACCTTGTCGGCGCCGTCGCGGCCGTTGAAGTTGAGCTCCATGATGCTGTCGACGCCCTGCAGATAGCAGGCGAGACGCTCCAGGCCGTAGGTCAGTTCGCCGGCCACCGGCGAGCATTCGACCCCCGCGACCTGCTGGAAATAGGTGAACTGGCTGACTTCCATGCCGTCGCACCAGCATTCCCAGCCGAGCCCCCAGGCGCCCAGAGTCGGGCTCTCCCAGTCGTCCTCGACGAAGCGGATATCGTGCAGCGCGGTGTCGATGCCGATCGCCTTCAGCGACTTCAGATAGAGGTCCTGCAGGTCCGGCGGCGACGGCTTGATGATCACCTGGAACTGGTAATAGTGCTGCAGCCGGTTGGGGTTCTCGCCGTAGCGGCCGTCCTTGGGCCGGCGCGACGGCTGCACATAGGCGGCCTTCCACGGCCTCGGCCCGAGCGCCCGCAGCGTGGTGGCGGGGTGGAACGTGCCGGCACCGACCTCCATGTCGTAAGGCTGCAGGATGACGCAGCCGTAATCCGCCCAATAGCGCTGCAGGGTCAGGATCAGGCCCTGGAACGAGCGTTCCGGGCGCATATGCGGTGGGATGGAGTCCATGGGGGCGATCTGGGATTCGTTGAGGATTTTCGGGAACGGGAGCGCGCGGGACCGTATCGGCGGGTCCCCAAGGAATCAAGGCGATGCGGCGAGGCCGTTGCCGGATGCACGCAGGACGATTGCAGCAAACCCGCTAACCCGGCGGTAACCGGTGTGGATGGAACACGGCCAGAGGTTGTGGCTTGTGCGTACCACCCCGGCTATCAAGGGGCGCTGTCGTACCTAGCGCGAACGAGACCGGGGCGCCGTCGAACGTTGTTCTCAGCAACGCGGCGGCGGGGAACGATCCGGGCGCAGCGGGCTTATCCATGTGAAGGCGGCGCGACGACGAAAGCGCGCCGGACCAGACAACCTCCAAGTTGTTCACGACCCCCAGGTTTGCTCGCCGGTTTCGAGGATGGTGCCCCATCCTCAGACCGGCGCAAACATTTTGGGGGTGTTTTGCGTCAGCCCGGGCGGTAGGCGCCGGTGGCGGGGTCGCGGCGCAGCGTCGGAATTTCAGTGGCGGACGGCTCCGTCATCCGCGACAGCCGGGCCTGCTCCAGCTCGTGGTTGATCCGGACGGCGGTCCGATAGGCCCATCTCACAACGGCGGCCCCACCCAGGGCGCCTGCAATTGCAACCAGCGGCGGCATCGCGCGATCCTTGTCGTTCATGGTCCAGCCCCCAGGGCCGCAGTTTCGCGCAACTCGGCCGTTCCCGCAATCGGCTTCTGCGGGGCCAAATGGCGCGGGCCGGCGACCCGCTAAAAGCCGTATTTGGCCCAGATCACCCGGGTTTCCAGCGCCGAAATCAGCTGCTCCGGCAGCCCGCCAAGGCCATCCAGCGCCAGTTCAACCCCGGCACCGGACTTGCGGCCCAGGAGCCCGGCCAGCAGTCCGGTCGGCGGCGCGATCACCGGCATGTCCACCTTGTCGCCAAAGCGCGCCCGCAATGTCGACCGGAGGTCGCCGACGGCGTCAGCCAGCCCCAGCGCGATGCCGGATTCGCCGGCCCAGTATTCGCCGGAAAACAGCACGTCGTCGGCGCCCGTCAGGCGGGCGCCGCGGCTGCCCTTCACCAGCGCGATGAAGATGGTGTGGATCTCACGCTGCAGCGCCTTGATGCGCGCGACGTCGTCGGGATTTTCCGGCAGGAACGGATCGAGCGTCGCCTTGCGCTCGCCGGCCGTGTAGAGCCGTCGTTCGATGCCGATCTTCCTGATCAACTCCTGGAAACCGAAGGTGCCGCCGACCACGCCGATGGAACCGACGATCGACGACGGATCGACAAAAATCTCGTCGGCCGCGCAGGCGATCATGTAACCGCCCGATGCCGCGACGTCTTCGACGAACGCCAGCACCGGCAGCTTCTTCTCGGCGGCCAATTGCCGGATGCGCAAAAAGATCTGCCGCGACTGCACCGGCGAGCCGCCGGGCGAATTGATCAGCAGCGCCACCGCCTTCGCGTTCTTGGTCGCGAAGGCCTTGTCCAGCAGCTTCGCGACACCCGACAGCGACAGGCCCGGCCGCAGCGGCGTCGCCGCGCCGATCACGCCGGACAGCCGCACGACCGGAACCACGGCGGTGCTGCGGCGGAACCGCGCGGGGATCATGTCCATAAGGCTTTTCATCACTGTTCCTGCTCGTTGTCGCAAAGTTTACCCATCTCGTTACGCTGGCCTTAACCGTATTTTATCACGCGGGTGTCATTGAACTGAGCAACGCTCGGTGCGTTGAAATCCCACAAGGCGAATACGCCTCAGCGGAGGAAGACATGAAGATCTATCTGCTGATGATGCTGATGTGCTGTCTGTTCGCAGCGATCCACTTCACCTCCGCGCCGCAGAAACAATCCGAGACCTTGCCGCAATAGGTTTCCTCGCGCGTTCACAACCGCAGCGCCGCCGTTCCGTCCAGCACATTCCGAATATGGGGATCCGGCGCGCCGGATGCATCCCTGAGCGCGACCGCCGGCACGATGCTCAGCGGCGCCCGCCCGCCCTTCACGGCCGCCACGATGATGCGGATCGCGGGTTCCGCGGGAGCGCTGTGCACCGCCAGAACCTTGATGCTGCCGAAGCCGCGCTGCAGCTCCGCCAGCACCTCGGCCAGGCCGTCGGCGCGCCAGATCAATGTCAGCGCGCCGCCGGATTTCAGCACGCGCCGCGCCGCATGCACCCACGCCTGCAGCGTGGTCGCCGTCGCGACATGGGCGATCTGGCGCGCCCCATCCGGGGAGCCGCGGTGCCGGGCGGCATCGTGGAATGGCGGATTCATCAGCACCACGTCGGCGCTGTCCGGCCCAAGTCCGGCGGCGGCAAAAGCCGCGGCACCCGCGCCGATATCCAGCGTGACCACCTCGGCGCCGAGGCCATTGGCCGCGGCATTATCGCGCGCCAGCTGCACCAGCACCGGGTCGATTTCCACCAGCCGCAACGAAATACCGTCCACGCGCCGCGCCACCGCCAGCCCGGCCGCGCCGACGCCGGCGCCGAAATCCACCACCGCCTGGCCAGGCTGCGCCGCGGTGGCAGCGGCCAGCAGCATGGCGTCATGGCCGGCGCGGTGGCCGGACCGCAGCTGCCGCAGCCGCAACCTGCCGCCGAGAAAGGCGTCGTCGGTGGTCTCCGCCGGCAGATCAGTCATCAGCCCGCAACTCGTGGGCGAGCCCGGCATCGGTCAGCACCTGGCGCGCTTCGCCGAGGTCGTCCTGGTGGACCAGAATCCGCCGCGGGATCACGCCCACCGAGCCTTCGAGGATGCTCATGTTCTGGTCCAGCACCAGATGGTGGATATTGGCACCATCGAGCAGCGACCCGACCGCCGAAACCAGCACCACATCGTTGGTTCGCACCAGTTCGCGCACGGTCCTGTTCCTTTGCCGCCGTCTGAGGGGTCCGCAGGCGCCGCATGCCCTTGCCGCGCCAGCCCGCAGTTTCTATTGTGCCGTGTCGAAATCGGCCGCTGACGACACCTGTTGCCAACCCGGATTCGACCTAAATGGCATACAGCGTATCCTGCAATCTCGCATGCAGGGAATTGCTGTCGCAATCCGGAGACTTACAGCGTGGCGGTCATAGTTCCCTTCGAGAGCCATTCCACCGCATCGATCGATCAACTGGTGGCGCTGGTTGCGGCCGACATGGAGCGCGTCAACAGCACCATCCTGTCGCGCACCGGCTCTGAGGTCACCATGATCCCGGAGGTCGCCAACCACCTGATCTCGTCGGGCGGCAAGCGGTTACGGCCGATGCTGACGCTGGCGATGGCCAATCTCACGGGCTATGCCGGCGACGGCCATATCAAGCTCGCCGCCGCCGTCGAATTCATGCACACCGCCACTTTGCTGCACGACGACGTGGTCGACCAGAGCGAGCTGCGCCGCGGGAAATTGTCCGCCCGCATGCTGTGGGGCAACGAGGCCAGCGTGCTGGTCGGCGACTTCCTGCTCGGCCAGGCCTTCCGGATGATGGTCGAGGTCGGGAGCCTGCGCGCGCTCGACATCCTGTCCTCTGCCGCGGCGACCATCGCCGAGGGCGAGGTGATGCAGCTCGCCGCCGCCAAGAACACCGCGACCACCGAGGACGAATATCTCGCGGTGATCCGCGGCAAGACCGCCGAATTGTTCGCCGCGGCCTGCGAGGTCGGTCCGGTCATCGCCGGCCGCCCGAAGGCCGAGCAGACCGCCTGCCGCTCGGTCGGCATGAATCTCGGCATCGCGTTCCAGCTGGTCGACGACGTGCTGGACTACGGCGGCAAGGCCGCCAAACTCGGCAAGAATGTCGGCGACGATTTCCGCGAGGGCAAGATCACCTTGCCGGTGGTGCTGGCGTTCCGCCGCGGCAACGACGCCGAGCGCGCCTTCTGGGTCAAGGCTCTGGAGCGCGGCGAAATCGAGGACGGCGACCTCGACCACGCCGTCGGCCTGATGACCAAACACCGCGCCCTCGAAGACACCATCAACCGCGCCCAGCATTACGGCGCCATGGCCGTCGACGCGCTGGCGCTGTTCCCGCCGTCGCCGATGAAGACCGCGCTGGAACAGGTGGTGGCGTTCTGTCTGGCACGGTCGCACTGAGGCAAACAATGACGCCGTCATCCTGAGGTGCTCGCCTTTTCGGCGAGCCTCGAAGGATGCGGAAGCGGGCGCAAGAGCACGTGGCCCATCCTTCGAGGCCGTCGCAAGAGCGACGGCGCCTCAGGATGACGGCAGAAATTGCGGTGAACTCAGTTCAACGCCCCGGCATGCACCCACCACTGCGGATGCGCCTGCCCGATCGCCTGCGCGGCCTGCTGCGCGGTGGCGTCGTCGTCGAACAGGGCAAAGCAGGTGGCGCCGGAGCCGGACATGCGGGCCAGCCGGACACCGTCGAGCGCCCCGAGTGCCGACAGCACCTCGCCGATCACCGGCTCGACCTTGATCGCCGGGGCTTCGAGATCGTTGACGCCGGCGGCCAGCGCCTTGATCCAGACGTCGATGGCGGCGTCTTCGCCGGGCCATTTCGGCGCCTTCAGCACGTCGGTGATGCCGACGCGGAGCTGGCCGTTGCGCAGGCCGAGTTCCTTGAACACATCCTTGGTCGCCACGGGCACGCGCGGATTGACCATCACGCAGGGCAATCGCGGCAGGCCGAGCGGCAGCAGCGTATCGCCCACACCGGTCATCACGCAGGCGCGGGATTCCAGGCACACCGGAACGTCGGCGCCGGTCAGCCGCGCGACTTCCAGCAATCGCGCATCGTCGGCAGCAAGGCCATTGGCCTGCGCCAGCAGCCGCAACGCCGCGGCAGCATCGGCCGAACCGCCGCCGATGCCGGCGGCCACCGGCAAATGCTTGTCGAGCGCAAACGCGCCGACCTTCAGGCCCTCGACCCGTTCGCCGAGCAGGCGTGCCGCCTTGATCACCAGATTGTCGGAGGCCTCGCCGCATTCCTGCGCGCGCGGACCGCTGGTCGAGAGCGCGAGTTCGCCGCCCACGTCCAGCACCAGGGCGTCCGCGCAATCGGCGAACGCCACGACGCTTTCCAGATCGTGATAGCCATCGACGCGGCGGCCAACCACCCGAAGGGTCAGGTTGACCTTGGCACGCGCAGTATCCCTCAGCGCCGACATCGGCGAACCAGCCTTTCGATCAACCGCCCTTGCCGTCTTCTTTTTCTTGTCGGCAGAGGCTGCGGACGATGACGGATCGTCCGGCAGGCCGTTTTCGATCTTGGCTTCGATCTTCGGCAGTTCTTCCGCTTCCGGCTTCAGGTCCTTGGCATGCTGCCACTGGAATTTGGCTTCCAGGGTGCGGCCAACCCGCCAGTAGGCGTCGCCGAGATGGTCGTTGATGGTCGGATCTTCCGGCTTCAGGTCGATGGCCCGCTCCAGCGTCTTGGCGGCTTCCTCGAAATTGCCGATCCGGTAATAGGCCCAGCCAAGCGAGATCGACGATGTAGCCATCGTCCGGCCGCTGGTCGACGGCGCGCTTGATCATCTTCATGGCGTCGTCGAGGTTGATGCCCTGGTCGATCCAGGAATAGCCGAGATAGTTCAGCACATGCGGCTGCTCGGGCTGCAGCTCAAGCGCCTTGCGCATGTCGGTCTCGGCCTTGGCCCACTGCTTGGACCGCTCCAGGCAGATGCCGCGGAAGTAGAAATACACCCAGTTCGGCTTGTCCTGGTTGGCGGCGATCACGTCGATGCCCTGGCTGTAGGTCTCGGCGCAATCGGCGAACTTCTTCTTGCCGCGCTCGATATTGCCGAGCGCCATGATGGCTTCGAGATCCTTGGGATCCTCGGCGGTGACGCCCTTGAGGATCTTGATCGCTTCTTCCGAGCGGTCGGCGGCGTCGAGATCGGTGGCCTGCTGGATCTGCGCGTTGCGCTTCAGCGCCGAATTGGCCGGTACGCGCTCATAGACCTTGATGGCCATCGCCGGCTTCTTCACCGATTCATAGAGATCGGCAAGCGACAGCAGCGCCAGCGAATGATCGGGCTTCAGGTAAAGCGCGAGCTGCAGATAGACCAGCGCCAGATCCTCGCCACCGCGGCGGGTCAGCGACGCGCCGATGCCGTACAGCGCCTCGGCGGCGCCGGCCTGCGGGCTGTCGACCAGCGGCGGCAGCTTCTTGCCGGCCTTGGTCTCCTTGATGCCTTCCAGCACCAGCGGATGGCGGGCCAGCTTCTTGTTGAAATTCTCGTAGATCGCCTGCGCGGACGCATCGTCCTTGTTGCGCGAGGTCCAGCGCGCATAGGCGTCGACTACGCGCAGCGCGGAATCGTCGAGCTTGTAGGCGCGCTCGAAGCGGGCGCCGGCATCCTTCTGCTTGCCGGCGAGGTCGAGCAGCATGCCGGCATGCAGATCCTTGAAGATCGGATACCATTCCGGACCGGCCAGCTTGTCGATATTGGAAATTGCGGTCTTGCTGTCGCCGGCGCCATAGCTGGCCCAGCCCGACAGCAGCGTCGCCACGAGATCGGTGATCGGGCCGCGGATCGACTGGTTGATGTTGGTCTGCGCCGCGGCATATTTCTTCAGCTTAAGGTCGCGCACGCCGACCACCAGCCGCGCCACGCGGTTTTGCTTGTCGATCACCAGGATGCGGTCGGCGAGCTTGACGGCCTCGTCGATGTCGCCGTCGGCCAGCGAGGAGATGAAGGCGCGGTCGAGCAGTTCGTTGTTCTTCGGGTCGGTGCGCAGCGCCGAGCGGTAAAACGCCGCAGCCGAGCTGGCATCGCGTTCGACGCTGGCGTGGCGCGCAGCGAGGTAGCTGCCCGCCGTGGTGAGGAATTTCAGGTCGCGGCTGTTGGGAAACTGCGCCGAACTGTCGGCCGTATGGTCGGGGGTCTGGGCCAGCAACGTGCCGGGCAACGCCAGCGTTGCAACAGCCACAGCGGCGAGGGTCAGGCGACGAAATAGGTTGGACAACATCACGATGGGCCTGGCTCCAAAAGAAAACGGAGATTTACGGATAAGGCTCCGATGCGCAACCGACCCGGCAGCATCAAGCCCTCTGACAATGCCGCGTTTGGCGCTCAATCGCAAGGATCGGGCCCGAACCGCCCATGCCGATAGATGCCGCCGATGGCACTATATCCCTGAAGGCGCCCGCACTGTGGCGGTTCCGTGACGAACGCTGCGTTCCCCGGGCGCGGCGCAGCACGAAGTGCTGCTCCGCAGACCCGGGGTCCAGGATCCTTGTTTGCGAACCGGGATCCCGGATCTGCGAAGCGGCATGTCGGCGATGCAAGAGCATCGCCTGAGAATGCCGCATCGCGTCCGGGAAATGCGACGGCGCTCGTGAACGTCGCCCCTACATCGCCTCGTAATTCGGTCCGCCGCCACCTTCGGGCGGCACCCAGGTGATGTTGCCGTTGGGGTCCTTCACGTCGCAGGTTTTGCAGTGAACGCAGTTCTGCGCGTTGATCTGGAAGCGCGGACCGGTGGATTCCTCGACCCACTCATAGACCCCCGCCGGGCAATAGCGGTTCGACGGGCCGGCGAATACGTCATGCTCCGACGACTTCTGCAGCGCCATGTCGGCGACCTTGAGATGGACAGGCTGGTCCTCCTCGTGATTGGTGTTGGACAGGAACACCGAGGACAACCGGTCGAAGGTCAGCTTGCCGTCCGGCTTCGGATAGGCGATCGGCTGGTAGTTCTTCGCGGGCTTCAGCGTCTTGCGATCCGGCTTGTCGTGCTTGAGCGTGCCGAACAGCGAGAAACCGAAGGTGTTGCACCACATGTCGAAGCCGCCCAGCGCGTTGCCGACGAGGGTACCGAACTTCGACCACAGTGGCTTGGCGTTGCGCACCGGGAACAGGTCCTTGCCGATCGACGACGCCCGCCAGCCGTTCTCGTAATCCACCAACTCGTCATTGGCACGGCCGGCCTTCAGCGCAGCGTCGACGTGCTCGGCGGCCTGCATGCCGGACGCCATGGCGTTGTGCACGCCCTTGATGCGCGGCACGTTGACGAACCCCGCCGCGCAACCGATCAGCGCGCCGCCCGGGAAGGTCAAACGCGGCACCGACTGGTAGCCGCCTTCGGTGATGGCGCGCGAGCCATAGGCCAGCCGTTTCGCACCGACAAAGGTGTCGCGGATCAAGGGGTGGGTCTTGAAGCGCTGGAATTCCTCGAACGGATAGAGGTAGGGGTTTTCGTAGTTCAGATGCACCACGAAGCCGACGGCCACCAGGTTGTCGTCGTAGTGATACAGGAACGAGCCGCCGCCCACGTCGTTGTCGAGCGGCCAGCCGAACGAATGCTTGACCGTGCCCTTCTGGTGTTTCGCCGGATCGATCTGCCAGATTTCCTTGAGGCCGATGCCGAACTTGCCGGGCTCGCAGTCCTTGTCGAGGGCGAATTTGGCGATCAGCTGCTTGGTCAGGCTGCCGCGCGCGCCCTCGGCGAACAAGGTGTACTTGCCGAGCAGCTCCATGCCGCGGGTGAAGCTGTCCTTCGGCTTGCCGTCGCGGCCGATACCCATGTCGCCGGTGGCGATGCCGCGCACCGCGCCGCTCTCGTCATACAGCGTCTCCGCAGCAGCAAAGCCCGGATAGATCTCGACGCCGAGCGCTTCCGCCTTGGCGGCCAGCCAGCGCGTCACCATGCCCAACGAGGTGATGAAGCAGTGATGGTTGTTCATCAGCGGCGGCATCAGGAAGTTCGGCAGCCTGAAGCCGCCGGTCTTGGTCATGAAATAGAACTGGTCGTCCTTGACCTGGGTCTTCAGCGGACAGTCGGCATCCTGGCGCCAGTCCGGGATCAGCTTGTCCAGCGACACCGGATCGATCACCGCGCCGGAGAGGATGTGGGCGCCGACCTCGGAGCCCTTTTCCACGACCACCACGGTGAGTTCCGCGTTGAGCTGTTTCAGCCGGATCGCGGCGGCCAGGCCCGACGGGCCGGCGCCGACGATGACGACGTCGAATTCCATGGACTCCCGGGGCGGCAGTTCGTCGGTGCTCATATTGTGATCTCGATTTGGTCTTATGCCCGTTTCAGAACGCTTCTAGGGTGGTTGTTTCCGATTTTTGGCGGAAGAACAAGCACAACGACAGAAATGCGACGCCGGGCGTTCCGTTGCGGGGCGATCCGTTCTAGATTGGCGGCATGTTGTTGACGCCGCGCCATGACGCCTGACCCCGCCCCCACTGTGCACCAGTTGCTGGCCTTCTACCTCGAGGCCGGGGTGGACTGCGCGCTGATGGACGAGCCGGTGGACCGGATGTCCGACGTCGATGTGGCCGCGACCGTGCGGGCGGCGGCCCAACCGGCCCCGCAGCGCCGGACGCTGGCCTCGATGGACGCCGAGGCCAAGCCGAAGCCGCCGGCCAAGGTCGAGATCGCGCCGGAAGTCGCCATCGCCGCCGCGCGGGATGCCGCGCGTACCGCCCCGTCGCTGGAGGCGCTGCGCGGCCTCATGGACAAGTTCGAAGGCTGCGCGCTGAAATCCACCGCGACCCAGTTGGTGTTCGCCGACGGCAACCCGCAGGCCCGCATCATGTTCGTCGGCGAAGCGCCGGGCCGCGAGGAGGATATAGAGGGACTGCCGTTCGTCGGCCGCTCCGGCAAGCTGCTCGATCTGATGCTCAAGGCCATCGGCCTCGACCGCACCACCGTCTACATCGCCAACGTGATTCCGTGGCGACCGCCAGGCAACCGCACGCCGACGCCGCAGGAAACCCAGACCTGCCTGCCCTTCATCCAGCGCCACATCGAACTGGTCAATCCGGACATCCTGGTGACGCTGGGCAATCCTTCGACGCAGACCCTGCTGCAGACCAGGGACGGCATCATGAAATCGCGCGGCCGCTGGGTCGACTACGACACCGGTACGCGCACGATTCGGGCGATCGCCAGCTTCCACCCCGCCTATCTGCTGCGCTCGCCGTCCTACAAGCGCATGGCGTGGCTGGACCTGCGCGCGATCGCCAAGGCGCTGGAAGCATTGCCGGCAAGATAATACGGGCGAGACGGCGCTGGTCGCCGCGGCGCCGACCAGGAATAAAAGAAGCCCCTCCTTGCGGAGAGGGCTTCCGGATCATCGCCTGATGGACGACGCTTAGTCCTCGTTGCCGCCTTCCTGACGGCTGGCCTCGAACAGGAACCAGGTCCTGCGCTCGGTCTCATCGATGAAGTTTTCCAGCAGCCCGGCGGTGGCGGCGTCCTCGACGTCGTCGACGACCTTGTGCGCCTTGCGCATCGCGGCGGCCATCGCCTTGTTGTCGTTCATCAGTTCGCGCAGCATTTCACGCGGCGGAACATAGTCCTCGTTGTTGTCCTTGATGGTCTGCAGCTTGGCGATCTCGCCGATCGAGCGCACGGTCCGGCCGCCGACCTTGCGGACCCGCTCCGCCAGCGCATCGGTGGTGGCGAAAATCTGATCCGACTGCTCGTCGAGCATCAGGTGATAATCCCGGAAATGCCGGCCGCTGATGTGCCAATGGAAGTTCTTGGTCTTGAGGTAGAGCGCGAAGGCGTCGGCGAGCAGCACGTTCAACGTCTTGGAGATCTTCTCCACGGCCGCGGACGGCAGATCGGTCGGCGTATCGAGATCGGGAGCAACTTTGCTTGCAGTGGGTGTTTTACTCACGGTGGACCTTCCTTTGACATTTGGGAACGCTGATTCGACGCTCAAGCGGCGGAGCGATGCGGCAACAGAATCCGGTCATTCTCCCCAAGCCTGCCCGACTGTCTTGAACAAAGATCACGTCTTCACGATGAAACCCGACAGGTTTTACAGGAGTGAAGAGGTTTCCCTTGACGCCAAAACGCTCTAGAGAATGCCTAACGCAGCACGATTATCCAGGTTCCATCGGCGGAACAAACAATAACCAGGCCCTAGCCCCATGGACGAATGGATCGATTATTACGATTCCACGCACACGATTTATGCCAGCAGGCTGCATCGTGACGTGCACTTCGAGGTCATTGCCCGGGAAATTATCGGCTACATCGGGGCGCCCGACGCCGTGGTGCTGGACTTTGCCTGCGGCGAGGCGCTGTCCGCCGGCCGTGTGGCCGAGGCCTGCGGCAGGCTGATTCTGTCCGAGCCCGCGCCGGGGGTTCGCGGCCGGCTGGCGGCCCGCTTTGCCAGCAATGCCAAAATCGAGGTGCGGTCGCTCGACGAATTGCCGGGCCTGGCCGAAAACTCCGTCGATCTGGCGATCATGAACTCGGTCAGCCAGTACATGAGCCCGGCCGAGCTGGACTCGGCTTTCGCGGTGATCCGCCGCCTGCTGAAGCCCGCCGGGCGGCTGGTGGTGGGCGATGTGCTGGCGCCGGAGACCGGAATGGGCCGCGACGTGATCGCCCTGCTCCGCCTCGCCTGGACCCACGGCTTCATGAAGGATGCGCTCTGGGGACTGGTGCGCACCGCGCTGTCGGACTACCGGCAGTTGCGGGCCAAGGTCGGGCTGCAGCGTTACAGCGATGCCGAGATGATCGCCCGGCTCCAGACGGCGGGCTTCGCCGCCACGCGGGTCCCCGCCAACATCGGCCATAACCCATGGCGCATGACGTTCGTCGCCCAGCACGCCCTCTGATACCTTCCCGGCGCATAGACATTCTTAAGCCTACCGGTAATTAAAAGTGGCCTGCCGGCCTATGATCGGTATGATCGTCGGCGGCCCGGTGGCGGAAGTTACGCGGGGGCAGTGCATCGCTCTTCATCCTGGTTCAAGTCCAGGCCGGGCCTCCAGCCTCCGCCGCTTCGGCTCGGCAAGCCCTATTGCCACGAAGGCCGCCCCACCTTGCTTCGACGAGCGATCCGCGCCGGTATATTCCCGGTTGACGGCGGCTTCAAAAGCCTTCCCCGCCCCGGCAATGTGGTCTAAAGACAGCCGCGCGCGGGGTCGACTTTGACTTCGAGGTTGGCTCGGCGCCCAGGCCCAAGGGACGCGCGACACGCGCGCCCTTTTTGTGCCGATTTGACACCACTCGCGAGATGCAATGCCCAAACGCACAGACATATCCACCATCCTGATCATCGGCGCCGGTCCCATTGTGATCGGCCAGGCGTGCGAATTCGACTATTCGGGCACCCAGGCGGTCAAGACGCTGAAGGAAGAGGGCTACCGGATCGTCCTGGTCAATTCCAATCCGGCGACCATCATGACCGACCCGGAATTGGCCGATGCCACCTATATCGAGCCGATCACCCCGGAGATCGTCGCCAAGATCATCGAGAAGGAGCGCGGCGACCGTTCCAAGGGCTTTGCGCTGCTGCCGACCATGGGCGGCCAGACTGCGCTGAACTGCGCGCTGTCCCTGCGCAAGCAGGGCACGCTGGAAAAATTCGACGTCGAGATGATCGGCGCCACCGCCGACGCCATCGACAAGGCGGAGGATCGCCAGCGCTTTCGCGAGGCGATGACCAAGATCGGGCTGGAGACGCCGCGTTCGGTGCAGGTCAAGAACCTGCCCGACGCCTTGCGCGCCCTCGACGTGATCGACTTCCCGGCCTTGATCCGCCCCTCTTTCACCATGGGCGGCACCGGCGGCGGCATTGCCTACACCAAGGCCGAATTCATAGAGATCGTCGAGCGCGGCATCGACGCCTCGCCGACCTCCGAAGTGCTGATCGAGGAATCGGTGCTCGGCTGGAAAGAGTTCGAGATGGAGGTGGTCCGCGACAAGAAGGACAACTGCATCATCGTCTGCTCGATCGAGAACATCGATCCGATGGGCGTGCACACCGGCGACTCCATCACGGTCGCGCCGGCGCTGACGCTGACCGACAAGGAATACCAGATCATGCGCGACGCCTCATTGGCGGTGCTGCGCGAGATCGGCGTCGAGACCGGCGGCTCCAACGTGCAGTTCGGCGTCAATCCCGCCGACGGCCGCATGGTGGTGATCGAAATGAATCCCCGCGTGTCGCGCTCCTCGGCGCTGGCGTCGAAGGCCACTGGCTTCCCGATCGCCAAGGTCGCCGCCAAGCTGGCGGTCGGCTACACGCTCGACGAAATCGCCAACGACATCACCGGCGGCGCGACCCCTGCGTCGTTCGAGCCCACCATCGACTACGTCGTCACCAAGATTCCGCGCTTCGCCTTCGAGAAATTCCCCGGCGCCTCCACCACGCTCACCACCTCGATGAAATCGGTGGGCGAAGTCATGGCGATCGGTCGCACCTTCCAGGAATCGCTGCAGAAGGCGCTGCGCGGGCTCGAGACCGGCCTCACCGGCCTCGACGAGATCGAGATCGACGACCTCGGCCGCGGCGATGACAAGAACGCCGTCCGTGCCGCTTTGGGCACGCCGACGCCGGACCGCCTGCTGCAGGTCGCGCAGGCGATGCGGCTCGGCTGGAGCGACGACGACATCTTCACGTCCTGCAAGATCGATCCCTGGTTCCTGTCGGAGATGCGCGGCATCGTCGACATGGAGGCCAAAGTGAAGGCCAACGGCCTGCCGGGCAATGCGTTCGGCATGCGCTCACTGAAGGCCATGGGCTTCTCGGATGCGCGTCTCGCCGGGCTCACCGGCAAGACCGAAGTCGAGGTCAGGACTCTCAGGCGCTCGCTCGACGTCCGCCCCGTGTTCAAGCGCATCGACACTTGCGCCGCCGAATTCGCCTCGCCCACCGCATATATGTACTCGACCTACGAGTCGCCGTTTGCCGGCACCACGGCCGACGAAAGCCGGCCCTCGGGCAAGGACAAGGTGATCATCCTCGGCGGCGGTCCGAACCGCATCGGCCAGGGCATCGAGTTCGACTATTGCTGCTGCCATGCCTGCTTCGCGCTGCATGACGTCGGCTATGAGACCATCATGATCAACTGCAACCCGGAGACGGTGTCGACCGACTACGACACCGCCGACCGGCTGTACTTCGAGCCGCTCACCGGCGAGGACGTGCTGGAGATCATCGAGACCGAGCAGCAGAACGGCAGGCTGCACGGCGTCATCGTGCAGTTCGGCGGCCAGACCCCGCTGAAGCTGGCGCATACGCTGGAAGACGCCGGCGTCCCCATTCTCGGCACCTCGCCCGACGCCATCGATCTCGCCGAGGACCGCGACCGCTTCAAGCGCGTGCTCGACAAATTGAAATTGAAGCAGCCGAAGAACGGCATCGCCTACTCCGTCGAGCAGGCGCGCTTGGTGGCGTCCGACCTCGGCCTGCCGCTGGTGGTGCGCCCGTCCTACGTGCTCGGCGGCCGCGCCATGCAGATCATCCGCGAGGAGAGCCAGCTCGGCGACTACCTGCTCGGCACGCTGCCGGAGCTGGTGCCGGGCGACGTCAAGGCGCGCTATCCCAACGACAAGACCGGCCAGATCAACACCGTGCTCGGCACCAATCCGCTGCTGTTCGACCGCTATCTGTCGGACGCCATCGAGATCGACGTCGACTGCCTGTGCGACGGCAAGGACACGTTTGTCGTCGGCATCATGGAGCACATCGAGGAAGCCGGCATCCACTCCGGCGACTCCGCCTGTTCGCTGCCGCCGCATTCGCTGGATGCCGCAATGATTGCGCGCCTGGAGGCGCAGACCCGCGACATGGCGCTCGGCCTCGACGTGGTCGGCCTGATGAACGTGCAGTTCGCCATCAAGGACGGCGAGATCTACGTGCTGGAGGTCAATCCGCGGGCGTCGCGCACCGTGCCCTTCGTCGCCAAGGTGATGGGTATCCAGGTCGCCAAGATCGCCGCGCGCATCATGGCCGGCGAGAAGCTCGCCTCCTTCAATCTGCAGAAGCGCAAGCTCGACCATGTCGGCGTCAAGGAATCGGTGTTTCCCTTCGCCCGCTTCCCCGGCGTCGATACCGTGCTCGGGCCGGAGATGCGCTCCACCGGCGAGGTGATGGGCATCGACCGTTCCTTCGAGGTTGCGTTTGCCAAGAGCCAGCTCGGCGGCGGCACGCGCGTGCCGCGCAAGGGCACCGTCTTCGTCTCGGTCCGCGAGGACGACAAGACCCGCATCCTCGAGGCGGTCAGGCTGCTGTCGTCGCAGGGCTTCAAGGTGCTGGCGACGTCCGGGACCCAGCGCTTCCTGGTCGACAGCGGGGTCCCCGCCGTCAAGATCAACAAGGTGCTGGAAGGCCGGCCGCATATCGTCGATGCCATCACCAATGGCGAGATCCAGCTGGTGTTCAATACCACCGACGGTCCGCAGGCACTGGCCGACAGCCGATCGCTGCGGCGCGCTGCCCTCTTGCATAAAGTTCCGTATTACACCACTCTTTCGGGCGCCGTTGCGGCCGCGCAGGGAATCCGGGCCTATCGGGACGGGGACCTTGAGGTCCGCACACTGCAGAGTTACTTTTCCGAAACCTGATCCCGGCCGGGCCTGACCGGACCCGATCAGCAATAAACAGGGCATGACTGGAACTCGCCAGTCATGTCATTGTTCTGTTTCGGCGCTTGTTCGCACGTGAGAGCACGGTCGGCCGCATGATCCGGACCCGCTGTCCTGATTTGTGATAAGATCCTGCTTCGATCGATGATCCGGACGACATGAGGCTGCGCGCATCGCTGCGCCGCCACCTGCCAAATTGCACTGTAATGCGTGCGCCGCATCGGCGTATGCATGACGTTAGAGGACGAAGAAAGATGGTTGAGAAGGTCCCGATGACCGCCGGCGGCTATGCCGCCCTCGAGGTTGAATTGAAGGAGCGTCAGACGGTGAACCGCCCGCGGATCATCGAGCAGATTGCCGAAGCCCGCTCCCATGGCGACCTGTCGGAAAACGCCGAATATCACGCCGCGAAGGAAGAGCAGTCGCACAACGAGGGTCGCATCAACGAACTCGAGGACAAGCTGGCGCGTGCCGAGATCATCGACATCAGCAAGCTCTCCGGCGACACCATCATGTTCGGCGCCACCGTGACTCTGATCGACGAGGACACCGAGAAGAAGGCGGTCTGGCAGATCGTCGGCGAGCCGGAAGCCGACGCCAAGAAGGGCCGCATCTCGATCACCTCGCCATTGGCGCGCGCGCTGATCGGCAAGGCCAAGGGGACCTCCGTCGAGGTCGTTGCTCCCGGCGGCGCCAAGGCCTACGAGATCACCAAGGTTGAGTGGCGCTGAGCCTTTCGCATAGCCACCAGCAACAAAGGCCGCGCCCACCGCGGCCTTTTGCTGCGCCATGCAACCGTCCGTCCCGCCGATCAATCAAAAGCGAGGAAGACCGGAATAATTGTCACGCGGCTGTGTTTAACAGGCCTGTGCTTTTGAACGCGGTTGGCTTGAAAACTGCTTTCAATCGTGTTCGGACAACGCACTACTCGCATCACAATCGTCTACATCTCGACTGGGGGACTATTCATGAATTTCGATTCCA
The DNA here is from genome assembly GCF_026015985.1 of Rhodopseudomonas sp. P2A-2r. GTDB lineage: Bacteria > Pseudomonadota > Alphaproteobacteria > Rhizobiales > Xanthobacteraceae > Tardiphaga. The sequence continues at coordinate 1,462,985 of NZ_CP110389.1, read as the reverse complement.
TCGCCGCCAAGTATCAGCCGGCGGCGCTCAGCCTGTTTCGCTTCATCACCGGCCTGCTGCTGTTTCAGTACGGCGTCGCGAAGATCTTCAAGTTTCCGGCCGTGCCGTATTTCGCCAAGGTCGAACTATTTTCGCTGATCGGTGCGGCAGGCACTATAGAACTCGTTCTCGGCGCGTTGCTGATGGTCGGTCTTTTCAGCCGTCTGGTGGCCTTCATCCTCGCGGGCGAAATGGCGTTCGCGTACTTCATCGGCCACATGTTCAAGGGCGCCGAGCCGGTGTTCCTGCCGCTGCTCAACGGCGGCACCGCCGCGATTCTGTTCTGCTTCGCCTGCCTGTATCTGGCGACGTCCGGCGGCGGCCCGATCAGCCTCGACGCGATGCTGCGCAAGAAGAGCTGAGATTTCCTTCGACTTCGGGAAGCCCGCGTTGTTCTCAACGCGGGCTTTTTCGTGCATCGCAATTACTTGCCCCGGACGCGGCGCATCACGAAGTGCTGCTCCGCGTCCGGGGCAAGTGAATCAGCCCGCGACCTTGAGCTCCAGCGGCACAGCGGCGGCATATTTCGAGTTGTGCAGCACCAGCGACGTGCGCACGTTCCGCACGTGCGGCGCGGCGGTGAGCTGGCCGACGAACTCCTGGAACGTCGCCATGTCCGGCGCCACGCATTTCAGGATGAAGTCGATCTCGCCGGACAGCATCCAGCATTCCCGCACCAGCGGCTCCTTGCGGACGAAATCCTCGAACGCCTTGAGGTCGGCGTCGGCTTGGCTCGACAGGTGGACCGAGGCGAACACCGTGACGTCGAAGCCGAGCAGCCGCGGATCGAGCAGGCCACGATAGCCCTGGATGTAGCCGGCCTCTTCCAGCGTACGCACCCGGCGCAGGCAGGGCGGCGGCGAAATGCCGACCCGGCGCGCCAGTTCCACATTGGTGATGCGGCCGTCGGCCTGGATTTCACTGAGAATCTTGAGGTCGATCTCGTCGAGACTTTTCGGCACGCGGGGCAGGTCCTGGCTGGTGGCAGAGGTCGGTTCGTTCTCTTCCCCCAAGTTCATAGCCTAAGCGCCCGGTTTGGCGCAATTTTATTGCGCGTGCGGTGCAGAAATTAAGCGTCATCCGTGGAAAATCTGCGTGGACGGATTGCAATTCTTGCATAGCTCGCCAGATAACCTAGACTTAAGTCAGACTCGGATTTGCCACTTTCCGGTCGCCGCGACGCTGTCGCGTGAGCATTTCGCATCACAACTGACCAATTTCCCTTCAGAAAGGGATTCTGACCATGGCCGCCCCCATCCACGCCAAAGTTGTCATTATCGGTTCCGGTCCCGCCGGCTACACCGCAGCGATCTATGCCGCGCGGGCGATGCTGGAGCCCGTGCTGATCCAGGGCATCCAGCCGGGTGGGCAGCTCACCATCACCACCGACGTGGAAAACTATCCCGGCTTCGCCGATGTGATCCAGGGCCCGTGGCTGATGGAGCAGATGGAAAAGCAGGCGGCCCATGTGGGCACGAAAATCGTCACCGACCTCGTCACCGAGCTCGATCTGGCGCAGCGCCCGTTCCGGCTGGTCTGCGACAGCGGCGACATCTATCTGGCCGAAACCGTGATCCTGGCCACCGGCGCGCAGGCGCGCTGGCTCGGCATCCCCTCGGAGGAGCAGTTTCAGGGCGGCGGCGTCTCCGCCTGCGCCACCTGCGATGGCTTCTTCTATCGCGGCAAGGACGTCGTGGTGGTCGGCGGCGGCAACACCGCGGTCGAGGAAGCGCTGTTCCTGACCAACTTCGCCGCCTCGGTCACCATCGTCCACCGCCGCGATCATTTCCGCGCCGAACGCATCCTGCAGGAGCGACTGTTCAAGCATCCCAAGATCAAGGTGATCTGGGATTCGGCGATCGACGAGATCTGCGGCACCGCGGGTCCCGCCAAGGTCACCCATGTGCGGCTGAAGAACGTCAAGACCGGTGCGACGACGGACGTTCCCGCCGACGGCGTGTTCATCGCCATCGGCCACGCCCCGGCCACCGACCTGGTCAAGGGCCAGATCAAATTGCGGCCGTCGGGCTATGTCGAGGTTGCGCCGAATTCGACCGCGACGTCGGTGCCCGGCGTATTCGCCGCCGGCGACGTGGCCGATGAAACCTGGCGCCAGGCGGTCACCGCTGCTGGCATGGGCTGCATGGCCGCGCTCGAAGTCGAACGTTATCTGGCTGCACACGCCCACGACCGCGCAGCGGCGGAGTAATCATGGCACGAACTCGCGACGGATTCACGGATATGGACTGGGATAAGCTGAAGGTGTTTCACGCGGCGGCGGAGGCGGGAAGCTTCACCCATGCCGGCGAACAACTCGGGCTGTCGCAGTCGGCGGTGTCGCGCCAGGTCAGCGCGCTAGAGCAGGAACTGTCGGTCTCACTGTTTCATCGCCATGCCCGCGGCCTGATCCTCACCGAACAGGGCGACCTGTTGTTCCGCACCGCCCATGACGTGTTCATGCAGTTGCAGGCGGCACGCGCCAAGCTCACCGACAGCCGCGAACGGCCGAGCGGCGATCTCAAGGTCACCACCACCCCCGGCGTCGGCATCAACTGGCTGATTCCGCGACTCGGCGAATTCACCGCGCTGTATCCTGAAATCAGGATCTCACTGATCGTCACCGACGAGGAACTCGACCTGTCGATGCGCGAGGCCGACGTGGCCATCCGCACCCGCAAGCCGACCCAGCCCGACCTGATCCAGCGCAAGCTGTTCGCGATGGGCTTCCACGCCTATTGCTCGCCCGAATACGTCAAGCATTTCGGCACGCCGCGCACGCTGGAAGAACTCGATGGCCATCGCATCATCATGCTGAGCGACAGCCAGGTCGCCGTGCACCTGCAGAACCGCGCCTGGCTGATCGAGGCCGGGCGCAATGGATCCGGTCCGCGTGAGCCCTATTTCAAGGTCAACAACGTCCTTGGCCTGGTGCGCGCCTGCCAGCAGGGCCTCGGCATCGCCGCCCTGCCCGACTATCTGGTCGAGGAGAACAACCGACTGGTGCAGCTGTTCAGCGAGTCCGACTCGATTCAGCTCGATACCTACTTCGTCTATCCCGAAGAATTGAAGACCGTGGCACGTGTCCAGGTGTTTCGCGACTTCATCGTCAGCAAGGCGCAGCGCTGGCCTTCGTGAGTTCCAGTCCATCCCCGGACTCGCATGACTGACATGCGAGGTGAGGCGTTGCTCACCAGCGCCGGCAGGGGACATAATCCTTGCACGCTGAGAGCCCGTTCTGCGCTTTGTCCCCCTCCTCCAGCGGAGCGGGTTCTCAGTTATCCCTCTTGGAAGGTGATTGTGTCGGCCTCACGTGGCCAATACCTCAAGCCGGGCTCATTTGAGTCCGGCTTTTTTGCGTGGATGGCATGGTTGCCGCACGTGGCCGTCGAGGCTCACCGCGAGAGGCTCGGCATCAGCGATGCCGGCGCCGGACAACGCCACGCGCAAACACCGCCCGATCGCCCACAGCAAAAAACGCGCGAACCTCGCGCGCCTCAGTCGTCGGAGTCAGACGGAGATTATGCCGCCTGCTTGTGCATGGTGCCGGTGGCCGATGCGCTGCCGCGGATCGCCTTGATCGAGCGTTCGATGGCAGCCCACAGCTTGCTGATTTCGCCGGCCGCGCGACCCTCGGCGGCGTATTCGCGTGCACCTTCACCGTTGCCCAGCGCCATCAGCAGATCGGCGCGGTTGGTGATCTGGCCCGCCCAGACCGGCGCCTTGAACTTGGCGAGGGCTTCGCGCGCGATGGTCACGATGCGGCTCTCCACGTCGTCCCGGCGCGCCGGTGCACCGTTGATCACGACGGCATAGGGCTTGCGGGCGGAGCGGCAGCTTTGAATGGTGTCCTGCACGGCATTGACGTCGAACACGCCGGGACGCGCCGGAATGATCACCATGGTGGCGTTCTTGATGGCATCGTCCACGACCGCCGAGGTGTTGGGCGGGGTATCGATGAACACCCACTCGACTCCATCGCGCTTGGCGGCGGCGACGATCTCGCTGACGGTGCGATTGGCAACCTTCAGCGGCGGCTCGTTGGTGCCCCGCAGCTTGTGCCAAAGCGTGAGTGATCCCTGCGGATCGGCATCGATCAGCAGGCACGGCTTGGAAGACTTGTGAACCTGTGCAGCAAGATGAGCGGCAAGGGTGCTTTTTCCCGAGCCACCTTTACGCGATGCAAAAACAATAACGTTCATATGTCCGGCCTCCTGATTGACCCCAGAAGGCGAAAATGAATCAGCGCGCTGATTCGTTAAAGGAAAATTTATCGCCTGCTTCACTTTAGCGGTCGGGTTTATCCGCCATGCTGTCTTTTGAGGCACACAATGCGGTGCAGCAGGCTAAAAATGAGTCAGTCGTGCGACTGAACCGTGACTGCGACAACTATCAAACTGCTATTTGTGTTGTTTCGCGCGCTGACGCTCGACCCACTTGCGCTCCAGCCATCCCAGCGACTTCGCCGTCGGCTTCTCGAGGATGGGAACGTCCTGGGCGATCAACGCCACACCAAGCGGCAGCATCCACAGGCCGAGCACGGGAAGAAAGCTGAGGGTCCCGCCCACCACCAATAGTCCGGCGAGCGGAATTCTCAGCAGGCGGGACGAGGGCCTGCGCAGCCAGTTGATGAACTGCGCCGGTTTCGGCGGCAACCGGTCGGCAAACCGCGTGAAATGTCGGTCGATCTCGGCTTTGTAGTCAGCGCTCAAGATGATTCTCCTCACCGCCGGACATGTGGCCTGACGGCATCGTTACCAACGCGTCAGCTTGTCGCGGCGCGACTTTCCGGCCGGTTGACTGACAGCGCGGCAGTTCGGCCAAGCTGCCGACCGGCACAGCGAACGGCCGATGCGCCGTCCTGCAACGATCGCTTCAATTCTTGCGGCGCGGAGCCTTCGCCTTGCGCGGCTTGATGCTGAGCGGCTTGCGGGCGGTGACCGGCGTCAGCGCGGGCGACGGTTCGGACTCGCGAAAGAAGGCCCGGCAGCCGGGGCTGAGCTGCGCCCGCTGACGGATCATGCAGGCGGTGATCCGATCGACGTCGGGAATATCCGAACTGCACAGCCGCATCGCGTCACCGGTGCACAGCTGCTCCTGCTCCGGCGAGTAGGCCTGGGCGGCGCCCGCCAGCAGCAACAGCATGATCGCCGCGCCCAGCGTTGTGTCGCGGCGCAGTCTCCCGCAGCGTCCCATCAAATCCTCCCTCGACGTGATTGACGACGGCAAAATGTCCGTGAAGCGCGCCGCCTTTGCAAGCCCTGCGCGGGGCTGAGAAAGCGGACGGGGTGACACGGTGTGTCAGGCGGGTGATGTTGCCCTGCAGGCCGCATACATCCAGCCATCACGGCGACATGCACCATGAGGCGACGCTCGGTCCGGATCTGAAAGCTGGACGGGGAGCATGGTACAGTTGGCTGGCCTCGAACCAGCGACCTCCTGCTCCACAAACAGGCGCTCTAACCAACTGAGCTACAACTGCATCCCTGATCGGCCCCTGCGAGGGGTCGCGAACAGGCGGGAAACTAGATGCAACGCATCTCTTTGGCAAGGCCGCGAGGAGGCTGAAATCGCCTTGTTGCGGCGAATTCAGCCGATGTGCGCGGCGAAATCGGCAGTTCTTGCGCGGGCTCGCCCGATCCCGGCAAAACAAAGCCCGGGCCGCCGGCCCGGGCTTCGCAATCGTCGCTCGCCTGCTCGCTTAGGCGGCGGGCTTGAACAGCTTTGCCGCGCCGGTCTTGATCGGCTCGGCGGTCTCGGAGGCGATCTTCTGGCCTATCTCGGCCAGTTCCTTGGTCTGGCCGGTCAGGGTCTCGACCTGGCTCTTGGCGAAGGCGCTGAACAGCTCCATCGCCGCCGCCGGTGACTTCACGCCGATCAGCGACTGCATGAAGTCAAAGCCGGCATTGGTGTTGGTCTTGGCGATGTCCAGCAGCTTGGCGGAATAGTCGGTCGCGCCCTTGGTCGCGGTCGAGAACACTGCCTCGACGGTGCCGTTGTGGGTTTCGGCGGCGTCCTTGAACTTGGCGTAGCTCTCGCGGGCCTGCGACACGCCCTTTTCGGCGAAGGCGCGAACCTGCTCGGGCATCTGGAACGGAATGACGGAGGAGGAGAACGGATCGTTGGATTCAGCCATGACGTGCATCCTTCGTGTTGAGGGGACCGTGCCACGCTCCCTGACGGCGTGTCCCCGCCGACCGGGTGGCAAATTACGCAATCGGTAGAGAGATTGAGCAATATCCTGTCGGACTTGTGCAGCGCAACAGAATATTGCAACGCAAAAACGTATAGCAGCCCTTACCCAGATGCACGTTCCCGGCAATGGAACCGGATTCGTGCAACCCAGGGTAAGGTATCCCGTTCTTGACGGTTCTGGTTCTCGTCAGTTTTTCGGCTTGGCCGCTTCCATGGCGGTCTGGGTCATGATCTGGCCCATCTCGCTGGCCTGCTCTGCCAGTGCCTTCATTTGCGCCTGCACGTATTCGCTGTGAAGCCGCATGACGTCGCCGAGATCCTTGGCGTGCAGCAGCTGCTGGGCGTAATCCAGCGACGCCTGCACGTTCTTTTCAGCGAAGCCGATGGCCCGGGCGCTGATGTCCTTGGCGCCGGCGCGCACCGTGGCGCCCTTGTCCTCAATGCTGCTGGCAGTCTGCTGGGCGCTGGCCAGAAAGTGTTCGAAGGTCTTGCGCGCCTGCTCGAAGCTCGCTTCCGCCATCGACTTCATGTCCTTGGGAATTTCAAAACGTTCGTCGCTCATGTCCCACTCCTGTGTTGCAGGGCCATCCACAGCCCTGGCTCCCCGTTCGCCCACTGAAGTTAACCACCGCAGACGTCGCCGCTGTGACGCGGTCATCCGTCGCCGGCCGGCTTGCATCGTGAACCTTTGTTCCGGTTTTGCAACTGGTGCAACGCAGGGCTGTGTCGGGAGTTTCGGCCATGCGGCAATTAAGCCTGTTGGCGTTTTGGCCTGTACGGGGCGGCCAGCAGCGTGGACCTGACGGTCGCGGCAGGCGATAGTAACGAAGCGTTAAGCCTGACATCCTTTGGCCGTGCATATCTGGTCCCTGATTATCGGACGCCGACAAGAATCAGTCATGAAATACCTATGAGCAATGCGGAATTCCAGTTGCGGGGCGTCGGCGATGCCAGGCTGGCGGTGCATGCGACCAGCCATCAGCCGGTCTGGCTGTGGTCGGTCGACGGCACCCGCATCCTGTGGGCCAATCCGGTCGGCGCACGGCTGTTCGGCGCGCGCAACGGCGCGGCGCTGGCGGCCCGGGCCTTCGGCCCCGCCGATCCGCATCGCCGCCAACTGGCGCAGCTCGCACCGCGGCTGTCCGCGACCGGCGCGGTGCGGCTGGAACGGCTGCGCGGCTTCGGTGCGGCGCCCGGCGGGCTGATGACCTGCGCCTGTTCACGGCTCGAATTTGCCGACGGCAGCGCCGGCATCCTGGTGGTCGCCGCCGCCTTCACCGGCCGCGGCATGCCGCTGGTGGAGCGACTCCAGAACCTCGTTGAAGGCATCGACACGCCGATCGCCAGCTTTGCCCGCGACGGCCTGTTCATCGGCGCCAACGATGCCGCCCGCGCTTTGCTCGGCTTTCGCAACCTGTCCGAAGCCGGCCTCGAGACCGCGCGCAGCGACGCGCTGAAGGATGGCCGCGTCGAAACGCCGATCGGCTTCGGCCACGTGGTGCTGCAGCGCGTCGGCAGCGGCGCCGATGTCGGCCTGGTCGCGCTGATCGCACCCGCGCCGGCGTCTCCGGCGGAGCCAATGCCCGCGCCAGCCGTCGCCGAAATCGAACCTGCAGGGCTCGCCGGCGAACCAACCGACATGCCCACGCCCCACAAAATTCCGGCTGCGACCGAAGTGTCCGAACCAGCGGGCGCCATCGCTGCAGCGGCGGAGGAAGAGTCCGACCGCGTTGCCGAAGAACTTCTGGAAGCCAGCATCGCCGACACCATCGCCCATGCCGCCATAGATACTTCGTCGGTAGCACCTGATGAATTTCCGGCGCTTGAGCCTTCGCCGGTTATCGAGGCCGTGGCCGACCAGCCCGCGTTGACAGAAGCTGCGCCGCCAGAAGCTGCGCCAGTGGAAACGCCGGTCGCGGAAGAAGCCCCGGCGCAGCCGACACCTGCCATGGAAACTGCACTGGAAACGCCGCCGGAGCCGCCGGTGCGTCGCCAGCCGCTGCGCTTCACCTGGCAGATGGATGCCGACGGCCGCTTCGCGCTCGGCTCCGACGAATTCACGCGACTGCTCGGATCCCGCACCAGTGCGAGCTTCGGCCGCCACTGGCGCGAGATCGCCGAAGATTACGGCCTCGATCCCGATGGCCGCGTGCTCAGCGCGGTGGCCACACACAATACCTGGAGCGGCATCACCTTGCTGTTTCCGGCGGATGGCGGCGCGCGGTTGCCGGTCGAGCTGTCGGGCCTGCCGGTCTACGATCGCGCGCGCAATTTCGCCGGCTACCGCGGCTTCGGCGTGTGCCGCGATCTCGACGCGCTGGCCCGGCTCGCGGAGTTGCGGCGCCACGAATTCGTCGGCGAGCCACCGCCGCAATCGCTGTCGGCGGACATCGTCCAGGCCGGCCCGGCCGCGGACCATCCCGACCAGCCGGACGACTCCGGCGCCCCACCATCAGATATCGAAGCGGCCGCCCGCGAACCCCAGAATCAAACCGAACCGGACACCACCGTGGAACCTCCCAAGAATGTCGTGCCTTTCCGGGCGAGCGACCTGAAATCGCCGGCACTCACGCCCGTCGAAAACAGCGCCTTCAACGAGTTGGCGCGGCAGTTGTCGGCGCGGCTCGAAGCCGAGACCGGGCTGACCGGCGAACCGCAGCCGAGCCCGCTTGAGGCCGAGGAAATGCTCGCGCAGATCGAGGCGTCGGACGCGCCGGCCTCGGCCAGCGACGCGCCGGACTGGCTGGCGGAGCCGGCGCCGCCGGCGCGCGGCGAGGTGATGCGCGACAAGATCCTGCTCGATCTGATGCCGGTTGGCGTGCTGATCTACCGGCTCGACCGGCTGCTTTATGCCAACCCGGCATTCCTGGCCCGCACCGGCTATCCGACGCTGCACGCGCTGGAAGACGCCGGCGGCCTCGACGTCCTCTATGTGGAGCCGAGTGTCTCCGGCGGCAGCACCGCCGATGGCGGCAAGGCCGTCACGATCTCCGGTACCGATGCCGGCCAGGCGTCCCCGCTGCAGCCGACCGACGCCAAGCTGTTCCCCATCACCTGGGACGCCGACCCGGCGCTGGCGCTGATCTTCGAACAGGCCGGCAGCGAACCGCGACCCGAGCCCGCGACACCGGCCGTGCCTGAAGGCGATGGCGCCGCCGACGCCGAAGAGCTCGGCGCCATCCTCGACACCACAGCCGAAGGCATCGTGATGTTCGATGCCGAGGGCAACATCAATTCGTGCAACCGCAGCGCCGAGGCGCTGTTCGGCTATGACGGCGCCGCGCTGACGCAACGCAATCTGGTCGACCTGTTCGCGCCGGAGAGCCAGCGCGTGGTCGGCGACTATCTCGACAGCATCAAGAGCGCGAGCGTCGCCGCCATGCTCGACCACGGCCGCGAGGCGCTGGGCCAGGTGCGCGAAGGCGGTCTCGTTCCGCTGTCGGTGATGATGGGCCGGACCCGCGAAGACGGCCCCAACTTCTTTGCCGTATTCCGCGACCTCACCCAGATCAAGAAGACCGAGACCGAGTTGCTCAATGCGCGCCGCCAGGCCGACCGTGCCGCCACCGCCAAGGCCGACGTGCTGGCACGTATCAGCCATGAGGTTCGCACCCCGCTCAACGCCATCATCGGCTTCGCCGAGGTGATGACCGAGCAGCGCTTCGGCCCGCTCGGCAACGAGCGCTACGTCGAATACATGAAGGACATCCGTGTCTCCGGCGAGCGCGTGATTGCCATCATCAACGACCTGCTCGACCTCAGCCGCATCGAGACCGGCAATCTCGATCTCGCCTTTACCAACCAGAACCTCAACGAGATGGTCGAGCAATGCGTCGCCGTGATGCAGCCGCAGGCCAACCGCGGCCGCATCATCATCCGCACCTCGCTGGCCCATACGCTGCCGCGCGTGGTGGCCGATGCCCGTGCGCTGCGCCAGATCGCGCTCAACCTGATCGGCAATTCGATCCATCTGGCCAATGCCGGCGGCCAGGTCATCGTCTCCACCGCGCTGAGCGATTTCGGCGATGTGGTGCTGCGGGTCCGCGACACCGGCCAGGGTCTCAATGACAATGAACTGGCCGCTGCCATGGAACCGTTCAACAGCCACGCCCCGGCCGATCACACTTCGGAAAGCGCCGGCGTCAGCCTGTCGCTGACCAAGGCGCTGGTCGAAGCCAACCGCGCCCGCTTCCAGATCAAGACCGCGCCGAGCTCCGGCACGCTGATCGAGGTGGTGTTCTCGCACGCTCCGGCGAAGGCCTAGACCAACAACAGTCGAGGCCGGTCGGGAAAGCGCCGGCAGGAGATGACCTCGGCTTGATGATGACCCGCTAGCGGTCGGAATGCGGCAACATTCGTAACAGCGTGCGGTCGTGAAAGACCCGATGATGGATCAGGGCCGCGGTGGCGTGAAGGGCCGCCAGAAGCATAAGCCCGTGGGCCATGATTTCATGTACTTCCTTAACATTGTGAGCGAAGGCCCGGTCACGGATCCATGGCGACGGGATTTCCGCCAGCCCGAATAGCGGTAGTGCATCACCGCGCGCGAATTGCAGGACAATCCCCGCGACCGGGACCGCAAGCAGCAACGCATACAATGCAAGATGGACGAGCCCGGTTGCGCGATCCTGCCACACGCCGAGCGAAACAGCCTCGGCAGGCGGCGGTGGATCAATCAAACGCCACGCGACACGCACCAGCAGCAGGATGATGACCGCGAGCCCTGCGGTGTCATGAAAAAATGCCCCCGCAGAGCGCAGCGCGCCTTTGGGCAATTCATCGCCGAGAATCCCGAGAAGCCACGCGACGACGACCAGGACCACCGTCAACCAGTGCACGGCCTGCGGGATTGCGCCGTAATTCTCTGCGGAGTTGCTGAGCTGCATCGCATATCCCTCCCGCGACAAATGACAAACCTACGGTGCGAGCGATGACACGCATTGATGTGGGTCAAGCGCCCCCCAGCAGAAGCCCTAGGCTCGCCAGAAATGACGCGCCTCGCGCGCTACCGTCGGCCACGATGCTGGAATCGAGCTGCCTTGCATTTCCCTCCCGGAGTTAGGTGTTCATGAAGGCCACTGATTCCTCTCGCCCGCAGTTGATGATCCGCCGCGTCAATCTTGATACGGGCCGGGAAAACGTGGTTGTCATTTCGCGCCGCTCAAAGGCGCTGCGTCCGGAAATCTTTCGCGGCTTCAGCCGCGTCGAACTGCGCTGCAATTCAAAAGTCCTGCTGGCGACGCTTCTGATCACCGACGACGATGGGCTGGTGGACCCCGACGACATCGGCCTGTCCGAACCCGCCTTCCGGCGCTTCGCCGAACCGGCCGGCACGCTGGTGATGGTCACGCCTGCGGCGGCGCCTGACAGTCTCGATGCCGTCCGTGGCAAGATTCAGGGGCGGACGCTGAACGCGGCTCAAATCGACGCCATCATCGACGACCTCACACATTATCGCTATTCGGACATGGAAATCGCCGCGTTCCTGATCAGCTCGGCCAGCTTCATGACCAGCGATGAATTGCTCGCGCTCGTCCGGGCGATGGCGGGAGCCGGAACGCAGCTCAAATGGAGCAGCCCGATTGTCGTCGACAAGCATTGCATTGGCGGCATTCCAGGCAATCGCACCTCGATGATCGTGGTGCCGATCGTCGCCGCGCACGGCCTCACCATTCCCAAGACATCATCGCGCGCCATTACCTCGCCGGCTGGCACGGCCGACACGATGGAAGTGCTGGCGCGGGTCGATCTGGGCGTCGGGGAGATGAAAGAAGTCGTTGCGGCATGCAACGGCTGTCTGGTGTGGGGCGGCCATGTCAACCTGTCGCCGGCCGATGACATCCTGATTTCAGTCGAACGTCCGCTCAGCCTCGACACCCGCGAGCAGATGGTCGCCTCGATCATGTCGAAAAAGCTCGCGGCCGGGTCGACCCATCTGCTGATCGACCTGCCGGTCGGCCCGACGGCCAAGGTTACAAATGCACTGGAAGCGATGCGGCTGCGCAAGCTGTTCGAATTCGTCGGCGATCATTTCGGCATCTCGGTCGAGGTGATCACCACCGACGGCCGCCAACCGATCGGCAGCGGCATCGGCCCGGTGCTCGAGGCCCAGGATGTCATGGCGGTTCTCGCCAACGATCCCATGGCCCCCGCCGACCTGCGCGAAAAATCGCTGCGGCTGGCTGCGCATTTGCTCGAATACGATCCGCAACTGCGCGGCGGCAGCGGCTATGCGCGCGCCCGCGAACTGCTCGACAGCGGCGCGGCGCTCAAGAAAATGCAAAAGGTGATCGACGCGCAGGGGCCGTCATCCTGCCGCACGACTCTCGGGACGTCGACGTTCGACGTGACCGCCTCGGCGGACGGAACGGTCGTGGGCATCGACTGCCTGCAATTGAACCGCCTGGCCCGCACGGCGGGCGCGCCGATCGACAAGGGGGCCGGCATCAAGTTGTTCAAGAAGATCGGCGACCGCGTCGATCAGGGAGAACCGCTCTACCGGGTCTACACGTTCGACCGCTCGGAGCACGATCTGGCGGCGGCAGCAGCGAAGGCCAATACCGGCTACGCGATCGATGGCCAGTATTCACCCATCGAGCGGACAGCATCGTGAACGAGATCTCCATCCAGGCGCTGCCGGCTTCAGCCAGCGATGCCGCGCGGCTCGCGCTGCGGCTTGACGTACCAGTGCATGGTATCGCCCTGCACACGTTCCCTGACGGGGAAATGCGGGTGACGGTTGGTCCGGCAACGCCAACGACTGTCATTTATGCTTCGCTCGACCAGCCCAACGACAAGCTCATCGCGCTGCTGTTCGCCGCGGAAGCGCTGCGGCGCGACGGTTGCAAGCGCCTCATCCTGCTGGCGCCATATCTCTGCTACATGCGCCAGGATACGGCCTTTCACGACGGCGAGGCGATCAGCCAGAAGGCGATCGGCCGACTGCTTGCCGGAATCGTCGATCGCGTGATCACGGTCGACGCGCATCTGCATCGCACCCCGGACATCAGAACCGTGTTTCCCGGCATCGCCGCGGAAAACCTCTCGGCCATGCCTGCAATCGCCGATGCGCTGCGCAAGACCCACCTCGATCCCGCAACGGTCTTGATCGGACCCGATGCCGAATCCCGGCAATGGGTGAGCGATCTGGCGGGCCGGCTTGGCCTCACATACACCGTTGCGCAAAAAATCCGCCATGGCGATCGATCCGTGGAGATCGGATTTTCCGATCCGCGACTGATCGCAGGTCGCCCGGCCCTGCTGGTCGATGACATCGTCTCCTCGGGCGGCACGCTGATCACCTGCGCGAGGGCGCTGACAGCGGCGGGCGCCACACAGATCGATGCCGTCGTCACGCACGCGCTGTTCCCGGCCGACACGATCGCCCAATTCACTGACGCGGGCATCCGTTCGATCCGCTCGACCCACAGCGTGCCGCATCCAACCAATGCGATCGTGCTCGACGAATTGTTCGTCGCGGCCTTGCGTGACGAAACCAAAGGCCAGATCCGTCCGGAGATTCAGACATGAGCGTGACCATCCAATTCTGCGGGGCTGCCCGCACCGTGACTGGCTCCTGCTATCTGTTCCGGACGCAAACCGGACGCTTCCTGGTCGATTGCGGATTGTTCCAGGGGCAGAAAACCCTCAAGGAACTGAACTACGGCGCCTTTCCATTTGCTCCCGCCGACATCGACACCGTGCTGCTGACGCACGCACATATCGATCACAGCGGACTACTGCCGAAACTGGTCAGCGAAGGATTTGGCGGACCGATTCTGGCGACGCGCGGCACGATCGATCTCTGCTCGTACATGCTGCCCGATGCCGGAAGCATTCAGGAATCGGAGGTCGCGGCGCTCAACAGGCGCAATATTGCGCGCGGGCGGCCCGAGGTCAGTCCGATCTACACCCAGGCCGATGCCATCGCATCGCTGGACGCGTTCAGGCCCGTCGAATACGAGACCTGGGCCGACGTCATCCCGGGCGTTCGCGCGCGTTACTGGAACGCCGGTCACTTGCTTGGTTCGGCCTCGATCGAAATTGAATTCGCCGGCGAAGGCGCAGGCGGCAAACCCTTGCGGCTGCTGGCCTCGGGCGATATCGGCCCCGATGCGAAGCTGCTGCAACCAGATCCAGAAGCGCCGGCCGGATTCGACTACGTGATGTCGGAATCCACCTATGGCAACCGTGCACGTGCGCCAATCACGCCGCAGCAGCGTCGCCAGCGCCTTGCCGCCGAAGTCCGCGACGCCGCTGCGGCCAGGGGCGCGCTGGTGATTCCCGCCTTCGCGGTCGAACGCACCCAGGAACTGATCGTCGATCTGGTCGATCTGATGGACCATGGCGAGGTACCGACGGCACCGATCTTTCTCGATTCGCCGCTGGCGATCCGTGCCACGGAAGTGTTCCGCAACCACGCTGCCAGCCTGGATCAAGGTGTCGACGTCAATCGACTGCTCAGTTCTCCCCATCTCCGCTTCACCGAGACCGTCGACGAAAGCAAGTCGATCGCCAGGCTCAACGGCTTTCATGTGATCATTGCAGCCAGTGGCATGTGCGACGCCGGCCGCATCCGTCATCATCTCAAACGCTGGCTGTGCAAGAGCAACGGCACGGTGCTGCTGGTCGGTTTCCAGGCCCAGGGCACGCTCGGACGTTTCATTGCCGACGGCGCCAAGGCGGTCCGTATTCAGGGCGAAGAGATCCGTGTCGCTGCCCGCATCCGCCAGATCGATGATTATTCCGGCCACGCCGACAATGCCGAATTGTCGCGCTGGATCGCCGCCCGGCGCCCGATCCAGCGCGGGATATTTTTGGTTCACGGCGAAGAGCCTGCGATCGCCGGCCTGTCCGAGTTGATCTCCGGCCGGATCGTTCCGGGGGCAAAAATCTTCCAGCCGGTTCTCGATGACATCTACGAGCTTTCGACGTCGGCTCCGACGCTGCTCGACGGCACACACCGCCGCCGGCTCGCCCCCGAAGCGGTGGTCGCACTCGACTGGCACAACGACATGTCGAAGCTCATTCTCGACATCAACGATCAGATGCGCGCCGCGGCCGACGACCGCGCCCGCGGCGTCATCATCCGCCGGCTCAGGCGCGCGCTGGAGGCGGACCACTAAGCGACATGGAATACGGCACGTTCCGGCTATCGACTGCCGATCGAGGCGGACGAGCTTGCTGCCTGGAATCGCTCTAAATGGCGACTCCTGCGACATTGTGTCGGGGACAGCGCTGCGCCTGCTGCGCTACTGACACGGCATTGCTGCTCATCCACCGGGGCCTTGTTCATGATCAAACGTCGCATGCTCGCCATCACGTCCGCTGCTGTCGCGTTCGCCGCGCTCGGCGCCTCCGCACTGCAGGCCGCCGAAGAGGTCAACGTCTACACCTATCGCGAGACCAAGCTGGTGCAGCCGCTGTTCGACGCCTTCAGCAAGGACACCGGCGTCAAGGTCAACGTGATTTCGGCCAGCTCCGGACTCGAGCAGCGCATCAAGGCCGAGGGCGCCAGCAGCCCGGCCGACGTCCTGCTGACGGTGGATATCGGCCGCATCGACGACGCCGTGCAGGCCGGCATCACCCAGCCGATCAAGTCCGACGTCATCGACAAGATCGTGCCGGCGCAGTACCGCGATCCGGCCGGGCACTGGGCCGGCATCTCGATGCGCGCCCGCGTGGTCTATGCGTCGAAGGACCGCGTCAAGCAGGACGCCATCACCTATGAGGAGCTTGCCGATCCCAAGTGGAAGGGCAAGATCTGCATCCGCTCCGGCCAGCACATCTACAACAACGGCCTGTTCGCCGCCTATGTCGCCAAGCACGGCGAGGCGAAGGCCGAGGAATGGCTGCGCGGCCTCAAGGCCAACCTCGCGCAGAAGCCGTCGGGCGGCGACCGCGAGGCGGCGCGCGACGTGGCCGCCGGCAAGTGCGACATCGGCATCGGCAACACCTACTACTGGGCACTGATGATGAATGCCGATCCCGAGAAGAAGCCCTGGGCCCAAGCCACACGCGTGATCCTGCCGACCTTCGCCGGCGGCGGCACCCATGTGAACCTGTCCGCGGTGCTGCTGGCCAAGAACGCGCCGAACAGGGCCAATGCGATCAAGCTGATCGAATGGCTGGTTGGCGAAACGGCACAGCAGATGTATGCCGACGCCAACTACGAATATCCGGTGCGCGCCGGCGTCAAGGTCAACCCGACCATCGCCGGCTACGGCAAGCTCACGCCGGATACCATGCCGATCGCCAGCATCGCCACCAACCGCAAGGCCGCGGCAATGCTGGTGGACAAAGTCGGGTTCGATAATTGAGGACTACAGGTAGCGCGCTCTTCCTCATCCCTCCCCCGGCGAAGCGCAGCTTCGCGGGAGGGAGGGATTTCATTTTCGCCGTCGTGAATCACTCCCCCATCTCTCGCCTCGCCACCATTATCGCCGCGCTCACCGCGCTGGCCGTCGCCGCGCCTGTACTATCCATCGCGCTGCTTGCGCTGACGCCCGATCCGGATCTGTGGTCGCATCTGATCGCCTATGTGCTGCCGCAGGCGCTGCGCGACACCGCGCTGCTGCTGTTCGGCGTCGGCAGTCTGACGCTCGTCATCGGCGCCGGCGCGGCGTGGCTGATTTCCACTTATGACTTTCGCGGCCGCACGCTGCTGATCTGGCTGATGCCGCTGCCGCTGGCGATTCCCACCTACATCGCGGCCTACGTCTATGTCGATCTGTTCGAGCCGCTCGGCCTGATGCATCGTGCGCTGGCGACCGTGATGCCCCTGCGCGACGCCGTCGCTTTGCTGCCGAACCTGCGCTCGCTGCCCGGCGCCGTCTTCGTCATCGGCCTCGTGCTGTATCCCTATGTGTATCTCTCGGCGCGGGCGATGTTCCAGGCGCAGAGCGCGGATTTCGCCGAAGCCGCCAAAGTCCTCGGCGCCGGACGGTGGACGATCTTCTGGCGGGTCGTGCTGCCGATCGCGCGGCCGGCACTGGCGGTCGGCGTCGCGCTGGTATCGCTGGAGACGCTGAACGATATCGGCGCCAGCGAATATCTCGGCGTTCGCACGCTGACCGTTTCGATCTTCACCACTTGGCTGAACCGCGGCAGCCTGAGCGGCGCCGCACAATTGTCCTTGGTCATGCTGGCCGCGGTGGCGGTGCTGATCGCGGTGGAGCGTCGCGGGCGCCGCGACGTCAACATCGAATTCTCCGCCGAGAGCCCGCGCCTGTCGCCGCGCCGGCGGCTCTCCGGCGCGCCGGCCGCGCTTGCCTTCGCTGCCTGCGTCACGCCGGCGCTGCTCGGCTTCGTGGTGCCGATGCTGTACCTGATCCGCGAGGCGATCCAGCGCGGGTTGTTCGCGCGCTTCGATCCGACGCTGTGGCGCGATGCCTGGCATTCGGTGGCGCTGGCCTCGAGCGCGACGGTGATTGCCGTACTGCTCGGGCTGACGGTCGTGCTCGCGCAACGCTGGCGCCCGACATGGCCGAGCAATCTCAGCCTCGCCGCGGCACAGGCCGGCTACGCATTGCCCGGCCTGGTGCTGGCGCTGGGCCTGCTGACGCCGGTGCTGGCCATCGATGGCGCACTCAACGCGATGGCGGCGTCGGTCGGCATGACGCCGCCGGGGCTGGTGATGGTCGGCTCCGGCGCCGCCGTGGTGATCGCCTATGTGATCCGCTTCCTCGCGGTGCCCACGGGCTTCGTCAAGGCCGGTGCCGCGCGCATTCCCCTCGACTATGACGACAGCGCGCAGGCCGCCGGCGCACCGCTGCTCACCGCGCTCAGGCGCATCCAGTTGCCGCTGCTGCGGCCGGCGCTGGTCGGGTCGGTGATCGTGGTGTTCGTCGACGGCCTCAAGGAATTGCCGGCGACGTTGCTGCTGCGTCCGCTCAACGTCGACACGCTGGCGACCTCGATCTATCAGCATGCCAGCCGCGGCAGTTTCGAGGACGGTGCGCTGGCCGCATTGCTGATCGTGGCGGCGAGCGTCGGCCCGGTGCTGTGGCTGACGCGCTTCGCCGACCTGCCGGAGGGGCCCGCGTAGGTCACCTGTCCCGGACGCGCTGCGGCATTCTCATGCCGCTGCGCAGAGCCGGGACCGTCGCGAACGCCGGCGCCCGGCAAGGCCCCGGATCTGCGAAGCAATACTTCGTATTGCATCGCGTCCGGGGCAAGTGACCTACCCCGCCACGCTGTCCTGCTTGCGCTGGGTCGAAAAAATATCCCACGCCGCGATGAACATCGCGGCGATCACCAGGCCGATGACAAAACCGTTGAGCCCGAACACCTCGATGCCGCCCAGCGTCGAGATCAGCACCACATAGTCCGGCAGCTTGGTGTCCTTGCCGACCAGCATCGGGCGCATGATGTTGTCGACCAGGCCGATGACGAAGAAGCCGTAGGCGATCAGGATCGCGCCCTGGATGTATGAACCGGTGGCGAGCAGATACAGCGCCACCGGCATCCAGACCAGCCCGGCGCCGACCGCGGGCAGCAGCGACAGGAACGCCATCAGCACGGCCCACAGCAGCGCCGCATTGATGCCGAGGATCCAGAAGATCAGGCCGCCGAGCGCGCCCTGCGCCAGCGCCACCAGCAGGCTGCCCTTGACCGTGGCGCGGATCACCACGGTGAATTTTTCCAGGAGTTCGTCGCGCAGGCCGGCGCGCAGCGGGATCGCATCCTTGACGCGGAGCGCCAGCGCATCGCCGTCGCGGAACAGGAAGAACAGCAGATAGAGCATGATCACCAGGCTGACCATGAACGCAAACGTGCTCTGGCCGATGTCCAGCGCCTGCGCCGCGATGGTCTGGCCGCCCTTGACCAGACCCGCCGTGAGTTTTTCCTGCATGTCGCCGAGGCTGGCGACGCCGAAGCGGTCGAGCAGCCCGGTGGCCCAGCCTGGCAGCGCATCGAGCATCTGCTGCAGCAGCTTTCCGAAGTTGAGTTCGCCGGACTGCATCCTGCCGACCACCGTGGCGGCCTGCTGGGTCAACGACGCCGCGATCAGCGTCAGCGGCAGGATCACGATCATGACGATCAGCAGGATCATCACCAATGCTGCGAGGTTCGAACGCTGCGGCATCTTGCGCAGCAATTGGCGATGCAGCGGCGCGAACATCAGGGCGATGACGACGCCCCACAGGATGGCGCCGTAGAACGAGGTGAGAATCCAGGCAAACGCGACCGAGACCACCACGATCAGGATCAGGAAGGCCTTGTCTTCGAGATGATCGCGCATGGGGGCTCGTTCTGTGAGAGCGCGTGCCCCGGATGCTGCGCAACGCGTCACACTTGCGACGTGGTGCGCTGCTGATCCGGAGGCCCGGTATTGTGCGGAAAAACCGGGATCCCCGATCTGCGGAGCGGCATAAGAATGCCGCACCGCGTCCGGGAAACGGGACTTGCCGCTTACGTATTGGTCAGCGCGACGCGGAATTCGGCTTCGGTCTTGGCCTTCACCTCATCGAGCGTGACGCCGTCGGCGAGCTCGATCAGCGCCATGCCGTCCTTGCCGTGCTTGTCGATGGTGAACACCGCAAGATCAGTGACCACCATGTCGACCACCCGCTCGCCGGTCAGCGGCAGGTTGCAGCTCTTCAGCAGCTTGGCACCGTCCTTGGCGGAATGCTCCATCACCACCACGACGCGTTTGACGCCGGCGACCAGGTCCATGGCGCCGCCCATGCCCTTGACCATCTTGCCGGGGATCATCCAGTTGGCGAGGTCGCCGTTCTGCGCCACCTGCATGGCGCCGAGGATCGACAGGTCGATATGGCCGCCGCGCACCATGGCGAATGAATCCGACGACGAGAAATAGCTGGTCTCGGGCAGTTCGGTGACGGTCTGCTTGCCGGCATTGATCAGGTCGGGATCCTCTTCCCCTTCATAGGGGAACGGGCCCATGCCGAGCATGCCGTTCTCGCTCTGCAGGAGCACGTCGACACCTTCCGGAATGTAGTTCGACACCAGGGTCGGGATACCGATACCGAGGTTGACGTAGAAGCCGTCCTTCAGTTCCTTGGCTGCGCGGGCAGCCATTTGGTCGCGGGTCCAGGCCATCAGACTTCCTCTCCGGTTGCGGCGGGTGCGGGGCGCTTGCGCGTGGTGCGCTGTTCGATCCGCTTCTGCGCGGTGCCGACCTCGACGATGCGCTTCACGAAAATACCCGGCGTGTGGATGTGATCGGGATTGATCTGACCGGCGGGAACGAGATGCTCGACCTCGGCGACGGTGATCCTGGCCGCAGTGGCCATCATCGGGTTAAAGTTGCGCGCGGTCTTGCGGTAGACGAGGTTGCCGGCGGTATCGCCCATCCAGGCATGCACAATGGCCAGGTCGGCAAACAGGCCGCGCTCCAGCATGTACTTTTCGCCGTTGAATTCCATGGTCTCCTTGCCTTCCGAGATCAGCGTGCCGACGCCGGTCTTGGTGTAGAAGCCGGGAATACCGGCGCCGCCGGCGCGGATGCGCTCGGCCAGCGTGCCCTGCGGGGAGAATTCGAGTTCCAGTTCGCCGGCCAGGAATTGCGCGGCGAACAGCTTGTTCTCGCCGACATAGGACGAGATCATCTTCTTGATCTGGCGGGTTTCCAGCAGACGGCTGAGGCCGATGCCGTCGACGCCGGCATTGTTGGAGACCACGGTGAGGTCCTTGACGCCGGATTCGCGCAGCGCGTCGGACAGCGCCTCGGCGATGCCGCACAGGCCGAAGCCGCCGGACATGACCATCATGCCGTCCTTGAGAATGCCGTCGAGGGCCGATTTGGCGTCGGGATAGACCTTGTTCATGGGAGATTCGACCTGATGGAGGAAAGCGCTGAATGGCACGCGGCCGGTCTTATTGCGTGGATTATTAGGCGAATTCTTTGCAGGGCGTCAAATGGGAGGGGTGCTTTCTTCCCCTCTCCCCCAAGCAAAGCGAAGCTTTGCGCAGGTGGGAGAGGGTGGACGCGCGCCAGCGCGGCCGGGAGAGGGGCGCCGCGCGGAAGGCCCTCTCCCGCCTTCGCTTCGCCATAGCCGACGCTACGCATCGGCGTCCTTCTTAAGAACGGCGGCCAAAGGCCGCCTAGGCCCCTCGCCCACTGCGCGCCGATTCGCAGCGCTGGGGGAGAGGGAAGAAGAAGCCCTCCTGCGACCCCATAGCCCCCTCTGCGGCCTTGAAAGCGTCAAGAAAAACGATCAAATTGCGCGCTTGCGAACAAGGGGCGCGCGATCAGACGCCCGCTGCGCCAAACGTAACCCAACCCGGATAGATCATTGACGATAGCCCAAGGAATGAAACGCCTGGGGATGCCGGTTGCGGCCCTCATTGGCGTCGCGCTGATCGGGCTGTTCGCCATGTCCTGGCTGCTCAACCGCGATGCTCTGCGCCACGCCGTGGAAGCCCAGATCCGCGCGGTCACCGGGCTCGACCTGGTGGTCAACGGCAGCGTCGACGTCTCGGTGTTCCCCGGCAGCTACATCTCGTTCCATGACGTCGGCCTGAAGGGCGGCGGCGAGATCGACCCGGCGTTGTCGGTGGACGTGCTGACCGCCAATCTGCGGCTGCTGCCGCTGCTGACCCAGCGCTTCGAGATCGCCGACATGATCATGCTGCGGCCACGCATCCACGTGGTCCGCGACGGCGCCGGCGGCAGCAACTGGACGCCGTTCATCGAAAACATCGCCCGGACCATGAAGCCCGGCGCCGACAATCCGCTGTCGTTCTCCGAGATCCGCATCCAGGACGGCACGCTGAGCTACCAGGACCCGCACAACACCGAAAAGCTCGACGACATCGACCTGTCGCTGGCCTGGCCGTCGATCTCGCGCTCGTTTGCCGCCACCGGCCAGTTCGACTGGCGCGGCGAGCGCGTCGACGGCAGCTTCAGCGTCAGCGACTTCGTCGCCGCTTTGTCCGGCGACCGCTCCGGCCTGAAGGCGCGACTGGTCAGCGCGCCGATCAAGCTGGGCTTCGACGGTACCGTCGCCAACCGCGCCAGCCTGATGATGGAAGGCACCCTCACCGCCGACAACCTGTCGCTGCGTAATGCGCTGCGCTGGGCCGGCCAGGCGCCGCCCGGCGCCGGCGGCTTCGGCCGCTTCGCGCTGAAGGCCCGCGCCAGCCTGGTCGGGCCGTCGCTGGCGCTGACCAACGTCAATGTCGAGCTCGACGGCAATGTCGCCGAGGGCGTGATGACCTACAGCAACAACGGCCGCCAGACCCTGCAGGCGACGCTGGCCGCCGGTGCGCTCGACTTCACCCCCTACATTTCCACCGTAAGGCTGCTGGCCTCCGGCGCGCGCGACTGGAACCGGCAGCTGTTCGATCTCAACGCGCTGTCCACCACCGACCTCGACATGCGGCTGTCGGCGGCCAAGGTCACCGTCGGCTCCTCGGTGCTCGGCCGCACCGCGCTGGGTGCCAACCTGCGCGGCGGCACGCTGGCGCTGTCGGTGGGCGAGGCGCAGATGTATGGCGGCATCGTCCGCGGCTCGTTCGGCGTGGCGCATTCCGACGCCGTGGCGGACGTGAAGGCCCAGTTCCAGTTCACCGACGTCGACCTGCAGGCCACGGCCTCCGACCTGTTCGGCATCAGCAAGCTGACCGGCCGCGGCAATCTCACCATGGCGCTGGAAGCCTCGGGCTCGAGCCCGTTCGGCCTCGTCCAGTCGCTCGACGGCACCGCCACCCTGACCGGCCATGACGGCGCCATCAGCGGCTTCAATGTCGAACAGCTGCTGAAGCGTCTGGAGCGCCGGCCGCTGTCCGGCGGCGGCAATTTCCGCTCCGGCAACACGCCGTTCACGACCCTCAACATGTCCGTCAAGTTCAACGACGGCACCGCCACCGCGCAGGACATCCGCATCGAAGGCCCGACCGCACGGTTGAGCCTGACCGGCACCGCCTCGGTCCCCTCCAGGGAATACGACCTCAAAGGCGTCGCCAGCCTGACCTCAACGAGCGCGACAGGCGGCTTCGACCTGCCCTTCGTGATCCAGGGCCCATGGGACGATCCGCTGATCTTCCCCGATCCGGAAAGCCTGATCCGCCGCTCGCCCGGCGCCGCACCGCTGCTCGACGCAGTAAAGGATCGCAAGACCCGTGATGCGGTGCGCTCGGTGCTGGAGCGGTTTACCGGCGGCGCGAAGCAGGCGCCGGCGGCGGCGACGGATGTGCCGACGGAGACTGCGCCGGCGGCAGCAGTCCCCGCGGATGCGGCACCGAAGTCGAATTGAGTCGATTCGCAATCGCCCGGCTACAAATTGAGGCGCTTGGGCGCGATGAAAGTTGGATATCGCACAGGCCGCTTTGAAGATCCCGCCCGCCCGAACTGGGACGGCAATGGCCCGCGCCCGCTGGCCTGGACTGCGTGGTATCCGGCCTCCGATGATGCCATCACGCATGAACGGCTGCTCGGTCCGCGGTCCGCTCCGACCTATAGCATCGGTCCGATGGCCGCGAATGCGGCGTTGCGCGCCACGCCGCAGCGCCTCCCGCTCGTCCTGCTATCACACGGCACCGGCGGCAGCGCGCTCGGTCTCGGCTGGCTCGGGCGGCGGCTGGCGCAATACGGTTTCATGGCCATCGGCGTCGCTCACCACGGCAATACGCTGAACGAGCCCTACCGTGCCGAGGGATTTCTGTGCTGGTGGGAACGCCCCCGCGATCTCTCAGTGCTGCTCGACCGGATGGTGTCGCACAGCGAGTTCGCCGATCGCATCGATGTGAACCGCGTCTTTGCTGCCGGTTATTCGCTAGGCGGCTGCGCCGTCGCTTCGTTGCTCGGCGCGATCACCGAAACCTCGCGCTTCCAGCGTTCCGCGGCCAATCCCAACCCCGCTCGGGGCGTGCCGGAATTTCCCGACCTCGCCGATCACCTCCCCGGCCTGCTTGAGAGTAGCGCGGTCTTTCGCGAATCCTGGGCGCGCATGTCGAACGACTACCGCGATCCGCGCCTGAAGGCGGCGCTGCTGCTGGCGCCAGGACGCGGATTGCTAGGGTTCAACGCGGCGAGCCTTACAGTCATCGATACCCCCGCACGCATCATCGTCGGCGGTGCCGACCCCGCACTGCCTGCCGCCCGGTGGCTGCATCCGCGGCTGCGCGCCAGCGTACTCGACGTGCTGCCGGCAGATGTCGGGCACTACATCTTCCTGCCCGAGGCCACCGATGCCGGCCGCCGCGATTCTCCGCCGAACTGCGTCGATGCGCCCGGTGTCGACCGCGCGGCGATCCATCAGCACGCAGCGGACGCAGCAGTGGCATTGTTTGAAGCGATGCCGACCGTCGCTCCGGACAAGTGAGGCAGCTGCCGGCCAAAAGCGGAGCGATCGCGGTCTCGACCGGATACTAGAGCGGCGCCGCGCTCTCACCCCTCGCACTCGACAGCTTCGACGCCAGCGAAGCCGCGACGATCAGCACCGCGATGAAGCCGACGATCAGCGTGCAGATCGCATTGATCTCCGGCTTCACGCCGAGCCGCACCTCCGAATAGATCCGGATCGGCAGCGTCGACGAGCCCGGCCCGGTGGTGAAGCTGGCGATGACGAGATCGTCGAGTGACAGCGTGAAGGCCAGCAGCCAGCCCGCGGCGATGGCCGGCGCGATCAGCGGCAACGTCACCGCAATGAACGCCCGCACCGGATCGCGGCCGAGATCCATCGCCGCTTCCTCATAGCTGCGGTCGAGACCGGCGAGCCGGGACTGCACGACGACCACGACGAAGCACATGGTCAGCGTGGTATGCGCAATGGTCACGGTCCAGAAGCCGCGGCCGGCATCGATGGCGACGAACAGCAGCAGCAGCGACAGGCCGGTGATCACTTCCGGCATCACCAATGGTGCGTAGAGCATCCCGGACATCAGCGTGCGGCCGCGAAACCCCGCGCCGCGCGATAGCGCGATGGCCGCCAGCGTGCCGAGCAGCGTCGCCACCGTCGCCGACACCGCGCCGACGCGCAGACTCATCCAGGCCGCATCGAGCATCGCCTGATCGTGGAAGAACTCGGTGTACCAGCGCGTCGACCAGCCGCCCCACACCGTCACCAGCCTGGAAGCGTTGAAGGAATAGATCACCAGGATGACGATGGGCAGATAGAGAAAGGCGAGGCCGAGCGCCAGCGAGACGGCGTTGAAGCGGGACAGGCCGAGGGTGCGCGCGGTCATGAGCGGCCCCACCTTCTCCCCTCCCCGCGCGCAGCGAAGCTGCGCGTGGCGGGAGGGTCGAGGGTGGGGGCGCAACATGGAAAGCTGTACGTGTGGCGCCCCCACCCCGGCCCTCCCCACCCTTCGCTGCGCTCGGGGGGAGGGAGCGCACGGCGCGCATGGCAACGGCAAACCTCACCATCACTTTGCCTCCAGCACACCGCGCTGCAACCGGTCGTAGACCAGCAGTGGCAGCAGCAGCAGCGCCAGCAGCACGATGGCCGTCGCCGAAGCCACCGGCCAGTCGCGGTTGGTGAAGAATTCCAGCCACAGCGTCTGGCCGATCATCAGCGACTCCGAGCCGGCCAGCAGGTCCGGGATCACGAATTCGCCGACGATGGGAATGAAGCACAGCAGCACGCCGGCGAACACGCCGCGCAGCGACAGCGGAAATGTCACCAGCCAGAACGCATCGGTGCGCGAGGCCCCGAGGTCGGAGGCAGCCTCCAGCAGCGCGTCGTCGAGCTTCGACAGCGTCGCATAGAGCGGCAGGATCATGAACGGCAGGTAGGAATAGACCATGCCGAGGATCATCGCGCGGTCGGTGGACAGCCACACCACGGGTGCAGAGACGATGTGCAGCGCCAGCAGCACCTGGTTGAGCAGGCCGTCGTGCTGCAGGATATTGATCCAGGCATAGATGCGGATCAGGAAGGAGGTCCAGAACGGCACGATCACCAGCAGCATCGCCACGCTCTGCCAGCGCTGCGGCAGCCGCGCCATGGCATAGGCGACGGGATAGCCAATGCACAGCAGGATGGCAGTGGAGACCAGCGCAACCATCACGCTGCGCAGATATGACGCGAGATAGAGACTGTCCGACAGCAAGAGGCGAAAGTTGTCCAGCGACAGCATGGCGAACGCCGCCTTCAGCCCGGCGGGATCGGTGAGATCGAACTGCGGCAGATAGGGCGGCTGCGTCACCGCGGTCTGCGACAGGCTGATCTTCAGCACGAAGCCGAACGGCAGCAGGAAGAACAGCACCATCCAGCCATAGGGCGCGGTCGAGGCCCAACGCGCCGGACGCGTGAACAGGTCGCGCGCGCTCATGGCTCCAGCACCACGCAATCGTCGGGCGTGAACCACGCCACCACGCGTTCGCCGACCGGATAGGCATCGACGTCGAGCCGTGTGGTGTTGGCCAGAGCCGCGCGCAACGTCGCACCGCGATCGAGCTTGATCTGGTACACCGAGACGCCGCCGAGATAGCTGATATCGCTGACCACTCCGTCGAGCCGGTTCATCGCGACGCTGTGACCGGCATCCGATGCCGGGCCGCGCCGCGACAGCCGGATCTTTTCCGGCCGGATGGCGACGCAGGCCGCCTTGCCCGCCAAAGGCTGGCGCGGCTCTGCTGCGGAAATGCCGCCGGCGTCCGGCGTGGTGACGGTGACGCGATGTTCGTCATGCCAGGTCACCTCGCCCTCGAACAAATTGATGTCGCCGACGAAGCCGGCGACCCAGCGCGACGCCGGCGCCTCGTAGAGCTGCCGCGGCGTCGCCACCTGTTCGAGCCGCCCGTTCTTCATCACGCCGATGCGGTCGGCCATGGTCATGGCCTCTTCCTGGTCGTGGGTGACGATGACGAAGGTGGTGCCGAGCCGGCGCTGCAGCGCCATGAGCTGGCGCTGGGTGCTTTCGCGCAGTTTCTTGTCGAGCGCTGCCAAGGGCTCGTCGAGCAGCAGCAGTTGCGGCCGCCGCGCCAGCGCCCGGGCCAGCGCCACCCGCTGCTTCTGCCCGCCGGACAATTGATCGGGCTTGCGCTTCTCCAGCCCGCCAAGCTCCACCAGCGCCACCATTTCGGCGACGCGGACGTCGATCTCGGCGCGCGACAGGCCGGCGCGCTTGAGGCCGAAGCCGATATTGTCGCGCACGTTGAGGTGCGGAAACAGCGCGTAGTTCTGGAACATCATGTTGACCGGCCGCTGATGCGGCAACACCGGCGCCATGTCGGCGCCGTCGAGCAGGATGGTGCCGGCATCCGGCGTCTCGAAGCCCGCCAGCATGCGCAGCAGCGTGGTCTTGCCGCAGCCCGACGGCCCCAGCAGCGCGAAAAACTCGCCGGCCTTGATGTCGAGCGACAGGCCGTCGACGGCGGTGAAGCCGCCGAATGTCTTGGTCACCGCATCGATGCGCAGCAGCGGGGTCGGAAATGCGATGGCCGGCGCCGGGGCTGCGGCGAGGTCGTCGCTGATGAGTTCTCTCGATGTCATGGCCGCACGCTAGCGGCGGAACCGCGCGGGCTCAACCGTGCTCGCAATGGCACTCGGAAGCCTTCCCCGCGTTTTCGCCTGGGACGGAGCGGAGCCTTCGCTCAGCCTGCCTTGCGCTCGACGTCGCGGACTGCCGGCGCGCGGCCGATCAGGCCGGCATACTGGCCGATCGGCGCCGGACGGCCGATGAAATAGCCCTGCACGCCGTCGCAGCCTTCCTTGGCCAGAAAGGACAGCTGTTCCTGAGTCTCGACGCCTTCGGCGACGATGGAGACGTCGAGGCCATGGCCAAGCCCGATCACCGCACGCACGATCGCCGCCGACTGCGGGTTGTGGCCGAGATTGGTGACGAAGGCGCGGTCGATCTTGATCTTGTCGAACGGGAAGGCCTGAAGATAGGTCAGCGAGGAGTAGCCCGAGCCGAAATCGTCCATCGAGATCCGCACCCCCAGTGCCTTGAGGCGGCGCAGCAGTGCGAGACCGCGCTCGAAATCCTCAATCAGCACGCCCTCGGTGATCTCCAGCTCGAGCCGCCCGGGCTGCAGCCCGGTGTCGAACAGGATCGAATGGACCAGGCCGACAAGGTCGCCGTGCATGAACTGCGCCGGCGACAGGTTGACGGCGATTTGCAGCGGCACCGGCCACGACGCCGCCTCGACGCAAGCCTGGCGCAGGATCCACTCGCCCATCTCGACGATCAGGCCACTCTCCTCCGCCAGCGGAATGAACTCGCCGGGTGGCACGAAGCCGCGGCTCGGATGGATCCAGCGCGCCAGAGCTTCGAAGCCGGTGATGTCGTCATCGACAACGGTCTGGCCGGCCCGGGCCTGCGGCTGGTAGTGCAGCGACAATTCGCCGTTGTGGATTGCCGCCGAGAGGTCCTGATGCAGCAACCGGCGGTCGCGCAGTTGCTGGTCCATCTCCGGTTCGAAGATGCTGATAGAGCCGCGGGAGGTCGCCTTGGCGCGGAACAGGGCGGCGCCGGCATTGGCGAGCAGCGCCGCGGCATCGGTGCCGTCGCGAGGGAACAGCGAGATGCCGATGGTGACGCCGGCGTGCACCGACTTGCCGTCGATGGAAAACTGGTGACCGAGCAGTTCGGCAATGCGCTCGGCGATGGCGCGGCCACCCTGCGGCTGCTTGCCGTCGATGATCAGTCCGAATTCGTCGCCGCCGAGCCGTGCCACAACGCCGCCACCCGCCGCACCCTGGATCCGCTGCCCGACCTCGATCAGCACCTTGTCGCCGATCGCATAGCCGAACACGTCGTTGATCTCCTTGAGGCCGTCGACATCGATCGACAGCACCGCAAATTCCTCGGCGACGTTGCCGCAGGCCTCGATCATCTGCGCCAGCGCCTGCATGAAGGCCGGGCGGTTCGGCAGGTCGGTGAGGCCATCGTGATAGGCCATGTGGGCCATGCGCGCTTCGGTCTGGCGCCGGTCGGTCACGTCCTCATAGGTCTTGATGAGATATTGCGGCGCGCCACCATCGCCGAGCACCGTGACCCGGCGGGTCAGGAACAGCCGCAACCCGGCTTCGGTGCTGATCGGATGCTCTTCGGAAATCATGCCGCGCTTGTGGATCGCGGCCTGATCACGGCTGACGATCAGCTTGGCTTCCCTGGCGTTGAAGATATCCTCGGTGGTCAACCCGGTAATGTCCTCGCGCCGACGATTGATGACCGCCTCGGAGCCGCGGTTGGCGAGCAGGTAGCGGCCGTCCTCTACGTTCTGGACGATCAACGCCACCGGAATGTTGTCGACGACCATCTCGAGGAATTTCTTGGTGCTTTCGAGCTCTTGCGCCAGCTTGCGCTGCTCGGTGCATTCCTCATGGATGCCGATGAAGCCGCCGTTTGGCAGCGGGTTGACCTTGACGACCACCGACCGCGCGTCGGGCAAGGTCGCAACAAAACTCCCCTTCGGCATCGGGTGCGCGAAAAATTCCACGGATTCCGCATCCAGCGTGCCGCGGGCGCTGCGCAACTCGCGCAGCCCTGTGGAGGTGATGCCTTTGAATATCTCCGAGCGTTTCAGGCCGTAGATGTCGAGATAGCGTTCGTTGCAGAACAGCAGGCGCCGGTCGGCATCGAGGATCACCACACCCTGACCGAGATGGTTGAACGCCGAACTGACAAAGGTGTCGCGCCGCAATTGCTGCCGCTGCACGCGGCGAAACGCCGACACCACCCAGACCACCACCGCGGCCAGGAAGGACAGCACGACAAAACCGCCGAGCAGGATCTCCCAGATCAGATTCGGATCGAGCGAGCCGATGTAGTCAGGCGGGGCGAACCGGGTCGCCGCGAAGGCCGCGTTGCCAGTCAGCGCAAGGCCAGTCAGACACGCCACGACGACCGCCGGAGTCAGCGCCTTCCCGCCAGTCAGCCGAGTCTTGAGACAAGTCTTGAGCCAGGTCCTAAGCAAAGTCTTGCCAGCCATTCCACACCCGCGTATGCGCAGCCGCAGTTTCCGGCGAGATGTGTTGGAATCCGGTAAACGGATACGTTTACAACCGTCGAATGTGGCGGTTCCGACGGTATTCGACTGGCATGCCTAACGATTCGCTAAGCTGCGGAAGCTGAATGGGATCAAGCGCATGCGACTACGTTTGATAGTTCGCAAGCGGACACAGGACTGCGATGGACAGGGTTGAGTGTATCGTGATCGGCGCCGGTGTGGTCGGCCTTGCGATCGCCCGAAAGCTGGCGCAAGCGGGCCGCGAGGTCATCGTGCTGGAGGCGGCCGACGCCATCGGCACCGTGACCTCGTCGCGCAACAGCGAGGTCATTCACGCCGGAATCTACTATCCGGCCGGCAGCCGAATGGCCCGGCTGTGTGTCCAGGGCAGGCGCGCTCTGTACGCCTATTGCCGCGACCATGGCATTCCGCACCGCAACTCCGGCAAGCTGATCGTGGCCACCTCCGCCGCCGAGGTCGACCGGCTCGGCGCGATCCGGTCCCATGCCGAGACCAATGGCGTCGATGACCTCACTCTGCTGAGCGGGGCGGACGCGCGCGCCCTGGAGCCGGCGTTGCGCTGCGAGGCGGCGCTGCTGTCGCCATCCACCGGCATCATCGACAGCCATGCCTACATGCTGGCGCTGCGCGGCGACGCCGAGGCCGCCGGTGCGGCCTTTGCGTTCCTCGCGCCACTGGACAGCGGCATGGTCACGGCCGACGGCTTTGTGCTGGAGGTCGGCGGCGACGCACCGATGCAGCTTGGCTGCGACCTGCTGATCAATTCCGCCGGCCTGTCCGCGCCGGCCATCGCACGCCGTCTCACCGGCATGCCGCTCGACAAGGTGCCGACCGCCTATCTGGCGAAGGGCAACTATTTCAGCTGCAGTGCCAAGGCGCCGTTCTCGCGGCTGATCTATCCGGTGCCGGAGCCCGGCGGGCTCGGCGTTCACCTCACGCTCGACCTTGCGGGACAGGCCCGCTTCGGTCCCGACGTGGAGTGGGTCGATCGCATCGACTACGTGGTCGACCCGGCCCGCGCCGAGCGCTTCTATCCGGCGATCCGGCGCTACTGGCCGGCGCTGCCCGATGGTGCATTGATGCCGAGCTATTCGGGGATGCGGCCGAAGATCGTGCCGCCGGCCGTGGCGGTGCAGGATTTCATGATCCAGGGACCGAAGGCCCACGGCGTCAGCGGATTGATCAACCTGTTCGGCATCGAATCGCCGGGGCTCACCGCATCGCTGGCCATCGCCGACGATGTCGCACAGATGGCGAGCGAATGAGGCGCCGCCATGAGTAAAAAATTGGTCACGAGGAGCGGGCCTTTAAGGCGAGCCTCGATGGAGGACCGAACGCCTGCAGCAATACCCCGAGGCTCGCTCGTCAGCGGACCAGCTGTGCCGTAGCAGGCGGCACCTCGGATATCGGCAGCGCGCGGTGGAAACGGTGACGACGACTAATGCAGCGTATCGCTGACGCCGCCCTTGAGCCGTTGAATTTCGTCGCGAACCATCAGCTTTCGACGCTTCAATTCCACAATACGCAGATCGTCTGTGGACAGATGCACGAGCGCGTCGTGCAATTCGTTTTCCAGAACCTTGTGCTTCCGTTCCAGTTCAACGAGATGCGCCTGTAAAGCCATTCGAAATCTCCTCGGTAGGATTGAACCTCAGATTCGGTTGGACCGTGTGAAGTTTACATGACCGTGGAGATCTGTCGATGGGTCTTGAAAATTGCAGAATCATATTTGCATATCATGTGCAACGAATCGTGACCGGAGCGGATCGAACAAGCCGGAACCGAATGGCTTGCGCGGTGCGCGCGCACCGGCGATAGTCGCTCAATCGACCCCTGCAGCCTGTCGCGACAGTCCCGCGATCTCAGTTAGCGCCTAATCCTATGAATGACGACAATAACGATCGCGAACTCGCGGCCGAACTGGCCCGGTTGCAGCAGGAACACCGCGATCTCGACGCCGCCATCGATGCCCTGCATCACTCGCCGGCGCCGGATCTGTTGCGGCTGCAGCGCCTTAAGAAACGCAAGCTGCAGTTGCGCGACCGCATCTCCTTCATCGAAGACCAGATCACGCCCGATATCATTGCGTAGCACGAGCGCTAACATCGTCAGCGTTGCCGCGATCGTCAGAGATCGCTGCGATCGTAGGCGATCGCAGCAAATCTGCAGCAAGCGCAGGACGAGTGAACGTCGTTACCATGCCATCCTGCAAGCCGCGATCAACGCAACCACGTCACGCCGCTTGCCCTTCACTCCACGCGTGCGGTGAAGATGAAGTCGCAGCCCACACAGACGCAGGTATGCGTTCGTAGTCCGGCGACGGGCCCGGTGAAACCCGCGCGAGTTTCAGGACGGCCTGGCATTGCGGGCGATGCGCGCACTGCGTCGCAATTCAATGCGGTCGGTCCGGATGATCAGGACAGACCGCGTTGCCCTGCTTGACGAAAGAACAAAATAAGAACACTATCGAGCATATCGCTCTCCGGGGTCGCCCATGGCTGATGTCACCTATTACGTTGCGCTGCCGTTTCTGCAGGATGATGCGGGATCGCCGGTCGGCGGCGCCGCTGAGGAATGCCAAAGCCCGTCCGGCGCAATCCGCCGCGCCGAACAGTTGTCACGCGCACCGGGCAGCATCGGCGCAGTGGCATTCAGCCGCACCGGCGATCCGATGATGGGCGAGTTCAGCGACGCCCAACTGCTGAAAAAGTTCGGCGACGTGCCGGACGACCTCAGTTCCCTTTAGCTAACGCGCGTCGGCCGCGCTCATGCTGCGCGAAAGCGCCATGAGCGCGGCCCATGCGCGCTACCAGAAGCCGGGACCGAATCCGAAACCGAAACTAATGCCTGGACGATAGTAGCTGGGACCGTAGTAGCTGGGTCCGTAGAAGCCCGGCCCGTAATAATAAGGTCGCGGCCGATAGTAACCGTAATAGGGCCGGTAGTAGCCGTAGGGTCGATAGTAGCCAACGTAAGGCCGGTAGACACGATAGCGGCGGACGTGGCGATGGCGGCGGCGCGCGCTGATATCGGTGGCCTTTACGGCGTGGCTGTTGCCGACGCCATCGGCGATCTCCAACGGTGCGGAAGCCGCCGGCCTGTTACCACAGCCGGCGAACAACAGCGCCGCCGCGACGGCGGCTACGAGACTGAATCTCGCCCGAAATCCTGTCATGGCAACTCCTTTCAAAGAGTACGGTCTGTTGTTACCGCCGCCCGCCGGCGCAAATCATTGCGCTCGATCAACTCGACCGGCCGGACATGAATGCGGCGGGCGCCTTCCAATCATTCATAAAATCGATATATTATACATTTACAATCTGTTGGATTGATCGATTGAAGACGTAGAAACTGGGTTGGACAATTGATGGAGCGGCCCCGTGACAACGATCCCCGACATCGACGCGCAAACGCCGCTGGCCCTTGCCGCTCCCCGCGCCAGCTTTCCTGCCGCCAGCATCATCCCCGGCCTCGCACTTGCGACGGGATGTGCCGGGTCGGCCTACGCGCTGCGACACTTGCCGGGTCTGGCGAGCTTCAGTCCGATGATCCTGGCCATCGTGGTCGGCATGGCGTTTCACAACCTGGTCGGCACCCCCGCCCGGGCAAAGGCCGGCGTGACGTTCGCCATGCGCCGGCTGCTGCGCGTTGCCATCATCCTGCTCGGCCTGCAGCTCACGGCGTTCCAGGTGATCGAGGTCGGCGGTCGCGGCGTCGGCATCATCGCTGCCACCCTGGTGGCGACCTTCGCCGCCACGGTGTGGATGGGGCGTCTGCTCGGCGTCGAGCGCCGGCTCGCGCAGTTGATCGCCGCGGGCACCTCGATCTGCGGCGCCTCGGCAGTGATTGCGACCAACACCGTGGTGCGGGCGCCGGACGAGGATGTCGCTTATGCAGTGGCCTGCGTCACCGTGTTCGGCTCGGTGGCCATGCTGCTCTATCCGTTGCTGCCCGGCCTGCTGCAGCTCGATCCGCATGCCTTCGGCCTGTGGAGCGGCGCCTCGATCCACGAGATCGCCCAGGTGGTCGCCGCGGCATTCCAGGACGGCCAGAGCGCCGGCGAATCCGCGACCGTCGCCAAGCTGACGCGCGTGATGCTGCTGGCGCCCATGGTGATTGCGCTCGGCGCCATGGCCGCCCGCGCCGCCCGGCGTTCCGACGCCGGCCCGCACGGATCGACCGCGCGACCGCCGATGCCGTGGTTCGTGCTTGGCTTTGTTGCCATGGTCGGCATCAACAGCGTCATCAGCATTCCCACAGAAGCCAGGCTGTGGATCGTGGCGCTGACCACCTTCCTGCTGTCGGTGGCGCTGGCGGCGATGGGACTGGAGACCGATATCAACAAGCTCGCCGCCCGCGGTTTCCGGCCGGCGCTGCTCGGCGCCCTCGCCTTCCTGTTCATCGCCGGCTTCAGTTTGGCGCTGATCAAGCTGATCGGATAGTGCAATGACGCTGGAACAGCTTCGCATCTTCATCGCGGTCGCCGACAGGCAGCACGTGACCCAGGCCGCCAGCGAGCTGAACCTGACCCAGTCGTCGACCAGCGCCGCCATCGCCGCGCTGGAAGCGCGCTACGGCATCAAGCTGTTCGACCGCATCGGCCGCGGCATCGTCCTGACCCAGACCGGCCGCGACTTTCTGGTAGAGGCCCGCGCCGTGATCGGCCGCGCCAAAGACGCCGTGCAGGTGCTGAACGACCTCGCCGGATTGAAGCGCGGCTCGCTGGCAGTGGCCGCCAGCCAGACGGTGGCGAACTACTGGCTGCCGCCGCGGCTGCAGGCCTTTCGGCAGGCCCATCCCGGCATCGACATTCACGTTAGCATCGCCAACACCGAACAGGTGGCGCAGGCGGTGCACGATGGCGCCGCCGACCTCGGCTTTGTCGAGGGCACGGTGGCCGATCCGCTGCTCGCCGCACGCCAGATCGACGGCGACGAACTGGTGGTGGTTGTCGGCATGGGCCATCCATGGACGACACAGAAACGCGTCACCGCAAAGCAACTCGTCACCACCGGCTGGGTACTACGCGAACCCGGCTCCGGCACGCGCGCGATGTTCGAGGCGGCGTTGAAGCGGCTTGGCGTCAAGCCATCGCAGCTGCGCGTCGTGCTGGAGCTGCCCTCCAACGAAGCGGTGCGTGCCGCGGTCGAATCCGGCGACTGCGCCACCGCGATTTCCGACCTGGTGGTGGCCCGCTCGCTGGAAGCCGGCGCGTTGCATCGCGTAACGTTCGACCTGCCGCGCCGCGCCTTCTACCTGCTGCGCCACAAGCAGCGCCATCCGAGCAAGGCGGAGACGGCGCTGCTGGAAGCGTTCGGATTGTGAGCGAACAATGCGCACCGCGCTCGCGCGCTGCTTCACAGCCGGAAACAATCCGCCCAAGCCACATTATGCCGGCGTGTTCGGCGCCTCGTTGCGGTCGGCATGACCGATATATTTGAGCACGAAGCGGCGCACCGGCGGCACGAAGCCAAACAACCCGCCGAGCGTGGTGAACAGAGCGACGAAGGCGGCGGCAACGCCGTTGACCTCGGCGAGATAAAGCTTGATCCGCTGCACCACGCCCACCTCAATCACGATCGGCTCGCGCAAGGTCGTGACCTGGACGCGATGCTTGTCCGGCCCGGCAAGGATCGTGGCAGCGACTTCGATGACCATGGTTTTCTGACCGCCGCTTTGCGGCGTCAGCGTCCACTCCCATTGCACGGCTTCGGCCATGGTCGCCGTGCGCGCCTGCGGTCCGGACGGCTCAACCTTGACATCATCGCCGCCCAACGTGGCTTCAAGCGACTGGGCAAACCTGCCTTCGCGTTCGGTGACCTCACCGGCCGTCGCAGAAAAAGCGCGCGGGCGTCCTGACCGGGTGCGGTTTGCAGCGCGAGCAGTACCCGGAAGGATTCGCCGACGTAGGCGGTCTTCGGTTTGTTGAAGAGGTATTTGCCGTGCGCGAGATTTTCGACGATGCCGCTGACATCGATGCAAGGCCCGGCACTGACCACGCCGAGATGCCGCATCTTCTCCCGGCACGCCGCCTCGTCCGCCGCGGCACTTGCCGCTGCCGGAGCGGCGGGTGGCGCCGACGCAGCAGTTGCTGGCGGCGGAGGTGAAGGCGGCGCCGCTGGCGCAATCGGTGCGCCCGGCTTGTCATCGAACGGCAGGAGCTTCCCCAGGGTGCCCGCCACGCTGCCGATCTGACCACCGAAATGCCCGCCCATAATGGTCGCGTAACGCGTATCGTCGCCGGCGCCGTCGATGGTCGCCAGCTTTTTCCGCCAGTGGGTCGCCGCAGCTTTCGATGGCGCCTCGATTCCGGATTGGGCCGAAACCGGTCGAACTTCAAAGGTGGTCGGGGTGGGCGCGGTACCAACAAGCACCTTGCTCTCGCGCTGTCGGTCGGGCGTGAGAACGACAAACCCCAAGGCAATGCCGACGACCGCGGTGAAAATGCCGACCCAGGTCCAGACTTGCCGATGAAATGCGATCCGCATGATCCGCTCGCAGGCGGCATCATCGATTGCCGCCGTCAGGTCATCAAAAAATTCGCCAACATCAACTGGAGCAATGGCTCATTGAACGTCAGGCGCGACGACAACTCAACCCACAATTGAGTGAAATCGCTCGGCATTTTCAGCGCTTTTGTTCACAGGCCTTGCCAACGCTCAGCGCTTACTCCGGCCCGCGCCGTTCCTTCTTCCGCGCATACATCGCGCGATCGGCCTGTGCGAGCGCCACGGTGGCATCGACGCCGGGGCCGAGCAGCGCCACGCCGGCGGAGGCTCCGGCAGAGACCCGGCTTTCGCGAAACACGAAGGTGAGCTGGTCGATGGCCGCTTCCAGTGCCGCCGCCTTGATCTGCGCATCGGCTTCGCCGAGATTCCACAGCAACAGCACGAACTCGTCGCCGCCGAGCCGGCCGATCACGTCGGAGGCGCGGACATGGCGTCTGAGTACGCCGACCACCGCCTTCAGCACCGCGTCGCCGGCGGCATGACCGAAGGCGTCGTTGATCGGCTTCAGCCGGTCGACATCGAGCACGATCAGCGCACCGGAGGCGCGGTAGCGCGCGATGTAGGCGATGGCGCGGTTGAGCTCGCGCTCGAAGCCGCGGCGGTTGAGGATATCGAGCAGGAAATCGGTCTCGGCGGAGGCACGCAGTTCCGCGATCCGCGCCTCGGCCTCGGCCAGGCGGTGCTCCAGCCGGCGAATCGTCAGCGCCGCGGCAGGCAGATGCACGCCGCGCAAAGCGGGCCGGCCTGCGATCGCGGAACCGGCGGGGGCGCGCTCTTTCGGCTGCAGGAACAGAGGCTTGCCGCTCCCCATGGGGCGCTTTCCGGACTTCCGCCCGGGCGGCACGCGCTTCTTTTTCATCGGATTTTCTTCGGGAATGTGTTCGGGATTTGCTAAACGCTTGCCGGTCTTTACCAAGACAGGATAGTCCATTCGACACGCCTTGCCATGCCCAAGGGCGATCTGTATTTCACTCTATCCTTCTGGATTCTCGAAAGAAATATCGGAATGACCGTGCCCGTTGCCATCATCATGGGAAGCCAGTCGGACTGGGAGACCATGCGCCACGCCGCAGCCACCCTGACCGCGCTCGACATCGCCAGCGAGGCTCGCATCGTCTCCGCGCATCGTACCCCGGACCGGCTGTATGCATTTGCCAAGGGCGCCAAGGCCGAAGGATTCCAGATCGTCATTGCCGGCGCCGGCGGCGCCGCGCACCTGCCGGGCATGGCAGCATCCCTGACCGAGCTGCCGGTGTTCGGTGTACCGATCCAATCGAAAGCCCTGTCGGGTGTCGATTCGCTGTACTCGATCGTGCAGATGCCCGCCGGCATTCCGGTCGGCACGCTGGCGATCGGCAAGGCCGGTGCGGTCAATGCCGCGTTGCTGGCGGCCGCCGTGCTGGCGCTGCATGACCCCGCGCTGGCGACCCGGCTGGCCGCCTGGCGCAAGGCGCAGACCGCGGCGATTGCCGAGCGACCGGAGGAGACGGCGTGAATTCGATCCCGCAGCCGATCCTCAAGCCCGGCGACACCATCGGTATTCTCGGCGGCGGCCAGCTCGGCCGCATGCTGGCGATGGCCGCGGCACGGCTCGGGCTGCGCTGCCAGGTCTTTTCGTCGGACCCGGATTCGCCGGCCTTCGACGTGGTGCAGAACGCTACCTGCGCGGAATATGCCGACGTCGAAGCGCTCGAACTGTTCGCCAACGACTGCGACGTCATCACCTACGAATTCGAGAACATCCCGGCCGGCACCGCGATGGTGCTGGCGGCGCGCAAGCCAGTGCTGCCGAATCTCAGCATCCTGCAGACCACCCAGGACCGCCTCGCCGAGAAGGATTTTGTTACCAAACTGGGCATCGGCACCGCGGCCTATGCCGACGTCGGCTCGGCCGCGGAGCTGCGCACCGCCATGACGAAGATCGGCCTGCCCGCGGTGATCAAGACGCGCCGCTTCGGCTATGACGGCAAGGGCCAAGCCATCGTCCGCGAGGGCGACGATCCTCAGCAGGTCTGGGACGATCTCAGCACCCGCTCGGCGATTCTCGAGGCCTTCGTGCCGTTCGAACGCGAGATTTCGGTGATTGCCGCGCGCGGCGCCGACGGTCACGTCGAGTGCTTCGACGTCACCGAGAACCAGCATCGCGACCACATCCTGAAATTCTCGACTGCCCCTGCCGACGTCTCCGAAGCGGTGGCCGCGCAGGCCCGTGCCATTGCCGAAAAGATCGCCAGCGCGCTGGACTATGTCGGCGTGTTTGCGGTGGAGCTGTTCGTGGTGCCCGGCGAGAATGGGCCAACACTGCTGGTCAACGAGACCGCACCAAGGGTGCATAATTCCGGACACTGGACCCTGGACGGCGCCTCGGTATCGCAATTCGAGCAGCACATCCGCGCCATCGCCGGCTGGCCGCTGGGCAAGCCGCTGCGCCATGGCCAGGTCACCATGACCAACCTGATCGGCGACGACGTCCTCGACTACGCAAAGTGGCTGACAGTCCCCGGCACCACGGTGCATCTGTACGGCAAGGGCGCCCCGCGGCCCGGTCGCAAGATGGGCCACGTCACCGAAGTGACGCCGCCGGCCGCAAAATAGGCCGGCCAGCGTTGCGGCAGCCTGCCTGAAGTTTGCCGCAACGCCGCCGCAACATATTCACCGCTCAGCGGACCATGGTCCCGGCGCGTGTCAGGCCGACACCTTGCCTTCGACGACGCCTTCCGGAGTGTCGCTGAGCCAGCGATAGATCACCCCGCCCAGCACGCCGCCGATCAGCGGCGCCACCCAGAACAGCCACAGTTGCTGGATCGCCCAGCCGCCGACAAACAGTGCCGGCCCGGTGCTGCGCGCGGGATTCACCGAAGTGTTGGTCACAGGAATACTGACCAGATGAATCATCACCAACGCCAGACCGATGGCCAGCGGCGCGAAGCCTGCAGGGGCTTTGCCGTGGGTCGCGCCCATGATGACGAACAGGAACATCATCGTCATCACCACTTCCATCAGGAAGCACGCCATCAGGCTGTATTTGCCGGGCGAATGGACATCATAGCCGTTCGACGCAAAGCCCTTCGCGACATCGAAGCCCGCCGCACCGCTGGCAATCACATACAGTACAGCGGCGCCCGCCACCGCGCCGACGATTTGCGCGACGATATAGGGCAGGATCTGACCAGCAGGAAATCGTCCGCCCGCCGCAAGGCCAACCGTGACAGCAGGATTGAGATGGCATCCGGAGACGTGACCGATCGCGTAGGCCATGGTGACGACGCTGAGTCCAAACGCCAGCGAGACGCCGACGAGGCCGATGCCGACCTGCGGGAACGCCGCGGCGATCACGGCGCTGCCGCACCCCGCGAAAGTCAGCCAAAAGGTGCCGATCGCTTCGGCTGCATATTTTCTTGTATTCATGATGGGATTCCCCGGAAGATGGCTTTGAAGATCGAATCGTTCGGGAACTATGCCGCCGCGCCCGAGCCGCTGTCGAGACCGGGGGCGCCGTGCAATTTGCCGAAAAGACCGCAAAAATCCGCACTTTTCGACCATCGGAGGCTCAAAACGACCGCGCTGCGAGGTGGACATTCCGGATTCGATCTGGTACATCCGCGCCCTTGAGGTTGAGGGCTTGGCCTTTCGTCGGCCCTTCGCTTTACCCGAATTCCAATCCGATCAATTGAAGAGGATGCCGCGTGCAGGTTCTCGTTCGCGATAATAACGTCGATCAAGCTCTCAAGGCGCTGAAGAAGAAGATGCAGCGCGAGGGTATTTTCCGCGAGATGAAGCTCCGCGGTCATTACGAAAAGCCGTCTGAAAAGAAGGCTCGCGAGAAGGCGGAAGCCGTGCGCCGTGCACGCAAGCTGGCCCGCAAGAAGCTGCAGCGCGAAGGCCTGCTGCCGATGAAGCCGAAGCCGGTGTTCGGCGCAGGTCCCGGTGGTGATCGTGGCGGCCGCAGCGGTCCGGGTGCCGGTGCCAGCGCGGGTCCGCGCGGTCCGCGCTGATCTTGCGAAGCGACTGATTTGAATAGCGCGGGCCCAGAGCCCGCGTTATTTTTGACCGGTGCTTTTCGCCGCGCGGCGGGTTACCTATAGCGCCCACCAGCCCTGCGAGATTTGCGACCATGGCAGCTCCGGTTCGCGACCAGGCCCTCCGCACCTGCGCACGCGGCCTCGCGTTGGTCGTGCTGCTCGCCACCGGCCTTTGCAGCGCCGGGTGCTCGTTCGACCTGTCGTCGCTGACACCGGGCTCGAGCAAGAACGCGGCGCCCCAGGCCTCTCCCCTGCCCGCTGGATCGACGTCGGAAGCCAACGACACCAATCCCGCCGACGCACTGCTGCATCTCGCCCGCGCACAGGCACTCGCGCAATCGGGCAAATCCGCAGAGGCACGGGCTGAGTTCAGCACTGCGCTCAATCTCGATCCGCACAACGCGCAGGCGTTCTATCAGCGCGGAATCTTGTACCAGTCCGAGAAGCAGTACGAATTCGCCATTGCCGATTTCACCTCGGCCAACGGCCTGACGCCGCTACAGGCCGACCCGCTGCTGAGCCGCGCGCAGTGCTATCTCGCCCTCGGCAAGAACCAGGAAGCCGCTGCCGACCTCGATGAGGCCGTTCAGGCGGCGCCGCAAAACGGACAGATCTGGCTCGCCCGCGGCACGGCCTATGAGCGAATCGGCGACCGCGCGAAGGCGGCAGAGTCCTACAGCCGCGCGGTGACGCTGCGACCAAAGGACGACGCCGCCCGCAACGGTCTCGCTCGCATGGGCGGCCGGGCCGGCTGACGCAGAGCAATCGCCCGCTTGCTAATTAGCGCTCGAATTCCTTGGGGATAACCGACTGGAACACCGACTTGGCGGCCGACAGGACGTCTTCGGCAACGCTGGTTCGGTCGCGCCGGGTCGAGCCGGTGGCATCGGCCTGCAGGTCGAGAGGCGGCGGCGACGGAATTTCGCCGGGAGGCCGCGGACGGCGCGGATCGGCGCTGCGCTCCGGCGCGTAAGGCGGCCGTGACGGCACCGAACCGAAGGTTTCAACGCTCGGCGTCGAGACCATGATGGGCGGCGGCAACTGCGGCATCGCGGGCGCAGGCTCGCTGCGCACGGCTTCCTGAACACGCGGCACCTCGGGAGCCCGTGCGGCTTCCTGGGGGCCGGCTGGGCCTCCTTGGCGCCACGCAGCCGCTCAATGGCGGCGCGGGCCAGATCATTGGCATCGCGGCGTTCATCCGCGGTCGGCGCGCTCTCGGCCGGCGCAGCACTCGACGGCGCAACGCTCACCGTGGCGACCGGTGGCGCGACCACGGCGGCTGCCGGCGCCGCCTTGGCGACGGCCTTGTCACGGGCCGCGGGCTGGTGACGGCGCGAATCGGCCGGCGCGCCGAGGCTATCCGGCTTCTCGGACTTGTCGAGGGCAGCTTTCTCGACGACTGGCTTATCGCCACCTTTTTCGCCACTCTTGGCCCTGGATACGGCGGGAGCCGGCACATTGGCCAGATCGGAAGAGGTCTCGCTGGGCTTGGCGCTGGCAGCCTTGTTCGCTGCGGCGGGATC
This sequence comes from Rhodopseudomonas sp. P2A-2r, assembly GCF_026015985.1. Lineage (GTDB taxonomy): Bacteria > Pseudomonadota > Alphaproteobacteria > Rhizobiales > Xanthobacteraceae > Tardiphaga. Next base: position 1,420,813 of record NZ_CP110389.1, on the reverse strand, counting down.
CGGCGTCGAGGCGACCGCAGCCGCCGGCTTGCCGGCATCCGGCTTCGGGATGATGTAGTGGTTAACGATATATGCGCCGACGATGGTCGCCACCACCGACGGCAGAATATCGAGCACGAATTTGGAAACGTATTTCAGCATGATCAGCCTCTCCCCACGCTGACATGCGGGAACTTTGAGGCTGATTGAGGGATCAATCGCGACAGATCGGTGGCAGTGCCGAAACGAGTAAGAAGATTTATGACGCATCGTCGGGCGCAGGCCACAGCTTCCGGTTCCGCTGGAATCCGGAAGCCCGCTTGCATGACCGCGGTCGGCAGCGCCTAGACCTTCTTCACCTCGACCTCGAGAAACACGATTTCCTTGTCGGTCTCGTTGAGCACGTCGTGCTCGACGCCGGCTTTGCGGAAATAGGATTTGCCGGTGGTGATCGGCGCCTGCGAGCGGGTGCCGTCCGGCGCCACGATGGTCATCACGCTCGTGGTGATCGGCACGATCACATAATCCATCCCGTGGGTGTGGTGACCGGTCGCCGCCCCCGGCGCCAGACGCCATTCGGTGACGCGAACTTCGGGCGTGTCCTGCTGGACGTCGGATTGGGCAGCGAGCATCATTCAGGTCCTTCGATCGGTTAAGGCACAAATACCACGAGCAGGAATACCGCAAACACCAGCAGATGCACCATGCCGAACAGGATATTCGTCACGCCCGTGGCGAAGGTCAGCATGCTGATCGCGAAGGTCATCACCATCAGCACCATTTCGCGCGGCGCGAGGCCCAGCACCAGCGGCTTGTCCAGCAGGTAGGCGACCAGCGCCACCGCCGGAACGGTGAGGCTGATAGTGGCCAGCGCCGAGCCCAGCGACAGGTTGATGCTCTTCTGCAACTTGTTGTGGCGTGCCGCGGAGATCGCAGCGACGCTTTCCGGCAGCAGCACCAGCAGCGCCACGACAATGCCGGAGAATGCCGGCGGCGCGCCGATCGCGGCAGCGCCGGCATCGACGACCACCGAGAATGACTTCGCCAGCAGCACGACGGCGACCAGGGAGATCACCAGGAGGATGGCACTGATCGAGAGCACCCGGTTCGATGCGTCGCTCTCATCCTCGTCGTCGTCGCCGCTGGTGATGAAGTAATCCCGATGCAGTATCGTCTGGGTGTATAGAAACAGGCCATACAGGATCAGCGTGATGACGCCGACGAAGGCGAGCTGCAGGGCCGAATAGAGCGGGCCTGGCGTGGTCAGCGTGTAGTTCGGCAGGATCAGCGAGATGGTCGCGAGGACGATCAGCACGATCAAATAGACTTTGGCGCCGCTGACCTGGAATTCCTGCTCCTGGAAACGCAGACCGCCGGCCAGGATGCAAAGCCCCACCAAGCCGTTGCAGACGATCATCACGACGGCGAACACCGTGTCGCGCGCCAGTGTCGGAACGGCCTTGTCGCCCAGCATGATGGTTGCAATGACGGCGACCTCGATGATGATCACCGACAATGTCAGCAGCAGCGTGCCGTAGGGTTCGCCGATCTTGTGGGCAATCACCTCGGCGTGGTGAACCGCGGCGAATACGGTGCCGAACAGGATCACCAGCAGCGCCGCAGCGAACAGCATCCCCGAGGCCGAAGGCGTGAACGTCAGTCGCATGCCGGCCGATGCCGCCACGAAGACCACAGCCAAGGCAGGAAAGATCCAGGACGACCTGGGAATGGTGTTCAATGACATCTGGCGGGTCCGGGAACGAGAGAAGCGGAAAGCAGGGAGAGAGAGGCAACACGGAACCAACGCGAGACCGCGCCATCGGTTGCCACATGAGATGAACAGATCAGCCGGCTCGCCAAACGGCGTTCGATGTTTATAACTGGCTATCGCCTTAAGGTGAGCCTGCAAAATATCGGGAGAAGAAACGAAATGTTTTCACATATTATGATCGGCACCAATGACCTCGACGCGGGAAAGTCGTTCTACGACAAGCTGCTCGGCACGCTCGGCGTTCCGCAGGGTGCGGTCGACCGCCACAGGGTGTTTTACCGCACCAAGACCGGCACTTTTTCCGTGTCCAAACCGATCGACGGCAAACCTGCCACACCGGCCAATGGCGGCACGGTCGGCTTTGCCGCGGCATCGACTGCCGAAGTTGACGCCTGGCACGCCACCGGCGTCGCCCATGGCGGAACGACCTGCGAAGATCCGCCGGGCGTGCGCGACATGGGCGGCGTGAAGCTCTACCTCGCTTATCTCCGCGACCTCGACGGCAACAAGCTGTGCGCCTTGTACCGCATGCCGAAAGACCCGGCCGCGTAAGCTGGCGCCAACAGCAAAACGCCCGGCCTTGCGGCCGGGCGTTTTCATGCGGTGAGCCAATCGCTCTACATCGCCTTGACGATATTCTCGGTCATCTTCTTGGCGTCGCCGAGCAGCATCATGGTATTGTCGCGGTAGAATAGCGGGTTGTCGATGCCGGCATAGCCGGACGCCAGCGAGCGCTTGATGAACATCACGGTGCCGGCCTTCCAGACCTGCAGCACCGGCATGCCGTAGATCGGCGATGTCTTGTCGTCCTCGGCGGCCGGGTTGGTGACGTCGTTGGCGCCGATCACGAAGGCCACGTCCGCTTGGGCGAATTCCGAGTTGATGTCCTCAAGTTCGAACACCTCGTCATAGGGCACGTTCGCTTCCGCCAGCAGCACGTTCATGTGCCCGGGCATGCGGCCAGCCACCGGATGGATGGCGTACTTCACTTCGACGCCCTCGGCCTTGAGCTTGTCGGCCATCTCGCGCAATGCGTGCTGCGCCTGCGCCACCGCCATGCCGTAGCCGGGCACGATGATGACCTTCTGCGCGTTCTTCATGATGAAGGCCGCATCGTCCGCCGAGCCGAGCTTGACCGGGCGCACTTCGCCGCCGGCGCCGGCGCCTGCCGCGGCGGAATCGCCGCCGAAGCCGCCGAGGATCACCGAGATAAAGGACCGGTTCATGGCGTGGCACATGATGTAGGACAGGATCGCGCCGGAGGAGCCGACCAGCGCGCCGGTGATGATCAGCGCCGAGTTGCCAAGCGTGAAGCCGATACCCGCCGCGGCCCAGCCGGAATACGAGTTCAGCATCGAGATCACGACCGGCATGTCGGCGCCGCCGATCGGGATGATCAGCAGCGCGCCGAGCGCCAGCGCCAGGATCACGATCAGCCAGAAGTCGACCACGCTGCCGGTCTTGACCAGGCCGACGATGAACACCACCAGCAGGATCGCCAGCACGATATTGATGATGTGGCGGAACGGCAGGATGATCGGCGAGCCGCTCATGCGGCCGGACAGTTTCGCAAAGGCGATCACCGAGCCGGTGAAGGTCAGCGCGCCGATGGCGACGCCGAGCGACATTTCGACCAGGCTGGCGCCATGGATGTTACCGGGGGTGCCGATGTCGAACGCTTCGGGCGCGTAGAACGCGCCGGCGGCGACCAGCACCGCGGCCATGCCGACCAGCGAGTGGAAGGCCGCGACCAGTTCGGGCATCGAGGTCATAGGCACGCGCTTGGCGATCACGGCACCGATGCCGCCGCCGATGGCGACGCCGAGGATCACCAGCACCCAGCCGATGCCGTCCGCGGGCGGATGGGCAGCAAGCGTGGTGGCCACCGCGATGGCCATGCCGGCCATGCCGAGGAAATTGCCCTGCCGGCTGGAGGCGGGGCTGGAAAGCCCGCGCAGCGACAGGATGAACAGGACGCCTGCGACGAGATACAGGACTGCAGCGAGATTGGCGTTCATCGGGCTGCCCTTACTTCTTTTTCTTCTGGTACATCGCCAGCATGCGCTGGGTCACCAGAAAGCCGCCGAAAATATTCACGGATGCGAAGATCAATGCGACAAAACCGAAGCCGCGTGCCCAGATGCCGCCGCTGCCGACCATGGTGACGCCGACGGCCAGCAATGCGCCGACCACGATGACCGAGGAAATGGCGTTGGTCACCGACATCAGCGGCGTATGCAGCGCGGGGGTCACCGACCACACCACGAAATAGCCGACAAACACCGCGAGAACGAAGATCGAGAGCCGGAACACGAAGGGGTCGACGGCCTGTGCGATATGATCCATGGCGGGTCTCCCTTACGCGGTTTTCGGCTGGAAATTCGGATGGATGACGGCGCCGTCCTTGGTCAGGGCCGTCGCCTTGACCAGATCGTCGTCCCAGTTCACCGCCAGCGCCTTGGTCGACTTGTCGATCAGGGTCTCGATGAAAGCGAACAGGTTGCGCGCGTAGAGACTGGAGGCAGAAGCGGGAACGCGGCCGGCGAGGTTGGTGTAGCCGACCAGTTTGACGCCGTTGAGGTCGACCACCTCGTTGGGCTTGACGCCTTCGATGTTGCCGCCGCGTTCGACCGCGAGATCGACCAGCACCGAGCCCGGCTTCATCGATGCGACCATGTCGGCAGTGACCAGGCGCGGCGCGGGCCGGCCCGGGATCAGCGCGGTGGTGATGATGATGTCCTGCTTCTTGATGTGCTCGGCGGTGAGCGCGGCCTGCTTGGCCTGGTATTCCTTGGACATTTCTTTGGCGTAGCCGCCGGCGGTCTGGGCGTTCTTGAATTCCTCGTCCTCGACCGCGAGGAATTTGGCGCCGAGCGACTCGACCTGCTCTTTCGTCGCGGGCCGCACGTCGGTGGCGGTGACCACGGCACCGAGCCGGCGTGCGGTGGCGATCGCCTGCAGGCCGGCGACGCCGACGCCCATCACGAACACCTTTGCGGCAGGAATGGTGCCGGCGGCCGTCATCATCATCGGGAAAGCCCGGCCGAAGGCCTCGGCGGCCTCGATCACGGCACGGTAGCCGGCCAGGTTGGCCTGCGACGACAGCACGTCCATCACCTGGGCACGGGTGATGCGCGGCATCAGCTCCATCGCAAAGGCGGAGACGCCCGCTTCAGCCATCGCCTTCAGCGCGGCGTCGTTGCCATAGGGATCCATGATGGCGATGACCAGCGCGCCGCGCTTGTAATTCGCCAGCTCGGACGCCTCGGGCCGCTTCACCTTGATGACGATGTCGGCGTCCTTCACCGCATCGGCGCTGACGGTAGCGCCCATGGCCGTAAAATCCGAATCCGGCATGCCGGATTTGGTGCCGGCGCCCGGCTCGATGGCGATCTCGACGCCCAGCGCCTTGAACTTCTTCACCGTATCGGGCGAGATCGCCACGCGCGGCTCGGAGGGATCGATTTCCTTGGCGACGGCAATCTTCATAGGGCCTCCGGCGGCGCACGGCGCGCGCGTGAGCAAATCGGGGCGACAATGCCGCTTTCGCGGCGCAGCCGCGATGGATCAGGTCAGAAAGATCGCCATCAGGGCGACGATGGCGACGACGCCTGCCGTGCCGTACTTCACCAGCATGATGAACCCTTCATAGGTCTGCTCATGGGCGGGATAATCGTTGCCGTCGGCGGTGGTGTAGGCAACTTCGTTATGGTCTGACATCGGGCGTCTCCAGCCTTGGTGCGCATGTTGCCTTGGAATTAGCGCAATCGGGAGGGAGAGCAACGGCGGTGGCACCAGCCGGCATGTCGCGTCGTTTCGCAAGCAATGCCGTTTGCCGGAATTCAGACTGGCGCAGCCGGCCAGTTGTCCCGAATCCAGCGAGCGAGGCTTTCCTCGCTGACCTCTCCGGCGGCGAGGGAGAGGATGATGGAAGTTGCGTGAGCAGGATCGGGAGCGAATTGAACTCCGTTCTTGATGAGGAATACCCTCATGCTCAAGAATGCGATGCGTTTGTTGCCATCGACGAAAGCATGATTCTTCGCCAATCCGTAGGCATAGGCAGCGGCTAGCTCGGCCAACTCGGCTTGCTCGTAGCGCCATTTGTTGACCGGGCGCTCAAGCGCGGAGCGCAGCATACCTTCGTCTCGCAATCCCGTCGCACCGCCAAAACGACGGAGTTGCCGGCTATGGATCGCGACAGCCTGCTCATACGTGATCCATCGGGGCTCGAGCAGCTCGCTCATGCCTCATCCCTGTCATTTTGCAAGTGCCGCTAACGTGTCGCGATACTTGTCCATGGTCTGGTCGGCAATTTCCATCGTTTCTTCAAAGTCCGGGTCGTAAGGCATCAACTGCAACCCGCCGCCCGCCAACTCCGTCACATGCAGTTCCTGTCCCCGTTTGAGGTCAAGCCGCTGCATCAATTCCTTCGGCAACAGAAGGCCGTCTGAATTGCCGATCTTTTTGATTTCGAGCTTCATCTTCAGTTCCTTCTCATGGATCACAGTTGCTCGCGTCTCGTTCGACCTCCTTACAAAACAAGGCCGCGGGATGTTGTACAAACGTACAACACCCTGCGGCCTTGTTCAACATATGTTGTACGACGAAGTTACCCCATCGCCTCCAGCTCATCGATCATGCCGGAGATCACCGACAGCCCACCGTCCCAGAATTTGGGATCCTTGGCATCCAGCCCGAACGGCATCAGCAGTTCGGAATAATGCTTGGTGCCGCCAGCCGCGAGCATGGCGAGGTAGCGTTCGGCGAAGCCATCCTGGGCATTTTCGTAGACGGCGTAGAGCGAGTTCACCAGGCAGTCGCCGAATGCGTAGGCGTAGACGTAGAACGGCGAATGGATGAAGTGCGGGATGTACATCCAGAAGTTCTCGTAGCCCGGTCTGATGTCGATCGCCGGCCCGAGGCTTTCGCGCTGCACGTTCAGCCAGATCTCGCCGATCCGCTCGGCGGTCAGTTCGCCGTTGCGGCGTTCGGTGTGGATCGCGCGCTCGAAGGAATAGAACGCGATCTGCCGCACCACCGTGTTGATCATGTCCTCGACCTTGCCGGCCAGCAGCGCCTGACGCTGCTTGGCATTCTTGGTCTGCGACAGCAGCCGCTTGAAGGTCAGCATCTCCCCGAACACGGAGGCGGTCTCGGCCAGCGTCAGCGGCGTCGGCGCCATCAGCGCGCCGTTCTTCGCCGCCAGCACCTGGTGCACGCCGTGGCCGAGTTCATGGGCCAAAGTCATGACGTCACGCGGCTTGCCCTGGTAGTTCATCAGCACATAGGGATGCGCCGACGGCGTGGTCGGATGCGAGAACGCGCCGGGCGCCTTGCCGGGCCGCACGGCAGCGTCGATCCAGCGATCGGTGAAGAAGCGCTTGGCAATATCGGACATTTCCGGCGAGAACGCGGTGTAGGCCGTCAGCACCATGCTCCGGGCTTCGTCCCACGGAATGCTGCCGGTGGCTGCAAACGGCAGCGGTGCATTGCGATCCCAGTGTGCCAGCTTCTTCTTGCCGAACCAGCGCGCCTTGAGGGCGTAATAGCGATGCGACAGCCGTGGATAGGCCGCACGCACCGAAGTTACCAGCGCGTCGACAACTTCGCGCTCGACCCGGTTGTTGAGGTGGCGGGAGTCCGCGACATCGGCAAAACCGCGCCAGCGGTCGGAAATTTCCTTGTCCTTGGCCAGCGTGTTGGTGATCAGCGCGAAGGTCCGCTCATTGGCCTTGAAGGTCTTGGCCAGCGCCTGTCCGGCCGCCTTGCGCCTGGCGGGCAGACGATCCTGCAGCATGGTCAGCGTCGGCTCGATCGCCAGCTCCTTGCCACCGACCTTGAATCGCAGGCCGGAGATGGTCTGGTCGAACAGCCGGTTAAAGGCGCCGTAGCCGGTCTGGGATTTTTCATGAAACAGCTGCTCGACGCGGTCCTCGAGTTGGTACGGCTTGTCTTTGCGGCTGTCCTCGATCCACGGCCGGTAGTGGCCCAGCTCCGGGGTCTGCATGGCCTGTTCGATCACCGCATCGTCGATGCGGTTGAGCTCCAGCCCGAAGAACAGCAGATGCACCGACGCGGCGGTGATGCGCTCGGACACGTCGCCGTAGAATTTCGAGATCGCGGGGTCGACGCTGTCGCCGGCGTGGATCAGGCCGGCATATGAACCGAGCCGTCCGGCGAGATCGTCGATGGCCTCGTAGCGTTTCACGGCAGCCGCCAGCGAGGCGCCACCGCCCGGCTTGGCAGTTTCGGTCGCCAGCTTGCCCTTGTAGTCCGCCTCGAAGGCGGCGCAGTCGGCGTCAATCCGGTCGAGGTCGCGGGCCACTTCCGGCGCATCGATTGCCGAGTACAGGTCGGCCAGATTCCATTCCGGCAGTTTGGCCGCCTTGGATTTGGCCGCCGGTGAGCGAGTTGCCTTGGCGGCCGGCGCCGCCTTGCGGGAGAGCGATTTACGGGCAGCCTTGGCGGTGCGGTAGGACGTCGCAGATCTCGTCATGGGCACTTTCATTGGCGCAGCAATTAGGCAAAGGCGACAAGCTGCGGTGTGAGATGGACCAGCAGCTCTTCGCTTTCGGTGAGCAAGGGTTCGATCTTGTCATGAATCACATGGCGAATCGTACACCACAAGACAACCACCCGTGCGACAAGCCACCAATTCGTGCGGCGAAGGGCGCCCTCGCCTGCTGCGCAACAAGGGCCAGGTTTTCGTGATCGAACAGCAGCCGGCCGGCGCCATCCTCCAGAATGTAACGGCCGTCGATGCGCGAGACGCACAGTTCGCAGGCCTGCTCCGGACGCGGTCCAAGCAGATACAGCTGCGCATCGCCGCATTCGGTGGTGCCTGTTTCCCAGTCGCCATCGGGAAGATTGAGCGCGGCTACAACGATGTTCAGTTCAGCCTCGCTCCAGGCGCCGGAGGCTGGTCTTTGCGCGAATGCGATCACATTCATGGCTTCACCCCGAACAGCAGCCGGTGCAGTTCCGGCTCGTAGTAGAACAGCAGGTGCCTTGCGAAAACGGAGGGATCGAGGCCCAACTGGGTGGCCCACGCTTCCATGGCCTCGGTGGGCACCCGGCTGAACCCGTTCTCTACCTGGGAGATGAAGGTGTAATATTTGAGACCGAGCCGCCCGGCGAGATCGACCTGGGAAAGCCCGGCTTCGGCGCGCCGCTGCTTCAGCCAATCGCCAGCCTGCTTTCGTGCCAGCCTGGCCTCGGGCACAGGCTTGCCCTGCCGTCCTTCGGCAGGCTTGACTTGATCTCGATCAAGTTTCATGATTACGAAACTATCCAATTTGAATTGGTCGACGTGACGACTTTTTCGTAGCATGGCTGGCCGGCTGGGTGAACATCACGGGCCGCGACGAGATGCAGCATGGCATTCACCGACCGAAACCCTATTGATAGCCGCTATGCGCCCGGCCTCGGCCGGACCAGGGAACTGTTCGCGACCGTTCTGCTTGTCATGTTGGTGATAGCGCTCGCATTGCGAGCGATTATCTCCCTCGACGCACTGGCACCGGCGGTGGCGACCTTGGCGTTCGCGATGGCTGCAACAACTGCCGGCATCGCAATGCTGTGTCATCGCGACGGCCTGCGACTGACTTGGTTCGACATTGCCGGCGTGCTGACATTTGTCGGTATCGGCATCACTATCCTCATCGAGCCAGACCAGATGGTCCGGCTCGTTTCGCAACCGGAGCGACCAGACTAGAAACGACACCCGCGGGCGATCCTCGCGGACTTTTATTGTAATCACGTCCAGGCCCGGGCCCCTCTGGCAGTTCATGTGAACTGTGATGTCGGACTGGACGTTCAACGGAGCGGCCCATGACCGAACTTTTCACCCCCGAAGCCCTGTCTGCATTTTTCCAGGTCGTGATGATCGACCTGGTGCTGGCCGGCGACAACGCCATCGTCATCGGCCTTGCCGCTGCCGGACTGCCCAAAGAGCAGCGCGGAAGGGCGATCCTGATCGGCATCATCGCCGCCACGCTCCTGCGCATCGGCTTCGCCAGCGTCACCGTGCAACTGCTGCAGATCATCGGCCTGCTGCTCGCCGGCGGCGTACTGCTGCTGTGGGTCTGCTGGAAGATGTGGCGCGAACTGCGCGCCGGCCATGAGCACGACCTCGACGCGCTGGAAAACCAGCTCAATGCCGACGGCACGCCGGCCGGCCCGCGCAAGACGCTCGGACAGGCAATCTGGCAGATCACGCTGGCGGACGTCTCCATGTCGCTCGACAACGTGCTGGCAGTCGCCGGTGCGGCGCGCGATCATCCCACCATCCTGATCTTCGGCCTTGCGCTGTCGATCGCCTTGATGGGTCTTGCCGCCAGCTTCATCGCCAAGCTGCTGCAGAACCACCGCTGGATCGCCTATGTCGGCCTCGCCATCATCCTGTATGTGGCCGGCGACATGATCTATCGCGGCGCGCTCGAGGTTTGGCCTCACGCCCAGACGCTGACATCCAGATAGCGGTGGAAACACACCACGCCGTTAGGAAAGCATTAACGGTTTCCTCGCCATGGTGGCCCAAATCGGGACAAGTTGCCCCTGTTGGAGTGCCCTATGGCCGAACGCATTCTCGTGGCCGACGACGACGCCATTCAGCGCCGTCTGGTGGAAAACATGGTCCTTCGCTGCGGCTATGAGGCCATCATTGTCGACAGCGGGGATGCCGCGCTCGCCCGGCTGACCGATCCGGACGCGCCGCCGGTCGATGCCGTCGTGCTTGACCTGGTGATGCCCGGCCTCGACGGCATGGGCGTGCTCGGCAAGATCCGCGAGGCCGGCCTCGGCGTTCCCGTGATCGTGCAGACCGCCCATGGCGGCATCGACAATGTGGTGTCGGCGATGCGCGCCGGCGCACACGACTTCGTGGTCAAGCCGGTCGGACTCGAGCGGCTGCAGGTGTCCCTGCGCAACGCACTCAATGCCAGCGCGCTGAAGGGCGAACTGCAGCGCATCAAGCACAGCCGCGAAGGACGGCTGACCTTTGCAGACATCATCACCCGCAGCGCGGCGATGGACAACGTCGTGCGCACCGCGCGCAAGGCGGCGACATCCACCATTCCAGTGCTGATCGAGGGTGAATCCGGCGTCGGCAAGGAGTTGATCGCGCGCGCCATCCATGGCTCCGGCGAGCGCGCCAGCAAGCCGTTCGTCGCCGTCAATTGCGGCGCGATTCCCGACAATCTCGTGGAGTCGATCCTGTTCGGGCACGAGAAGGGCTCCTTCACCGGTGCCACCGAGCGGCATCTAGGCAAGTTCGTCGAAGCCTCTGGCGGCACGCTGTTTCTCGACGAGGTCAGCGAGTTGCCGCTGGCAGCGCAAGTCAAGCTGCTGCGCGCGCTGCAGGAGGGATCCGTCGAAGCCGTCGGTGGTCGCAAGCCGACCAAGGTCGATGTCCGCATCGTTTCGGCCACCAATCGCAAGCTGCTCGAGCGCGTCAAGGCCGGGCAATTCCGTGAAGACCTGTTCTACCGGCTCCATGTCCTGCCGCTGACGCTGCCGCCGCTGCGGGACCGGCGCGAGGATATTCCGCATCTGCTGCGGCATTTCCTGGCGCGGTTCTGCGCCGAGGAGAACCGGCCGATCACCGGGATCTCCGGCGAGGCAATGGCCAGGCTGGCGCAGCTCGACTGGCCGGGCAACATCCGCCAGCTCGAAAACGTCGTCTACCGTGCAGTGGTGATGAGCGAGGGCGACCAGCTCGGGCTGGCAGATTTCCCGCAGGCGGCGGCACTGACGCCGACCATGGCTGAACACGCAGCAGAACCGCTGATGATCGAGCCGGGATTCCACGCGACGGCGCCGGCAATGGTATCGGGCGCCGACATCCCCATCGCGCCATTCGCCGGCGCGGCCAGCCTCGCATTGATGACGCCCGCCGGCGAAGTCCGCGCGCTGGAAGATATGGAAGCGGAGATCATCCGCTTTGCCATTGCGCACTACCGCGGTCAGATGTCGGAGGTGGCGCGCCGGCTGAAAATCGGCCGCTCGACACTTTACCGCAAGCTCGATGAAGCTGCGGACAAGGACAAAGACGCACTGACTACCGGCTCCGAAACGACCAGCTGAACACGCACGCGCAATACCGGCGCGATCGATATCAGAGGGAACTTCGAACCGTGGCGGCGCGGTGACACACCACTCAAAAAGCGCGTCAGAACCGCGCTTTACATTGCAAAAGCGCCACGTTGCGGTCAGTTTGTCGTGAGATACCCCGGGATGCGCTGGCGCTTGTTTCGGGCGTGTGTATCGTCCGCGTAGGAATCGTGGCGTGCCGGCCTACTAATGCAGGCGCTTCAGCAGCTGCCGTGACGTGAAACAGGACCTGTTCCTTGGCGGGACAGCTTCATCCAAGGGGTGCGAGAATGCGTGACTATTCGAATGGCCGCTCGGGATTTGACCGCGTGCTGATGGCCGTGGCCGCTACATTCCTGACGGTCACTACCTCGGCGGCTTTCGCGCAGGCAGAACCTGCCCGCAGCAGCGCTGCCGATCTGGCCATCGATGCGGCCGTGCCACGCCCCGAGCCGGCCAACGTCCCACCGCCCACCGCCGGCGACTTCAAGTCCGACGTCACGGCCTCGACGCCCGACGCGGCGAAGACCACCGTCACGGCCACCGAAGCAAAACCTGCCGCCGCGACTCCTGAATCGGTCACGCCGGCTGCATCGACTGCGACCGCTGCACCGACTGCCGTCGAACCCGCGAAGGAGCAGGCCAAGGAAACGTCGACGGAAGCCGCCAAGCCGGCGAGCACCGTGGCATCCGCGGATCAGCCGGTGGTCGACAAACTGCGCGAGATGCTGGGCGCGAAGACGTCGCGCCTGTTCGATCGCAAGGGCGAGCGCGCGGCCGTTGAGAAGTTCTACACCACCCGCAACTTCGCACCGCTGTGGACGCAGGCCGGTACCGTGACCGCCATCGCCAAGAGCGTCGTCGCGCGACTGAAGGACGCCGGGTCCGACGGCCTCAACGCCGCCGACTATCCGATTCCGGATTTCGCCGCCGCGACTTCGCCCGACGCACTGGCCGAAGCCGAACTGAAACTGACTGCCAGCGTGCTGGACTATGCCCGCCAGGCCCAGAGCGGTCGCATGCACTGGTCTCAGGTCTCCGGCGACATCCAGTATCCCGAGCACCCGATCGATCCGACCGAAGTGCTGGTGAATGTCTCGACAGCGAAGAACCCCTCGGCGGCGCTCGACGGCTACAACCCGCCGCACAAGGCCTATCAGGAATTGAAGAAGAAGCTCGCCGAACTGCGCGGCGAGACCGGCACGCTGCAGCAGCCGATCGGCGAAGGCCCCGCGCTGAAGTTCGTCAAGCCGACGAAGAAGCAGGCAGCGGCCGTGATGGAGGACCCGCGCGTGCCGCTGCTGCGCGCCCGGCTCAACGTCGATAATCCTGACGACACGAAATACGATGCCGCCGTTGCGGACGCCGTGCGCAAATTCCAGGCCAGCAACGAGCTGAAAGCGAGCGGCGTGCTCGACGAGGCCACCGTGCGCGCCATGAACGCGCCCAAGCGCGATCGCCAGATCGACACCGTCATCGTCAACATGGAGCGTTGGCGCTGGCTGCCGCGTCAGCTCGGTGCGGCTGCTATCGGCAACGCCTATGTCATTCTCAACATTCCCGACTATTCGCTGAAGGTCATGCACAACGGCGCACAGGCCTGGACCACGCGCGTCGTGGTCGGCAAGCCCGGCAATCATGCCACGCCGCTGCTGACGGAAACGATGAAGTACATCACCGTCAATCCGACCTGGAACGTGCCGCCATCGATCATCTACAATGAGTATTTGCCAGCCTTGCAGCAGGATCCGACGGTCCTGCAACGCATGGGCCTCAAGCTCACGCGCAACTCCGACGGCAGCATCCACATTGCGCAGCCGCCCGGCGAAGCCAATGCGCTGGGCCGCATCCGCTTCAACTTCCCGAACAAGTTCCTGGTCTATCAGCACGATACGCCGGACAAAAACCTGTTCGCCCGCGACGAACGCGCCTTCAGCCACGGCTGCATGCGCGTGCAGAACCCGGACCAGTACGCGGCGACCCTGCTCAACATCATCATGCCGGGCGAGCGCTACACGCCGGAGAAGATCCGCGGCATGTACGGCAAGAGCGAGATCGACCTGAAATTCCCGACACCGATCCCGGTCAACATCACCTACCAGACCGCCTTCGTCGATGACGCCGGCAAGCTGCAGTTGCGCAAGGACGTCTACGGGCGCGACGCGCAGATGCTGGCGATCCTGCGCAACGCCAAGGGCAAGGATCTGGAGAGCGTCGTCGCTCATGCCCAGCCGAGCTATGCCCGTCCGAAGGCCGACATTCCGCAGGGCGTCGCGTTCAATGACTCCTTCGGCGGTGGCAACAGCAGCAACAGCGGCCCGTCGTTCTTCGAACGGCTGTTCGGCGGACCGACCCCCGCGCCAGTGCCCACCGGAAACCAGCGCCAGCGCCGAATCATCCGCTAGGCAGGCGACATAATAGCCAACAAAATCAAGGGCCTCGCTGATGCGGGGCCCTTTTTATAGGGTGGACCGCCCTGCCCGCATTAACCATCCTCCATCCGCAAAGCGGCAATGGGCTATTTTTCGCCATACTCAGGGGGTTAGGTTGATCTCCGACTTGGGGGATGGGGCCTTGGATCTCGTTTGACCCTCCCGTTTTAAGACTGCGTTCACTCTCTTTCGCCACATGGGGTAGCGGAAGAAGTATCGATCGAACTGGGTGGGCTCATACGTGCTGGTTGGTTTCGCACGCAATCTCAAATCGCTGTCTGCGCGCGCCGGCTTTCACGCCTGCCTGTCGTCGCTGCTGCTGATCGCAGCCGCAGGCACGGTTCACGATGCGACCGCGCTGGGCGACAACCGCACCCTGTCCTTCCACCACACCCATTCCGGCGAAGACCTGACCGTCACCTTCAAGCGCAACGGTCGCTACGACGAAGATGCGCTGAAACAGATCAACCATTTCCTCCGCGACTGGCGCAGCCAGGACTCCACCACCATGGATCGTCGCCTGTTCGACATCCTCTGGGAAGTCTACCGCGACGTCGACGGCAAGCAGCCCATCCAGATCATCTCCGCCTACCGCTCCCCTGCCACCAACGCCATGCTGCGCCGCCGGTCGTCCGGCGTGGCGCGCGCCAGCCAGCACATGCTGGGCCACGCCATGGACTTCTTCATCCCGGCGGTGCCGCTCGAACAGATCCGTTTCGCCGGACTGCGCCTGCAACGCGGCGGCGTCGGCTTCTACCCGACATCGGGCTCGCCGTTCGTCCATCTCGACACCGGCAGCATCCGCCACTGGCCGCGCATGACCCACGATCAGCTGGCACGGGTATTCCCGGATGGCCGCACCGTACATGTGCCGTCCGATGGCAATCCCCTGCCGGGCTACCAGCTGGCCATGGCCGACATCGAGAAGCGCGGCGACGGCGACAGCGCCGCCCTCGCCAAGAGCAAGCCCGGCCTGTTCACCTCGCTGTTTCGCGGCAAGTCGAATGACGACGACGAAGAAGGCGCGGCCCCCGCCGCTCCCGCCAAGCCCTCGACCATTGGCCTGATGGCCGCCGCGATGCCCGCGAAATCTGCCGAACCGGTTCCGATGCCTCGCGCCAAGCCGGCCCGGGCTGCCAGCTTCCAGGTCGCCTCGGCTGACATCGTACCGCCCGCGCCGCGGATGGCGTCGGATGGCAATCCGGCGCCTCGCCCGCCTGCCGGTCTAGCCGGGGACACCGCGACAAAGCCGCAGACGCCCGCCGACATTATCAATGCCCGCGGCTTCTGGGACCAGATGCCGGCCGCGCCGAAGCAGGCAAGCCCGGCCCAGGTGGCTGCCATCAGCGCCCGCCAGGCCCTGGCCAATGCCGCCGAGCCGCAATCGGCCGCCGCCTCCGCCTTCCAGCAGGCGCTGGCCTATGCGCCGCCGTCGGCACCGCTTGACCGCAGCCAGATCGTGGCCGCCAGCGCGCCGATTCCGCGCAGCGCACGCCCGGCCTCGCCGGCCCGCAATCCGATGGCGGTCACCAGCATCACCACCGTGCTGGCCAAGGGCAGCCATGGCCAGATCAGCGCGATCTCCACCTCCGCACGGCTCTCCGCCGCACCGGGCCGCGACGAGAGTGTCTGGACGCGCATGATGATCCTGGCACCGAGCGCGATCACGTCGATGTCCACGACGGTGATGGGCGACGGCGATCTCACCGTCTTGCGTGCACATTTCGTCAAACCGCAGGCTGCGGTGACCATGAGCTTCGCTGACGATCCGCAGCTCGGCCTCGTCTGCGACCGGTTCACCGGTACGGCCATCACCACGCTGGCAACCACGCCGTTCACCCGGACCGCCGAACTGCGCTGAGGCGCAGCGACAATAACTTCAATAAATCGACTGGCTTTCCCCTCTCTCGGGTGCAGCGCAGCTGCGTCTGGGGGTAGATGGTGGATCGAACACGCGTAGCGGGTTCGAGACGGGAGGGGGCGTCTTCTGAAGTGCGCGCGGCTACTCCCCCTCTCCCGCCCTCACTTCGCGTAGCCGATGCTTCGCATCGGCGTCCGTCCAATAACGGCGGCAGAATGCCGCCTATGCACCCTCTCCCACCTTCGCGCAGCTACGCTGCGCGCGGGGAGAGGGGAAGAAAGACAGCGACGCCATCGCCTCAGAGCATCCCCAAGGCCTGCATGTAGGTATCCAGGATGGTTTCCTGCTCGGCGCGCTCGTTGGCATCCTGCTTGCGCATGCGGATGATGGTGCGCAGCGCCTTGACGTCGTAGCCGTTGCCCTTGGCTTCGCCGTAGACATCCTTGATGTCGTCAGAAATGGTCTTCTTTTCTTCTTCCAGCCGCTCGATGCGCTCGACGATGGCCTTGAGCTGGTCCTTGGCGAAAGAATGCGTCGCCTGATCGTCCAGAACGGACGTGGCCGTGTTTGCCATCGGATACTCCTAGTGGGATTGGTTTGGTGGACAGGGGAGCGACGTTATGCGCGCCCGTAAGTTAAAAAGACACTCAAGAGTGGGACGGCCGGCGTCAAGACAGCATCGCGGTCATCCACAGTGCCCCCACAACTTTCATTTTCCGCACGGAACAGCAGCGCGAAAAGCGCGTCAATGCCCGGAATGGCTCTTCTTGAATGCGGCGGCCTGCTCAGGGGTTGCCGGCGCCTGGTGGAGCGTTTTCCAGGCCTCGTAGGGCATGCCGTAGACCGCCTCGCGGCTGTCGTCCTTGCTCATCGGGACCCCCTTGGCGTCGGCCTCCTCCTTCAGCCAGTTCGACAGACAATTGCGGCAGAAGCCCGCCAGATTCATCAGGTCGATGTTCTGGACATCTGTCCGTTCGCGCAAATGTGCGACCAGGCGCCGGAAGGCCGCGGCTTCCAGCTCGGTCCGGGTTTTTTCGTCAAGCGCCGCGCTGTCGGACGCAGTTTTGTCAACCGTCATGGCTGGTCTCGCTATTCTCGTTGGTGGTTTGCCCGGTTTTACATAAAGTGGTGCTCTGTCACAGATTTTGCCACTTCGCCGGCCAAACAAGCTTCTGCATCGCAGGTTCCGCGACCGTGGACAGATCCGACGGCTCGCGCGAAATCGTCAATGAATTGATATAGCCTCTCTCGATGACCTCTGCAGATTCCTATTGCCGCTCCCGACTTCCTCGCGCCGCCGCGCTCTGGCCGGTGCTGGCGCTTGCCCTGATGTGGCTGTCGACCAGTCCGGCGGCGGCCGATTTCCGCCTGTGCAACAATACGTCGAGCCGGGTCGGCATCGCGCTGGGCTACAAGGACGCCGACGGCTGGACCACCGAAGGCTGGTGGAACGTGTCGTCGCGGGCCTGCGAAACCCTGCTGCGCGGCACCCTTGTGGCCCGCTTCTATTACATCTACGCGCTCGACTACGACCGCGGCGGCGAATGGTCCGGCCAGGCCTTCATGTGCTCGCGCGACAAGGAATTCACCATCAAGGGCACCGAGAATTGTCTGGCGCGCGGCTTCGATCGCACCGGGTTCTTCGAGGTCGACACGGGCGAACAGCGCGCATGGACCGTCCAGCTGACCGAATCCAACGAACAAAATCCGCCAAAGCTGCCCGGCGTTCCGGGGCCAGCGGGCCCGCCCGGACAGGGCGGCCTGCCGGGAATGCCGAACGCACCGGGCAATCCGCTTCCCGGCACGCTGCCGCCCAGCGTCACGCCGGGATCCAAGCCATGAGGCGCATGCGACGCATCAAGATTGTCGCAACGCTGGGTCCGGTGTCATCGGACAGCACGATGATCCGCAAGCTGTTCGAAGCGGGCGCGGACGTGTTTCGCATCAATATGAGCCACACCTCGCACGACAAGATGCGCGAGCTGGTGAAGACCATCCGCAATGTCGAGAGCAGCTATGGCCGCCCGATCGGCATCCTCGTCGATCTGCAAGGGCCGAAGCTGCGGCTCGGCTCGTTCGCCGATGGCGCCATCCAGCTCAGGAACGGCGAGACCTTCACGCTGGATTCCGACAAGACCCCCGGCGACAACACCCGGGTGCAGCTGCCGCATCCGGAGATTCTCGCGGCGCTGCGCCCCGGCCACGCGCTGCTGCTCGACGACGGCAAGGTCCGCCTGATTGCCGAGGAGTGCTCGCCGGACCGCGCCGTGACCCGTGTGGTGATCGGCGGCCGGATGTCGGACCGCAAGGGCGTCAGCCTGCCCGATACCGACCTGCCTATCTCGGTGATGACACCGAAGGATCGCGCCGACCTCGAAGCCGCGCTGGAGACCGGGATCGACTGGGTGGCGCTGTCCTTCGTGCAGCGCGCCGACGACGTCATCGAGGCCAAGAAGCTGATTCGTGGCCGCGCCGCGGTGATGTCGAAGATCGAGAAGCCTCAGGCCATCGACCGACTGGCTGAAATCCTCGACGTGTCCGACGCGCTGATGGTGGCGCGCGGCGATCTCGGCGTCGAACTGCCGCTGGAACGCGTGCCGAGCCTGCAGAAGCAGATGACGCGCATGGCGCGCCGCGCCGGCAAGCCGGTGGTGGTGGCCACGCAGATGCTGGAATCGATGATCCAGAGCCCGGTGCCGACGCGCGCCGAAGTCTCGGACGTCGCCACGGCCGTCTATGAAGGCGCCGACGCCATCATGCTGTCGGCGGAATCGGCGGCCGGTAGATTTCCGGTCGAGGCTGTCGCCACCATGAACCGCATCGGCGAGGAGGTCGAACGCGACCCGATCTATCGCAGCGTGCTCACCGCGCAGCGGCCGGAGCCGGAAGCCACCGCGGGCGACGCCATCGCCGGCGCCGCGCGGCAGATTGCGGAGACGCTCGACCTGTCCGCGATCATCTGCTGGACCAGTTCAGGATCCACCGCGATCCGCGTTGCACGCGAGCGGCCGAAACCGCCGGTGGTGGCGATCACGCCGAACGCCGCCACCGGCCGCAGGCTGGCGGTGGTGTGGGGCGTGCATTGCGTGGTGGCCGAAGACGCGCACGATCAGGACGACATGGTCGATCGCGCCGGCAGCATCGCGTTTCGCGATGGCTTCGCCAAGGCCGGCCAGCGCGTCATCATCGTCGCCGGCGTGCCGCTCGGCACTCCCGGCGCCACCAACATGGTGCGCATAGCCTATGTCGGCCCGAAGGCTGACGCGGAGATGTAGGTAGCGGCGCGGGACTGACCTTACCCCGTATCAACAAACTCCACTGTCATCGCCCGGCCTGGTGCGCACTTGCGCGCCGGGACCGGGCGATCCAGTATTCCGCGATGCCCGTGATAAAACCGGGACGATGGTGTTTACTGGGTCGCCCGCTTTCGCGGGCGACGACAGCCGAGCAGAGGTTGGGCGGCTTAGCCCAGCAGCGTCGCGTCCAGCGTGATCTCGGCCTTCAGCAGCTTCGAGACCGGGCAGCCGGCCTTGGCCTTTGCCGCCAACTCGTCGAATTTTGCCTTGTCGGCGCCGGGGATCTTCGCCGACAGCGTCAGGTGCACCTTGGTGATGGCAAACCCGTCGCCTTCTTTCTCAAGAGTGACGTCGGCCTTGGTTTCCATCTGCTCGGCGGTGAGCTTGGCCTCGCCGAGAATGAGCGACAGCGCCATGGTGAAACAGGCGGCGTGGGCCGCACCGATCAGTTCTTCGGGGTTGGAGCCGGGCTTGCCCTCGAAGCGGCTGGCGAAGCCGTAGGGATAATCCGTCAGCGCGCCGCTCTTGGTCGAGATGGCGCCCTTGCCGTCCTTGATGCCGCCCTGCCATTTGGCTGAACCGAAAGTCGTGGTCATGCAATACTCCATGGGATGGGTGTGGATGGACGCGACCTCAACGCCTGAGGCGGCGGATAGTGCCAAAGGAATGCTACCGCAGCACTGCCGTCGGTCGTGTGTCAGCGGCGGCAATCATGCCTTCGATCTCGCTGACAACGAGATCGGGCGCAGCATTCTGCACGATGTGACCGACATCAGGTAATATGATCAGCCGGGCATGTGGCACGGTCGCGGCGAAGCGGCGGGAATGGATCTGCGGTGACACCGTGGTGTCGGCATCGCCTGATATCACCACGGTGGGCACCTTGATCTCGCCATAGCGCGGCGCCTGTTCGGTGACCGCGGCTTTCAACGTCACCAGATCCCACGCATTGGCCAGGAAGGTTCGCGGCCGCAGCACCAGCGGCGTCGCAGTCTGCTGCACATATCCCTCGGGCATGACCTGCGGCCGGAATACACTGCGGGCACCGGGCTCCATCAGGAAATAGCCGAGCGGCAAAGTGATGGTGTAGGCCAGCAGCGGGCCGATCAGCGGCGTGGTGACGACGTCGTTGTAAGTGCCGACCCCGCCCGGCCAAGGATAGGTGACGCCGGCCAGCATCACCAGCCCGGCGACGCGCTGCGGATAGTCCAGTGCCATCAACGCCCCGAGCGCGCCGGCCAGCGAATGCACCACAAGGACGGCGGACTCTATACCGAGTTGTCCCAGTGCCTCGTCGATCATGCGCGCCTGAATCGCCGGCGACGAATTTTTCAGATCGTCTCGGCTGCTCCAGCCGAGTCCGGGCCGGTCGATCAGGATCACGCGGTGATTTCTGGCCAGCATGTCGCCGAGCGGAAAGCGCATGGTCTCGAGGCTGGAGGTGGCGCCGTGGATCAGCACGATCGGCGGACCGGCGGCATCGCGCGGGCCGATATCCTCCACGTGAATCCGCCCGCCGGCGACATCGACGAAGCGGCTGTGAGCTGGATATTTCCGCTCCAGCACGGCGACGCCGGCCTGGGTGATCAACGCCAGCGCGGCAAGCGTGGCGATCAGGCAGATCGCTATCATCGATATGATCCGGGGATGGTTGCGCACGCTTCAGCTACGCAGCGACGGCAGATCGGTTTCGCGGCGGTCCGGATCACGCGGCTAGGCCGAGGCGCCCGATTCCAGGCAGCTTGAGCGCCGGACGTCGGATATCGACGCCGAACACCGCGCCGAGAAAATTGACCTCGATGCCTTCGATCCAGCCGACGGTCACGCCGAGATAGCCGCCGAGGGTGGCGCGCAGGCCGGTGCCGGACGGAGTCCGGCCAAAGGCATCGCCGCTCCAGGGATAGTCCTTGCCGATGGCGGTCGGCGGCAATGCGATCTTCAGTTCCGGGACCGACGCCAGCACGGCGGCAACGAAGGTGTTGGAATTCGGCCCCGGCCACGCCCGGTAGTCGCCATAGGCGCGCAGCTTGTAGCTTTCGATGGCCGAGCGGATTTTCGGGATCATGGCTTCGGCGGCTTGGCCATCCGCAGCGGCGAGCGCCTCCGGCATGTCGCCGAACCAGCGGCCATCGGCCGCGAAGCCGTTGACGCGGATCGGCTCGCCCCACGCGGTGTAGTCATAGCGGGTGTAGCGCGGCGCATTGCGCTCCTTGACCACTACCCAGGTGTGAACCGCAAAGATGCCGCGCCAACGCACGGTGCGCGCAGCGAAGACGCGCACCAGGGCTTCAGGATGCGCGGCCGGTTGGGGCAGCAGCCCGGCGCTTGAGCGGTCGGCGCTCTGCCAATCAACCGAACGATCGCCAAACCAGTATTTCAACGCCGAGGCGCCGATGGGGACCACCAGCAGAAGCAACAGGACGATCACGATTTTTCTCACCGCTGGCAGCCCAAATGAAGCAACCCGCCCCATATGGGGATCGCGCCCGATTTCACCACCGCGCCGCGGCCGATGGTCGCCATGCAGCCGGCCGAAGCTATCCACGCTATCCACAGGGTCGCCGGGCGCCTTGCCGTAATATCTTCCCAATAAAATCGGAAAATGATCCTGACAAAAATCGGAGAATGTTCGATGGCCCGCGCGCCCAGTGACGTCGCGATCGATGAAATTATCGCCGCCTGCAACGGCGATATCCACGGTGCGTTGAAAGCGCTTCTGCTGGTCAACGAGCAGCTGGAAGCCGAATTGCAGCAGCTTTATGCAGCTGCGATTCCCTGCAATATCAAACGCGGCAGCGGCAAGGCGCTGCATTAGCGGTTCGCCGACCGATCAGGCGGCTTGTCCGGGTCCTTGTGCTCGACCTTCGGACACGCGCCGGGCGTTGAACATGCCGGTGAAGATCAGCCCTCAGGCGGTTGCCCGGCGCCGCGAGGTGGGAGCTTCGGCGGTGTCGTCGGTCTCGGGCGCGGGAAGCTGCATCAGAATGGTCTGCCCGGCACTGGCAATCTCGATGCCGTTTTCCTGGAAGCGGCGCTTCATGCGGCGGTTGAACTCGCGCTGCACCGGCCAACGTCCGGAATCGGTGCAGCGGATCTGCCCGACGATGGAGGCCATCGATCCGTCCACCTTGTCGACGCCCCACAATTCCAGATCGCTGCGGATGGCCTGACGGAACTCCGGCTCGCCGCGCATCTCGGCGACAATCTCCTTGAGGACCTGCCCGGCGCGGTCGGTGTCTTCCTTGTAGGCGACATTGACGCTGACAGCAGCGTTGCCGGCACCACGACTGGCGTTGGTGATGGTCGTCACCGCGCTGAACGGCACGATGTGCACCGCACCGTCGCCGGCGCGCAGCCGGATGGTACGGATCGAGACGTTCTCGACGACGCCGGACAGGCCCGACACAGTGACATTGTCGCCGACCTGCACGGTGTTCTCGAGCAGCAGGAACAGGCCGGTGATGACGTCCTGGACCAGCTTCTGCGAACCGAAGCCGATGGCGATACCGACGATGCCGGCGCCGGCCAAGAGCGGCGCCACGTTGACGCCGATCTCGCTCAGCGCCGTCAGCCCGACCACGGCGACGATCACACACAGCAACGTCGTGCGCAGCATGGGCTGGAACGTGCGCAGCCGCGCCGCGCGCGCGAAATGCGAATTGCGCGTCAGCAACGCCAGTTGCCGATCCATCAGCGCATTGCTGCCCTCCCACACCGCGACGGCAGCCAGCGCGGCAACACCGATGGTCACCACAGCCGACACCACGCGCCCACCGACCTGACCGCCATAGAACCAGACGATGGCATCGATGCCCCACACCTCGAGCAGTGCGACAAGGCCGATCGTGCCGACGAGGCCGGACACGACCTGGCGCAGCAACGGCAGATAGCGATTGGCGCGCGCCTCCAGGCCGGGGAAACGCTGCAGGATTTCGGGCTGGATACGAAAGCCGCGATCGATCAGGCCCAGCAGAACGACAAGAGTCAGTCTGGCCGCCGCGACGACCATCACCGTCCCGACGAAGTACTGCAGCAGCAGCGCGTAGCCGTTCTTGATATGCAGCGCCCAGACAGCCCACAATGCGAGCACCAAAGCGATCGCCAGCACGTGCCAGATCCCGGCGAAGCGATTGCGCAGCATCGCCATGACGCCAATGCGTCCCTCCGGCGCACGGATCGCTCCCGCCACCTGCCTGTGACACTGCAGGATGACCACGACCACGAGCAGATGCACGGCCAGCATCACCAGCCGCACCAGCGCATCGTAGCCCCCGCGATACAATCCGAGCAGCAATGCGATATTGGCCAGTGCAATTCCGGAGACGCAGACGGTCGCGATGCGCCGGGTCCAGATCTCGATATAGGCCGCGGTCTCTTCGCGCAGCGTAATCAGGCCGAGCGGACCGAACAGCGACCGCACGACGCAAACGATGGCGCGGCAGATCAGATAGGCATTGACGATGGCGAGGATCGCCAGACGCGCGATGCCGGCGTCGCCGATCCCGGTGCCGAGCAGCATGACGACGACGCCCGCAAATACCACGACCGGCAGCAGTTCGAGCGCCAGCCGGCCGAGGACGAACGGCAGCCGCACCAGCGATTGCCACGCACGGGTCAGGCTGCGATGGCGCCGCTGCAGATCCGGCACCTCGCTGATATCCGCCATCGAGGATGGTGGATCGATCCGCTCCAGAACCTGGACCGGTGCGCGCGCCGCATAGGGAATCCGGGCCTCAAGCAGTTGCTGTGGTCTTCGCAGCAGCCGGCACACCAGGGATTCGGCCGCGAATGCGCTGCTGAAAACCAGCGCCAGCTTCCACGCAATATCGAACAGGAGTTGATAGGTCTCGGGGTCCTGCGCCGTTCTCTGTAGCCAATACCAAAGCGCCGGGAAGCGCACCACCGAACGTGCCGCAGCATCGATCTCACGCCCGAGATCGCTGACCTGTTCGGAAACCGCGAGCAGCAATTGCGCGACCAGGCTGTCCGGCGCCAGCGGCGCGGCAGGCTTCGCCGCCGCCGGTGTCGCCGGGGTCGCCTTGGCAATGGCCCTCAGCGTGTCGATCATCTGGGCGCGCTTGCCGTCGTCCTGCAAGGTCTCCAGCGCACGGCTGGCCTGCTCCGGCGTCAGGGAATCGGCGCTGGGGGCGGGCGCCGGCGCGGCGGTCTGCGCGGCCGCAGGAGCGGCCATCAGCACACATAGCAAAGCGAGAAGCGGCAGGGATTTGGGCGCCACGAGGTTCCCTTCCAAGGGGTATGGGATGGCCCTAGTGGCCGTTTTGATGTGTCGGAAGTTTGGTTCCAAGGCGACGATGTCTTGGCAATTCGCCGCGGACACCCCGGGGATCAATTGCAGGGGTGATATGCCATTGAAATCGTTAAATTTCAGATGTCGCGGCCTTCGACCTTCTCGGTCAGGGTCTTGACCAGTTCCGGCACCTTTTCGAGGTGCGGGTTGATCGCCAGTGCCTTGCGGAATGCGTCGAGGGCGCGCTTCTCGTCGCCCAGTTCCTGCATGATCATGCCAAGACCGGCCAGCGCGCCGAAATGCCGGGGCTCGCGCACCAGCACCTGCTCAATGTCATGCAGCGAGTGAGTGTAATCGTTCTGCAGGTAATAGAGCGTGGCCCGTCGGTTCCAGCCCTCGATGTAATCCGGGCGCAGCTTGACGACCGCGTCGAGCAGTTTCAGCGCCACATCCACCTGCTTGGCATCCATGGCTGCCTTGGCGCGCATCATCAGCAGGGCCGTGGTGTCGCTGCTGGTCTGGGTCCACAGCGCCCAGATCCGTGCCTCGACATGCTTGGCGCTGTCTTCGTCGGGCGCGACCTTGAGCGCCCCGAACAGAAAATCCAGGCCGCGGGTGCGGTCGGCACCGACCTTTGGTAATTTGGCGGGAGGTTCCGGGAGCTTCTTCTGCTCCGTGGGTGGCGTGACCCGCGGATCCCGACCCTGTGCGCAAGCCGGCGCGGCAGCAAATGCCGCGAGCACGACAATTCCAAAACCTGCCGCTGGGAATCTGAACGTCATCCGGAAAGTGTAGACGCGAAAAATTGCGCTGCAAAGCAGCAGTACCGTCACACAGCCGTGATGAAGCAGGTTTTCAAGCCGCCCGGAGGCAGCCGATCATACCGGACGCGGTCGCAATCAGCCCTGACGGGCCTTGAAACGACGCTGAACCTTGTTGATCACGTAGACGCGGCCCTTGCGGCGGACGAGAACGTTGTCGCGATGGCGAGCACGCAGCGACTTCAGCGAGTTACGGACCTTCATGGGACAATCCTGATCTTTTGAAAGGCCGTGTTGGACAGGCCGAAAGTGGCAAAATGGGCTTTGGTCCCGCTGGCAGCTTGGCCGCCCGAGACAGGCGGTTTCTAAGCCATTGCGCGCCGGACTGTCAATCCGCCCGGGACCCGTCGCGCAACATTGTCCGGTCATTCCTGCGGTATGCGGCCACCCCAGGCACCATTTTCCATTTCCCGGGCGAGAAATCCACAAAAAGGCGAGTGCGGCGCCGCTCCGCCTCCCGACTCGACGCTCGACCGTGACCTCACCTGCGCCGACGCACAGGGCTACGCCGTGACCGACAGCGAACCGGATTCGGCGCTTCGCGCAGGACATCCGCACACAAATCTCGCCGGCCGGTCGGGTCCCCCTAACCTTTCAATGCCCGGAGCTTTTTGTTAATGCAGCGCAACCCCGCGCCAGGCGCCATGTGAGGAATATCGGGCATGCAGCTGCTCAATACGGACGATCTCGTCGCCATCGATATCCATACCCACGCCGAGGAGCCCTGCGGCTGCCATGGCGACGATGGCTACGACGATTTCCAGGCGCAGATGGCCGAATATTTCAAATCGCCGCACAAGCACCCGCCGACCATTCCCGAGACGGCAGCCTATTACCGCGCGAAAAACATTGCCGCGGTGATCTTCCCGGTCGACGCCGAGCGCGAGACCGGCTTCCGCCGCTACAACAACGACGAAATGATCGAACTGACGCGCCAGAACGCCGACGTGCTGATCCCGTTCGCCTCGATCGATCCGCACAAGGGCAAGCTCGGCGTCCGCGAGGCGCGCCGCCTGATTGCCGATTACGGTATCAAGGGCTTCAAATTCCACCCGACCATGCAGGGCTTCTATCCCAACGACCGCATGGCCTATCCGCTGTACGAGGCGATCCAGGAAGCCGGCGCCATCGCGCTGTTTCACACCGGCCAGACCGGCGTCGGCTCCGGCATGCCCGGCGGCATGGGGATGCGGCTGAAATATTCGAACCCGATGTATATCGACGACGTCGCGGTGGATTTCCCCGACATGAAGATCATTCTCGCGCATCCCTCCTTCCCCTGGCAGGAAGAGGCGCTGTCGGTGGCGACCCACAAGCCGAACGTCTACATCGACCTGTCCGGCTGGTCGCCGAAATACTTCCCGCCGATCCTAGTGCGCTACATCAACTCGATCCTGCAGGACAAGATGCTGTTCGGTTCGGACTGGCCGGTGATCATGCCGGACCGCTGGATGGCCGACTTCGCCAAGCTCGAGATCCGCGACGAGATCCGGCCCAAGGTGCTGAAGAACAACGCGCGCAAACTGCTCGGCATATGACGAAAGACGACATGGTCACGACGACGCAGGGAATCCAGGAAAAGCTGCTGGTCGCCAGGCATTGCGCCGCGGTGGCCACGGCCTTCATGCTGCCGTTCACGACCAGCGGGCAAGCCATAGCGGTCTCGATTCTCGCGGTGCTCGCTTTGCTGACGCTGGATCGCGATCGTCTGATGGAGACACTGCGGGCGCCGGCGGCGTGGATACCGCTGCTGCTGTTCGCGTTTCTGCTCGTTGGCGTCTCGTGGTCGATGCAGCCGATCGGCCCCGCCCTGAAATGGGTCGGGCCCTACGCCAAGCTGCTGCTGATTCCGCTGATGATGGCGACGTGCATCACGCCGAAACAGGCGATCCAGATCGGCTACGGCTTCCTGACATCCTGCATCGTCATTCTGGCGATCTCCTATGTGACGATGCTGTGGCCGACCGGCCCCGGGTTATGGTTCAAGACGCCCGGCATCCCCTTCAAGGACAATGCAGTCCAGAGCGAGTGCTTTTCCCTGTGCGCCTTTGGCCTTGCATTCGCCGCGGTCAAAGGCTGGCAACGCGGAGAAAGCCGCCGCGCGATCCTGATGATCGCGCTTGCCTTGCTGTTTTTCGCGAACGTGTTTCTGATCTACATCTCGAAGACGGGCATGCTCGTCGCCGGCGTGCTGCTGGCATTGTTTCTCGTCCAGTTGAATGGCTGGCGCCGCGCGTTGCTTGTCGGGGCGAGCGCCGTTGTCATTGCGGCGCTCTCGTTGTGGATGTCCCCGGGCGCGCAACGGCGGATCGCCGAAATCGCGACGGATATCCAGCAGGCGAGCGCCGGCGCCCAGGAAACCGTATCCACGGCGTCCCGGATCGACTTCTGGAACAAGGCCGCGATCTTCGTGAAGGAAGCGCCGTTGCTCGGCCACGGCACCGGCAGCATCAGGCCGCTGTATCAATCGATGGAAGCCTCGCGTCCGTCTCCCTATGGCGAAGCGGTCGCGGATCCTCACAATCAGTTTCTTCACGTAACCCTGCAGATCGGTTTGCTCGGCGGCCTTGTCCTGCTGGCCATGTGGGCCGTCCACGCGAAGATGTTCCTCGGGCGCGACATGGCCAGCGTCCTCGGTCTGGCGGTGGTGGTTCAGAATTTCCTCGGCTCGCTGTTCAACAGCCACATCTCCCAGGTCACGCAGGGCATGCTGTACTGCCTGGCAGTCGGCATTCTGGGATCGGTGGTGCGCAGCGCAGCAACGCAGACAGCGCGCCAGCCAGATGCGACCGAAGCTGCGATGGAACGACTGCCGACGGCCACTGCGGACTCCCGGTGAAGAACAAACGAGCCTGGATCCCCGCATGAGCCTTGAGTCCGTCCGCGCATTTTTCGCGAGCCACGCTCCTGACATCGCCGTCCTCGTCTCCGAGCGGAGTTCGGCCACCGTGGCGCTGGCCGCCGAGGCGTTCGGCGTCGAGCCGGCGCGGATCGCCAAGACATTGTCGCTGCGGGTCGGCGACCGCGTGGTGCTGGTGGTCACCAAGGGCACGGCGCGCCTCGACAACAAAAAGGCCAGGGCCGCGCTCGGCGCCAAGCCGCGCATGCTCGAGGCCGACGAGGTGGTGGCCCTGACCGGGCATCCGGTGGGTGGCGTCTGCCCGTTCGGGCTGGCGACGCCGTTGCCGGTCTATTGCGACGTCTCGCTGAAGGCCTTCGACGAGGTGCTGCCGGCGGCGGGCTCGGCCAACAGCGCGGTACGGATCCCGCCGTTGCGGATGGCCGAACTGGTCGGCGCCGCGTGGGTCGACGTCTGCCAGGACCCCGTCACGCGGAATGACGACCTACCGGCGGCGCCGTAGGCGGGGAATGTTTCCACCGCCTGCGGGCGCGAAAAGAAAACAATAGCAGCGCGCTTTGGCGCGAAACGGTGCGCCTGTTGCTATTTTCCCGGCGGTCTCGACAGCGGCTCCCGCACGCATGATTTTGACGGCAATGGACGTGCGTCGTCCCGCAGCCAGAAGTGGATTGCGCAGCCGGAATGATCGTCATGAGACCCCGAAGCCCTGCCCCCCGTTCCCAATTGACCCGTACATGGCGGTTTCTGAGCGCCATCGTCGCGATCGCCGCAGCCAGCCTGCCCGGCGCCGGCGCTTAACGCGCCCCATCCCGGCCTACCCGATATCGACAGCGCCCAACATCTGGTCGCGCTTTTCTCCTGCGCAGCGTTATACTTATATTGACCGGCGCACATTATCGTCTCGCCGGGTGGCGCGCTGCCGTGGATCGGGGGACTTCAACATGCGGCTTCTGCCGATCGATGCCGAGAAGACTTGGGCGTCGCTGAAGTCGCAGTGGAGGCGGGCCGCCGAGGGCCTCGAAGAGGATTTTTCGAGCTTTTCCCAAGGCCCCTTCGCAGCGCTCGATCCGCTGATGGCCCAGGGCGCCCACAAGGCAGGGCTTTACGGTCTCTATGACGGGTCGGTGCCGCACGCATTCTGCCAGGTCAACAAACTGCTGATGCACAAATTCGAAGGTCCGGTGCTGCGGGCGCGCTTCATGACTGTATCGCCGACCTACGATTTCGGCGAAGCCGACCTCGCAGGCTATGGCCAACTGCTGGTCGAACTATTCTCCGGGATCGTCTGGCTGTCCCGGAATACCATGTCGGCCCACCACGTCCTGTTTCACCTGCGCAGCCCCGCCGATGCGCATTTCCTCGCGCCGCTGCAAGCGGCCGTGGCCGCCTCGCCGTTCGAGCGGTTTGCCATCAAGGGCGCCTGGGTCGAATGCGACCTGCGAGGCGCTGCCGCCGCCGCGACCACCTGAACGCCCGGAGCAGGCGCCCCGTTTGGCGGCCATCCGCAACCTTGCACCTCGCCGGGGGCGATGCTAGCAAAGTTGTACGATGACAGTACAAGACCGACCCAGCCCGGCGCGCCGCCGCGACCGCAAGCCGGCCCGCCCCGATCTGCTGCGTCCCTTGACCCCGGTGCGGCGCCGCACTGAGGAAGTGGTCGAGCGCATCGCGGCCCAAATCGCCGAAGGCCAGCTTCCAGCCGGCGCGCGGCTGCCGACCGAACAGGCGATGATGGCGGCCATGGGCGTCAGCCGCACTGTGGTGCGCGAGGCGATTTCGGCGCTGCGCGCCCGCGGCCTGGTGATGACACGGCAGGGTGCAGGCGCCTTCGTCGGCGCCGACCCGACGCAGCAGCCTTATGCGATCGACCCCGACGGCTTGGGCTCGCTGAACAGCGTCATCGAAATTCTAGAACTGCGCACCGCTATCGAGATGGAGGCCGCGGCCATCGCCAGCGAGCGCGCCACCGCTCCACAGCTCAAGGCCATCGCCAAAGCCTCCGCCACCTTCACCCGCGCCATCGAGAATGGCGATCGCGCGGTGAAGGAGGACTTCGACTTCCATTTCGCCATCGCCATCGCCACGCAGAATTCGCGCTTCGTCGGCTTTCTGGAATTTCTCGGCGGCCTGATTATCCCGCGCCAGAGCATCCGCACCTTCGACGGCAAGGCGGAATTGCAAAAGCGCTACCTGGAAAGCGTCCAGAAGGAACACCAGGCGATCTTCGACGCGATCAGCGCCCATTCCCCGCGCAAGGCCCGCGATGCCATGCGACGTCATCTGGTGAACGGCAAGGAACGTTACCGGCAACTGGCGGTCGAAGTTTAGCGCCAGCCGATCAACGGTCGTCCCGGGCAAGTGAGCTACCGGGACGACAGCTTTTCACCTGAACCCGAACGCATGCGGGAGCGCCATCGAGAACCACGGCACGTAGGTCACCAACATCAAGACCGCGAACATCACGTAGTAGAACGGCCAGATTCCGCGCATCACCTCGTCCACCGAGACTTTTCCGATCGCGCACCCCACGAACAGCGTGGTGCCGACCGGCGGGGTGAGGAGGCCGATGCCGAGGTTCAGCAGCATGACGATGCCGAAATGCACGGGGTCGATGCCGAAATTCTTCACGACCGGCAGCAGGATCGGCGTGCAGATCAGCAGCAGCGGCGCCAGATCGAGCGCGGTGCCGAGCACCAGCAGCATGATGTTGAGCCACATCAGCAGCACGTATTTGTTGCCGGAGATCGCCACGAAGAATTCCGTCATATGGGCCGGCATCTGCATCACCGCCGCGACATAGCCGAAACAGGATGCGGTCGCCACCAGCGTCAGCACCATCGCTACCGTCTGCAGGGTGCGATAGGTCAGCATCGGCAATTCCGACCACTTGTAGTCACGGTAGATGAACATGGTCACGAAGAAGGCCCAGACGCAGGCCACCGCGCCCGCCTCGATCGGCGTGAACACGCCGGTGAGAATACCGCCGAGCACGATGACCAGCGTGACGATGCCCCAGGTAGCGTCGCCGAGCATTTTCATCGCCTGCCGGATCGGGACCGGCTCACCCTTGGGATGGCCGTCGCGATAGGCGAAATACAGGCACAGCAGCATGATCGAGAAGCCGAGCAGCAGGCCCGGCACGATGCCGGCCAAAAAGACTGGTGATCGAGACCACGCCACCGGTCGCCAGCGAATAGATCACCGCGTTGTGGCTCGGTGGCACCAGGATCGCCTGCACCGACGCGCTGATGGTGACGTTGGTGGCGAACACGCGCGGATAACCCTGCGCCGCCATCTGCGGGATCATCACCGAGCCGATCGCCGACGTATCGGCGACCGACGATCCGGAAATGCCTGACATAATCGTGGTGGCGAGAATGTTGACCTGCGACAGGCCGCCGCGAATGCGCGTAAAGCCGACCACGACGGCGGCGAAATCGACCAGCCGCTTCGCCATGCCGCCTTCCGCCATGATGGCGCCGGCCAGCACGAAGAACGGCACCGTCAGCATCGAGACCTTGCCGACACCGCTGGAGAGCTGTTGCATGACGGCCGCGACCGGAAGATCGATCCATAGCGCGCCGACCAGCGCGGCCAGAGCGAGCGCGAACGCGATCGGCATGCCGACGGCGAAGAACAGACACATGCTGAGAAGCAGAACCGCGATGTCCATGTCAGTCTTTTCTATCTGGTAGGAAGATCAATCGAGCGCGATATGGGCGTCACTGCCGTCCTGCGGCGGCGGCCCGATGATCAGTCGCTCGAGCACGAACAGGAACATCATGGCGCCGCTGAGCGGGATCGGCAGATAGGTGATGCCGACCGACAGGAAGGGAAACTCGTCGACCGAATTGCCCCACGTCGCGTTGACCAGCTTCATGCCCCAAATCACCATGAACAGCGCAATGACGCCCATCAGCAATTCGCTGATGAAGGCCGCGTGAACGCGAAAGCGCGGCGACAGCAGGTTGGTGCCGACCGTCATGTTCATATGAATGCGCTGCCGGTAGCAATTCGCGGCACCGATGAAGGTGACGGCGATGGTCAGCAGCACGGCCAGCGGCTCGGGCCAGGAGGCCGCGCTGTTGAGGATGTAGCGGGTGTAGACCGCCCACGGGATGATGGCCGAAATCGCCACCAGCGCCACGCAGGAAAACACCGCCCCGGTCCAGTACACCGCATTCATCGCACGCCGGAAGGCGCGAGCCGCGCCGTGGCTTGCCGATTCATCATGCAGGTGCGAGATGACCGGGGATTTTGACAGAACGTCGGACATGACACCTCAAGCAAGGCACAAAGTCGTGGACCTCCATATGAAAAGCTGCCCCTCATATGGCTCGATACGGGCGACCAAAATCTCCACTGTCATCGCCCGGCTTGACCGGGCGATCCAGTAGACGCAAACGTCTGTGTCTACTGGGTCACCCGGTCAAGCCGGGTGACGACAAATGGGTGTGTGGCACTGCCGGAGCGTTATCCCACCGCGGCGATGCGCTTGGTCATCTCGGCATACTTGGCGCCGTACTTGTCCCAGACCGGCTTGACCGCTTCCTGGAACGGTTTCTTGTCGATCTGCATGACGATCTGGGTGCCGACTTCCTTCATCTTGTCGAGCGCGGTCTTCTCGGCCTCGTACCACAGCACGCGCTGTTCGGCCTGCGCCTCGCGCCCCGCCTTCTTGACCAGTGCCTGGTCATCCTTGGACAGCTTGTCCCAGGACGCTTTCGAGAACACCAGCAGCTCCGGAATGATCAGATGCTCGGTCATCGAGAAGTATTTCGCGACCTGGTAATGGTTTTGCGCCACGAAGGACGGAAGGTTGTTCTCGGCGCCATCGACCACGCCGGTCTGCATCGCGCTATAGACCTGATCGAAGCCCATCGCGATGCCGTTGCCGCCCAGCGCGTTCATGGTGTCGATGAACAGCGGGTTGCCGATCATCCGGATCTTGAGACCCTTGAGGTCGGCAATGCCGTTGATCGGCCGCTTGCTGTTGTAGATGTTGCGGGAGCCGGCATTCATCCAGGCCAGCGCGACCAGACCGGTCTTCTCGTTGGCGGTGATCTTGTTGAGCAGCTCGTTGCCGATATCGCCGTCGAGCACCGCTTCCATATGCTTGGCGTCGCGGAATACGAACGGCATGTTGAAGACGTTGACGTCATCGACGACCGGACCCACCGCGCCGACCGAGATGCGGGCGATCTGCAGCGCGCCGACCTGGGCCTGCTCGATCATTTCCTTCTCGCCGCCGAGTTGCATGGAAGGAAACATCTGCACCGAGAGCCGGCCAGAGGTCGCCGCCTCCAGCTTCTTGCCCATGCGGACCACGGATTCCACCGTGGGATAGCCGAGCGGATGAACGTCGGCGGCCTTGATGACCATCTTGGTCTGGGCGAGTGCGGGCGTAAAGCGACCGAGGCCGGCGGTGGCTCCGACGGCGAGCGTGGCCAGGCCGGCCTTGACGACATCTCTGCGTTTCATTGACGAAATCCTCCCTGTGAATTTCTGCTCCGGCACATTGCGGCCGGTTATGGTTCGCCCCTTTGGGGTCGATCTTGTTGTCAGTGTAGGAGCGCTGAACGGGTCCGTCCATGCGATAGAGCGGGCGGGCGTGGAATGAACTCCTGTCGAGCTTTGCACGTCGACTGCTGATCGGAGATCGCGGCGACGTGAAAGTTGTACGATGACCCGACATCTAGCATCAAGGTCGCAGGCCGGCAAGCGGCTGCGCCGCGATGCGCGCAGAACTAAAGTTCAACACGTCGTAACGAGCGCCGACGGTGCAACGCGGCGGAGATGAGGGCGAGCGGGCGGGCGCTTACTTCAGGGCTTCCGCGAGGCCGCGGCTGCTCTCCGCCGGCGCGGCGGCAGCCGGGGTCGACACCGCGTCCCACCATTGCTCCAGCGCAGCGCGCTCGCAAGGAACCACCACGCTGAGGGTGCCGGCGAACTCGTCCCAGGCGGACGTCCTGTTGCTGGCGACGGCGATGACAACCGGGACATCGGCGCTCAGGGCGCGTTCGATCAGGTAGGACAGACCCTTGCCTTCGCGCTCCTGCCGGCCGAACCGGTTGATGATCACGAGATCGGCGCCGGCATCCATGGCATCGGCCACCTGAACCCCGGCGTCGAGCAGCTGGCCTACGTCGAGCATGCAGCCGCTAGCGGCGGGGCCGAGATCCTGGAACAGGCGCACCTGCTGGCCGCTGTGCACCAGCGTGGCCGAGAGTTGCGGCGCAGCGCCGGACTGATCGCCGGTCTGCACCAGCCCGACGGCGCGAAAGCCGCGCCGGCCGAGGTCGGCGGCGAAATCGCGCAGTAACGCGTCGGGATTTTGGTCCCGCTCGTAGACCAGGGCGGCGAGTTTGGCAGGCGGTTCACGCATCGGGTGCCTTCAACATTCGGATCGCCCGACCCTACACCCGATGGTCGGCACTGGCGACACTCCGGCGACGCAACTCGCACCCGCCGTCCCGGCACAGGCCCCGGCCCATCCAGTGCGGCGCCGTCGCCTGCAGCCGCTTCCGGGCGGTTCCCGCCATCCCGGTCACGACAACGCCGCTTCGGCCGACACGCCGTCGCCGTCCACGCCGAAGCGTAATGATCGTGCCGCCAGCAGATCCAGGAAACTACGGGCCCGCAGGGACATCCACTTGGTTTGCGGATAGACGGCGTGCAGGGGCATGGTCGGCAAGGTATAGTCCGGCAACAGCAGCGCCATGTCGCCGCGCCGGATCGCCCCCGTTGCGCTCCAGGCGGGGAGCACGGCGACGCCGAGATGCCGCAGAACTGCCTGCTTCATGGCGTCGACATCGTCCACGACGATCGCACCGGACACATCAACGACATGACGTCCGAGTTCGGATTCGAAGCTC
The DNA here is from genome assembly GCF_026015985.1 of Rhodopseudomonas sp. P2A-2r. Taxonomy (GTDB): domain Bacteria; phylum Pseudomonadota; class Alphaproteobacteria; order Rhizobiales; family Xanthobacteraceae; genus Tardiphaga. The sequence continues at coordinate 1,385,581 of NZ_CP110389.1, read as the reverse complement.
CACCGGGAGAATGGCCAGAGCCGCGACGAGGCGATGCAATCCATCGCTTTCAGGTCATCGGGAACGACGGGGCGCGGTCGCCGTCCAAGATAGGTCGGTGTCGCCACCAGGAAGTGCTGCACTGTCCCGACCCGGCGCGCCATCAGCGAACTCGATTCGAGCGGGCCGATCCGCAGGGCCAGTTCAAGGCCTTCCTCGATGAGGTCGAGGGGATGCTCGCTGAAGCGGATATCGACGCGGACGTCCGGATGGGTGCGCAGAAATTTGTCGACAATCGGCATGATGAAATGCCGGCCGAACGAAGACGGGACGCCAAGCCGAAGCGTGCCGGACGGCCTTGCAGGGGCTTCCTTGATACTCGCACGCGCCAGTTCGAAGGACGCCAGAACCTGCCGGGCCAGGTCGTAGATCCGATGCGCCTCGCTGGTCGGCGTGAGCTTTCGGGTGTTGCGCAGGAAAAGCTGGGAGCCGAATTCTTTCTCAAGCAGCAAGATCCGTTTGCTCACCGCAGGCTGTCCCAGGCCCAATTCCCTGGCCGCGCCGGAGAAGCTACCGGCTTCCATGGTCTGCACGAACACCCTGAGGCAATCGAGGCGATCCATCAGCTATTCTCGTCTGGGATAAATCATATCCTGTTCATTCCGTGGACGCGCGTCAAGCGCTGACCTAGCCTCACGCCAATCACAAAGCGACAGCGGGGGAGAGCCATGAGACGGGAAATTGGCATCGTCGGTGCCGGCGTGGGCGGGCTGCATCTTGCCCTTTATCTGCAGAAGCATGGCGTCGATGCCACCCTTATCACCGACCGCGAGCCGCAGGCCTATCGCAGCGCACAACTCATCAACACCGTCGCGCATCACCACGTCACGATCGACAGGGAGGACTATCTCGGAATCGGCCACTGGTCGAAGCCGGAGCTGTCCTACACGTATCACAACCACGACTTCAATTTTCCTGAGCCACTGCGTTTCCGCGGCGACTTCAGCAAGCCAAGCCGCGCCGTCGACTACCGGATCTATCTGCCGACACTGATGGACGATTTCATGCGGCGCGGCGGCAAGATCGAATACCGCCGCATCGAGGAAGACGATATCGGCCCGCTTGTGAAACGCTTTGAGCTCTTGGTGGTGGCCACGGGCAAGGGGGCCATCGGCCAGTTGTTCTCCTGGCGCCCTGAACATACGCCCTATTCGCAACCGCAGCGCCGCCTCTGTGTCGGCCTGTACAAGGGCGTGCGGCATCCATCGCCGATGAATGTGACGCTGTCGGTGTCGCCGGGCCATGGCGAGATGATCGTCATTCCCACCGTCACCTTCGACGGTGCCGCCACCGCACTGCTGATGGAAAATGTGCCGAACGCCGGCATGGAGGAGTTGGCCACGCTCAGCTACGCGCAGGACCGCAGGCACTTTCTTGAGGTTCTGTTGGCCAAGCTCGAACAGCATCACCCCAGCACCTATGACCGGATCGACACCGGCCGGTTCGATCTGGCGCAGGAGCAGGACCTGCTACAGGGCGGCGTCGTGCCGACCGTGCGCAACACCACGGTCGAGTTTCCCGACGGCAAGTGCGCCATTGCGCTTGGGGATGTGCATTCGGTGGTCGATCCCATGATGGGCCAGGGGGCCAACATGGCGTCCTATGCCGCCTTCGTCCTCGGCGAGGAAATCGTCAGGAGCGATGCACTGGATGCCCGCTTCTGCGAAAAAGTCGACTTGCGCCGTCAGGACAGGGTTCTGGCGGCATCGCGCTGGACCAACATGATGCTGGCGCCGCCGTCGCCCGCGTTGGGGTTGCTCCTCCGCACCATGGCGCACAACAAGGCGCTCGCTGACGAATTCACCGAGAATTTCAATTATCCGGAGCGCCAGTGGGACCGCATCTCGACCCCGCACCGGATCGAGGCATGGATCGAACGCATGTCGATGCCGGCGGACGCCAGAACGGCGGCCGCGTAGATCACAGGCCGATGCGCGTCATGATGACGTCGGAGCCTCCCTGCAATGCAGCGTCTTTGAAGCTGGAGCATCAGCGCATGCCGCGGGTTGAACCGGCAACCTTCCGATTGGCCGCGTCGCGTTTTGCCACAGGGGTGGCGGTGATCACGGCGTTCAATGAGGCACAGCAGTTGTGCGGCATGACCGCCAACAGCTTTGTGACCGTCAGCCTGTCACCGCCAACCGTTCTGTTTCTCAGCGCTCCCGGCCGCACCCATGCAGCCATCTCGGCAAGCGGTCGCTACGCCGTGAATGTCCTTCCTGACGGCGCCGCAGCTTTGTCGTCGCATTTCGCAGGACACCCCGACCCGCATCTGCGCCCGGCGTTCGACCTGAAGGAAGGCCTGCCGCGCCTGCCGCAATGTCTGGCCTTTTTGCCTGCCGCGTGGTTCGCGAGATCGGCATCAACGACCACACCATGTTCATTGGCGAGGTTTTTGCCTGCGATCATCGCGACAGTGCGCCGCTGCTGTTCTTCGGCAGCCGCTATCATCATGGCATCGGCATGCCGGGAATCCCATCAGGATGAGAAACGGGGCGGCGGTCGAGAACGCCGCCCCGTTCGCATCAGCCATGCAGTTTCTTGGCGGTCTCGGCGATCACCTTGCCCTGGTAGCGGGCGCCGGCCAGCTCGTTTTCGCTGGGCTGCCGGCTGCCATCGCCGCCAGCAATGGTGGTGGCGCCATAGGGCGAGCCGCCGGTGACTTCGTCGAGCTTCATCTGGCCCTGGAAACCGTAGTTCAGGCCGACCACCGTCATGCCGAAATGCAGCAGGTTGGTGATGATGGAGAACAAGGTGGTTTCCTGGCCGCCGTGCTGCGTCGCGGTAGAGGTGAACGCGCCGCCGACCTTGCCGTGCAGCGCGCCCTTAGCCCACAGCCCGCCGGCCTGATCGAGGAAGTTGGACATCTGCGAAGCCATGCGGCCGAAGCGGGTCCCGGTGCCGACGATGATGGCGTCGTAACTTATGAGGTCGTCGATGGTGGCGATCGGCGCCGCCTGGTCGACCTTGTAATAGGACGCCTTTGCGACATCGGCCGGCACCAGCTCGGGCACGCGCTTGATGTCAACGGTGGCGCCGGCCTCGCGCGCGCCCTCGGCGACGGCGTTCGCCATGGTCTCGATGTGGCCGTAAGCGGAGTAATAGAGAACGAGTACTTTTGCCATTTTGGTCTCCTGTTGGTGTGGGTTGGTTGAGTGTGTCGGTCGTCGCTACGCCGCGTCGACCATCACGAGTTCGGAATCTTCGAGCGCGGTGATCTTCACCACGGCCTCGTCGTGGATCGCGACACCGTCGCGGGCATTGACGCGCAGGCCGTTGATCTCGATGGCCCCCACCGCCGGCACCAGGTAGCCGTTGCGGGTCTTTCCGAGTTGATACTCGGCGCTCTCGCCGGCCTTCAGCGTGGTCGCCAGCACCCGCGCATCGGCGCGGATCGGAAGCGCATCGGTATCGTCCTTGAAGCCGCTGGCGATGGTGACGAAACTGCCCGAGCGATCCGACTTCGGAAACGGCTTGGCACCCCAGCACGGCTGGCCGCCCTCTTCAGTGGGCTCGATCCAGATCTGGAAGATCCGCGTCGTGCCGGGCTCGAGATTGTACTCGGAATGGCGCACGCCGGTGCCGGCACTCATCACCTGAACATCGCCGGCCTCGGTGCGGCCCTTGTTGCCCAGACTGTCCTGATGGGTGATTGCGCCCTCGCGGACGTAAGTGATGATTTCCATGTTGGCGTGCGGATGCGCCGGGAAGCCGGTGTTCGGCGCGATCTCGTCGTCATTCCAGACCCGCAGGGCACCATTCCCCATATTGTCGGGGTCGTAGTGACTGCCGAACGAGAAATGGTGTTTGGCCTTGAGCCAACCGTGGTCGGCGCCGCCGAGCTTGTTGAAAGGTCGAAGTTCGATCATGACGAAATCTCCGTGGGTGACATGTTGGATGTATGGATAAGCCGGCCCCGATGGCGCATAAATAGAAATGATTGAAACTCATTGTTTCAAAAATCGTCATTAAGGGAAGTTCTATGTCCAAGCTCCCCGATTTCGAAGGATTGGCGATATTCGCCAAGGTGGTGGAGCTGCGCTCGTTCGCGGCTGCGGCCGCCGAACTGACGCTGTCCAAGGCCACCGTTTCCAAGGCCGTGACCCGGCTCGAGGAACGGCTCGGCGCCCGGCTTTTCAACCGCACCTCGCGGCGGCTGGCGCTGACCGACGCCGGTCGGTCATTGGCCGACCGGGCAACGCAGCTGCTGGCGGACGGCGAGGCAGCGGAGAACGAGGCGCTGGCGCAATCGGCGGCGCCGCGCGGGCTGGTACGGCTGGCCGTGCCTATGACCTACGGCACCAATGTGGTGGCGCCGCTGCTGCCGGAGTTTCTCGCGGCCTATCCGGACGTCGCCATCGACCTCAACCTCAGCGACGCCACCATCGACCTGATCGGCGAAGGCTATGACGCCGCAATCCGCATCGCCTCTTTGCCGGACTCCTCGCTGATCGCCCGGCGGCTGTGCGCGATGCCGCGCTACCTCGTGGCGTCCAGCGCCTATCTTGAACGCTGGGGACGCCCGACCCATCCGATGCATCTCGCGCGTCATCGCTGCCTGGCTTACGCCTACCAGTTGACGCCCGGACTCTGGCAGTTCAGCAACGCCGCCGGCGAACAGGCCAGCGTGCGGCCGGCCGGGCCGCTGCGCGTCAACAACGGCGAGGCGCTGCTGCCGATGCTGCTCGCCGGACTGGGCATCGCCGACCTGCCGGACTTCATCGTCGGCAAGGCGCTGGCAGCGAACCAGCTCGAAGCGGTGATGACCGACTGGTGGCAGGCACCGAGCGGCGTCTATCTGGTGACGCCGCCCGGCGGCCCGCGCCCTGCCCGCGTCACCGCGCTGATCGAGTTCCTGGCGACTAAACTGTCGAAAAAGCCGTAGCACCTCCCACCCTCGTCTCTCGGGAGAGCAAGAGCACCATTGCGATCGCGCGCTTTCCCGCGACCCTCCTCCCATAAAAATAAAATCATAGGGGAGGCCTTCGTCGATGAATCGTCGCGAGATCCTGCAAGCCGCTGTCGCCACGCCGCTGATTGCCGCATGGGGCGAGGCAGCCCGCGCCCAGGCGGCTTGGCCATCCAGAAACATCACCATCATCGTGCCGTTTCCCGCCGGCGGACAGGCGGACCTCGCCGCACGCCCGGTGGCGCTGGCTCTGGAACGCATCCTCGGCAAGCCGGTGCTGGTGGACAACCGTGCCGGCGGCGGCGGCGGTTCGGTCGGCAACGCCGCGGCCGCGCGCGCCGAGCCGGACGGCTACACGCTGCTGATGACGCTGTCCTCGCTGGCGGTGCTGCCGGAGGCCGACCGGCTGTTCGATCGCCCGGTGTCGTATGAAGTTTCGCAATTCGCACCGGTGGCCCGCGTACTCGCCGATCCCACCCTGCTCGCGGTGCCGGCCTCGGCTCCGTGGAAGACGCTGCAGGATCTCGTCGACGATGCGAAGCGGCGGCCGGGTGAAATTCCCTACGGCTCCTCCGGCCCCTACGGCACGCTGCATGTGGCGATGGAAATGTTCGCCTCCAGCGCCGGCATCAAGCTGCTGCACGTGCCGTTCCGCGGCGCAGGCCCTGCCCTGACGGCGCTGCTGAGCGGCACCGTGCAGGCGGTCGCCTCCGCGCCCGGCACGCTGAAGCAGCAGGTCGATGACGGCAAGATGCGCGTGCTGGCCAACTGGGGCGCCGAGCGCGTCGCCAGTTTTCCCGACCTGCCGACGTTCCGGGAGCTCGGCTACAAGGATGTCGAATTCTACATCTGGGCCGGCCTGTTCGCACAGACGGCGTTGCCGGCGCCGATCATGACGCGGCTGCGCCAGGCGATGGCGCAGGCTGTCAAGTCGCCCGAAGTAACGAAGACCTTCGAGGCCGCCGGCAGTCCTGTTGCCTATCTCGACGCACCGGAGTTCACAAAATTCGTCGCGGCCGACAGCGCGCGCCTGATCGCGGCGGTGAAGAAGATCGGCAAGGTGGAGTAGCTCCCGCCGTCATGCCGGGAGGGGTGCGGCGACGCTGGCGTGGCTTCGCCGAGACACGAGAGCCCCATACAGCGGAAAAATTTCGCGTCGCCGTCGACGACGATGCATTCGTTGTTCGCGTCTGCATAACTTCAGTCAGCCATTTCATTGACTGAACGGTGCGCGCGCGTAGCCTTGATGCACGTCATCGCATCAGAGAAATCATCATGAAGAGCTTCAATTCGTCCGCGCTGCTGGCCGCCACGATCAGCATCGCGATGGCAACCTCCGCGCTGGCCGCCGATCCCGTCACCCTGCGCGTCGGCGACCAGAAGGGCGGCAATCGATCGCTGCTGGAAGTTTCCGGTCTAGCAAAGGACATCCCCTATAAGATCCAGTGGTCGGAGTTTCCCGCTGCGGCGCCGATCCTCGAAGCGCTCAATGCCGGCGTGCTCGATGTCGGCTATACCGGCGATCTCTCCTTCCTCACGGTGTACGCCGCGGGTGCGCCGATCAAGGTCATCGGCGGCACTCGCGCCAATGCCGATACGCAAGCCATTCTGGTGCGCAACGATTCCTCTATCCGGACCGCCGCAGACCTCAAGGGCAAGCGCCTCGCCGGCACGCGTGGGGGCTGGGGCCAGTTCCTGATCGATGCGACGCTGGAGAAGGCTGGCTACAAGACATCGGACGCGACCTTCGCGCCACTCGGTCCGGTCGATGCGAAGATAGCGCTGGTGGCCGGCTCGATCGACGGCTGGGCCGTGTGGGAGCCCTACGTGTCCTATGCGGTGCTCAAGGACAATGCGCGGGTGGTCGCCGACGGCACCGGCCTCACTCCGACGCTCACCTTCGTCGTCGCCTCGGACCAGGCCATTGCCACCAAACGCGAAGCGGTCGCTGACCTGTTGCAACGGCTCGACAAGGCGCGCTTGTGGTCGCGCAGCCATCTGGATGAATATGCGAAAAGCACGGCCGAACTGACCAAGCTGCCGGAAGACGTGCTGGCGCGAGCCTACAAGGCGCAGGACACACGGCCGATCGCCATCGATGACGCGGTCGTCAAGGAATTCCAGGAAGCGGCGGATCGCGCGACTCGCTACGGAATTCTCGCGAAGCAGGTCGACGTCAGCAAGTCCGTAGATCGCAGCTTCACGCAAGCCGCGCCGGCATCGAACTAGTCGAACAGCTTCGCTACGCTGATGCCGTCCTTCGGCAGGATCTCCACCGTGGCGGAACGCCCGGCGACCAGTACGGCGCCGGGCGGAATGGCATCGAGCGCAATGCGCACCGGCACGCGTTGCGCGAGACGGACCCAGCTGAACGTCGGCGTCACATTGGCGAGCAGGTTGCTGCCCTCCGCACGCTCCCGATCCTCGATGCCGGCGGCAATGCTCTCGACCCGGCCGGTAAGCCTGGCGGAGTCGCCCATCAAGTGAACAGTGACGGCATCGCCGACGTGAATGCGCGGCAGTTTTGTTTCCTCGAAGTAGCCATCGACATGCAGGGTGTCGCTATCGACCAGCGCCATCACGCCCTTGCCCGCGGCAACATAGGCACCGGGCCGTAGATCCATATTTGAAATCGTGCCGTTGACGGGAGCATGCACCTCCGTGCGATCCAGATTGAGCTGGGCCACCGCCTGGTCGGCGAGACTCTGGTCGTAGGATGCCTTGGCCTGCAGCTGGGTCGCCAGCACCTGCTCCTGCTTCTGTTGCGACACCGCGGTGGTGGTCAACTCCTGGTAACGCTTCAGGTCGGCGTCGGCCTGGTCGAGCATGGCGTGGCGGCCAGCAACTGCCGCCTGCGCCTGCTGCAATGCCAGTGCGAAGCGCACGCGGTCGATGCGGAAGATGACATCCCCGCGCTTCACCTTCTGATTGTCCTTGACCAGCACTTCGGAGACCGGACCGGACACGTCCGGCGCCACTGTGACCACGTCGGCGCGCACCCGGCCGTCGCGGGTCCATGGCGCGTCCATGTAGTAGACCCACAAATAGCGACCGACCGCGAGCGCTGCGACGACCATCAGAAAGGTCACGGCGAACCGGCGAATGAAGGAAATGGACGTCTTCATGACAGCAATCCGGACGAGAGGTAAACCACGCCGCCGAGCAGGCAGACGTAAAAAGCGAGATCGAACAGCGCGCGATGCCAGACAAATCGATACAGGCCGCTGCGTTCCAGCAGGGGACGCAACAATGCGCCAATGACGTAGGTGACGGCGAGCCAGACCAGCAGAGCCGGCACGAGGAGGCCGCACAGGTCGAATTCATATCTCATGCAGCGGCGCTCCCAGGCAGAACGCCCCGCACTTCCGGCTGATAGGCCGGCGCCTGCGGGAACAGGCCACGGCGAATACCGACCAGTCCGATCAGCGCGTCGCGCACCGCGTCGCCGGTTTCGGTCATCGCCCCGGCCAGCGCATGGTCGATCCGGACCAGCAGCTCATCCGGCATGGCGCCGCCATCGAACCTGCGGAAATCGACGGCGAGTTCGTCCAGCATGGCATCCATCGCAACTAGCGTTCGGGGCGACAGGCCGTGGCGGGCGCGGCGCAGGTCGACGATATTGAGGCCGACGCGCAACTCCCGAAGGTTGTCGACATTGCGCAGAGTGCTGTCCGGGATCGCAGCCAGCCGCGGCGCCAGCAGGCCGATGCGATTGAGCATCAACCCTGCAAAGGCGGCGCGATCGTGGTTGCCGCGACGCTCGGCAGCCTGCGCCAGCGCGATCCAGCCGCTGCGCATCAGTCGCCGCACGCTCCACTGCGCGCCGACGGAGCGCGCCAGCAGGATGGTGATCGTGGAGATTTCCGTGCCGACGAAGAAGGCGATGCTGGAATTCGCGAAGCTGGAAAAATCAGCGCTGTAGGCGGCCTGGATCGCCATCAGGCTGGCGGTGTTGGCAGCGAGGATCATGCCGATAAAGAAGGTGGATGGACGCCCGATCAGATAGCCGTAGACCAGGAATGGCGGCGCCAGCACCACGATCAGCATTTCGATGTTGGAAATGCCCGGCAGGATCGCGAACAGGTAGGCCGCGACGACGACCATGGAAACAAGCGTCCATTTGGCAAAGTTTCGCAAGCCGACCGAGGGATCATCCATCTGCGCGAAAAACGAACACCCGACCGCGGCCATCATCGGCGCCGAGGCGCCGTCGACCCAGCCCGTGGCGATCCAGAACGCGCAGCACAACAGAATGGCCAGGATGGCGCCTGCCGCGGACCACAGCGCCATGCCGTGATCGACATGGCTGACCGGCGCAGCGCCTGCCTCCGGCTGGAATCCGAGCCTGGCGCCCGATGGGCGCGCTCCTGTGGCAATGCATTGGTTAAGAATCCGGCAGTCCGCAGAAATGTCGACCAGTTCGCGCAACCGCATCAGCAGGCTCGCGATCATGATCTGGTCCCACGACGAACTGGAATCGAGTTTCGGCTGCTGCGCGGCGATCATGGTGCGCAGCCGATCGGCGGGCGCGCGATCGGTATCGTCGTCGGCCAGCCAGCGGCCGAGATCGTCGATCAAGCTCATCAGCCGCGGCTGCGACGTGCGTGCGTCGTCGCCAAGCGCGTCGATGCGATCGCCAATCGACGACAACAGCGGCAGCAGCATCAGCATGCGCAAGCGTAGTGCGCGCAGCCAGCGCGGCATGTCGCGGGTGACGTTGCGGTCATAGGCCAGGTGATAGGCCAACGTGTCGATTTCGACGACATCGGCGGCAAGCCGCAACCGATGGTCCCGCGTCGCTCTGTCCGTGCCATGGCCGGACAGCACGCTCTGGCTCAGATGCCGCGCGCCAGCCAACCAGGCATCAACCCGGCTCGCCACCGCGGGCCCGACGCTACGCGGCACCACGATGGTAGATACGATGCTGGCACAGAGAATGCCGAGGATAATCTCCTCGCTGCGCGCCAATGCCACGTCGAAAATGCCCGCAGGATCGGACACAGATGGAAAGCCGATCAGCGCTACAGTATAGCCCGCCAGCATGAACATGTAGCCGCGCGGCGAGCGGTCGAGCAGGGATATGTAAAGGCAGAACCCGACCCACAACGCGAGGACCAAGCTTAGCAGTTCCGGCGCGTTGACGAAGTTCGGCACCAGCGCCACGCTGGCGGCGGCGCCGATCAGAGTACCAGCGACGCGGAAGAACGCCTTAGAGCGGGTGGCGCCGGCCAAGGGTTGCGAGGCGATGTAAACCGTCGCCAGCGCCCAGTAAGGCCGCGGCAGGTCCATCGCGAGTGCGATCAGCAGCGCCATCATCGCTGCGACGAACGTCTTGATGGAGAAGATAATGTCGGCGTGGCGGACCAGAAACCGGGAACGAACCGCACTCATCGCGGCACGTCCGCTTCCTCGGCGGCCTTGAGCGCATCGAGCGCCGACATTTCGATCCTGCGCAGCGTCTCGAAGGTGGTGGCTAGGTCGTCGGCAGAGACATCCTTCAGCAGATCGGCACGGAGGCGGGTCAGCACTCGGATGATTTCCGCGGTCTTGGCTTCGCCGAGCGCCGTGATGTGCAGCATCTTGGCGCGACGGTCGGTGGGATCCTCGCGGCGTTCCACCAGACCTTCAGCAGCCAGCAGATCGATCAGCCGAACCAGCGAGGGTCCCTCGATGCCCATCTCATCGGCCAGCACGCCCTGCCGCACGCATTTACCGCCACGCGACAGGATCAGCAGCGGGTGGGACGTCGCCTCGGACAGGCCGTGGGCCGCCAGGGATTGGTCGACCTTGCGGCGCCAGACCCGCGCCAGACGCGCGACCAGAAGCCCCAATTCGGCCTGAGCGGTGGAAATCGATGTGACCATGCCAATCTAATAGGGCGCTAATCATTAGGATGCTATCTAATTTTCCGGATCCGCATTCACAGCTTGGTGAGTTGCAAAGAGGTCGCCGACCACCTGTGCGACGCCGGTCGGCAAGTTAAGCTCAACGGCTGTGCCTATCGCGCGCGGCGATGGCCTTGTCTGCACCGGGCGGCGCACCGTCGATGCAGTCTCCAGCGACGACGCCCAATCGATGGCCTGAGCGCGCGGTTGCGTTGCATCAGCGGCTGCCGCACAGTCGCCGCCTCTCGACATGCAGGCCCCTTCATGATCATCGACCCCATCGCTTTGTCGCGCGAGCTGATCGCGCTCAACACCATCAATCCGCCCGGCCAGGAGATGGTCTGCATCCAGCATCTGGAAGCGGTGCTGCACGCCGCCGGCTTCGCCACCGAGGTCCACGCGTTCGGCACCGACCGCGCCAACCTGATCGCGCGGATCGGCGGCAGCACTGGCAAGCCGCCGCTGTGCTTCACCGGCCATGTCGACACCGTGCCGCTCGGCAACGCCGCCTGGAGCGTCGACCCCTTCGCCGGTGCCATCCTGGAGGGCAGACTTTACGGGCGCGGCTCTTCCGACATGAAGTGCGGCGTCGCCGCCTTTGTCGCGGCCGTCTGCGGCATCGCCGACCAGTTGATCCATTCGGCCACCGGCGTGGTGCTGGTGATCACCGCCGGCGAAGAGATCGGCTGCGAGGGCGCGTTCCTGCTGGCGGAGGCCGGCGTGCTCGGCCGCGCCGGCGCCATCGTGGTGGCGGAGCCTACCTCCAACGTTGCCGTGGTCGGCCACAAGGGCGCGCTGTGGCTGCGCGCCGTGATGACCGGCGTCACCGCGCACGGCTCGATGCCGCATCTCGGCGTCAACGCCGCCTACAAGGCCGCGCGCGCCCTGATCGCGCTGGAGAACTTCCAGTTCAACATCGCCGCGCATCCGCATCTGGGATCGCCGACCCTCAATGTGGGCACCGTGCAGGCCGGGCTGAATGTCAATTCCGTCCCCGACCGCGCCGAAATCGGCATCGACATCCGCAGCATTCCCGGCCTCGACCATGCCCGCATCCGCGAACACCTCGCCGCCGAGCTTGGGGCCGACGTCACGCTGGAGCCGATCGTCGATGTCGGCTCGGTGTGGACCGACCCGTCGGATCCGTGGATCCGGCAGGTCTGCGACGTGGTGCAGGCGATCACCGGGGAAACACCTGACGCCGCGCCACGAACCGCACCCTATTTCACCGACGCCTCGGTGCTGACGCCGGCCTTCGGCAACCCACCAACGATCATTCTCGGCCCCGGCGAGGCCGCCAAGGCGCATCAGACCGACGAATATTGCGAAGTCGACCGTATCCGCGTCGCCACCGCGATCTACGCCGCGCTGGCGGCCAAATGGGCGGGGATCGCAACCTGACTGAATATCGGGGATGCAGGCGGTCCGCATTGCACCCACGCACGGCCCGCGGGCAACGCCTGCGCCTCACCCCACCCCACCGCCGCTATTAAACCGTCGCCGGCGCCTGCTTCAGCGTCAAGCTACCTTTCAAGCCGAGCAGCGGAAGCTCGATATAGCGATACGACAGGTGCGCCACCACGAACGTCAGAACAGCCGCCACCGCCAGCCGCCACAACGACGTGCCGACACCCTCCGTTTGATACGGCGCGATGTTCAGCAGGAACAAGATCAGCAGGTGATAGAGGTAGAGGCCATAGGAGATTTTGCCGATATATCGAATGGGTTTCAGGATCAGCACATCCTTGACGAAGGCGACGGCTTTTCCATCCGAGAAAATCAATGTCGCAACCGTCCCGCACGAGACCATCGCGTAGCCGAACAGCGCGAAGCTCCAGTAAAAGCCGCCCGGTGCGATCAAATGGACGCCGCGAGCAACATTGTCGAGCAACAGGACGACGGTGCCGGCGACGAGGACCGAAACGGAGCGCCATGTTTCCGACGAGCCCCGCGCGGATTCCACCACGGCCAGATACGCGCCAAGTGACAGCGAGATCATGCGCGTCGCGGTCGACATATAGATGATATTCGCCGCAAGACTGCCTTCGAAGCTCGCCGAGATCACCAGGGCAATCGCTATGCTCGCGGCAGGAACCACCACTGCCGTCGTGACGCCTCTCAGCCTGCCAGGCAGCACGGCCAACAATGGCGGCCAGAGAAGATAGAACTGCTCCTCAACCGAAAGCGACCACGTGTGCTCGAGCGCGATGGGCTCCACATGAAACGGCTTGTACCAATTGAAAGTGTAACTCAGGAGACTCAACAAAAGGTCTCTGTTCCAGACGAAGCAGACTGCAAAAACAGCAACGCACAAATAGTAGATCGGAAAAATGCGCAGAACGCGCTTGACGAAGAAATTCCGGTAGCAGATCGCGCCCGTCCGCTCCAGCTCGCTCAGAAGAATTCTGGTAATCAGGAATCCGCTCAACACAAAGAACAGGTCAACGCCGAAATATCCGACGCGAAGCGCCTGCCCGGCCTTCCAGATCGACATGGAGATGGCCGAGTCCGAGACGTAAGGAAAGTGCGACCAGACGACGAGCAGCACCGCAATTGCGCGGACGCCGTCGAGCGCCGGAAGGTAGGGAATTTTCCTTAAGTTCTGGGACACATGAGATTCTCAGATTGCCGTCACAGGGGGCGCTGAAGCCGACGGATGATCCTGGCGAGACGACGCCGGCGGCAGATACGCAGGATCTCGTTCCAGCTGTACCCAAAGCGATCCGCCCATATTCCGACGATCGCGGTATGCGGAAGCCCACGCACCCAGGCGAGCCGGAATATAGGCAACAGCGGCCGCGGCCTCCGCGAGGCGGCGGAATTTGCCGCGCGGGAGACTGCGGATGCGAGCCGGGATGCCATCCGGCTTCAGCTGGGTCCGCCTGATATGGCTATACGATATGTCGTGCTCGAGAAACTCGACCCAGTCGATGGGCTCGATTTCGCTGGCGACGACGCGCATGCCGTGGCGCGCGCTGAGTTCGGAAAATGCCTGGGGCGTCCATCGTCCGACATGATTGGGCGGCATGTCCAGAACCGAGTCGTTGGCCTCCTGGTACTCGATCCGCCGCGGGTTGGGGACCGCGATGAAAACCGATCCGCCGGATTTCAGGAGATAGCGAAGACGATCGAACAGATCGTCCAGACCGCTCATGTGCTCCACGACCTGGAACAGGAAGATGAAATCGAATGCGGATTGATAGGCATCGAACTGCTTGTCGCGAATATCGCTGGCAATGGTGCGATAGCCACGGCTTTCGAGATTGCGGATCGATTTGGTGTTGTACTCGACCGCGGTGATGTTCCTGGCTTCGATCGACTCCGCCCCCAGCATGTCCAGGAAAAATCCGTCGCCGGCGCCGACTTCAAGGACGCTCGCATTGTTGCGGCGCGACCGTCGCAACGCTTCGATGGTGCGGGTGAATTCCCATTTCGCCTGCGGATAGGACACATCGGAATTCGCAAGGTTGTAGAAATCGGCATCGCCGGCCACGAACGGATGGGAGAAGCCGAATCCGCAGTTCCTGCACTTCAGGATCTCGCATCGGTCCGCGCCCCAAAGGAACCGGATATGCGCCTCAAGCCGCTGGTTGCGATCGCGGTCGGCAGTCGGAAGAACGATGGATTGAGCGGCCTGCGAAGCCGATACCGAGAACTGCGATTGAAGGTCGGCTTTGGCGCATGCGGGACAAACGGCATCTGCATTCATGTCGCAACCATCCATCTTCGGAAATCATGATGGCGGCCGCAGCAATCCGACGTCGTGGCGCCACGGCTGTTTCTTAGCGCAACACATGCAAATGGCGGAACTGCAAAATCCACACTTAGTTAACTTTGAGATGGCGCCAACCAGGTTCCAGGCGGTGGGCTGTTAAGAACCTCTTGAAGGTTTTCTTGCCTGCCCGCGCAGAGAATGCTCAATCGGACATGAGGGCAATGCAATCGAGGTTGTTCCCGCGCGGGGAATGTTAACCGGCGAACGATAGCCCCTGCGGTACCACCACCAGCAGCCTTTGACGCCCATTGGAGATCGCGCGCTACAATGCCCCACTCGCCTGATCTGATGCTAAAGGCGTCGCGCTGGGCCGTGCTCAGCGTGGCAGCGCAGCTTGTGAAGGCGGTTCTTCTGTTCGGCTCTCAGGTCGTGCTGGCCCGCTTGTTGAGCCCGGTCGATTTCGGCATCGTGGCGATGTGCGTGCCGGTCTTCAGCTTTCTTTCCATCTTCAACGATCTGGGCCTGTCGCAGGCGACCGTCCAGAGGCCCGGCCTGACCCGGAACGAAAGCAACCTGATCTTCTGGATGAATGCCGGGCTGGGCCTCACGGTGGCGATGGCGATCGCGGCCGTGGCTCCGGCGGCCGCCTCCTTCTATGGAGACAGCCGCGTCGCATCCGTGCTGGTCGCGCTGTCGTTCGTAATCCTGGTCAACAGTCTTTCCTCACAGCAGATCGCGCTGCTGGTGCGGGGCATACGACCGGTGCCGCTGCTGCTCATCGAGATCCTTCCGGTGATCGGCAACGTCATTGCATCCATCGCTACGGCGCTTCACGGGTTCGGCTACTGGTCGATCGTCATCGGGCAGGCCACGCATGCGTTCATGGCCGGCTCGATTGCCTGGATCGCCTCCGATTTCCGTCCTTCCTGGCCGCGCGACCTCCGAAAATCCATACCCATCCTGCGCTTCGGCGCGCACCTGACCGGGCTGTCGATCGGATCGTTCTTCGCGGCCAATCTGAGCCCGGTCCTGGTGGGCCGGCTATTTGGCGTGATTCAGGTCGGGTTGTTCGATCGGGCGTTCAAGCTGGTCTCCATGTCCTACATGCAGATTCTGGCACCGATCTCGCGGATCGCGGAGACCGTGCTCGCCCGGCTGCTCGACGACGATGAGCAGTATCGCAAGGCGTTCATGCAGATCGCGGAAGCCACGCTGCTGGTGACGTTGCCCGGCCTGCTATGCATCGCGATCCAGTCCGATGCGGCGGTCAGCCTGCTTTACGGCCCGAAATGGATCGACTGCTCGCCGATCGTATCGTTCTTCGCATTTGGCAGCCTGATGACTCCGCTGGGCACCGTTGCGACCTGGCTCATGATCACCCAGGGGCGCACGGCTCAGCTGCTGAAATACGGGCTGATCGGCAACGTGATGTCCGTGCTGTCGCTGCTGGTGGGAATTTCCTGGGGCGCCGTCGGCGTTGCGCTGTCCTTCGCCGTGTTCTCCATTCCGATCCATGGCCTGACCATCTGGGCCGCGACGCGGGATGGTCCGGTGTCGCTGGCCAGATTCACGAGCATGTTGCTTCCGATCGTCGGCGCCATCGTCGCCGCCGCGGTCGCCGTGTTTTCGCTCTCCGTCATGGCGAACCGCTACGGCCTGCCAGATGCCGTGGAGTTCTGCGGCGGCATTGCGATCGCCTATCTGACGGTCGGCGTGGCGCTCGGCTGCTCGGCTGCGGGCCGCCGCGTGCTGCGGGATGCGGCGAGGATTCGCGAGATTTTCCCACGGCGCCGGGGGCTGGCAAGCCAATAGCCGCGGACGGCGACTGACGCCGTCGCCTGACCGATGTGGTCAAGTCTCGGCCGGGCAATGGGCGGTGAATGGAAATAAACGACGGAACAGCGACTTAGGATGGTGGGCGCGACAGGGATCGAACCTGTGACCCCCTCGATGTCAACGAGGTGCTCTCCCGCTGAGCTACGCGCCCTTGAACCGGTCGTATCGGGTTCGGATCGTATAGCGACTCGGATGCCGACAGGCAAGCAGGCCTGACGGCAGATCCTCGCCTCTTTTCAAGAAATTGCCGAGGCCTCAGGCCGCCAGCATCTTGTTCACTTCGCTCACCAATTCGCGCAGATGAACCGGCTTGGCCAATACCTTGGCATTTTTCGGCGCTTCCGAATCCGAATTCAGTGCAACGGCGGCGAAGCCGGTGATGAACATGATCTTGATATCGGGGTCGAGTTCGCTGGCGCGGCGTGCCAGCTCGATTCCGTCCATCTCCGGCATCACAATATCCGTTAGAAGCATTTCAAACGGCTCCTCGCGCAGCCTCTGATAGGCTGAAAGCCCGTTGTCATGGGACGAGACCTGGAAACCGGCGTTTTCCAGCGCCTTTACCAGGAAACGGCGCATGTCGTTGTCATCTTCGGCAAGGAGGATCTTATGCATGGCTGTTAAACGTCGAACCCAGGTAAGAGGATCACTCCGCCCACTAAGCCCCCGTCTGGTAAATTTCGGGTGAAGGCGAGGCGAGCATGCGGACGAAGCTCACTATCATTCGGCCGGAATACGACGCGAATCAACAAAACCGGAGATTTCGGATCGCCTGGCCGCGACGATGCTTTTCAATTGCCAGATCGACCGGGGTTGCCGACAATGATCCCCGTAAAATACCGGGTTTGGCAAAATCCTCGCATCGACAGAGAAGTCCAAGGGACGGCGCCTGCATATGACCCAGTTTGATGGTGAGTTGTCCCCTCCCTTCGAGATCGTGGAGCCCGCCACCTGGCGCGCGCCGATCATCTTCAATTCCCCGCACTCCGGCTCGGTCTACCCGCACGAGTTTCTGACCGCGTCGCGCATCGACGTGGTGGCGCTGCGCCGCTCCGAAGATTCGTTCATGGACGAATTGATTGCCGGACTCAGCGATCGCGGTTTTCCGGTGGTTCGGGTGCATTTCCCGCGCTCCTATGTCGACGTCAACCGCGAGCCCTACGAACTCGATCCGCGGATGTTCACGGGAAGGCTGCCGAGCTTCGCCAATACCCGCTCGATGCGGGTGGCGGGCGGCCTCGGGACCATTCCGCGGGTGGTCGGCGACGGCCAGGAGATTTATCGCGAGCGCATCAACGTCGACGACGCCCTCAGCCGCATCGAGACGCTGTACAAGCCCTACCACCGAGCGTTGCGCCGGCTGATCAACAAGGCGCACCAGACCTTTGGCGCAGCCATCGTGGTGGATTGTCATTCGATGCCGTCGATCGGCATTTCCCGCGACGAGCCGCGACGGCCCGATGTGGTGATCGGCGACCGCTACGGCACCAGTTGCGCCAGCGTTCTCGTCGACGTGGTCGGCGACACCTTCAGCGGCCTCGGCTACGCGCTGGGCCGCAACAAGCCCTATGCCGGAGGCTTCATCACCGAGCATTACGGCAATCCCGCCAGTGGGTTGCACGCGATCCAGATCGAGCTCAACCGGGCCATCTACATGGATGAACGCCGCCGCGAGCGCACCGAACGATTCGCCGAGATCGCCGGACACTTTACGGTTCTCGCCGAGGCGCTTGCCGGTATCCCGCTGAGCGAGCTCGGCCCGTTCCAGGCTGCGGCCGAATAGGCATCGGCGGCGTTTCGCGCCGGTGCCTGGGTGCGGCAATGTGCCGGCATAATTTTACACAACCCGTTTACTCAACCTTAGGTTCCCCCATCCAGATTTGTGCCTGCGGTACATACCCACCGCGCAATGCACAGGAGGTAGCATGAGACGGAAACTGAAGGCTTTTTGGTCCGACGAATCGGGCGCAACGGCAATCGAATACGGACTGATCGCCGCCGGAATTTCATTGGCCATCATCGCGGTCGTGAATGGCCTCGGCACCAATATCAACACCAAGTTCAGCGATATCAACGGGTCGCTGAAGTAAGGCGGCCGGACTCTCGGCCAGTCGATGCAGGTTCTCAGCCAGCACGGCGACCTCCCGAGGCCCTCCCATTCGTCAGTGTCACCCGAGGCTGTCGGGGTGAGAAGACGAAGCTAGACGAGGCCCGGGCGCCGTCCATCGATCACTCGACACGACGGCTCCATGTGCTCAAAGAAAAAGGGCCGCTTGCGTTGGCAAGCGGCCCAAGTCTAGGGAGGAAACGCCCAAGGAGGGCAGCGATAACGCGAGGCGTTACCGCACCGCAACAATATGCGGCCGCGGCGCACAAAGAGCAAGAGTTTTTGCTGGGTTTTGCATGCGCTTTTTGCATGGGTGGCCCCAAGAAAATGGCTACAATTCACAAAACTCCTAATATATATCAATAGGTTATATAAACGTCAGCCCTTTTGACCAATCGTTGTAATGAATTAATATTCACTTCAATCCCGATTTCGTGATCGGCATCGGCCACCCCACTTATCGAAATCTCAATGCGATTCAGCACTCCGCTGACAGGATAATCCTTCACGAATCGGCGATGGAGAGATGCAGTCAAAGAGATCGCCCTGTATAGGAGGCGACGAGCTCATGCCCGAGCGCCGCAAAGGATGCCCCCGTGACGGTTATCGACTTCACAGCCTTCATCGGCCGCCTCGCGACCGCTTCCGGCGAAACCATCCTGCCGTTCTTCCGCACCTCGCTCAGCATCGATAACAAGGGCAGCAGCCTGGACTTCGACCCGGTGACCGAGGCCGATCGCGCGGCGGAAGCCGTGATGCGCCGGCTGATCAAGCAGAACTTTCCTCAACACGGAATTGTCGGCGAGGAATTTGGCAGTGAGCGCGAAGACGCCGAATATGTCTGGGTGCTCGATCCGATCGACGGCACCAAATCGTTCATCTCCGGATTTCCGATCTGGGGCACGCTGATCGCGCTGCTGCACCGGGGCACGCCGGTATTCGGAATGATGCACCAGCCCTATATCGGCGAGCGCTTCAGCGGCGACAGCGGTTCGGCGCGCTACCAGGGGCCGACCGGCAATCGCAAGCTGGCGGTGCGGCGCTGCGCCTCGCTGCAGGAGGCCGCCTCGTTCACCACCAGCCCACTGCTGATGAACACCGCCGACCGCGAGGCCTTTCACCGCGTGGAGAGCGAGGTCAGGCTGACGCGCTACGGCGGCGACTGCTACTCCTACTGCATGCTGGCCGCCGGCCATCTCGACATCGTCATCGAGACCGAATTGAAGCCCTACGATATCGCCGCGCTGATCCCGATCGTGACCGGCGCTGGCGGCGTCATCACCAACTGGGAGGGCCAGCCGGCCCAGAGCGGCGGTCGCATTGTCGCTGCCGGCGACCCGCGCGTGCACGAAGCGGCGCTGAAGCTGCTCAACCGCTAACCTCGCGCACCGGCGGTTGCGAACGCCTTCCTCCAAGCTCTCGCAGTCGACGTTCTAGGTTTAAAATCTCTGGCGGCAGAACTGCGCAACGCCCCCCCGTGGGCCGACCGTCTCCCGCCTTCCGATTGAGAGAGAGAGAGAGAGAGACGGCAAGGGGCGAGCCCGTGCTCTCGCGATCGGGCTGAATGCCATTGCCCGCAGCCCGGCCGTCGCATCACCCTGCAGCAGGCCGGGTAGCCGCCGACGGCCGACAAAATTCGACGCTGCCTTTCGTTCGCGAAAGCGTGCGACAATCAACGCCCCGCATCGACAAACGATGCAAATGCAGCAATTCCCGCAAAAAATGCTGTTTTCGTCCGGTCGCGGACAAAAAATAATTCGCATGGCCGGACGTTTTTCAGTCCGAGTCGCTGCCGCTCAACCATTTGCAGGCTTTCCCCACCGGTCAGCTACGAAACCGCTAAGCCCGGTTCCGGACCGACAAAGCACTCTTGCAATTCCTATATCACTAGGTTCTCGCGGAAGGCCCTCTCGGAGCGCTGTTTTCATCCCCTGCGGCAACGCGGCCCGACCGATCGGGCGGATAGTCGCTTTGCCTAACAACGATCCTATGCAAAACAAACTTCTTGCCGCTTTGCCGCGTGAGCATTTCAACTTACTCGCGCCGCACCTCACGACAGTCTCCTATCCGCAGAACCAGATCCTGCTCGAAGCCGGCGAGGAGGCTGATCAGGTATATTTCCCTCACAGCGGGATGCTCTCGCTTTTGGCCGTGATGCGCGACGGCAAAGCCATCGAGACGGCGACCGTCGGCCGCGAAGGCGTGGTCGGCGCCATGGCCGGGCTCGGCCTGTATCGCTCGATGGTTCGCTGCGTCGTGCAATTAACGGTCACAGCAACCAGAATTTCATCGGCCCAATTCCGCAAGGCGGTGTCCGGCTCGGAGCCGCTACGCAACATGTGCATCCAGTACAATGAGGTGTTGTTGACGCAGGCGCGGGTTACCGCCGCGTGCAATGCGCTGCATCCGGTCGAGGAACGCTTCGCCCGCTGGCTGCTGCAGTCCGCCGATCGTGCGGAGAACGGCACAGTCAGCCTGACCCAGGAACTGATGGCCGAAATGCTCGGCGTGCGCCGCACCTCGGTCACCGAAGTCGCCGGCAAGCTGCAGGCCGCCGGCATGATCACCTACTCCCGCGGCGTGATCAAGATCGTCGACCGGACCGCGCTGGAGCGCGTGTCGTGCGAGTGCTACCAGACGCTGCAGGAACATGCCGCCCGAACGCCATAAGGCACCCGGCAGTGATTGACGCGCGGCGCCGATCGTTCAATGTCACGTCATGCCGGATTCGCTGATCGTTCTCATCGCCGCCGTCTTTGCGCTTGCCGGCTTCGTCAAGGGTGTCATAGGCCTCGGCCTGCCCACCGTGTCGATGGGCCTGCTCGCCGTCGCCATGACGCCGGTGCAAGCGCTGACGATCGTCATCCTGCCGGCCATCGTCACCAATATCTGGCAGACCTTCGTCGGCCCCTATCTGCGCGACATCATCCGCCGGCTATGGCCGCTGATGGTCGGCACGGCATTTGGTATCTGGAGCTGTGGCGGCCTGATGACCGGCCCCTATGCGCGGTATGGCGCGATCGTTCTCGGCTTCCTGCTGGTGATCTATGCGCTGATCAGCCTGGTGAAATTCAGCTTCAGCGTCGAACCGGCCAATGAACGCTGGATTGGCGGCATCGTCGGGCTCCTCACCGGCGTGGTGGCAGCGGCCACCGGCGTCCAGGTGATCCCGTCCATGCCCTTCATGCAGTCGATCGGCATGGAGAAGGACGAACTGGTGCAGGCGCTCGGGGTCTTCTTCACCGTCGCCACCCTGTCGCAGGCGTTCAACCTGACCAGTGCCGGCTTGCTCAACGCCTCCACCGCCCTGCCCGGCATCGTCGCCATGGTCGCAGCCTTCAGCGGCATGTTCATCGGCCAGGCGGTGCGGACCCGGCTGCAGCCCGAGGCCTTCCGCCGCTGGTTCCTGATCGCCATGCTGCTGCTCGGTCTTTATCTCGCTGGCAGCGCGACCTGGTCGGTCCTCGCCGGTTAACGCGCCTCGAGCATCGCCACGCGAACTCCGAGAGCCACGAACACGCCACCGAGCACGCGGTTGATCCACCTGAGCGCGCCGTCGGAGCGACGGAGCCGTCCGGCGGCCCGGGCGGCAAAGGCCGCCATGCCGAGATTCCACAGCGTGCCGTTGAAGATAAAGACCAGGCCGAGCGCGACGAAGGCCAATCCCTTGCCGGGCGACGCCGCATCGACGAATTGCGGCAGGAAAGCCAGGAAGAACAGCGCCACCTTGGGATTGAGCGCATTGGTCAGCGCGCCCTGCCAGAACACCTGGTGCAGCGACAGCGTCGGCAGGTCGGGCGCCTCGGCCGGCGCAGGCGACCGCGTCAGCAGCATGCGGACGCCGATATACAGCAGATAGGCCGCGCCGATCAGCTTGACCGCCGTAAAGGCCGCGGACGACGCCGCCAGCAGCGCCGACAGACCGACCGCCGCGGCGAACACATGCACCAAGCAGCCGGCGCTGATGCCGAGCGCCGCGACGGCGCCGCCGCGCCACCCCATCTGCACGCCGCGACCGACAATGTAGAGCGTGTCAGGGCCCGGCGTAACGTTGAGCAGCAGCCCCGCCACGATGAACAGCCAGAAGTCATGAATGCCGAGCATGGCGTCGGTCTCTCTACTTGAACAACGGCGTGCCCGGCACGAACGCGTCGAATGCCGCCCAGAACTGGCCGCGATAGCGGTCCTGCTCCTGCAGGATCTCGTGGCGGGCGCCGGCGATGACCAGATGCGAGCCGGCGCGCAGATGATAGGCGAATTCCTCGATGGCCGGCGTCGACACGATCTGGTCCTGGCCCGCCGCCAGCATCAGGATCGGCTGGCGGATCTGCGTGGGATAGCTGGCCTCGCGAAACGCCCGCATGGTCCGGAACGCCGCATCGGCCCAGGCCACCGTCGGCGAGCCCAGGCCCAGCATCGGATCCTCTTCGAGGATCGCGGCGTTGCGGGCGTAGCGCACCGGATCGCTGGTCAGCTTGTTGCCTGCGAACGGCGTCGCACCGGTCAGCGCGTCGTTGCCGCCGGGCACATAGTTGCCGCCCTGCCCGGTCCATCGCATCGCGCGGATCAGCGTGCGGGCCGCCAGCGAGGTGCTGTGGCCGGGCAGGTCGATCATCGGCGCCGACAGCACCATGCGGTCGAACCAGCGCTTGCCTGAATGAGCGATGCGCAGCATCACCGCGCCACCCATGGAATGCGCCAGCGCGAAATGCGGCGGCGGACAATCCGGCAGCACGATCTGCTGCACGAAGGTCTCCACATCGATCTCGAAATCGGCGAAATCGCGGACGTAGCCCTTGCGGGAGTCGCGCAGCCGCCGCGACGAATGGCCCTGGCCGCGCCAGTCTATCATCGCCACCGCGAAGCCGCGGTCGCGCAGGTCGCGCACTGTCTCGAAATATTTCTCGATCGACTCGCCGCGACCCGTGAACACGCACACCGTGCCCCTGCGGCCCGCCGGCGGCGCCCAGCGCGCGAACCGTAGTTCAGCGCCGTCGGGGGTCTTGATGGTGCCTGAGACGACATCGTCCGGGACGGGGTTGGCAGGGATCGAGACGAGCGTCATGACCGGGACCGGTTAGGTGAAAATCGCTGGATTTCAAGAGATGAAAGGCCGGAAACAGGAATCTTTGGCGACCTCTTGCAGGCCGCGCCGGTCCTCCCATATCACCTTCGTGCAGGCCTCTCTAGGCTGCACGAAACAATGCCCGGCCCGATGGCGGGCGGGTTACTGCAACAGTCGCTCAATGGAGGACTCATTATGCGTACCTACGATCTGACCCCGTTTTATCGTTCCACCGTCGGCTTCGACCGCTTCTTCTCGTTGCTCGACCAGGCCAATAGCGATGGGTCGCCCGGCTATCCCCCTACAATATCGAGCGCACCGGCGAGAACGACTACCGCATCAGCGTCGCGGTATCCGGCTTTGCGCCGAACGAGCTCTCCATCGTCGCCAAGGAGAATACGCTGACGATCAAGGGCGAGAAAGCCGCGAACCAGAATGCACCGGCGACGTCCGAAGTGCTGTACCGCGGTATTGCGGCGCGCACCTTCGAGCGCGCGTTCCAGCTGGCCGACTTCGTCCAGGTGAAGAACGCCTCGCTTGAGAATGGCCTGCTCCACGTCGACCTCGTCCGCGAGATTCCGGAGGCCAAGAAGCCGCGCAACATCCCCATCACCACCAGCACGGCAGTCGCCGCGCCGCAGGTGGTCGACGGCAGCGCCGAGAAGGCGGCCGCCTGAACGCGGATAGTTCGACAGAGCCCAATTGAATATGAAGCGCCCCGGGAAACCGGGGCGCTTTTTCATGGGTGGCGCACGCCGCTGACATCACCCACGGCACTTCTCCCGCGAGGGAGAGAAACTGGCGCCATCTGCCGGTCAGATCAATCCAGCCCCTGCACCGGCGGCATTGCCTCGGTCGG
The DNA here is from genome assembly GCF_026015985.1 of Rhodopseudomonas sp. P2A-2r. Classification (GTDB taxonomy): domain Bacteria; phylum Pseudomonadota; class Alphaproteobacteria; order Rhizobiales; family Xanthobacteraceae; genus Tardiphaga. The sequence goes on along the minus strand of NZ_CP110389.1, from coordinate 1,361,166 downwards.
CGCGATGGCAGGCGCGGCGGGCTTGGCTTCGGCCGGCGCATCGACAGCGTGTGCGGCATCGAGCGGGATCACCCGCACCTTGTCCGGATCCGGTTTCGGCGCGACCACCGCCTGCTGGACCGTCGGCACGGCAGGCTTGACCTCGGGGGCCACAGCCACGGCGGGCACCTTCGCCACAGGCTTGGCGGGCGTTGCCATGGCGCGCGGTGGCGGCGCCTTGGGCAACGGCACCGAGGGGTGCGGCTGGCGAGCCGCGGCACCGCCGCGGGGCGCGGGGGCCGGCGATAATCTGGCGCCGGCGGCAGCGCGCCGACCGGCCCGTAGGTGGTGACGGTCTCCTCGCCCATCCGGTCACCCAAGCGATCGGCCGGCATGAAACGGACGAGCCGACCGTTGCGGGCGTCGATCACCAGTCGACCATCCTCACCGTCGCGATTGATCGCTGAGATCGTGTAGACCACCCCGCGCTGCTGCGGTGCGCCAAGCGGCGCAAAACCATTCTCACGGGCGATGGCGTAGATCTCCCGCGGCGGCAGCACCGGCGGGCCGTAGCGTGGCACCGCCATCTCCGGCGGAATCGCCGCATAGGGCCCATCAACGTCGGAGATCACCACAGTTGGCGCGGCGCCGATCCGATAGGGAACCAGGACCTGCGCGTTTGCCGCCGCAGCGGTAACCATCACGCCCGCCGACACAACCCATCCCAGATACAGCTTCATCGCAAATGCTCCTTTGTCGCCCCCGCGCCTGAGTGCGGCCAGTCTTCCGACCCAACGCTCCCCGGCGGTCCGCTCGCCCTGCGAGGCCTGGCTGACCGGCACGCAACCTCTCCGCTGAATCCGGCAACGCTTGGGCCGGATCGCGGCACCGCCGCATCAAATCCGCGGCCTGCGGGTGCATTTTGCGGGCGCCGGTTGCGATGCGACAGAGGACTCGCGCGCGCTTGTGTGATAGAATAAAATTTGGCAAGGTCCGGGTTAGGACAGCAAAGCTGTCTCAATTTGGGGACGCGAACCCGGCACAGGGTTTGCAGCCAAACAGGCGCCTAGACGCCTGAATTGCGAGGTAGGGGTGGCCGCCGGGGACGATGGGCACCACCGCCTGAATTCTTAAACAGCGGCTCGCGGTGAGCGAGCGGTGGCCCGGTGGGTGCCGCGAACAGCCAAGGTGCGCGACGACGGCAGAACCCCTGACGGGGTTGAGAGGATGAAGATGAGCGGGTCTAACCACGAGCGCGAGACGATTGTAACCGATGCGCTGTCGGCGGACCTGGCGTTGAAACCCGCCGAATTCGCGCGCGAGCTGCATACCTGGCGCCCGCCAGCCGAGGGCATGTACGATCCGGCCGGGGAAAAGGACGCCTGCGGCGTCGGCTTCATCGCCAACATCAAGGGCAAGAAGTCCCATCAGATCGTGGCCGACGCGATCAACATTCTCTGCAACCTCGAGCATCGCGGCGCCACCGGCGCCGATCCGCGGTTCGGCGATGGCGCCGGCATTCTGGTGCAGATCCCGCACGCCTTCTTCGCGCGCAAGACCGCGGAACTCGGCTTCACATTGCCGGCGCCCGGCGAATACGCCGTGGGCGCGCTGTTCATGCCGCGCGAGACCAACTGGCGGGCGGTGATCAAGAGCATCATCGCCGACCAGATCAAGGCCGAAGGCCTGACCCTGCTGGGCTGGCGCCCGGTGCCGACCGACAACTCGTCGCTGGGCGAAAGCGTTAAGCCGACCGAACCCGCCAACATGCAGGTGTTCATCGGCCGCGGCACCGCGCCGATCGCCGACGAGAATGAATTCGAACGCCGCCTCTACATCCTCCGCAAGTCGATCTCGCAGGCGATCTATCAGCGCCGCGAGCGCGGCCTGGCCGGCTATTATCCGTGTTCCCTGTCGTGCCGCACCGTGATCTACAAGGGCATGTTCCTCGCCGACCAGCTCGGCAGCTACTATGCCGACCTCCACGAAGCGGATTTCGAGAGCGCGTTGGCGCTGGTGCATCAGCGTTTCTCCACCAACACCTTCCCGACCTGGTCGCTGGCGCATCCCTATCGCATGGTCGCGCATAACGGCGAGATCAACACGCTGCGCGGCAACGTCAACTGGATGGCGGCGCGGCAGGCCTCGATCCACTCCAAGCTGTACGGCAAGGACATCAGCCGTCTGTGGCCGATATCCTATGAGGGACAGTCCGACACCGCCTGCTTCGACAACGGTCTCGAATTCCTGGTGCAGGGCGGCTACTCGCTGCCGCACGCCGTGATGATGATGATTCCGGAAGCCTGGGCCGGCAATCCCCTGATGGATGAGCAGCGCCGCGCCTTCTACGAATACCACGCCGCGATCATGGAGCCGTGGGACGGCCCTGCCGCGCTGGCCTTCACCGACGGCCGCCAGATCGGCGCCACGCTCGACCGTAACGGCCTGCGCCCGGCGCGCTATCTCGTCACCAAGGACGACCGCATCGTGATGGCGTCCGAAATGGGCGTACTGAAGATTCCGGAAGAGGACATCGTCACCAAGTGGCGGCTGCAGCCCGGCAAGATGTTGCTGGTCGACCTCGAACAGGGCCGCCTGATTCCGGATGACGAGATCAAGGCGTCGCTGGCCTCGATGCATCCCTACGCGTCTTGGCTGAAGGCCACGCAGATCGTGCTCGAGGAACTGCCCGACGCGCCGGCCAAGGGCCAGCGCTCAAACCTGCCGCTGCTCGATCGCCAGCAGGCCTTCGGCTACACCCAGGAAGACGTCAGCATCCTGATGACGCCGATGGCCTCCATCGGCGAGGAAGCCTCCGGCTCCATGGGCAACGACACGCCGATCTCGGCGCTGTCGGACAAGCCGAAGCAGCTGTTCACCTACTTCAAGCAGAACTTCGCCCAGGTCACCAACCCGCCGATCGATCCGATCCGCGAGGAGCTGGTGATGAGCCTGGTCTCGATCATCGGGCCGCGGCCGAACCTGTTCGATCTCAAGGGCGGCACGGCCGGCACCAAGCGCCTCGAAGTGCGCCAGCCGATCCTCACCGACAGTGATCTCGAGAAGATCCGCTCCATCACCGACGTGGCGGATTCACATTTCGTCTCGCGCACCCTCGACACCACCTTCCATGCCGGCCTCGGCGCGTCGGGACTCGAGCAAGTGCTGGATGAACTCTGCGCCCGCGCCGAGGCCACCGTCCGCGAGGGCGTCAACATCATCATCCTCAGCGACCGCATGGCCGGCTCGGACCGTATTCCGATCCCGTCGCTGCTGGCCTGCGCCGCCGTGCATCACCATCTGATCCGCGTCGGGCTGCGCACCTCGGTGGGCCTCGTGGTGGAATCCGGCGAGCCGCGCGAAGTGCATCACTTCGCCTGCCTCGCCGGCTATGGCGCCGAGGCGATCAACCCCTATCTGGCGTTCGAATCCATCATCGCCATGAAGGACAAGCTGCCCACGGCGCTCGACGACTACGAGATCGTCAAGCGCTACATCAAGTCGATCGGCAAGGGCCTGCTCAAGGTGATGTCGAAGATGGGCATCTCCACCTACCAGTCCTATTGCGGCGCGCAGATCTTCGACGCCGTCGGCCTGAAGGCGGAGTTCATCGCCAAGTACTTTGCCGGCACCCACACCCGCATCGAAGGCGTCGGCCTCGCCGAGATCGCCGAGGAGACGGTGCGCCGCCACACCGAAGCGTTCGGCGATATCCAGATCTACAAGACCGCGCTCGATGTCGGCGGCGAATACGCCTATCGCAGCCGCGGCGAGGACCACGCCTGGAATGCGGAGTCGGTGTCGACGCTGCAGCATGCCGTGCGCGGCAATTCGCTGGAGCGCTACAGGGCGTTCGCCAAGATCCTCAACGAGCAGTCGGAGCGGCTGCTGACGTTGCGCGGCCTGTTCAAGATCAAGACCGCCGAGGACGAGAAGCGCAAGCCGGTGCCGCTCGACCAGGTCGAGCCCGCCGCCGAGATCGTCAAGCGTTTCGCCACCGGCGCGATGTCCTACGGCTCGATCTCGCGCGAGGCGCACACCACGCTGGCCATCGCCATGAACCGGATCGGCGGCAAGTCGAACACCGGCGAGGGTGGCGAGGAATCCGACCGCTACAAGCCGATGCCCAACGGCGACTCCATGCGTTCGGCCATCAAGCAGGTCGCCTCCGGCCGGTTCGGCGTCACCACGGAATATCTCGTCAATTCCGACATGATGCAGATCAAGATGGCGCAAGGTGCCAAGCCCGGCGAAGGCGGCCAGTTGCCCGGCCACAAGGTCGACGCGACCATCGCGGCGGTCCGCCACTCCACGCCCGGTGTCGGCCTGATCTCGCCGCCGCCGCATCACGACATCTATTCGATCGAAGACATCGCGCAGCTGATCTATGACCTGAAGAACGTCAATCCGACGGGCCAGGTCTCGGTCAAGCTGGTGTCGGAAATCGGCGTCGGCACGGTGGCTGCGGGCGTTGCCAAGGCGCGCGCCGACCACGTCACCATCGCCGGCTTCGAAGGCGGCACCGGCGCAAGCCCGCTGACCTCGATCAAGCACGCAGGTTCTCCGTGGGAAATCGGCCTCGCCGAGACCCACCAGACGCTGGTGCGCGAGCGGCTGCGCAGCCGCATCGTCGTGCAGGTCGATGGCGGCTTCCGCACCGGGCGTGACGTCGTGATCGGCGCCCTGCTCGGCGCCGACGAATTCGGCTTCGCCACCGCACCCTTGATTGCGGCCGGCTGCATCATGATGCGCAAGTGCCATCTCAACACCTGCCCGGTCGGCGTCGCCACCCAGGACCCGGTGCTGCGCAAGCGCTTCACCGGCCAGCCCGAGCATGTCATCAACTACTTCTTCTTCGTCGCCGAGGAAGTCCGCGAGATCATGGCCCAGCTCGGCTATCGCAACTTCAACGAGATGGTCGGCCAGACCCAGATGATCGACCAGTCGAAGCTGGTGTCGCACTGGAAGGCCAAGGGTCTCGACTTCTCGAAGCTGTTCCATCGCCAGCCGGAACTGCCGGGCCAGAAGATCTATCATTCGGAAATCCAGGATCATCACCTGGAAGGCGTGCTCGATCGTACCCTGATTGCGCAGGCCGGGCCCGCAATCGACCGCGGCGCGCCGGTGAAGATCGAGAGCGAGATCAACAACACCAACCGTTCGGCCGGCGCCATGCTGTCCGGCACGGTGGCCAAGATCTACGGCCATGCCGGCCTGCCCGACGATACCATCCACGTCGCCTTCAAGGGCACCGCGGGCCAGGCGTTCGGCGCCTGGCTGTGCAAGGGCATCACCTTCGATCTCGAAGGCGAAGGCAACGACTATGTCGGCAAGGGTCTGTCCGGCGGTCACATCATCGTGCGCCCGCCAGCGCATTCCGGTATCGTGCCTGAGGAGTCCATCATCGTCGGCAATACCGTGATGTACGGCGCGATCGAGGGCGAATGCTACTTCCGCGGCGTCGCCGGCGAACGCTTCGCCGTGCGCAACTCCGGTGCGGTGGCGGTTGTCGAGGGCGCCGGCGACCATTGCTGCGAATACATGACCGGCGGCATCGTCGTGGTGCTCGGCAAGACCGGACGCAACTTCGCGGCCGGCATGTCCGGCGGCATCGCCTATGTGCTCGACGAGGACGGCGAATTCCCCAAGCTGTGCAACATGGCCATGGTCGAACTGGAGCCGGTGCTGTCGGAAGAGATGATCGCCGAGAACACCTATCACCAGTCCGGCGATCTCGAGGCCCACGGCCGGGTTGACGTGTTCGCCGACCTGCTCGACTCCGACATCGAGCGGCTGCACGTGCTGATCTCGCGCCACGCCAAGCTCGCGGGTTCGGTCAAGGCGGCGACCATCCTCAAGGACTGGAAGACCTGGCTGCCGAAATTCCGCAAGGTGATGCCGGTGGAATACCGCCGCGCGCTGAAGGAACTGAAGGCGAAGAACGCCGACGCCGAACCGAAGCTCGCGATCGGGGCGTAACACAGAGCCCGTCGCCCTTCGAGGCCGTCGCGCAGCGACGGCCTCGAAGGGCGACGGATGGTTGAACACGGATGGTTGAACACGGAAGTTGAACACTCATCCTTCGAGGCTCGCCCAAATGGGCTCGCTCCTCAGGATGACGATGGGACAAGTTGCAGGGGCGTTGGGTTACATGGGCAAGATCACAGGTTTTCTGGAAATCGAACGTCACGACCGCAAGTATGCGCCGGTCGCCGAACGCCTCAAGGGTTACAGCGAGTTCGTCATTCCGCTGAACGAGAAGGACGTCCGCGACCAGGCGGCGCGCTGCATGAATTGCGGCATTCCCTATTGCCACGGCACCGGCTCGGTTCAGCCCGGCACGCCAGGCTGCCCGGTCAACAACCAGATCCCGGACTGGAACGACCTCGTCTACAACGGCAACTGGGAAGAGGCCTCCCGCAACTTGCACTCCACCAACAATTTCCCGGAGATCACCGGGCGCATCTGCCCGGCGCCGTGCGAGGCGTCGTGCACGCTGAACATCGACGACAACCCGGTGACCATCAAGACCATCGAATGCGCTATCGTCGACAAGGCATGGGATAACGGCTGGCTGAAGCCGGAGATTGCCGCCGTGAAGACCGGCAAGTCCGTTGCGGTGGTCGGCGCCGGCCCGGCCGGCATGGCCTGTGCCCAGCAGCTGGCGCGCGCCGGCCATGACGTCCATGTCTACGAGAAGTTCGCCAAGGCCGGCGGCCTGATGCGCTACGGCATTCCCGACTTCAAGATGGAAAAGCACGTCATCGACCGCCGTGTCGAACAGATGCAGGCCGAAGGCGTCACCTTCCATTACGGCCGCGCTGTCGGCGGCACCTCGCCCAACGCGATCGACCCGCAGGAATTGCTGGCGAAGCATGACGCCGTTGCGCTGACAGGCGGCGCCGAGGCCGCGCGCGACCTGCCGATCCCCGGCCGCGACCTCAAGGGCATCCACTTTGCGATGGATTTCCTGCCGCAGCAGAACCGCCGCGTCTCCAGCGAGCCGCTCGGCGCCGTCTCCGACATTCTCGCCGGCGGCAAGCATGTCGTCGTCATCGGCGGCGGCGACACCGGCTCCGACTGTATCGGCACCTCGTTCCGCCAGGGCGCGCTATCGGTGACCCAGCTCGAGATCATGCCGGCGCCGCCGGAACACGAGAACAAGGGCCTGTCGTGGCCCTATTGGCCGCTCAAGATGCGGACCTCGTCGAGCCAGGCCGAAGGCGCGAAGCGCGAATTCGCCGTGCTGACCCAGACCTTCTCGGGCTCCGACGGCAAGGTCGAACAGCTTAACTGCGTACAGGTCGACGACAAGTTCAAGCCGATCCCGGGCACCGAATTCGTGCTCAAGGCCGATCTCGTTCTGCTGGCCATGGGCTTCGTCCATCCGGTGCATGAGGGCCTGCTGAAGACCCTTGGCGTCGACCTCGATCCGCGCGGCAATGTCCGCGCCGCCACCACCGACTTCGCGACTTCGCTGCCGAAGGTGTTCTCCGCCGGCGACATGCGCCGCGGTCAGTCGCTGGTGGTGTGGGCGATCCGCGAAGGCCGCCTGTGCGCACGCGCCATCGACCAGCAGCTGATGGGCAGCACGACACTGCCGAAGTAACGACGGTTTTCACCTCTCTGCTTCGCGAGGCATTGCTTCGCGAAGCGGAGCGGGGAACTCACGACCTGCGCCTGATGTGATAGTTGCAGCGCATGTGGATAAATCGGGACTCACTCCGATGACCACACAAAAGCGGGATTGCTGCGCGACCTCAAGGTCGTGACATCTCCCTCTCTCGATCCCCCGGTTCTCATGCTCCATGTTCCCTCTGCGCCGCGGGCCTGTTCCGCCGGCGAACGTCGTCATGTCCCGACCGCGACCAAAGGCCGATTGATCGTCGCCGCCCGCACGCTACGTTTGCGGGCGATGGCTGGTGGATATCGCGACATGACGAGACGCGGGGCGTGGCTGGTGCTGCTCGGCCTGTGCGGCACGCCCGCGGAGGCGATGCCGTCTCACGTCGCTGTCAGCGCGGGTTCGTTCTTCGCCGCGGCGACACGCTGCGAGATGCAGGACTTCATCAGCCAGGGCCAGACCAAGAGTTTACGCGCGGCACTGAACCGCTATCTTTCGGCTGCCGACCAGAAGAATATCGAGGCCGGCTACGCGCGTGGCCTGCAGGACTCCACGGTCTACGTGGTCGAACTCAAACGCTGGGCGCCGTTCACCCCCGATAGCGCCAGCTGCTACCGCGTCCAGGGCGTGCTGGACGATTACAGGGGCCAGCTCGACGCAGAGTGAGGCGCGCGAGCGCTCTGCCTCGCTAACCGCTGCGGAACGCCGGGAACCTGTGCGGGTCTGGTGACTTGTAAGAGCGAGAATTTCCTCATGGAGCAGCGAACATGGACAAGGATCGGATTTCAGGCATGGCCAAGGATGCGGCCGGCAAGGTTGAAGGCGTCGTGGGCGGCATCACCGGCGATGCACGCACGGAAGCTTCCGGGCGTGCCCGCGAAGCAGCGGGCACCGTGCAGAACCTGTACGGCCAGGCCAAGGATGCCGCGCGCGATGCATCCGATGCAGCCGTGAACTTTGCCAAGGACGCCATCGACAACAGCGGCGACACCTATCGCGAGGGTTCTGAAGCTGTTGCCAAGACGGTGCGCGACAATCCGCTCGGCGCGCTGCTGATCGCGGGCGGCATCGGCTTCGCGCTGGCCATGCTGATGTCGCGGCCGCCGCGCCGTCCGCCGAGCCGCTGGGGCTACTGACCCTCACCATATTGCATGAGCGACGCGCCTCCGGAGCCATCCGGAGGCGCTTTCGTTTGGCCGGCGCCGATCATGCGCTATCGCGCGAAGAAACTGGGTGCTGCGGCCGAAGGCCCGACATTGGCCGGCGGTCGCGGACCGCTTCGCGCCCGCTGCTGGGGTGGCGGCGGCGGCTGCCGCTCAGGCGTATTGAAGCCGAAGAAATTGCCGATTGAAGGCTCAGCTTCCACCACCGGCTTGGGCTTTTTCGGCTTCGGCGGCGCAGCCGGCGCCATCACCGGGGTGATGACGTCGGCACCTGCAGCGGCCGGCGATACTGACGCCACCGGCGTCTCGGTCGAGGCGGGCTGACGCCCGACCTCACGGCGCGGCCACGCGAAATCATCGGCGCGGCCCGCGGGCGCGGCCAGCGCCTCGCCCTTCACCAGGGTTCGCGCCGCCAGCGCATCGACTGCAGCCGGACGTGAGCCTGGGCCGCCGAGCAGTTGATCGGTACCAACCGAGGAGGCCACCAGGGGCACGATCGGCCCGGCCATCGGCCGCGGCGGCGGTGCCCCCGGAACGACGTTGGCGTCGGGGGTCGCCGGTTCCGACGGCAGAGCGATGGGCGCCGAGCGTCCGGCCATCAGCCGGGTGATCTCGCGCTCGACGTAATGCGCCAGCTTGCGCGCACCAGCCTTGGTGAAGAACACGCCGTCGTAGGAACGCAACCGGCGGTTCTGGCCCTCGAAATCGGGGCCCTGCTGCAGAAAGCGGCCGGCCTCGTCGACGAACCCGTCCCAGACGTCCACATAGGTAATGCCGGCCTTGCCGGCCGCGTCGCGGTACAGCGAATTCAGGAACAGCGTGTCGGAGGTCGCCTTGGTGCCGCGCACCGCCGGGAGCCCGACCCACAGCACCGGCACGCCCTTCGTCTTGAGCACGCCGATCATCTCCTCGATCCTCCTAGAATAGAGCTCGATCCAGCGATCGTCGCGGAACTCGGCAACGCCGCCCGGAGATCGCGCGCTCTTTTCCGGCGCGATCAGCGACGGCGGCTCGGCGATGTCCTGATCGTCGTCGGCGTCAGCCGGCTTGGCAGCGTCGGCGCCCCCGTCCGGCTTCGCCTTGTCGTCTTTCTTGACGCCCTTTTTATCCGTCGCCTTGTCCGGCTCGCGGATCGGAATGCGATCGTTGAGACCGAGCATTACGACAATGGCGTCCGGCTTTTCGCTGGCGAGAATGCCCTTGGCCGCCGCTGCCCAGTCGGCCGGATCGCCCTTGGGCTGATAACGCAGCAGCCCGGAGACGGTCTTATGCTTGCGGATCACGCCCATGTCGGGCTGCTCCGAATAGGCGTCCTCAAGGCCATAGGCCAGCCAGTCGGCCATGGCATCGCCGAGCACCAGCACGTTGCGTTCCGCCGTGACGTCGCGCTTTTCCGGCGCCGGCGCCCGCGAATAATCCTCACGCGGTTGCGCGCGCTGCCGCGGGGCCTGCTGCTGGAACGGCGCGAAGAACGGGCTGTCATTGCCGCCGAACCAGCCAAAGCCACCACCGCCACCCCCATTGGGAACAGCGCGCTGCGGACGCGGCGGCGGCTGCGGTGGCCCGCCGAAATTGAAGAATTGCGCCGAAGCAGGTGCGATGACGCCGAACAACATGCCCAAGGCAACGGTCGCAGCGATCAGCGGGCCGCGCTCGGTGAACAGTCCAAGGAAGGATTTCGACTTGTCTGCCATGCGCCTCGATCGCCATCGGTCTTCAGGTTTGCCCGGACTTATACCCGAATTCGGGCCGCAAGCGGGCAGTTTCCGTCCCTTGACCGGAGGTCCGCGGACCCGGTCAAGGGACGGAGTTAACGGCTGCGATAGCGCGGGATCGACCGGCAGCGCCCGTCGATCCGGTCAGGTTCAATCAGATTCATCCGATCCCGACCTTTTCCGGCACCCCCGCCTCCGCCTTCGAACGCAGGATGTACTGGTCGATGGCGGCGGCCAGGCCTTGCTCGATCGCCGTCATCGGCAACCGGACCTCCGGACTGTCGATCAGGCCGCAGCGCCATAGCCAGTACTTCAGGGGTGCCGGGGACGGTTCGGCGAACAGCAGGGCCGCAATTCCCGACAAAGCGCGCCATTGCATGTTGGCTCGCAGCGCGTCGCCGGACCGGATGGTGGGCCGCAGTGCCGCGAACTCCGGGGTGCGGAGGTGCGCCGATGCCAGAATACCACCGTCGCAGCCGCGGATCAGCGCGCCGTAGAACAGTGCATCCTCACCGGTCAGCACGGCGAAGCCACTCGGCCGCCGACGCAGCAGGTCGACCGACTGCAGCGTGTCGGCCGCGCAATCCTTGATCCCCACGATGTTACTGCGTTCGGCCAACCGCAGGATGGTCGCATTGTCGAGGTTGACGCCGGTCCGGTACGGAATGTTGTAGAGCATGATCGGCCGCGCGGTGCTGTCGGCCAGCGCCTCGAAATGCTGCAGCAATCCGCGCTGCGACGGCCGCGAGTAATACGGGCTGGCGATCAGATAGCCGTCGACCGGCCAGCTCGCGGTCCGCGCCAGCCCGGCGGCAAGGCGGCTGGTGTCGCTGCCTGACAGGCCGAGATAGAGCGGGCGCCTCACGCCGCGCTGCTGCAATGCCTGCGCCGTGGTGGTCGCCAGTTGCCGGAGTTCATCCTCGTCGAGAGTCATCCCCTCGCCGGTGGTGGCACCGAGAATGAATCCGTCAACCGGCTGATCGGCATAGTGGTCGAGCAGCCGGCGCAGCGACGTGAGGTCGACGGCGCCGTCACGAAACGGCGTGATGAGGGGCAACCATAAACCGCTGGGCGGTTCGGACGCGGTGGGCATGAGCGTGTCTCCTGTCTGGGCCGGCGACGGAGACGCATAAAAAAGCCCCGACAAACCGGCGGGGCCATGGTGAATATGCTGAGCGTGTCGATCTATCGCGCGCGCAAATCCCCGTCCCCAATGGAGGCACGGCGTTTTGCGTTATGACGGGCGGCGCGAGTGATCATCCGGTCAAAATGCGCCCCGCGTACTACACATGTCAAGGGCGCGCGACGCTCCGCGCCTGCAATTTCGTGTCCGCAACGGCTTGGCGCGATTGACCCAGCGCAAGGCGTATGCCCGGCGCCGACTGCATGGATGGATCTGGCAGCGCGAGAAACAACATGAACCCGGTCATCGAAACACGCCAGGGCAAGCTGCGTGGTTGCTCCAGCAACGGCGTGACATCGTTCAAGGGCGTACGCTACGCGGCGCCGCCGTTCGGTGCGCACCGCCTGCAACCGCCGCAGCCCGTGCAGCCCTGGGACGGAGTGCGTGACGCACAGGCATTCGGACCGAAGCCTCCGCAGGTCGACTATCCGCCTGGTATCTCCGAATTCTTGCTGGAACTGGTCGGGCCTGGCGAGGATTGCCTCACGCTCAACATCTGGACGCCCGATACAGGCACCGCCGGCCTGCCGGTGATGGTGTGGATCCCCGGCGGCATGTTCGAATTCCATGCCACCGGCGCCACGCCTTTCTATGACGGCAGCCGCTTCGCCCGCGACGGTGCGGTCTGTGTGACCATCAACTATCGCGTCGGCGCCGACGGCTTTCTGTACTTCGCCGACGGCGTCGCCAATCCCGGCCTGCTCGACCAGATCGCCGCACTCAGGTGGGTGCAGGATAATATCGCGGCCTTTGGCGGCGATCGCGACCGCGTCGCTGTTTTCGGGGAGTCGGCGGGCGGCATGAGCGTCGCCACCCTGCTCACCATGCCGCGCACCAAGGGCCTGTTCCATCGTGCCATCGTGCAGAGCGGCAACACCCCGATCGTCAATTCGGCGGCAACCGCGCGACGGATCGGCCAGCGACTCGCCGACATTCTCGGCGTTCCGGCGACGCGGGCCGCGATCGCCGCAATGTCCACCACGCAGATCCTGCAGGCGCAGGCGAAGCTGCGCGCGGAGCTCATTGCCGATCCCGACCCGACACTATGGGGCGAGGTGGCGCTCAGCTATCTGCCCTGGGCGCCGGTGGTCGACGGCAAGACCATCCCGCAACCTCCCATCGACGCCATCGCTGCGGGCGCCGCGGCTGACATCGATCTGCTGGTCGGATCGAACGAGGAGGAAACGCGGCTGTTCTTCGTGTCCGACGGCTCCATCGACCGCATCCCCAACGCGGCCGTGGTGGCGCTGGCGGCAGCCTACGAGCTGTCAGGCGAGGGGTTGAGCGGCTACCGCGCGGCCTATCCCGACGCGACGGCTGGCGAGCTGCTGTCGGCGATCCAGACAGATTGGTACTGGCGACTCCCGGCGGTGCGACTCGCCGACGCGCATGCATCGCGCACGAGGGCGTCGACCTACATGTACGAATTTGCCTGGCGCTCGCCACTGTTCGACGGGCGCCTGGGCGCCGCCCATTCGATGGAGATTCCGTTCGTGTTCGACACTCTCGGCCTGGGAACGCAGGGGCTGCTCGGTGATGCCCCGCCACAGGCACTGGCGACGGCCATGCACGCAGCCTGGATTGCCTTTGCCCGCACCGGCGATTGCGGCTGGGCCAAATACGATTCCCTGCGCAGGTCGACCATGCACTTCGACGCGACGCTGGCGGTTATCGACGATCCCATGGCTGCCAGGCGCACGCTGTGGAAGAACGCATGTTAGCGCCCGCGCAATCTGTCCAGCACCTCCGACGACGCAAAGCCGTCGGCCGGCGCGCCGATCGAGGCCTGGAAGCTGCGCAGCGCCTCGCGGGTCTGGCCACCGAACTGGCCGTCCGGAGTGCCCTTGTAGAAGCCGCGCTGCACCAGCAATTGCTGCAGTTCGAGCCGCTCCGCGCGCGACAGTACGCGTTCCTGACGCGGCCAGGGCTGCACGAAAGGCGGGCCGCCGCGCAGCCGGTCGGCGAAATGGCCGATCGCCAGCGCATAGGCCTCGGCCGGATTGTACTTCATGATGACGCGAAAATTCTGCTGCATCAGAAAGCCCGGGCCGCCGGCGCCGGCCGGCGCCAGCAGATAGGCCTTCTCGGCCGCGCGCGGAAACGGCTGGCCGTTGGCGCGCTTCAGCCCGAGATTCTCCCATTGCGAGAGCGTCATCGCCTTGGCCTTGTCGGCCAGCATGAAGTTGAAGCCCTGGGGGAGCGCCACTTCGTAGCCCCAGCTCTGGCCGCTCTGCCAGCCGTCTTTCTTCAGATTATTGGCGGTGGAGAAGATCAGGTCGGTGGGGTTGTCGACCACGTCGCGGCGGCCGTCGCCGTCGCCGTCCACGGCGAAGCGCTTGAACGCGGTAGGCATGAACTGGGTCGGCCCGAACGCGCCGGCCCACGAGCCGCGCATCTGCTCCGGGCGCAGGTCGCCGCGGTGCAGGATCTCCAACGCCACCAGGAATTCATCCTTGAAATAGGCCTGGCGGCGGCCGACGCAGGCCAGCGTCGCGGTGGAGCGCAGCACGTTGCGGTCGCCCATCTGCGTCGAGTAGTTGGATTCGATGCCCCAGATCGAGGCGATGATGTAGCGGTCGACGCCATAGGCCTTCTCGGCGGCATCGAAGATCGACTTGTACTGCGCCAGCACCTCGCGGCCGCGGGCCATGCGGGTGTCGTTGACGAGGATGTCGAGGTAATCCCAGATCGCCTTGGTGAATTCCGGCTGCGAATCCATCAGGTCCATGATCCGCAGGTCCGGGGTCAGGCCCGCGGTGAAGCGCTGGAAGCTGTCCTGCGAAATGCCGCGCCGTGCGGCATCAGGCCACAGCCCGGCGACGCAGTTATCGAAATTGTCGGCGGCCTGGCGAATCGCGACAGCGGTCATCAGCGGATGGCCGGAAGCGCCGTCCTCGCCGCTCCATGGTTGCACGCCGCCGCTTCCGGGCGCTGGCGGCAGCGCTGCCTGCGGCGGCGGCGAACCTCCGAAAATGTTGTCGAACAGGCTGAACGGACTCCCTGCGATTGCGCCGATGCAGCCGAAGGCTGCACCGCCGACACCAGCAGTGCAGCCAGCGCCACCGCGGCGAACATCCGGATCGGCGGCTTCAGGGTCGACACGCGCAGCATTCTCATCGCAAACATCCAGATCGTCATGGCTCGCCACAAGAGGCCCCGTCGGGGTTTCCATCGGCTTAATATAGGCGCGATTTCACGGCCCGCGCCAAAAGGATGACCCGAAAGACCATGACCACGCCGCACATCCGCCGTTGTTCCCGGTTGCAAAGGGAACCGCATCGGGCAATCTACGTTTGCATGCGCGTCTGGTTTCCCTCCTAGTCCATTGCAAAGTCTCCGAATGAAAATCCGCAAAGCTGTATTCCCCGTCGCAGGCCTCGGAACACGCGTGCTTCCTGCCACCAAGGCGATGCCCAAGGAAATGCTGACCATCGTCGACCGGCCGCTGATTCAGTATGTGGTCGACGAGGCCCGCGAGGCCGGCATCGAACATTTCATCTTCGTTACCGGGCGCAACAAAGGCGTCATCGAGGATCATTTCGACAAGATGTTCGAGCTCGACGAAAGCCTGAAGAGCCGCAACAAGACCAAGGAGATCGCCGAGCTGGCGCGCTTCCAGCCGGAAGCCGGCGAGATGAGCTTCACCCGCCAGCAGGCACCGCTCGGGCTGGGCCATGCGGTATGGTGCGCGCGCGAGATCGTCGGCAACGAACCCTTTGCCGTGGTGCTGCCGGACGAGCTGGTGCTCAACAGCCCGGGCTGCCTCAAGCAGATGATCGACATCGCCAACGGCCTCGGTGAAAAATCAAACCTGGTCGCGGTCGAGGAAGTGCCGGCGGAACTTACGCATCAATACGGCATCTGCGGCGTCGGTGCGCGCCATCCCACCAACGCGTCGGCCTTCACCATCGACGGCATGGTGGAGAAGCCGCCGCAAGGCACCTCGCCGTCCAACCTGTCGATCACCGGGCGCTACATCCTGCAGCCTGAGATCTTCAAGATCCTGGAAACCCAGGAACGCGGCGCCGGCGGCGAAATCCAGCTTACCGACGCCATGATCGGACTGGCGAAGTCGCAAAAATTCTACGGCGTGGAATTCGAGGGCGAGCGGCACGACTGCGGCTCGAAGTCAGGCTTCCTGCGTGCCAACATCGCCTATGCGATGCAGCGCGACGACCTGCGCGACGGCCTGCGCACCGAGATGAAGCGGTATTTGGAGGAGTCCCGGTAACGCGAGCCGGCTTCACCGGGCGAAGTACATCCGGAAAGTGACGATGGATCAGGCCGCCATCATCAGATGCTGCGGCGTGGCGATCATCGACTGGTTGCGGCCCGCGTCCTTCGCGGCGTAGAGCGCCTTGTCGGCGGCTTCCACCAGATCGCTGTGGTCCATTGTGACGATCGGCGTCATGCTGGCGACGCCGATGCTGACGGTGAGCGCCTCGGGGGCCGCCGGTACGGCGGACACACGCAACCGGATGCGCTCGGCGACGACCAACGCCTCCGTGGCTGAAATCCCCGGCAGCAGCACCGCGAATTCCTCGCCGCCATAGCGCGCTGCGCAATCGCCGGCGCGCGTCGCCGACTGCTGGATGCAATCGGCGATCACCTTCAGCGCATGGTCGCCGGCCTGATGCCCGAACGTGTCATTGAACTGCTTGAAATGATCGGCGTCGATCAGCAGCAGCGCCAGCGTGCCCGATTGCCGGATCGCGCGGCGCCATTCGGTCTCGATCTCGGTGTCGAACTTGCGGCGATTACGCAGGCCAGTGAGCGCATCGGTGGTGGCGAGTTCTTCCAGCCTGCCCTCGGCGCGGGCGCGTCGGTTGATTTCACGGGCGAGGAACAGGCTGACGGCGCCGACAAAGCAGATCAGGCCGAGCATGATCGCGCCGATCCGGATCGCCTGCTTTTGCCACGTCCCGTAGATGTTGCTTGTCGCTTTGCCGACCACCACCACCAGATGCCTGCCGCTATTGCGCCAGATGTAGAGTCGAGGGACGCCGTCGTTCGATCCAGCGCTCCAGACCGCGCCGCTCCGCTCAATGAGCAACCGCCGCATGAGCAATCTGTCGCGAAAGCCGTAGCCGACAAGATCGAGATCGAACGGCGTGCGCATCAGCACCATGCCGTCCCTGCGAACCACGGAAATGGTGTCCTCGGGATTAAGTCGCAATCGATCGAACAATTCGTGGAAATAGGTAAAGCGGATGGCACCCACCACCACGCCGGCGAAGCTGCCCTCCGCATCGCTAATGCGACGACTGACCACAATGGAATAGGCGCCGCGATACAGCATCGGCCGGCTGAGGAACAGGCCTACTTCGCCATCGCTGCGGTGGACCTTGAAGAACTGCTCATCGGCCCGGTTTTCCCGGAGCGGATCGAGATTGGCGGCGTCGAGAATGAGATCGCCCTTGGCGTCGAACACCTGGATCGCACCGAAATGGCTGGCGCTGGCGGCCTGATCGAACAACACAAGCTGACGAAGCGGCTTACTCAGCGTGCTGACTTCCGGCATCTGCATACCGGCAATCACCGCGCGCAGCGAGCGATCGTACAGTTCGATGGTGCGGCTGATATCCGCATCGATGGTAGTGGCGAGATTCTCGCTGGTCTGGCGCGCCAATTCTTCCTCGGCACGGCGCATGTCGAGCAGGACCGTGCCGCACACCGCGGAAAATCCGAGAATCGTCACCAGCGACGACAGAATCAGCAACTTTGCCGAAATCGGCCAGCGCCGCGCCATTTCACCGCGTTTTCTCCTGAACATCACCATCGATCTCCGGAGAGCATTGAATGCATGCAAATAATTGCCGACGGCTTAAACTGGTGAGGCGACCCCGCACGGCGTTAACAGTCGGTTGCCGGGGATGATGCAATCGGCAGCTTTATTGGCCGCAAGCCGCAGTCAGGACCGTCGGCCATGCATCAAGGCCATGGATCGGCGCAGCACACCCGGCTATGAGAGACCTTCCGCCCGCGCTTTCGCCCCTGAGGATTCGACGTGCCCGATTACGATCTGCTGCGCGACTATCTGCTGAAACAGACCGTGCCTGAATTTATCCTGAGCCTCGAGCAGATCGAGGAGATCATCAACGACGCGCTGCCGCGCGCGTCGCACCGCGCATCATGGTGGGAAACCGCCCGCGGCCCGCTGGAGAAGATGCCGCAGCGCGAGGCCTGCATCGCGGGCGGCTACAACGCGGTGCGGCTGCCCGACAACAAGGGCGTGCGATTCACCCGGCCCAACGTCCGCATCCGTCGGAAATAGCGCCAAGCTTACTTCCCCGTCCCAACTCTGCAACTGCAGCGCAACACGTCGCAGTTGCGACACGCTGCGTCCGGGATAAGGCTGCTAGCGCTGCAACCGCACGCCTAGCATCACCACGGTCGCATTGGTGCTGGCACCGGCGAGGTTCGACTCCAGCCGGTCGTGGCGCACCTGCGCCTTGATCTGCAGTTCTCGGTTGAGCTTGAACACCAGGTCGCCGGAGATCCCGTAGATCTGGTCGAACCGCGTGCTCTCCTGATAGTCCTGCGTGCCATAGGTGAACCTGCCCACCGCGGTGAGCCATCGGCGGAAATCGTGATCGACTTCGAACGTGTAGGTACGCGTCAGCACGCCCGGCACGCCGGCCAGCGTGGTTTCGTCGATCGAACTGACGGAAATGAACTTTGCCGTGGTCAGCGGCGTTGCCGTCCATACCAGCGAGGCTGTGGTCAGCAACCCCTTCAGGTCCTGCAACCCCGGGTCGGCATAGCGGCGCGCGGCATAGCCGATCGAGACCTCGCCGGTCAGCAGCCGGGTGAATTCAAAGGTGGTGCCGGCCTTAACGTAGCCGCCGTTGGAATCGCGCTGATAGAGGGATCGATCAACCGGGGTGTCGTGGACACGGGTATCGCCCTGGATCTCGCCGAAAGGCCGCAGGCCAGGCAGAACTTCGTAGCTGACGCGTCCGACACCGCCGTACTGATTGTAGTTGCGGTCGTTATTGGTGGTGCTGACACCGTTGGTGAGCTGCGAGTCCTGATAGGCGATGCGGTCGACCGTGCCGTCGAGCTTGACCTGCAGACGGTTGAAATCCTGTTCGAAACCGACCGTGCTGCCGGTCGCGGTAAACAAAGGAAACTTCGCCAGTCCGGCCTGAATGTTCGGACTACCGGGGTTGTCGGCGCCGACGCGCAGCCGAAACTCGCCGTTGAAGCGATTGTCGCGGGTGACGTCGAGCCGTCCGTTGACCTTGCCTGTGAAATCGATGCGGGCGACGTCGACCGGCGCCGAGGAGATCTGGCCAGCCGGCGCCGGAAAGGTCTTCTCGTAGCCGGTGTAGGAGCCCCTGAGATCGACGATCACCGAATGACGCGACCAGTCGGACGCCGCCAGCAGCTCCGGCGCGATGCGGTAGAAGCTCGAACTGCGCGGCGCCACAAAGCGCGCGGGATTGCTGTCATAGCCGCCACCGAGTTCGACCGCGGACTTGACCAGGAAACTGCCCACATAGACGCCGGTTGCGCCGAACGGATCGTCGTCTGGCCGCAGCCGCCGGCGCGCTGGTTGCCCGACAGCGCTGCCGGCCACCGATGCCGACACCGGCGGCTTGTTCGCCGTCGATGACGGCGGAATCGACAGCGGCGGGTTGGTCAGGGTCGGACGCAGGGCTGGCGGCGGACTGCCGGGACCAGGCGATGGCTTCGGCCTGACCTGTCCGGGATAGAATTTCGGCCGCTTGCGCGTGCGGTTCAGCGAATCGTAGCCGGAGTCCGAGGCACCCGCGGCAGCGCCGCTGCCATAGGTCGGCAGTTGCCCGATTCGCGACGGAGCGCTAATCGCCGACGTGGAGTCGCTATCGCCCGGTCGGGCATCGCCAGTGCGGCGCAGCGGCATGTCCTGCGGCGCGATGAAGCCGCCCGGCGTCGGACGCAACAGGTCGCTGGTCAAGGCCTGTGCGGCAGCCGGTGCCGGCGCCAGCGCCGGAGCGCCGAGGCCGACCAGCCACAGACCAGCCGACAGCGCACGCAGAGCAACTGCGCGCTGGCGGCGGCCCGTGGCTGGACCTGTCCTCACGATCCTGAATACTCCAACATAATCAGATACTTAAAAATTTCCGGTTCCCTACAAGCCGCGACGCGGCGCGGAACCTGTCGTTAACGGAGTTAAAACAACTATGGTTAATGAGGCGTTGAGATCGCAGGGGGCGTTTCGCTTCACAGCCGCAGCCGTGCTAGGAAGAGCGCCGGACCAATCAATAATTCCGGTCCACGGGATGAATGCATGGCACGCTCAAAATCCGCAGCCACGGATTCGCAAGCTCAGGCGGCGATGACCGATCAGGCGACTGCTGCAATTTCCTCGGCGCTGCGCACCCTGGACGCCGAGGCCAGCGGCGTCACCGCGCTGGCTGCGGCACTGCAGTCAGATCTTGGCCCGGCCTTCGCTGCGGCCTGCGACCGGATCCGCAACGCCCGCGGCCGGCTGATCATCACCGGCCTCGGCAAGTCCGGCCATATCGGCCGCAAGATCGCCGCGACCTTCGCCTCCACCGGCACGCCCGCCTTCTTCGTCCACGCCGCCGAGGCCAGCCATGGCGATCTCGGCATGATCACCGCCGACGACGTCATCCTGGCGCTGTCGTGGTCCGGTGAGCAGGCGGAGATGAAGAACCTAATCACCTATGCCAAGCGCTTCCGCATCCCGTTGATCGCCATGACCGCCAACAGCGAGTCGACGCTGGCGCAGGCAGCCGATGTTTCGCTGGCTCTGCCCAAGGCGCGCGAGGCCTGCCCGCACAACCTGGCGCCGACCACCTCGTCGCTGATGCTGCTGGCGCTGGGCGACGCGCTGGCCATCGCGCTGCTCGAAGGCCGCGGCTTCACCTCAGTGGATTTTTCGGTGCTGCATCCGGGCGGCAAGCTAGGCGCCATGCTGAAATATACCCGCGACCTGATGCACGACGGCGCCGCGGTGCCGCTGAAGCCGCTGGGCACCAAGATGTCCGACGCGCTGGTGGAAATGTCCTCCAAGGGCTTCGGCTGCGTCGGCATCGTCGACGCCAGGGGCCACATCGTCGGCATCGTCACCGACGGCGACCTGCGCCGCCACATGCGGCCCGATCTGATGACCGTGGCGGTCGACGAGGTGATGACCAAAAACCCGAAGACCATCAGCCGCGACCTGCTGGCCGGCGAGGCGCTGGAGATCCTCAACTCCTCGAAAATCACCGCGTTGCTGGTCACCGAGGCGAAGAAGCCGATCGGCATCGTGCATCTGCACGATCTGCTCCGCGCGGGCGTGGCGTAACTCCACATTATCGTGTCCCGGACGCGCAGCGGCGCACTTGTGCCGCTGCGCGTCCGGGACCGCACCAAACACCGATGCTTGCATTCGTGACGACCTCAGCTCTGCGAAGCAATACTTCCGCGCGAAGCTTCGCTTCGCTAGGTTGCATCGCGTCCGAGGCACGAGAACGGTGCTCGTCTAAATCCCGGCCACCGTCAGGCTCGCCCCATCGGCCTGCACGATCCTGACCTTGCTGCCGGCGGGCGTATCCGGCCCCGCCACACGCCATACGGTGTCGTCGATCCGCACGATGCCTTCGCCGTCGACGATCGGCTTCTCCAGCGTGCAGATGCGGCCGACCAGCGCGTCGGAGCGCTTGTTGAGGAACGGGTTGGGATTGACGCCGGGTTTTTGCCGCGCGATGCGCCGCCACAGCGGCACGGCGGCGGCGGCGAACAGCGCAAACAGCAGGATCTGCAGCTGCCAGGACGGCGTCACCACGAAGGACACCACGCCGACCAGGAAGGCGGCGAGGCCGAGCCAGAACATGAAGACGCCGGGCGCGAGCAGCTCCAGTCCCATCAGCAACAAGCCGAAGATCAGCCAATTCCAAGTGCCCAGCGTGATGAACATGTCGGCCATTGTCAGCTCCTTGGCGGCACCGGCGGGACCGGCCCGGTCGGCGGCACCGAACCGCGGCGGGCCGCGGTCTGCGCCGAGGCGGCGCTTTCACCAAAGGTCGCCTTGGCAATCTCGCCGATCCCGGCCAGCGAACCCAGCACGCCCATCGCCTCGATCGGCAGCATGATGATCTTCTGGTTCGGCGAGTCGGCGATCTGGCCGAACGCCTTGATGTACTTGTCGGCGATGAAGTAGTTGAGCGCCGCGACGTCGCCGCTGGCGATGGCATTGCTGACCATCTCGGTGGCCTTGGCCTCGGCTTCCGCGGCCCGCTCGCGGGCTTGGGCGTCGAGGAACGCGGCCTCGCGGCGGCCTTCGGCCTGCAGGATCTGGCCCTGCTTGGCGCCTTCCGCACGCAGAATTTCCGACTGGCGCTGGCCTTCCGCCTGCAGGATATCGGCGCGCTTGACGCGCTCGGCCTTCATCTGCCGGCCCATCGCTTCCACCAGATCGGCGGGCGGCACGATGTCCTTGATCTCGATGCGGTTGACCTTGAGGCCCCACGGCGACACCGCGGCATCGACCACGCGCAACAGCCGCTCGTTGATCTCGTCGCGATGCGACAGCACCTGATCGAGGTCCATGGCGCCCATCACCGAGCGGATATTGGTCATGGTCAGCACCACGATCGCCTGGGTGAGATCGGAGACCTCGTAACTGGCCTTGGCGGCGTCGAACACCTGGTAGAAGGCAACGCCGTCCACCGTCACGGTGGCGTTGTCCTTGGTGATCACCTCCTGCTCAGGGATCGAGATCACCTGCTCCATCATGTTGACCTTGCGGCCGACGCGATCGAAATACGGGATGATGATGTTGAGGCCGGGCGACAACGTGCGGGTAAACTTGCCGAACCGCTCGATGGTCCAGTCATAGCCCTGCGGCACGGTTTTGACGCCGGCGAACAGGGTCAGGATGACCAGCACGACGAAGGCGATGGCAAAGATGTCGAAACCGGTCATCGAATTCTCCCAGCGAAACCGCGCAATGCCGCGCGTGATTAGGTCGCCGAATTCAGATGTAAGGTTCGATGCGGGGAAAAGCGAGCGATTGCCTCAAGCCCTTGCGAAACAAACTCCGCCGTCATCCTGAGGAGCGCGCACTTGCGCGCCTCGAAGGATGGGCCGCAGGTCCCGAACACCCATCCTTCGAGGCTCGCCCTGCGGGCGAGCGCCTCAGGATGACGGCGGAGCGCGTTGTCAGATCCAGCCCTGCAGCTCGCGCAGCACCAGCTGGCGGATCACGTCCATGCCAGGATCGCTGTCGTTGAGGCAGGGGATCGCTGAAAAATGTTCACCGCCGGCATGCTTGAAGATCTCGGCATTTTCCTGCGCGATTTCTTCCAGCGTCTCCAGGCAGTCGGCCGAGAAGCCGGGCATCACCACGGCGAGGCGCTTGACGCCGTCTTTGCCGAGCTGCTCGATGGTCTTGTCGGTATAGGGCTTCAGCCACTGGTCGAAGCCGAAGCGCGACTGGAACGTCAGCATCAGCTTCGATCCATCGAGCCCCATGCGCTTGCGCAGTGCCTGCATGGTGGCGATGCACTGCGCCTGGTAGGGATCGCCCTTGTCGATGTATTTCTGCGGCATGCCGTGGAACGACGCCACGATCAGTTCCGGCACGAACGGCAGCGCCGCCACATGGCTTTCGATCGAGCGCGCCAGCGCGTCGATATAATCCGGCTCGTCGTAATAAGGCGGCGTCACCCGCAGCGTGGGCTGCGCGCGCATGGTGCCGAGCACACGGAACGCCTCGTCGCAGACGGTGGCCGAGGTGGCCGCCGAATACTGCGGATAGAGCGGCACGATCAGGATGCGGTCGCAGCCCTGCGCGGTCAGCGCCTCGATCCGCGCCTGCATCGACGGATTGCCGTAGCGCATCGCCCAGTCGACGATGACATGGGTGTGGCCGGCGATGGATGCCGCCAGCTTGTCCGACTGCGCACGGGTGATGGTCTTGAGCGGCGATTCGTTGAGTTCGTTGTTCCAGATCTTCAGATAGTCCTTGGCCTTGCGGGCGGGACGCGTGTTCAGAATGATGCCGTTGAGGATCAGCTTCCACAGCAGGCCCTGATCCTCGATGACCCGGGGATCGGACAGGAACTCCTTGAGATAGACCCGCACCCCGCGCGCATCGGCGGTATCCGGCGTACCGAGATTGACCAGCAGCACGCCGACGCGTTGCATGGCCGTGGCGGTGGCCGCCGGGGCTCGCTCGATGGGAATGACGACGCTCATGGTATTGTGCTTTTCGTTTTGGCCGCCCCCGGACCCGGGCGCAGCGCGAAAGATCAGAAACAGGTGACGCGCTCGGCGGCGATATAGCCGAGCAGCAGGCCGACGCCAAACAGCAGCACCAGCCCGGCGGCGCCGAATTCGAGACCGCGCATCACCAGTGCCCCGCCGCCCTCGCGGGAACCGATAACGCGCCGGGCCAGGCCTTTGGCGGTAACAGCCATGACCGCGATGGTCGCCACCGTGATAGCAGTGCCCAGACCCATCACAAAGGTGGCGGCGACACCGGCCCAGAACAAGCCCTGCGCCAGCGCGAACACCAGCACCAGGATGGCGCCCGAGCACGGCCGGATACCGACCGTGAGGATCGCACCGAAGCCGCGCGCCCAGCCGCCCGGTCCGGCGAGCTGGTCCGGGGTCGGGCCGTGGGAATGGCCGCAATGCTCGTCATGGACGTGGTCGTGGTGCGCGTGCGCGGTCGCCTCGGCATGGGCGTGCCCATGGGCGGCATGAGCATGCGAATGGGCGTGTGCATGGCCGTGCTGATGACCGTGATCGTGATGCTCATGGCCGTGATGATCATGATGCACGCTGGCTTGCGCCGGGGCATGGGCCATCGCCAGTTGCGGCGCAGGCGGCGCTTGCGAGGCGCTCAGCGCGCAAAAAAGCCGCGGCCCTTGCTCCACACCAGCCGGGCGCCGAACGCCGCAATCAGCGCGTAGCTGGCGATTTCGACGACGCGCTCGGCGCCGCACATGGTCTTCGCGGTGACGTTGAGCAGCCAGGCACCGATGCCGACAATCAGGACGGCCACCAACGCCTGCATCAGCGCCGAGACGAAGGACAGCACGATGCCGCGGCGAGCGGTCTCCTCATTGGCCACCAGATAGGACGAGATCACCGCCTTGCCGTGGCCGGGGCCGGCGGCGTGGAAGATGCCGTAGACGAACGAGATCACCAGCAGGGTCCACACCGCAGAGCCGTCGTTCTTGGCGGCGCGGATGGTCGACGACATCTCGCGGTAGAATTTGGACTGCTGCGTCAGCAGCCAGCCGACAATGCCACCGACCTGCGTGTCAGGCGCGGCACGCGGCGCGCCGAAGGGATTTTGCGCCAGCGCGTCGTGCAGCGAGGCGTCGGCGAGGACGGCAAGTGCAAGCACGGCTGCACATGACATGACCATAACCCAGGGCCGGGCATAACGGGGTGAGAGGCGGGGCGACAAATCGGCCATCATGGGCAGTTCACCGTGATTTTGTTGGCGAACATCGCGCCGAAGTTGGCATTGGCGCCGCCATCCATGAAATTGTCCTCGCCGATCTTCTGCGCCGTGGCGGCGCCGTCGCTGGGACGCTCGATCGCCGTGGTGCAGCTGGCCGGGGCGCCGACCAGCCGGATCGGGTCCTTCTTCTGCAGCCCGAAATCGACGAAGAACGTCGGATCGAACACTTCGAGCGCCAGTTGTTTGGTCTTGAACGGGGTCTTGAACGGCAGCGTGAAGTGCAGCACCAGCGCCGTGTCCTTGTATTCGAGATAGTAGTCGACCGGGTCGACAAAGCGCTGCTTCTTGCCGTCGGCCTTGGCGAAGGTGAAGAAGGCGAATTCCTTCAGCGACTCCACATTGGTCTGCGCCAGCGGCGCCAGTTCCTCGCGGGTGTAGACGCCCTTGGTCTTGGTCTCGATGCCCTGCAGCGCATAGGTCGAGAACATGTCGTCGAAGGTCCAGGCATGGCGCACGCCGGTGATGCTGCCGTCCGGCGCATAGACCAGTTCGCTCGCTGCGGTGACCCATACATGAGGGTGTGCGGCGGCGGAGCCGATGCTGCCCGCAAGAGCGACAACGAGCATCAGCAGACCGAGCGCGCGCTGAATCCCCCGGCGCACGTTACGCCGCCTCCGGCGTGTCGAGCAGGCCGCGGCGACGCAGCAGCGCGTCGGGCTCGGGTGCCCGGCCGCGGAAGGCGATGTAGGCATCCTCGGGGTCGCGCGAGCCGCCCGAAGCATAGATGTCGTCGAGCAGCCGCTTGGCTACCGCCTTGTCAAAGATGTCGCCGGCCTCTTCGAAGGCGCCGAAGGCGTCGGCGTCCATCACCTCGGACCACATGTAACTGTAGTAACCGGATGCATAGTGATCGCCGGAGAAGATGTGACCGAACTGGGTCGGCCGGTGGCGCAGCGAGATTTCCGCGGGCATGCCGATCTTCTCGAGTTCCTTCCTTTCGAAGGCCGCCACATCGGCCGACGCCGAGGCCGGCTGGGTGTGGAATTCGAGATCGATCAGCGCCGACGATACGAACTCCACCGTGGCAAAGCCCTGGTTGAATTTTCGCGCGGCGATGAAGCGCTTCAAGAGGTCATCCGGCAGCGGCTCGCCGGTCTGGTAGTGGGTGGCGAACTGCCTGAGCACCTGCGGCTGCTCCTGCCAGTGCTCGTAGAGCTGCGACGGCAGCTCGACGAAGTCGGTGAACACCGAGGTGCCAGACAGCGAGGGATAGGTGACGTCGGACATCATGCCGTGCAGGCCATGGCCGAATTCATGGAACAAAGTGCGGGCATCGTCCGGCGACAGCAGCGACGGCGCACCGTCGGCGCCCTTGGAGAAGTTGCAGACGTTGAGGATCAGGGGTGCCACGCTGCCGTCGAGCTTCTGCTGGTCGCGCAGCGAGGTCATCCAGGCGCCCGAGCGCTTCGAGGGGCGGGCAAAATAGTCGCCGTAGAACAGCGCCTTGTGCTGTCCCTTGGCGTCCTTGACCTCCCAGACCCGGACGTCGGGATGCCAGACTGGAACGTCCTTGCGCTCCTCGAAGGTCACGCCGAACAGCTTTGTCGCGGTGTCGAAGGCCGCCAGAATCATGTTGTCGAGCGCGAGATACGGCTTGATGGCGGCATCGTCGAAATTGGCGCGGCGCTGCCGCAGCTTCTCGGCGTAGTAGCGCCAGTCCCAGGCGGCGAGCATGAAGTTGCCGCCCTCCTCCGCCACCAGCTCCTGCAGCGCATCGCGGTCGGCCAGCGCCCGGGCGCGCGCCGGCTTCCACACCCGCTCCAGTAGCCCGCGCACCGCTTCCGGCGTCTTGGCCATGGAGTCCTCGAGCCGATAGGCGGCGAAGGTCGGGAAGCCCAGGAGCTTTGCGGTCTCCTCGCGCAGCTTGAGTATCTCGACGATGGTTTCGTTGTTGTCGTTGGCGTTGCCGTTGTTGCCGCGCTCGATGAAGGCCTTGTAGGCGCGCTCGCGCAGGTCGCGCCGCGTCGAGCTCTTCAGGAACGGCTCCATAGAGGAGCGCGAGGTGGTGATGATCGCCTTGCCCTTCAGGCCACGGTCCTCGGCCGCAGCCTTCGCAGCAGCGACGAAGGTCTCGGGCAGGCCGTCGAGATCGCCCTCGCCGATCTCCATGAACCAGTCCTGCTCGTCGCCTAGCAGATGGTGGCTGAACGAGGTGCCGAGATGCGCGAGCCGTTCGTTGATCTCGGCCATCCGCGCCTTGGCGGCGTCATTGAGGCCGGCACCGGCGCGGTGGAAGCGGGTGTAGGTGCGCTCCAGCAGCCGGGTCTGCTCCGGCGTCAGGCCGAGTGTCGCGCGATCGTCATGCAGCTTGGCGATGCGACCAAACAGCACGGCGTTCATCATGATCGGGTTCCAGTGCCGCGCCATCCGCAGCGACACGTCCTTGTCGATCTCCAGCAGCGCCGGGTTGGAATTGGCCGAGACGAGATCGTAGAACACCGCTGCAACCCGGTTCAGCAGCTTGCCGGACCGCTCCAGCGCGGTGATTGTATTGGCGAAGTCGGGGGCCGCGGGATCGTTGACGATGGCGGCGATCTCGGCCGAATGGTCGAAGAAGGCCTGTTCGAAGGCCGGCATGAAGTGCTCAGGCAGAATCTCGGCGAACGGCGGCGTCTCGAAGGGCGTCGTCCAGGCCTTGAGAAGCGGGTTGTCGAGCGCGGGCGAGGTGACCACCGTATCCAAGCTATCTGACATCATAAATCCTGATTTGCCGGCTATTTGAGGAGCGATCTATACCACGCGATGGGGCTTTTTACGCCCTTTAGCGCTTGCCGCAGCGGGCTTTTTCAGAGAGATTGCCGGCCGAAACAGGACTTCGAGCCATGACCACTTCCACCGCCCCCCGCCGCATCTACTGGCCCAGCGTCGTCACCGTGATCTCCGCCGCGATTCTGATCGGCGCCGAGGTGTTCGGCGCGGCGTTCGCCGGCGGCTGGGCGCTGTCGATCTTGTTCGGGCTCGACACCATGGGCGAGCACATCCTGCAGGTGATCCTGTTCCTCGCCGGCGTCGCCATCATGGTGGGCTTCATCCGCAACGCGCAGCGCATCGAGCCGTTCACCCGCCGCGGCTGACGTAACGCTGTCGTCGCCCGGCTTGACCAGGCGACCGAGGAATCGCTGGCCTTGCGCTTCATCGCCGATGCCTGCGTTTACTGGCCCCCGCCTGCGCGGGGATGACAACTGAGTGCGTTACGCGCTCCGCCAACTCACTCACACTTCCTTCACGAAGCTTAACGCCCGTTCATCTTCGGTAGTTGAAGCACGCATCGCGCGACGCATCGCCACGCACGCGGGAAAAATTTTTCCCGCGACCAAAAAAATTGTTGCGCCCCCGAGTCAAAGGACCTATTTGCACTCTTGCCCAATTTCGCACGTGCCTGTGGTCGTGTGTCAGTCGGTAGGTATCCGGACAAGAGGCCGGACAGCCGCCAAGGGACAAGGAAGCCGAGGGTCGCCCGCTGATTTTTGCGGGAGGCCAGCATCTCTCTCCAGGGATGCCGTTGAAGGCGACTTTGATCCTTGCAACCGTGACTGGCAGCCGGAGGCGAACCGGCGCACCTCGTTCTCAACGGGGGACGCGACTTAAAGCAACGACGGATCGGGCTTTTTGGTCTCTGCTGGCTTTCCATCAGCCAGCGCGAATACCGAAGAGGCTTGTCCTTCATTGCCAGGTGTGCGGGCGGGATCACTCCCAACCAATCCACGGCAGCACTTACGGTCTGAGCTTTTGGCTTTGCCGCGCCTCCATCGCGCGTCTGGGTCCGGAAGCGCTGAACCGTCATCATTTTTTGAACGTGACCCCTTTGCCGGGCCGTTTGGGAGAGTGCTATGACTGAACGTATTCAGGAATTCCTCCGCGCCCGCCGCAACGAAGGTCAGGACCTCGAGCCGTGTCTCGTGGTCGACCTCGAAGTCGTGCGCGACAACTTCCAGAGCTTTGCCAAGGCGCTGCCGGACTCCCGCGTGTTCTATGCGGTGAAGGCCAACCCGGCGCCGGAAGTGCTGTCGCTGCTTGCGTCCATGGGGTCGTGCTTCGACTGCGCCTCAGTGCAGGAGATCCAGATGGCGTTCGACGCCGGTGCCACGCCCGACCGCATCTCGTTCGGCAACACCATCAAGAAGGAACGCGACATCGCCCGTGCGCATGCGCTCGGCATTGGTATGTTCTCGGTCGACTGCAGCGCAGAGGTGGAGAAGATCGCCCGTGCCGCCCCCGGCGCACGCGTGTTCTGCCGCATCCTCTATGACTGCGCCGGCGCCGAATGGCCGCTGTCGCGCAAGTTCGGCTGCGATCCGGAGATGGCTGTCGACGTGCTTGAGCTCGCCAAGCGCCTTGGCCTGGAGCCCTACGGCATTTCGTTCCATGTCGGCTCGCAGCAGCGCAAGGTGAAGGCGTGGGACCGCGCTTTGGCGATGGCCTCGTCGGTGTTCCGCGACTGCGCGGAGCGTGGAATCAACCTGTCCATGGTCAACATGGGCGGCGGATTCCCGACCAAGTACCTCAAGGAAGTCCCCGCGGTCGTGCAGTACGGCCGTTCGATCTTCCGTGCGCTGCGCAAGCATTTCGGCAACGCGATCCCGGAGACCATCATCGAGCCGGGTCGCGGCATGGTCGGCAATGCCGGCATCATCGAGACCGAAGTCGTTCTGATCTCCAAGAAGAGCGACGAGGACGATGTGCGCTGGGTGTACCTGGATATCGGCAAGTTCGGCGGTCTCGCTGAGACCATGGACGAGTCGATCCGCTACGCCATCAAATCGCGCCACGACGGCGCCGAGATGACGCCCTGCGTGCTGGCCGGCCCGACCTGTGATTCGGCCGACGTGATGTACGAGAAGCTGCCGTATCCGCTGCCCGTAACCCTCGAGATCGGCGACAAGCTGCTGATCGAAGGCACCGGGGCGTACACGTCGACCTACTCCTCGGTGGCGTTCAACGGCTTCCCGCCGCTGCGCACCTTCCACATCTGAGCTTCGCTCGGACCTGAGTAAGCGGGGAGCCGGTCGTCCGGCTCCCATCCCGTCACCTTCCATTCCGGATGACAACACTCCGCCCCGGCGGAGTGGGGACCGACATGCCATGACCGATCTGCACGAGACCGCCACCGACACCCCTGTTGCCCTGCCCATCGCAGCCCGTCCGTACGAGATCCGTGCGGAAGTGGGCTCCGACGTCGCCGCCCGTGAATCTCTGCTGGATGTGTGCTTTGGCGCTGCGCGCCATGCCCGCACCTGCCAGCGACTGCGTGACGGACGACTGCCCGCCGAAGGCCTCGCCTTCTCGGTGGTGGCGCAAGGCCGGCTGGTCGGCACGATCCGGCTTTGGCATGTCGACGCCGGGGGCCGAGCCGCACTGATGCTCGGCCCCCTGGCGGTCGATCCCATCGTGCGCGAACTCGGCATTGGCGCCGCGCTGATGCAGCACGCCATTGCCGCGGCGCGGGCGCTCGGCCACAGCGCGGTCGTGTTACTCGGCGACGCGCCCTATTACAGCCGGTTCGGCTTCTCGCGCGACGGGATGGCGGAGCTGGCGCTGCCGGGGCCGTTCGAGCGCGTTCGCCTGCTTGGCCTGCCATTGAAGCCCGGTGCGCTGGACGGCGCCCGGGGGATCATCTTAGGGAGCGGTAAGTGGGTCCGCCGCACATCGACCCGCCGCCCGGAACTGGCCCACGCGGCTTGATTTGAACGCCAATAGACGGCATTTCCGCGCCTGTTCGCTTCCGAGGGACCCGCCATGACCCGCCGCCTGATTTCCACCGGATCGCCGTTCGAGAAGATCGCCGGCTACAGCCGCGCCGTGGTCGACGGCGATTTCGTCTTCGTGTCCGGCACCACCGGCTACGATTACACCACCATGACCATGCCGGCCGACGTCACGGTCCAGACACAGAACTGCTTCAAGACCATCGGTGCCGCGCTCACGGAGGCCGGCTTCGCCATGGCCGATATCGTGCGCGCGACCTATTACATCACCGATGCCGGCGATGCCGATGCGGTATTCGCGGTCACCGGCGCCCATCTCGGCGAGATCCGCCCGGCGGCCACCCTGCTGGTGGTCGCGGGCCTCTACAAACCGGAGATGAAGGTCGAAATCGAGGTGACGGCGAAACGTCGCAGCTGATTGCCAACGGCCGGTCGATCGGGCCGCACGCCCGTCAGCGCACTGTCAGCGGTTGACTTTCGCCACAGGACCCATAGGTTTCGACCATCATGACGAACCTGCCCCGCAACCGCCTACTGCTCCGCGCCGGTCACCTTCAAGCAGGAATGTGACCCGGACGCACGCGCGCGTGCCATCCGGGCTTGTTCGATTTCAACGTCGTCATCAACTTGAAATGCTCGTCGCGTTGCGCGCCGGGCCTCACTTGGCTGTGAAACCCATGATCCATTCCCTTCGCAAAGAACTGCCGTGCATCACGCTCCGCCGCAGCGACCGTGAGCGCCTTAACGTGCTCGCCGTGGCCGCGACTGACAAGTATCCGGTGACGGCCGAGTTTCTGGCCCGCGAGATCGAGCGCGCGACCATTGTGCCGGATACCGATCCCTTGCCCGGCATCGTCGGCATGGAGTCCGACGTCACGTTCCGCGACGACAATAGCGGGCAGGCAAAGCACGTCACACTGGTCTACCCGACCTCCGCCGATGTGGCAGCCGGACGGATTTCGGTATTGACCCCCGTCGGAGCCGCGCTTATCGGCCTTTCCGCGGGGCAATCGATGCCATTCGAGACGCCTTCGGGGGAACCGCGTTCGCTGACCGTTCTCGAGGTCGGCGAACGGCACTGAACGGCGTTCACGGCCGGCATGGATATTCGATCACGCGATTTCATTCCGACGTCACATCCCCACTGTCCTTTCTCAACCACGCGCGAAGCAGCGCATTCATCTTGATCCCGTCTGGAGCCCGAAGCTGATGTCCCCCTCCCCCGCCGCACCGATCTACGCGAAAATCACCGGCCCCATCGTCATGGTCGGCTTCGGCTCGATCGGCAAAGGCACGCTGCCGCTGATCGAGCGCCATCTCGACTACGACAAGTCGCGCGTTACCGTGCTCGATCCCAAGGACGAGGGCCGCAAGGCGCATTGCGAGAAGCAGAATGTGCGCTTCATCCAGCAGGGGGTCACCAAGGAGAATTATCGCGAGCTGTTGACGCCGCTGCTCACCGAAGGTGGGGGCCAGGGCTTCTGCGTCAACCTGTCGGTCGACACCGGGTCGAAAGACATCATGGAGCTGTGCAACGAACTCGGCGCGCTCTACATCGACACCGTCAACGAGCCATGGCTCGGCTTCTATTTCGACGCCTCGAAGGGCCCCGAAGCGCGCTCCAACTACGCGCTGCGCGAGGCCACGCTGGCCGCCAAGAAAGCGCGTCCCGCAGGCTCGACAACGGCCGTCTCCTGCTGCGGCGCCAATCCCGGGATGGTCTCGTTCTTCGTCAAGCAGGCGCTGCTCAATCTCGCCGCCGACCTGCAGCTTAATGCCCACGAGCCGAAGACCAAGGCCGAATGGGCGGACCTGATGCGCCAGGCCGGCGTCAAGGGCATCCACATCGCCGAGCGCGACACCCAGCGCGCCAAAACTCCGAAGCAGCGCGATGTCTTCGTCAACACCTGGTCGGTCGAAGGCTTCCTGTCGGAAGGCGTGCAGCCGTCCGAACTCGGCTGGGGCACCCATGAAAAATGGATGCCGGAGAACGCCCACACCCACGAGTCCGGCTGCGGCGCGGCGATCTACCTGATGCAGCCCGGCGCAAACACCCGCGTGCGCTCGTGGTGCCCGACCCCCGGCGCACAATACGGCTTCCTGGTGACGCACAACGAATCGATCTCGATCGCCGACTACTTCACGGTGCGCGACGCATCGGGCACGGCGGTCTACCGGCCGACCTGCCACTACGCCTATCATCCCGCCGACGACGCGGTGCTGTCGCTGCATGAGATGTTCGGCCGCGCCGCCAAGATGCAGGAGAAGCACCACATCCTCGACGAGAACGAGATCGTCGACGGCATCGATGAACTCGGCGTGCTGCTCTACGGCCACGGCAAGAACGCCTACTGGTTCGGCTCGCAGCTCTCCATCGAGGAGACCCGCGCACTGGCACCCTATCAGAACGCCACCGGCCTGCAGGTGACCTCGGCCGTGCTCGGCGGCATGGTCTGGGCGCTCGAGCATCCGAACGAGGGCATCGTCGAGGCCGACGAGATCGATTTCCATCGCCTGCTGGAGATCCAGGGCCCCTATCTCGGCCCGGTGAAGGGCTACTACACCGACTGGACGCCGCTGACGGATCGTCCCGGACTGTTCCCGGAAGACATCGACACGTCGGATCCCTGGCAGTTCAAGAACGTCCTGGTGCGCTGAGACTCTCCAAAAGTTCACATCGCGACAGTTCACCCGCGCAGTTATCCGCGCGGGTGAACGGGATGGTCGAGCGATGAAAATGATGAAGACCGCGGCGCCCTGACCCGAAGCTGCTGGAGCCATCGCAGATGCCGCATGTTCCTGCCCCGGTCCACGAGTGGCTCGTCCTAGCGGAACGCCACAAGAGCGAACTCAAGTTTCGATGGCGCCAGCCCCTGGATACTCGGGGTGATCGGCTTGCTCCGACAGCTTTAGCGAGTGGGCACCCCAGCGATTGATCGCGGCAAAGAATTCCGCCGGCTCAAATGGCTTGGATAGATAGTCATTCATGCCGGCGGCGAGATAGCCTTCGCGTTGCCCGACAAGTGCGTTGGCCGTGAGAGCGATGATCGGGACCAGTCGCTCGGGCCCGGGCAAGCCGCGGATCAGCCTGGCAGCTGTGACGCCATCCATCTCCGGCATCTGGACGTCCATCAAGACCAAGTCGTAGGAGATGCCCTGAACAGCATTGACCGCCTCCTTGCCGTTGCTGACCAGATCCGACCGATGCCCCCGCCTGGACAACAATTTTGATATCAACGCCTGGATCATCGGACTGTCCTCCGCCACCAGAATGCTGAGAGGCCGACCGATTTTCTCGGCAATCGGCTGCAACGAAGGCGCCGAGACGGTTGACCCCTTTGCGCGCCCGCACTGCACCGTAAACCAGAACCTGCTGCCATTACCGGGAACGCTGTCGACGCCGATCGTGCCTCCCATCATCAGACACAACTGTTTGCAAATGGCGAGGCCAAGGCCAGTGCCGCCGTATTTGCGAGACACCGAGGAGTCCGCCTGCGTGAAAGGGGTGAACAGGATTTCCTGAACCGCCCTCGATATACCTATACCGCTATCGCTCACATTGATGCGGAGTTCGACAACGTCGTCGGCCAAAGAGCGATGCGACGCGATGATGTGGACCGCACCCCGCTCGGTGAATTTGATCGCATTGCTGGTCAAGTTCAGCAGGATCTGACGAATCCGGGAGGGATCGCCATTCAAGTACGCCGGCAGATCACCGTCCCTGGATGTCCTAAGCTGGAGACCCTTGGCGTGCGCCTTGGGGCCGAGCAACGATGTCACGCCGTTCACCAAGTCTTCGAGACTGAAGTCGATCGACTCCATCGCAAGCTTGCCGGCCTCCAGTTTGGAGAAGTCCAGAATGTCGTTGACGATGACGAGCAGTTCGTCAGCCGATTCGCGCACGATCGTGGCAAGACTCCGTTGCTCTTCGCTAAGCTCAGTGTCCGCCAACAGTCCGATGGTGCCCGTCATTCCGGTCATCAGCGTGCGGAGTTCATGGCTCATCATTGCCAGAAATTCGGACTTGGCTCGGTTGCCGGGGGCGCATGATGCGTTCCTCGGCAGGCACCGTAGTCCATTTCCGTCTTGCGGCGCAAATCTCGCAGTCAAGGTGACGCGGCGAACATAGCCACTCAACGTTGACCGGGGATGCTGACGTTCGATAGACGTCATCCGGCCTTTCGCCCAACAAGCGCACGACGGCGACAGGGACCGTACCATGTCCGATTCCGCCCTCATCACGCGACCGCCCCCAGGGGCCCGCCGTGCGATCGATCTCCGGCAAGGCGCTGTTCGCGATCCTCATAGGCCTGAACGTCGCGACCTGCGCCTAGTTCGCCGATCTTGGCATACAGCGATTTGACATCGACTAAGGGCGCGAGCGCTGTGCCTCGCCCCCGAAGACCCGAGAAGCGGCGCCCTCGAGTCGGGCCTTACAGGTCGTGATCTGTTTGGGGCGAACATCGAAAGGCTGGGCCAGCTACCCTGGTCATGCGATCTCCCTTGATGGCAGCAAGCGCCACCTTCGCGTTGAAAGCCGGTGAATAGTTCCCGCCCCGTCGTCTGTTCATGGTCGCCCCTTCACAGCGATTATCGCCGCTGTCAGGCGGGACTTCCACTTATCGTCCTGTGCAGGTTTTCGGGACCGGCTTTGACGGAGTTGGCATTTGTCTTGCTGGTATGACGGCGTAGCATTCTCGTGCATGTCGCCGTGTCGGAGTTGCGTCAGCATTTTGCGCAAACCCGACAAGGATCATAAGGCCAAACAACAGAGTGTCCCATGCCGGATATGGCGGAACTGAAGAAGAGAAAATTGCCGCTCAATCTGGCGATTGTCCATGTGGACCCGGACGCCTTCATCGCGAACTACCTGGGCTGGTTAGAAATCACGTCGTTCATCACCGCACACCAGGCTGGCGAAGCTACGATCCCCGCGGACGGAGAAACTCCAAAGCTGTCGCCGGAGCAATTACGCGAAGGCGGCGTTCATGATGTCGGCAACGACGCGATGTTCGCCTTCTGCATGACTGCAGCGATGAAGCAAGACAAAGCGGCGGTCGACAAGGTCGAGGCCGCCCTGATCGAAAGCATGGGAAAGGAATTCCCAGGCTCGTTCGGCCTCTGGCATTTCAGAGCGCAGATCGACGCGCCGGTCACGCTCGACGACTTCGTCGGCCAGGCCGGCAAGAAAATGCTGCTGGGCGGCATTTCACCGCCGCCGATGCGCGCGAAGGAAAACTGGAACAGCGGATTGCGCTTTTTGAGAAGGCGCGCAAATCCAATTTCGTTCACGAGATCATGTATCCTCTCGCAAACTGGACCCGGGCGTGCTGGACCGAGACCCTGGAGAAAGGCGTCGCCTTCCTGCAGCACATCGAGGACAGTATTCCGGTGCTGCGCGCGGCTCTCGATGACCCCCGCAACGACCAGCCCTTCATTGCCAACACGCTGCTGAACCTGGCTCCTGCGGTGGATATGGAATTGACCGAGGAATACCAGGGAGTCCTGCGATCGCTGGCGCGGCGGGGTTAACGTTCTGCACCATTCGCCTGCAGCACTTCCGGTGCAATCAACGATCTGTCAATGATGGGCCTATCCGCACCTGAACATCGCGCGGCCGCGCCAGATAGGGTGACGACGTGACCACCACATCGGCGCCGACCTGCGCATAGGCAGCAACGTTTCCGGCATGGATGCCACCGGCGGCGGCAATGATCGGCCGTGGTCGCGCGGTCGATGCCACCCTTGCGACAAGGTCGACAATTTCGGTCGGCGTGAACTTCTCGGCTTGAATGACGTCAAAACCGGCGGAAGCCGCTACGATGGCGGTTTCCATCGTATTCACTTCGATCACCAACTTCTTCTCCGGCGCGGCGCGGCGCAGTCGTGCGACCGTTTCCTCGAGAAGTTCGTCGCCGAGGAACGTGCGGTGTTCCGGGAACACCAGCACCGTCTCCGATAGTCCGAGGCGGTGCATCATCGCACCTCCGGCTCTTACAGCGGCAACTGCGAAGCGCTTCGTACCTGGCGTATTCTTTCGCGTGCAGGCGACGGAAATATCGGGTGCAACGGCGGTGGCCGTTGCGACGATGGCGCGGGCGTCGGTTGCCACGCCGGACCAGATCTCGATCAGTGTCTGCGCGACCTTCCAGCTGCGCAACAAGCCCGCTGCCGGACCATGCGCGGTGAGTATCGGCGCCCCCGGCTCAAGGATGCAGCCGGAGGATGCGAATAGCTCGACTCCACAGCCGGCGATCTCGATGATCGCAGCTGCATCTTCCACCAGTGCCAGCACCATCGGGTCGCGCGCGGTAAATTGCATCATACCGACGGCGGCGCCGATACCCAACGCGTCGGTCGTCAGGTCGCCGTAAGGAATATCGTCGGCGATGAGCCGCTCGAGTTCGGCATGCGATGCGGCGGGCATCGGCGAGCCGATCGCCCCGCGCCGTTGAGCCGTCGCAACCGCTGGAACGAAGGATTTGCCTTGATGCATGGGGTCCTTCAGATGTTGTTCGGGTGTCATGTCGGGTCAACGACATGAATGTCGAGACTGCGACTATGACGCGCGCATTGGATCGGGATTTCGGCGCCAACGGCCCGTTACCCTCGCATCTAAGCAAGTCGTAGACCAATAGACGGCGGCATGCGGCTTGCTGGGATGACGGCATAGAACGGATCCCAAGGGCCATCAGAGCCGAAGCAGGAATTCAGATGAGATTTGCCAAATCAATTCGACATGTCACCTTTCTCGCCACTTGGGTTCTCACCGCCACCAACCTTCCGGCGGCCGAGACCAATGTGGCGGTCGCTGCCAATTTCACCGAACCCGCCAAGGAAATCGCAGCTGCCTTCAAGGCGAAATCCGGCCATGTGGTTGTGCTGAGCTTCGGTTCCAGCGGGCAGTTCTATGCCCAGATCACCCAAGGCGCGCCATTCCAGGTGCTGCTCGCCGCCGACGACGCCCGACCGAAGAGGCTCGCGGAGGATGGACTTGCTGTTCCCGCCAGCCGCTTCACTTACGCCATCGGCAAGCTGGTGCTGTGGAGCAAGATACCCGGCCTGGTGACCGGCGAGGAAACCCTCAGGGCTTCGAGCTTTGCGAAGCTGTCAATCTGCAATCCCGTTGCCGCCCCCTACGGTGCGGCCGCGGTTGAGGCAATGAAAGCCCTGAAGATCTACGACAGACTGCAATCGAAACTGGTCGAGGGCGCCACCATCACGCAAGCCTACCAGTTCATCGAGACCGGCAATGCCGAGCTTGGCTTCGTTGCGCTGTCTCAACTGGCGGGTCCGGCGACCGGCTCGCGCTGGCTGGTGCCCCAGGAACTCTATTCGCCGATCCGGCAGGATGCCGTGTTGCTGAAGGACGGCGCCGCCAACGAGGCCGCAACCGGGTTCATGACCTTCCTGAAGGGGCCGGAAGCCCGCGCCATCATCGAAAAGTACGGCTACGTCCTCGCCGGACAGAGCTGAACGGCATGGCTGGGCTGCCAGCTGTTCGTCCTGCAAGACTCCAAGAAGACAGGCTCACCGGACATCGGCACGGCACTTGTTGAAACACCCCCGGAAATTTAGTCGGACCACCCATGCGAGAACCCGCCATGACGCCAGACTTCCACGACATCAACCCCAACCATCTGGCTGCCATCGTTTATCGCCCCGACGACGACGTCGATGCGCTGCTCGCCGACTTCGCGACCGCTTTGCTGCGCGACGGCCAGCACATCGGCGGCATCGTGCAGCGGAACCTGAAGGATGAGCTCGGCCGCCCAAACGGCATGCACGTCATCGACCTGACGACCGGACGGCAGATCTCGATCTGTCAGCCGCTCGGCACCGGCGCCACCGCCTGCAAGCTCGATCCCGCCGGGCTGGCCGAAGCCTCGATCGCGGTATCACGTGCTGTCGTCGAAGACGCAGAACTCATCATCGTCAACAAATTCTCCAAGCAGGAGGTCGCCGGGCATGGCCTGCGCAGCGAAATCGCCGAGGCGATCATGGCCGGCTGTCCGGTTTTGATCGCCGTACCCGAAAAATGTCTGGATGCCTGGCGCGATTTCACCGGCGATCACGGCACCACATTGCTGTGCGCAATCAATGTCGTCGAGGAGTGGTGGCGAGACGTTTCGTGTCAACGAGCAGGCGCGCGCGCCGCCATGAAGGCGGGCGCGCCCCCGGTGCTACTTTCCGATCATAACATCGGACGACTTGATGACGGCAGAAACGCTGTCACCAACCTTCAGCGCGAGTTCATCGACCGCCTCGTTGGTAATCGATGAGGTCACCATCAGCCCCGAGGCGAGCTCGATCTTGACATGCGCCGTGGTCGATCCCTTGGTCACTGCTACAATTTTGCCGGGCAGAATATTACGAGCGCTAAGCTTCATGAATTCTATTCCTTCGATATCGAGTAAGCAGATTTCTTTCCGCAGCATTGACGCTACTGCAATCTTCCCGATGCGTCATTCGGTTTCGCAGCAGCGCCGTACTTGCG
Organism: Rhodopseudomonas sp. P2A-2r; assembly: GCF_026015985.1. GTDB lineage: Bacteria > Pseudomonadota > Alphaproteobacteria > Rhizobiales > Xanthobacteraceae > Tardiphaga. The sequence continues at coordinate 1,321,826 of NZ_CP110389.1, read as the reverse complement.
ACACGTCGGGCGACAGCGGTTATGGCATATCGATTGCTTATGCCTTCACATGGCGTTCGCCACAGGCAATCCCCACGGAGTTACGACATGCTCGGAATCGGAGACAAGCTGCCGTCGTTCAATATTGTCGGTGTCAAACCTGGCTTCCACGTGCAGGAGGAAAAGGGACAGAGCGCCTTCGAAACGCTCACGGAAACGAGCTTCCCCGGGAAATGGAAGATCATCTTCTTCTATCCGAAGGATTTCACCTTTGTGTGCCCGACGGAAATCGCTGAGTTTGCACGAATGTCCGGGGATTTCGCGGATCGGGACGCAGTCGTTCTCGGAGGATCGACCGATAACGAGTTCGTCAAGCTGGCCTGGCGCCGCGACCACAAAGATCTGCATCATCTGCCAATCTGGCAATTCGCTGATACCAGGGGCTCGCTGGTCGACGGCCTCGGCGTTCGCTCCCCCGATGGCGTTGCCTATCGCTACACCTTCATCGTGGATCCCGACAACGTGATCCAGCATGTCTACGCAACCAACCTCAACGTCGGCCGCAACCCGAAGGATACGCTACGCGTGCTCGATGCGCTGCAGACCGATGAATTGTGCGCCTGCAATCGTGAAACGGGCGGCGAAACCCTCAAGGTGGCGTGAGGCACATGTCGATCGATGATTTGAAGGATCGCATTCCGGATTTTGCCAAGGACGTCAGGCTCAACCTGTCCTCCATGGCCGCCGATGAATCACTCAGCGCTCAGGCCAAGTACGGCCTGTTCGTCGCTTGCGCCATCGCAACACGCAATCCGACGGTGATGGCGTCGATGGAAGCGGCGGCATCCGTCCATCTTTCACCGACAGCGATGACGGCGGCCAGGTCGGCCGCCCCCATCATGGCGATGAACAATATCTACTATCGTTTCGTGCACCTTGCCTCAAACAAGGAATACGCCACGATGCCGGCGCGGCTGCGCATGAATGTGATTGGCAATCCGGGCGTCGACAAGACCGATTTTGAACTATGGTCGCTGGCAGTATCGGCGATCAACGGCTGCGGCGCTTGTATCGATGCGCACGAGAAAGTACTTTTGGTCGCCGGCGTCACATCCACCGCGATCCAGACTGCGGTGCGATTTGCCGCGATCATCCAGTCAGTCGCGGTGTCGATCGAAGTCGGCGGACTCGAACTGGCTGCAGCGGCAGAGTAATCCTTACCCGCGCGGCACTGAGTTTGTTAAATATCCCGCGACGACTTCCGTCGCGGGATATTTTCATTCGACTTCCGAAATGTCGTGCGGCAGGCGGAAATCAAGCGGACTCGCTGCCGTTCCACCGACGAATGCGCCGAACCTACCCGAACTTGAACAGAACACCGTAACCGCCGCGCGGATAGCTCCACTCGATATCGCCACCGGGCTCACCGATGACCCGACAGGTACCACATTCGACACAGCCATCGACCGTGACTTCGACCTGGCCGCTGTCGCTGAGTTCGTAACAGCGGGCCGGACATACCTTCAGCAAGGTCAGCAGCGCCGGCGATGGTGTCGTATGCGGGCGCACCTTGATGTGCGCACGGCCGGCATCGACCAGGTAGCGGTTATAGAACAGCTTGTCCTCAACGCGGACGGCGGGCACTGTCGTCATGTTTCGATCTCCATGGTGAGGGTCGATCAGAGTCTTTCTCGGTCAGTCATCGCCAGGCTCGGGCGAACCGGAACGCATCCCCGAAGAGCCCGGTCCATGAGCGTGCCTTGACGAAGGAACGTATGGTGCTCTTTTCCTTTTCCACCTTTGGCGTGCCATCGACGCGCACGAAATTCTGCATCGCTTTTGACACCAGTTGCGGATAGGTGAGAAAGAAATTCCGCGACTGGATATGCATCAGCGCCGGCATATCCTTGTATTTCTTGAGATCCTTGATGACGAACGAAGCGTCCAGCATTGTCTTGTACAGCGCCAGATTCTTCGCTGTCATCGGATCCTTGCGCGACTTGATCTGGAAGATCGCTTCGGCGGCGATGCGGCCGGAGGTCATCGCGAGGTTCGAGCCCTCTCGGTGGATGGCGTTGTTAAGCTGCGCAGCATCGCCAACCACGACCCAGCCTTCGCCGTAGAGTTGCGGGATCGCGTTGTAGCCGCCTTCCGGGATGAGGTGCGCCGAATACTCCTTGACTTCCGATCCCTCGATCAGCGGCGCCACCGACGGGTGCTGCTTGAAGCGCTCAAGCAGGCCGTAGGGAGTCTCCCCGGTCTTCTGGAAGTCGGCGACGAGGCATCCGATGCCAAGCGACACGCATTCCTTGTTGGCATAGATGAACCCCATGCCCGTCATGCCTTGTGAGATCGTGCCGGCCGCTTCGATGACGGTGCCTTCATCGCCCTTGAGGTTGAACCGCGCCTCAATCGTCTCGCGCGGCAGAAAGTGCATTTCCTTGACTGCCAACGCGACATTGTCGGCCTTCGGCCGCTCACGCAGATGCGCGCGAGTCCCCAGCAACCCATTGACGCCTTCGGCCAGGACCACCACGTCGGCATGGACCTCGCCGTCGTGACGGTCGGTGCGCACGCCGATCACTTTTCCATAGGCGTCCTGAGCCAGTTCGACCACGGTGGTCTCGCACAGCACGACGGCGCCAGCTTCGCGAACCTTGGAGGAAAACCACTTGTCGAACTGGGCACGAATGATGGTGTATCGATTGGGTTTTTCTTCGTTGAAATCGTCGGAGCGATAATGCAGTCCGACATGGGCGCGATCGTCCATCATCCAGAAACGTTGCTCGACCAGATGGCGCTCCAGTGGCGCATCTTCGCGGAAGTCCGGGATCAGCTTCTCCAGCATGTCCGCGTAAAGGATGGCCCCCTGAACGTTCTTCGAGCCCGAATATTCGCCGCGTTCAAGCTGCAGCACCTTCAACCCGCGCTGCGCCAGGGTGAGTGCAGCGGCATTGCCGGCCATGCCGGCGCCGACAACGATCGCATCGAATCTCTCTTCGATCATGGCACGCTCCTCTAGCTTGCGAGTCGGTCGCGGGAATGCGGTGACAGCCGTGCACGGAACGCCTCGGTCAGCGCCGGCAGCAACCGGATGGCGTCGGTGACGATCCCGATATGGGCAAATTCGAAGATCGGCGCGTTCCTATCGGTGTTGATGGCGACAATCATGTCGGCGCCCTCGACGCCGACGCGATGCTGAATCGCACCCGAGATGCCAGCCGCGATGTACAGCTTGGGCCGGATGGTCTTACCGGTTTGCCCGATCTGCCGGTCCGAGGTCACCCAGCCCTTCTGCACCAGCGGGCGCGAGCAGCCATACTCGGCCCCGAGTACTGCTGCGAGTTGCCGCACGAGCTGGAAGTTCTCCGGCGACCCCAAACCGAGCCCGCCGGCCACCACAACATCGGCGAAGGCCAGGTTCGAGTTGGCCGATTCACGGTCGGGGAGAAAGGACAGAACCTTGGTGACGATGTCCGCCTCGATCAGTCCGAGCGGATGGCTGACGATGCGTCCGACCGGGCGTTCGACCCGGTCCGGCATCTGCATCACGCGCGGCCGCACCGTGGCCATCTGTGGCCGGTAGTTGAGGGTGTAGATGGTGCACATCAGCGATCCGCCGAAGGTCGGCCGTGTCGCGGCGAGCGAGCCATCCGTATCGACATCGAGCGCCGTGCAATCCGCCGTCAGGCCGGTGAGCAGCGTGGTGGCCACCGAACCGGCGAGATCGCGGCCCAGCGTGGTCGCGCCGAGCAGCAGGATCTCGGGCTTGTAGGTGTTGACGACGTCAGTCAGCGCCTTGGTGTAGGACTCGTTGCGGTAGTCGGCCAGCAGATCGTCTGCGACAACGTAAGCGAGATCGGCGCCGTAGCAAAGGCCTCGGCGGCCGCCTGACGCGTCGCTTCGCCCTCCGGCCCGACGACGACCGCCGCGAGTTCAACCTGGAGCTTGTCGGCAAGTTGCCGGCCAGCGCCCATCAGCTCCCACGACACCGGATGAACCAGGCCACGTTCCTGCTCGATGAACACCCAGACGTGCTTATAGCCCTTGAAATGCTCCGGCAGTTCCTTCTTTGTCGCTGCGCGTCCGGCAGCGGCAGGGGCTGGAGCTTTGATCGGTTCGCTCATCGTCGTTCCCTTCAATATCCGCGTGCCAGCGTGATAAGGTCCGCTTCGAGTTTCGGCTGCCGCTTGAAGATGCCCTCAATCAGTGCCTCAGCCGGCGGCTTGTCACCGATGTCGATCATGATCGCTTTCTCGGCGCGGGGTGCCGGTGCGAAGACCTTCTTGACGATGGTCGGCGAGCCCCTCAGGCCACATTTTGAGATATCCTCGACGCCGGCGTCCTGCGCACTCCATTTCACGATGGTGGAGCGAGCAGCGCGCAAGGCGTCGATCATGGCGCCGCGGCGGATTTCATTGGTCGCTTCCAGCATGGTGATGAGGCATGGCAGCTTGGTGCGCAGCAGCTGCACACCGCCTTCCGAGCGCCGCTCCACCTCAATGGTACGCCCCGCAAGATCGAGCGCACCGATCTTGGCCACATAGGTGAGCTGCAGCAGATCCAGCCGCTTCGCGATACCGGGACCAACCTGCGCGGTATCGCCATCGATGGTCTGCTTCCCAGTAAAAATGATGTCCGGTGCGCCATAGATCTCGCCGATCTTGCGGATAGCAGTAGCGAGCGCATAGGTGGTCGCCAGCGTGTCGGCACCGGCAAAGAAGCGGTCGGTCAGCAGGACCGCACGATCGGCGCCGAAGGTCAGCGCCTTGCGCAGGCTGTCTTCGGCCGACGGCGGCCCCATCGTCAGTACGGTCACTTCACCGCCAAACTTGCCGCGCAGCGCAAGGGCGGCCTCGAGCGCGAACAAGTCGTAGGGGTTGATGATCGTCGGTACGCCCTGGCGCATGATTGTGTTGGTGACCGGATGAACGCGGATCTGCGCCGAATCCGGAACTTGTTTGATGCAGACGACGATATGCATGCGATGACTCCGCGTCAGCTCGATGGCCTCAACAGAACAGGTTAGCAAGTGTCATACCAGCCGCCGCAGCGGCCGAAAATCGATGCTCACACAACGAATTGAACGAGAGCCGACATTCTTCGACGCGCATCGGCGCATGCTGAAACGAAACAATTGCGACACGCGTCGGGAAAGCGACAGCAGAGCGACGACGTACAATCGACGCGTCAACACGCCGCCAGGTCGCGCGCATGCATTGCACGTCTCCCCGCAGTCAGCAGGACGCGCCAAGCAAATGGAGTCTACGACCGTCGGCCTATTTCAGCGTCGTAAGCGAAACGAAATTCTGTGGCTTCGGAGGTGCAACAGCGTCTTTCAAGACCTTGAACACCCGCTGGTCGAGCGGCGACGACGCCAGGAAGTCCGCATAGGCCTGTTCGAGAACCGCCTTGCATCGTTGCGTGACATCGGCATCGGACATGCCTGCAAAATCTTCGCTGACGAGATATTGCCCCATCCGACGAAGAATATGCAGTCTCACCACATTGAGGTGCTTGGGGTCGTAATCAACGCCGAGCAACGCAAAAAATCCTCCGCCGAGGATGCCTTGTTCAATTGATCGAGGACGCCCGACAGTTCCGATTGCGAGGTTGAAGAGCCTTTCATGGCGTGTCTCCTTCAGATCGATGAACTACATCCGCGCCGCCCCTGTCGTTGCGGTCCGGCGCGGTCCCTTCACGGACGCGCTTCTGCAGATGCGCGAGCCGCGCTTCGAGAAACTCGACGCGGTCCAGCACGACAGAGATCGCTTCGCTGACTGGATCGGAGATCAGGTGATGGTCGAGGTCGATGTGCCCTACGGCACGCCGGTGGCTCAATTGCGGGCGCACGACACGCGCGGGAATGCCGACGACCGTTACGTCCGGCGGCGTACTCTCTATGACGACAGAATTGGCGCCGACGCGGGTGCCTTGTCCGACAACGATCGGCCCCAGGATTTTCGCGCCAGCGCCCACAACCACGCGATCTTCCAGCGTGGGATGGCGCTTGCCGGGAAACCACGAGGTGCCACCCAGCGTGACGCCATGATAGAGCGTGACGTCATCGCCGATTTCCGCGGTCTCTCCAATGACAACACAGGCGCCATGGTCGATGAAGAACCGGCGGCCGATTTTTGCGCCGGGGTGAATATCGACGTTGGACAGAAAGCGGCCAAGCCAGGATAACAGTCGCGCCGAGAAGCGCCATTGGTTCGCCCACAGGCGGTGGGCCATACGATGCCAAATCAGCGCATGAACGCCCGGATAGGTCAGAAGTGTTTCAAACTCGCTGCGCGCAGCGGGGTCACGCAAGCGAACGCAAGCGACGTCTTCCCTGATGAGGCTCAGTAGCGACGGCTTGGCGGTCGTCGCCTCCGTGCTCGGTCTACTGACCGGAAATTCCATTGCGTCGGTCATGTGAGCCTCAAGCGCAATTGGGCAGGTGCTCGTTGCGGATCTCGCGCCAAATTTGCGCGACGGTCTCGCGGGCCACCGGACCCTTATGAGAAACCGCATATTCGCGGACGCGCGCCAGAATGCCGCGCGTCTGCTCCGGGTCCGCCGGCATGTGAAGATCCGAGAGCAGAGACGTGATTGACGCAAGGCCGGAGTGCTTGCCGATGACGATCCGGTTCGAGCGGCCGAACAACGACGGATCGAGCGACTGGTAGGTGTGCTGATCCTTCAGTAGCCCGTCGACATGGATACCCGATTCGTGGGTGAAGACGTGCTCCCCAACAATCGCCTTGTTGAGCGGAATCACTCTGGCCGCAGCCGTCGCCACGATTGCCGCAACGTTGCCAAGCTGGGACAACACAATGCCCGTCTCGCGCCGGTACAATTGCCGCAGCGCCACGGCAACCTCCTCAAGCGGTGCATTGCCGGCACGTTCGCCGAGCCCGATCACGGTGACGGAGGCATGGGTGGCACCGGCCTTGATTGCTGCAAGGGTGTTGGCCGTCGCCAGACCCAAATCGTCATGACCGTGAAACTCCAATTCGAGTTCGGTGGTCGCGCGTAAGGCTGCCATCAACGCGTAGCTGGCGTCGGGGTCGAGCACGCTCAGCGTATCGGCGACCCGAAACCGACGCGCGCCTGCTGCCTCTGCCTCTGCCACGACCTCGATCAGAAATCCGATATCGGCGCGTGACGAATCCTCACCACCAACAGCAACATCCAAACCCTTGCTACGCGCGTAACCCACCACGCGTCGGAGCATTTCGAACGCATTGGAACGCTTCCCTCCGAGTTTCGCAGCGATTTGCACGTCGGACACGGGAACAGACAGATTGACCATCGAAGCGCCCGACGCTATTGCCGCGTCAACATCCTCGATACGCATGCGGCACCAGGCAATTGTGGTGAGCGGCAGTCCGGCCTCGACAATCGCGCGGATCGCGGTGATTTCTTCGCGACCCATCGCCGGTGTGCCGGCCTCGATCTCGGGAACACCCGCGCGCGCCAAGGCACGAGCGATTGCGACTTTTTCAACGGTGCTGAATGCCACACCCGGCGCCTGCTCGCCGTCCCGCAGCGTTGTGTCGTTGAGGACAACCCGAGCAGTTCGGCCGATTCCAACAGCTGCGCGATCAGAACGAAGGCCGCTGTGGGCCTTATCGAATTTCTGCGGCTCGCTCATCAATTAGGCCCCCTGATGTAACGGCGTCGCAACACGATCCCGGACGCACCCTCATAGGTGGATACAGAGCAACCGGCATGCCATCGCCCGTCGCATATATGTCATTGTTTTCGCTTTTATTTTTTGCTTCGACCAATTGTCGCAATCGCGACAGCGTCACGAACCTGACGCGATGTCTCGACACGTTCAGGGCTGAACCAGTATCTATTGCGGCACCAGATCGGGTCACGCACTCATCTCTGTTTTCGTCGCAAATGCACGATCACATCGATGCGCGAAATGGCGTATCCCGGCAGAGGCTCCGGCAGATTGTCAAGGATGACGCCTGGCGCGGGAACGTCGAGCAGCCTGTCCTCCTGATCGACGAAGAAGTGATGATGCGCTGTCGGATTCGTATCGAAGAAAGACTTCGATCCATCAACGCCGATCGACCGCAAAAGCCCGGCTTCCGTGAAGTGATGCAGCGTGTTGTAGACCGTCGCCAGCGAAATATGAACGTTCGCGGCCTTCGCCTCCTCGTGCAGCATCTCCGCACTGACGTGACGACCACCCTTTGAAAACAGCAGCCAGCCGAGGACCAGCCGCTGCCGTGTTGGTCGAAGACCGGCCCGGCGCAGCAGATTGACGTTATCGCTCTGGAAGATTTCCGTATCCCGAGCGCCGAACATGAGCTCAGATGGAACGTCGTTCTCGGCGGTGATGGTGGAGTCCGCCGAGACCATGTCCCAGTTCGCCGTTGTGACCTCCATGAACGCTACCTCGGTTACAATGAGAGAGATGCTGCCTGCGAAGCGGACGCCTGCAGCGAAGATTCGCGACGCCGGTCCGCCATCCGGCTTTCACCGGTTTCGTCGCCGAAGCAGATGTCGAAGTCACTGCAGTCAGTGCACACGGGCGTCGTGCACATTACGAAGCCGTCCTGCTCGCAGAGCATGCGATAGAAGAAGCGCTTCCACCGCATGTTCTGGGTATTGCGGCTGGCCATAGGAGCGAAATGTCGCAACAGCAGGCGCGTCAGCTCGGACCGATCGCGAAGGCCGAGATCCTCCCACAAATGGTTCGGCTCCATCGCCCGCCGGGCGATCATCGCCGCAAGCCAGCGACTAACGTCGCCATCGGTCGACCGATGGGTCAGCAACAGGTCGCGCACCATGGATGTTTCGTCGTCTTCCACCGCGACAGCATCGCGGCAAGCGAATACAGCGACAGCGTCAACGTCGGGAAACCATTGTAAAAGGAGGCTGACGATATCTGCGGTCGCGAGACCGGCACCAATCGCGATGCCACCGCAGTCCGACGCGGCAGCCGCAAGGATCGATGCCAGGACATGCTTGTCGAAATTGAAATCGTCGTCGATCAAAGCGTCAGATGAGCCGAGGCCTGTCAACATGCGGTAGGTTGCCGCCCCCAGGTTCTCAACGTTGTCGTCCTCGCCCATGGCAGCATCACGAACAGGCGGAGCCTCAATCAAGATTTCCTGCGGTGCCACCATCATTGCAAGCCGCTCCAAAGCCGTTTGTCCAGGCTCAAATCCAGATCGCGCGCGCATCTCGTTCAGCGGATGCGGCTGGTAGAAGCCGACCCCTCTTGAGAGGGGCCGGGTCGTCTCGATTGAAAGTCCTCAGGCGGACATCGCTGCCAGCTGATCGGCGGCGAGTCCGGCGGCGGTCTTGCCGACAACGCTCTCGTCGACCGGCTTCATGATGCCGTGCTCCATCAACATGTCCTCGAGTTCGTCCATGGTGATCGGGGTCGGGATGATGCCCTTGCCGCCGTTGGCGTGGATCTTGGTCGCCAGCGAACGGTAATGCTGGGCCTGTTCGGATTCCGGCGCGTATTCCAGAACCGTCATGCGGCGCAACTCGGCGTGCTGCACGATGTTGGCGCGCGGCACGAAGTAGATCAGGTGGGTGCCGAGCTTCTTCGCCATTGCTTCGGCCAGCTCCAGCTCCTTGTCGGTCTGGCGTTCGTTGCAGACCAGACCGCCGAGGCGCACGCCGCCGGAATTGGCGTATTTCAGAATGCCCTTGGAGATGTTGTTGGCGGCATACATTGCCATCATCTCGCCGGACATCACGATGTAGATTTCCTGCGCCTTGTTCTCGCGGATCGGCATCGCGAAGCCACCGCAGACCACGTCGCCCAGCACGTCGTAGGACACGTAGTCGATGTCCTCGTAGGCGCCGTTCTCCTCGAGGAAGTTGATCGATGTGATGACGCCGCGACCGGCGCAGCCGACGCCGGGCTCCGGACCACCGGACTCCACGCATTTGATGTCGCGGTAGCCGACCTTCATGACCTCTTCGAGTTCGAGATCCTCGACGCTGCCGGCGGCGGCGGCCAGGCTGAGGATGGTGTCCTGCGCCTTGGCATGCAGGATCAGCCGGGTCGAATCTGCCTTGGGATCACAGCCGACGATCAGGATCTTGTGTCCCATCTCGGCTAGCGCCGCCAAGGTGTTCTGCGACGTCGTCGACTTGCCGATGCCGCCTTTGCCGTAGAAAGCGATTTGTCGTAGTGCAGCCATTTTGTTCTCCATGAACCGATTGCAATTGAGCTCGCGCGATTGCACGAAACTTTTTCTGTTACAGAACCGGGCACATGGGTTACGGGAAGGAGCGCATCACTCGTCAAAGCGTCTGCGTGCACTCAGCCCTCACTCCTTGTTCCACCCCTCAATAGCAACCGCCGTGCCATTCGCGCTAAGCTGATGATTCAGCTTCTGAAACATCAAATTTTTTCAATTTTTCTGGAAGCGGCAAACGCGACAGGTCGGTCCGGCTGTCTGGCGGCTGTTGGAAATCAGACAAGGATGTCACGATCGTCGCGGGCCGGACGCTGCCGCCTCGTGCGCTGCGACGTCCCGTGCGAATTCCGCATCTGCTTGCCCGGAATGGAATTTGCTTGGAGCCCTGCGGGCCCTACGACCGTACATGCTCGCAATCTCACGGAGGCTGAAATGCAGATTGGCGTCGAGACTTCAAAAGCCGTCGACCAGCGTCGGGTCTTCGTCATCGACGAGGATGAAATCACGCGCGCTGCATTGCAGTTCATGCTGCATGATGAAATCGAGACCCACGAATTGATCAGCCCCGAAGAGGCCTACGACAAGGGCGTCGGCTGGCTGCAGCCGCATGTCGTATTGCTCGGCGTATCCTTCCTTCGAGACAGGGGCAGCTCGCTGATCGGAGAACTCACGGCGAAATTTCCCGGCGTGCGCGTTCTCATCGTCTGTTCCAAAGCCGACGAGGCCGTCGCCATCGAGGGACTGAAGGCCGGGGCGCATGGCGCGATGGTCAAACCGCTGACGCTGGAAGCTGTCCGCAAGAAGGTCGACACCATCCTGGGCCGCGGCGGCGCATCACCGCTCGTTCAGCTCAGCGTCCTCTGACGACCACGCCCCATGACGGAAATCATCTTTTACGAGAAGCCCGGCTGCAGAACCAATGCCCGGCAGAAGCTGCTGCTGGCGGCTGCAGGCCATGTCGTCACCGCGAAGAACCTCCTGACGGAGCCCTGGACCGGCGACCGCCTGCGCGAATTCTTCGGAGCGACTCCGGTCGCTTCGTGGTTCAATGCTGCCGCTCCCCGCATCAAATCGGGCGAGATCGATCCCGGGGCATTCGATGCCGCCGCGGCGCTGGCGACGCTGGTCGAAGATCCGCTCCTCATTCGCCGGCCGCTGGTAGAGGCGAACGGACTGCGGTGCGCAGGCTTCGATCGCGAACCCGTAATATCGCTGCTCGGCGGCACCGCGAACGCTGACGCCGAAGGCTGCAGTCGTCCTGGACCGTCGCAACACTGTCCGGACCCTGACCCGACATCGAAATCGTCAGCCCTATGATATTTTCAACGACATCGCGCCCGCGCATGACGCTGGCTCGTTTCCGATTGGCTACAAGGCCTGGAGCGCCACGCCTTGTAGCCGCCGAATGATGCCGGCAAACAGATCAGCGTCGCGTCAGGACCATGACCAGCCGATCGACCCGCTTGCCCTGCTTAAAATGCGACTCGACGATCTCGTCGATATCTTCCGCAGTGGTCGGTCGGTACCAGATGCCTTCCGGATAGACGACCATCAGCGGACCGGCGCTGCAAAAGCCGAGACACCCAGATGCGGTGAAGCCGATATCGCCGAGCCGTTGCGTCTCGAGAGCCTTGGCCATTCTGTCCCATAGCGGCTGCGCACCGGCTGCGCCGCAACTTCCGCGCGGATGACTGGGCGGACGTTGCGTGTGACAGGTAAAGACGTGATGCTTGTAGAGTTGGGGGATTTCGAACGCGACGTCCTCTGCCGTGTCGCTCATGTGGCCGCGCTCGCGATGCCCTTGTCGGCGAACAACACCGCAAGCTCTCCCTCCTGAAACATCGCACGCACGATATCGGCGCCGCCCAGGAACTCACCTTTGACATAGAGCTGGGGGATGGTCGGCCAGTCCGAAAATGCCTTGATGCCCTCGCGAACCTGCGGGTCGGCCAATACGTTGACCCCCTTGAACGGAACGTTCAGCCCGTTCAGAATCTGCACGACGCTGGCGGAAAAGCCGCATTCCGGCGCCGCAGGGACGCCCTTCATGAAAAGAACGATATCGTCGCTCCCGACGATTCCCTTGATACGCTCGACGGTGGGGTTGGTCATGTTCGGTCCTCTCGACTTGTGTTGGTGTGTGGGTGGCGGAGCAAAACCGGTCCAGTCATTTCAGCACGATCGTTTCGAGCGCTAGCGCGTGAAGCGCGCCGCCCATCTGTCCCTGCAAGGCCTCGTAGACCATCTTGTGCTGCTGGATCCGGCTTTTGCCGAGGAACGCCCCCGACGTCACACGCGCCCCGTAGTGATCGCCGTCTCCCCTGAGATCGACGACAACGACCTGCGCGTCCGGGAAGGACTGCTTGATCAGGCGTTCGATTTCGATTCCGTCCATGGCCATTGCGACGCACTCCAGGGGTCTATCGCCATCGCCATGCAAGCTCTAAACCAACTTGCAAGGCATCGTTGATATCAGCAGGACCACGTTGCAAATGCCGAAACGCTGAACGGCATTTTAATTTTCCTGATTGTTGCGAACTCGTCGGCTGGCCGGTGTCGTGTTTCCGACATCCGGGCTGTTGCGAATGCGACTTGATCAGCGACCGCCCACCTGTCGACGCCTGATTGTTGTTGGTTTTTCACGTTTCCGGCGCACGGCCCGGCTCTTGCTTTATGGGACGAACGTCTAGCACCGGAGCAGCACAAAAATGCGATCCGCCTTTCCCCACCGATTTGCCGTCATCCTCGGTACCAACGAGATCGCATCTGCCGTTGCAGTCCAGCTCTGTCGGAGCAATTTCCGGACTGTGCTGTCGCATGATCCGCTGCCGCCCGTGATACGCCGCAAAATGGCCTTCCACGACGCCCTATACGACGATGGTGTTGCCGTCGAGGGTATTGGCGCCCGACGCGCCGACACCGGACTTCAGATCGGGACGAGCCTTGCACAAGAAAACGGAGTCACCGTTACCGAACTCGGGCTTCTGGACCTGATCGTGGTTCGGGCCATTGACGTTCTCATCGACGCGCGCATGCAGAAATATCTCGCGACACCCGATTTGCGCCGACTTGGCCGTTTGACCATTGGCCTCGGCCCCGGCTTTGCAACCGGCACCAATTGCGACGTCGCGATCGAGACCCGGCCCACAAAGGCCGGACGCATCATTCGCGAGGGACATACCGATCAACCCGACGGCGTCTCGCAGCAACTCGGTGGCCATGCCGGCGAACGCTTCGTGCGCGCGGACTTCACCGGCCGATGGAATACCGCGATCGAAATTGGCACGCGGGTTTTCAAGGATTTTGTCGTCGGCCACTTGGGGACGATACCGGTACGCGCTCCTTTTGATGGAATCCTGCGCGGAATTGTCCGCGACGGGACCGAGGTGCCTGCCGGCGCCAAGCTGCTCGAAGTCGATTCACGCGGCCGAAACGCGAACTGGACAGGGACTGACGAGCGCGGACGGCGGATCGCGACGGCTGTGACTGAAGCTATTTCGAGGGACAGCGCGGACGTTTCTGGATCGACCAAGCAACCGTTGCATCTGGTAAAGTGAGGATCTCGGTTGAGTACCTCCACAGCTGCGGATGAGGATCTGCTCAGAGAGCCCGCCCCCATCGCCTTCGGAGAGCTGCCCGAAGCCATCGACTCGCTGCTGCAGCGAGGTGTCATTGCCTATCGGCATGACCGGTCGCGCGCCGACGGTCTATTCCGGCAGGCGCTCGCCGCCGCGCCGGAAGTGCTGCCCATCAACTTCTGTCTGTACAAGATCCACACCTATCAGGGCCACCTGGATCAAGCGCAGAACGCCGCCGAGAGCGGCCTGAAGGAGGCGGCCAGCCAGGCGCAGTGGCACCTCGACTGGCGTCAATGGCAGTCGCAAACCACGTTGCCGGATGGCCCCGGCCGCTTCGCGCTCTACACATTGAAGGCGCTCGCCTTCATTCAATTGCGGCGAGGAAATCCGCGACAGGCCGCGGAGATGCTTGGCACGCTGAAGCAACTGGACCCGGCGGGGACTGTCGGATGGCCCGTCGTCGCCGCCCTCGCCGAAGGCATCAGCTAAGCGAAGCTTCTATGGCACTGGGCTTGCAAGTGGCTCCGAGACAACATCCGATTGCGGAGACAGCCGGACATGACAAATCTCGATGACCGCAGGTCTTCCGCCGCGACGGCGCCGATCACAGAAGCACAAGCGCATATGGCAGGTGACGCGAATGACGTCGTCGAAGCTATCATCGCGGCTTTGCGTACCGTGCATGACCCCGAAATTCCCGTGAATATCTACGATCTCGGGCTGATCTACCGGATCACGCCCGACCATCGGGGAGCTGTCGAAATCGACATGACGCTCACCGCGCCGGGCTGTCCGGTTGCCGGCGAGATGATGAATTGGGTACGGACCGCCGTAAGCGACGTCGATGGAATCGATACCGTGACGGTCAATCTGGTGTTCGATCCGCCGTGGGACAAATCGAAGATGTCCGAAGACGTTCAGCTCGAGCTCGGCCTGCTCTAGCCGGGTTAGAGGCTTCGAAACAAATGGGCGCAACGTCGCTTTGGTCCGCCGAAACCAGCCCCTCTGCCTCGTGGGCGCCATGCCCGGCCCCGCTTTTCAATTGGCACTCAATCTGCATGAGCGAGCGGTGACACAATGGCAGAGGGCGACCATAAATGACGATTGCAGAGGGCTTTTTCGTCGATTGGGACGGCAATACACGTTCAACAAGCGATCCCGGCGGAGGCTATCTCTGCGAGGCCGATCCAGTCGCGCGTTATGTGGCCATCACCACCAAGGGCGGCACATTGGTTCACGAGGCTACCTACTACAAGAGCATCGCCGACATCGAGAAGGCAGGCATCAAGGCGCCACTGGTGTCCGGTACGCACCCGTGGGGTCGAAAAGCCGAGGGATTCTAGAGTACGACGTAACGGAGCGAGCCGCGGATGCTGCCAACCACCATTCTGATCGACGAGGCGCCGCGCTGCGTGGTGCGCCCCACCGACACCAAGGATCTCATTCGCTTCATCCGTAACGGCAAGACCTACCTGCTCGCTGACAATCCGGATGGCAGGATCAGTCACCGCATGGCCGACCATGCCGAAGCGGTGCGGTGGCATAACGCGCTGGCGCTACACAAGGCCTGGGGCGGCGCAGAGGAGGATTTTTCGGAACCCCGGTCTGAGCCTCCCTGTCAGGGGCGCACTGTTCCCGCGTCGTGGGGATTGCCGGCCTGGTTTCGCATCCAGTCGGCGAGCTTGGTCAGCGCCGCATCGAGCTCCTGGCGCGCGCCGTCATCCGAAATCGTTTCCGCCATCGCGCCACGCATGCAAAGGAGCCACGCATCGCGTTCCGCATTGCCGATCGAAAACCCCATGTGACGCTGCCGAAGGCGCGGATGGCCCTTCCCCGGAGAATATAATTTCGGTCCGCCGGTCCATTCGCTCAGGTACCGCTTGAGAACGCTTCCGACCAGCCCCAGATCCGGCGCATGCATGGCGCGAATGACCCTGGCCTCGGGCAGCGTATCCATTCGATGGTAAAACGCCTCCACGAGCCGGTCGATGACCACCGCGCCGCCGATCCGCTCGAACATCGAAACTTCCACCACCGCGTCGGACATTCCTGCTCTCCTGATCACTCATCCATGCTCGGCAACAGCAGCACTTCCGCCGGCGCCCCCGGCCCGCGCTGCTCGACGAATTCCAGCGCGCGACAGGCCGCCACCACTTTCGATCAGCACGACGGCCTCATTTGGCAATCTCGACAGCGCATCCATCAGTTGGGACACGGTCATGAAAGCTGCGACCCCGCATCATCGAAGGTCATGGCAACCGGCTCCTCGTCCAGCATCACGATCTCCACCCGCCGTAACCGGCCGCTACCGTGATATTCGTAGCGGTGCGACAGTTCAACCTCTCCGTAGACCAGCTTGTCGAAGCCGCTGAGCATTCCGGCACGATCGAACCAGGCACGAATGAACGTATTGCGGTTCGAGAGCGCTTCCGGCTCAATCGCGTTGACTAGGTTGAACGGCAGCTTGACGCCGCTGTAGGTCAGGAAGAACCGACATTCCTGCTGGTTCTCGTCTCCCATCATCCGTCTTCCAGATTCCGATTGCATCGCGCCAGCGCTCACCCCTGTTAACCTGGTTGAATCGTGATTTCCATGGTGTCGTCGCCGTCGTCGAACGGATTGGGTTGTCCCCCTCCTCCAGGTCGATGCCGCACAGGCAGACGTCGCCATCGATGACGGCGAGCGCGATCGGCTCAAGGCTGCGATCCTTGCAGGGGCCGCTAATGCACAGCCCGGTGTCGATCTCGAACATCGAACCGTGCCGTCCGCATTTCAGGAAAGTCCTGTCCCGCGTAAAGAACTCACCTTCACCGAAATTGAGCCAGATGCCCTGGTGTGGACAGGAATTGACATAGCCGATGTAGTCATCCGCATGCGTCCGAATGACCAGGACCGCGAATGGTCGGCTCTCTCCTGATTCATCGACGCGAAACAGACTGAAGGCTTTCGCACTGCTGCGCTCTATGGCCTCGGCCGCGCAAATCACGAAGACTTTCGATGTTCCTATCGCTCCCCTGGCAGCTCCACGGCAAACCATCGCCACACCTGCCCCTGTCGCAAAAATGACATCGCTGTTGGACCCACGCCAACAGCGTCCCCGACGGCCCTCCCGCCAGGCCTCGATACGCCGGAAACGACGGCCTGTTTCCAGACCGCCTTTCCCTCATAACCAGAGCAGCAATCGCTATGCTGCCGTGGGTGCATACTCGGTCTTGAATGCGCCGAGCTCGTCTGCCGTCAGCCGAAATACGCCACGGCCTCCGGAGAGCGCCTGGTATGCGTTGCCTGCCTTTTCGCTCAGGATGTTGAACCATTCCTGCGGAGTCAGCGACTTCGGTCGTTCGCTGATCTCCACCACCGAAGCGTCTGGCGCGAATCGCAAATGGATCAGAACTTTCTGCGGCTCCATCATGTTCTCCTTTCTAGACGCCGGAGCCGAAGCCCAGCAGTTCAATGGTAATGTTCTCGGTGCCCAGCACCTTGCATTGGCAGGCAAGGCGCGACTTGGAGCCAATGCCAACGATGGTGTCGAGCCGTTCGTTTTCCTCGCGGGCGATCTTGGACAAGCCCTTGCGACCTTCCTGCACGTAGATGTGGCAAGAGCCACATTTCGCCTGTCCCTCGCATTTGTGCAGAATGCCCATCTCCGCTCCGAGCAGCGCCGCGAGCAGGGTCGTTCCCTCTGCCACATCGATGGTTTTCCCCGACGGCAGCACAGTCAATGTCGTCATGTTTCATTCCTCCTGTTGTTGAACAATCGCGTTCAAGGTCCTAGTAGATTGCCGCGCCCGCCCCGTCATTGATCGACGCCTCCTTCATCGTCTCGACGATAAAGGAAATCTGATCCTCGGTGAGATGGGTGTGGAAAGGCAGCGCGACCGCCCGATCCGCCACTTTCTCGGTGACGAAATACTCACCGCGGCGATGGCCACGCTCGAAATAGTACCGCTGAAGATGCAGAGGATTGCAGTAGGCAGCGGCCTCCACCTGCTCAAGCCCCAGATCCTCCACGATGGAGTCGCGACTTGAACGGGTGAAGCGGGTCCCAAGATGCACCACGTAGAGAAACCAGTTCACCTCGGTGACGTCGGGAGCGATGTAAGGCGGTTTGATGCCCTCGAACGACTGTACATACTTGTAGTAGAGATGCTCTATCAGCCGCCGCCGCTCCAGGATTTCATCCAGTCGCTGCAGCTGGGCCAGCCCTAGGGCCGCCGCGATATTGCTGATGGCCGCCTGATAGGGAGGCGTCGAGCTGACCACCACAGATGCCCGCTCGTCCCTTCGATGGGAACGCAGCCGTCGCAGCGTCACCGCGATATCGACGTCATCCGTCACCACCATTCCACCCTCGCCGCAGGTCAGCGCGGACGGTTGGGAGAAGTCGAACACTGCGACATCGCCGAAGCTGCCAACCAGTTCCCCCTTGTACCGTGAACCGATCGCCTCGGTGGAATCTTCGATCAGCAGCACGCCATGCTTGACCGCAATCGCGCGCAATTCCGTCCATGCAGCAGGATGCCCGTTGGTGTTGCTGACAACGATAGCCCGCGTGTTGGCCGTGACGCGAGCCTCGACCTTGTCCGGCGCCAAAGTGCCCGCCCAATAATCGACATCGGCGAATGCCGGCGTCGCACCAGCGATCGCGATCGCATGCATGGTCTCCCGGAACGAATAGGACGACGCGATCACCTCCTGGCCCGCGCCGATTCCGTGGGCCTTCAGCGCGAGCAGGAGGCCGATGGTGCCCGAGGGAACAGCAATGGCATAGCGGCGGCCGAGATAGGACGCAAAGGCCTGTTCAAACTCTTCCACGAGCGGACCGCTCGACAGCTGTGCCGACCGCATGACCCGGTCCACCGCTTCGATTTCGGCCATTGTGATATCGGGATCCGACAATGCAATGAGCCCCTGCCCGGCATCATCGTCGGCGACGTCGCCCTGATCCACATCCAGCATAATGGCGAGTTCAGTCATGACGTCGCATTCCTCTGAGCCAGTACGATGCCCGTGGCGCGTTCCGGATCGGCCGTGATCCCGACACAATGATCGCTGCGATCGAGCAGATGAATTTCAAACCGCGAATAGCTGCGGAATGGCGTCTCCGTCACATCCGACGCGTCGCATCTGGTCCACGATAAATGCGGAAACCGGCTGCGCAACTGCGCGAAGAGGCGCTGGTCGGCGTCCGGCGCCGACAGCAGGCCTTCGATCTCCTTCAAGTCGTCCGGGTTCAGGGCCATTTATCCAACTCGCTATTCTATGTTCACAAATGCCAAAACAGACGGCATCACTGCCAAAACGTCCGTGCCGGATCGACATTCAGTCTCTCCAATGCCGACGGCAGTCGTTGATGCGTGGAGTCGAGCTGCCAGCGGTCATGCGCATGATCCTTCCGGAACAGCTCCCATTGCCCTCCGTCGGGGTCATGCAGCAGCAGCGCGACGTCGACCATGCCGCCGTCCTTGTCGATGTTCCGCGAGCAGCACGGACTTTCTATCCGATAGCCACCGATCGTCGTTACGACTTGCGGCGTGACATATCGATATCGCTTGCGGGTCTGCAGGCTCCGCTCGATCCGCTTGCGATCTAAATCGTTCGGATGAGCGAACGGCCGCGTAATGTTCCGGCTCAGCACAGCAGATTGCATGATGTCTGATCCTTCTAGAGGGGATGAATCTCTTCTTCGAGGCAGCCGACGACGAGGTGGTCGCCGAACTCAACCAGATAGACCGGGACATTCTCTTCGGCATGCGTCCCGACTTGAACGATTTCACCGACATTGCCCACCGTCACCAGCAAGGCTTCAATCGCAGCGTCAGGAAAGCTGCCATCATTGTGTAGGTCGACCAGCGCCTTGACGCGCTGGCCCCATTGAAATCGCGGAACTCGAGGTTCGATCATGATGCGACAGCCTCCGGCAGCGGAAGATCGGCCATCTCGTCGCGCGCGTGCACTGGATCGAGCTCCTTACGCTTCATTCCGACACGGTTGCCGCTCTCAAGAAACTCGACGCCGTAAATGTAAAACTGCTGAAGGAAGGTTCCGATGCTGACGACGTAACCCTCCTCGCCTTTCTTCGCGAGGACGTCGCCGATTTCCTTGCCGGCATATGTGCCATCGTTACGGATGGTACGCTTGGCCCTTACCTTTTCGCCGTAGCTGAAGACCGGTGGGGCGGAAATCTCCACCACATCGCTGTCGCGGACGATATTACTCATGCCGGATACCTCCCGATCGCGCGCCGGTCAGGCGGGATAGCGCCAATTCCTGCACAAAACTGTCACTGTCCTGTGCCAGATCGCTGATCTCATCGACGGCGATTCTGCTCGCCACCTCGTAGCGGACGCGCCAGTCCGGATCGTAACGCAGCCGGGACAGCAACTCTGGGGTCAACCGCTGCGCGATCTCCAACCGCACCAACGCATCCTGGTCGCTCGCCATACGTAGCAGCCAGCCCGGCGGGATCCGGCGCGCCACGACACGGCGAACTTCCGGCTCGGCGTCGCCGATCAAGGCGCCGAGAAGCGGTGGCGCAATGCGCCGCGCAATCACCAGCCGGACATAATAATCCGGATCGTTCATCATTGGCATCAGTTCGGCATCGTCGAGCACAGATGCAATGCGAGATCCGGACCTCGCGGTGGACGTCGTCGCGCAACCGCAAGACCAGTCGTTTGGGCAGCCGCCGTGCCGCGTTCCAGCGCACCGTTTCCTCGGTGTCGTCGAGCAACGGCGGCAGCAGGAAGACGCTGGCGTGCTTGGCTGCGATTGCACGCACCTCGAAATGGGGATGTTTCACATAGGAATTTGCGAGATCCGGATTCCAATTGAAGAAGCGGTCGATGCGCCGGGCATAGCGATCATGGACGCAAGCGTGCCGGAGGCGGCAGAGTTGCACATCCTTCAATGCCTGATGGGGGCAAGAGCCACAATCGACCTCATTGCCTTGCCAGTCGCGGGCTTCGTCGATGTCATCCATCGTCGTCGAGCCCCATTCGGTCGAGGACTTCGAGCAAGACCCTGGCGCCCACCTTGTCGCTCGGATCGAGCTCGAGCAACTTCATGACGGCGGCGCGCCCCTCATCCAGTTTGCCTAGCCGCATCTGCAGGTAGGCGTATCCCTTGAGGGAAAACAGGTAGAACCGGGGCAGGATGTTCGCATAGCAGCCGAATGCGGCATCGGCTGCGGCGACGTCGTGCCAGTCCGGCGCCAGCCCGCTTTCATTCGCCGCTTTCACCAGGCATTGCTTGGCGATTGCCAGCGCGTCAGCCAAGCGCCCCTTGTAGAAGTAGAAGCGATAGAGGCCGATCAGTACAGCGGCATGAGCCGGTGCTAGCATCTGGGCTTCCCGCAGGTGC
This sequence comes from Rhodopseudomonas sp. P2A-2r, assembly GCF_026015985.1. Taxonomy (GTDB): domain Bacteria; phylum Pseudomonadota; class Alphaproteobacteria; order Rhizobiales; family Xanthobacteraceae; genus Tardiphaga. The sequence goes on along the minus strand of NZ_CP110389.1, from coordinate 1,300,738 downwards.
TGTTCGGCGACATCGTCGAGGTGATAGGAGAGGCTGGCTTCGCACAGATGGAACTCAGCCTCCGGCGGAAGCCCGCTGCCGAGCAACGCATCGGCCAGCACCGCCTCCATGGCGGATCGCGGCTCGTTTCGCTCCACAGCTCCCATCATCCGACGGCTCCCGTCTAGTGGCTCGCGCAGGAAACCTGCTTCGGATCCTTGAACACCAGCCCCGTCTGCGACGGGGTGTCGGAGAAATCGATGGTCACGCCGTAGAGCAGGATGCGGCTCTCCGGCGGCAGGAACAGTTTGACGCCATCGCGCTCGACCACCGCCTCGCCTTGTGCCGGCTCGCGGCGCACGCTGATATCGGCGGCAAGACCGGAGCAGCCGCCCGGGCTGACGGCGAGCCGGAACCCGCTGTTGGCGTCGCCGTCGGCACGGATCATCATGCGGATGAACTTTGTTGCGGCGGGAGTCATGGTGAAATTCATCGGACGGGTCCTATGCTGGTGGCTGATAGCGCGGGAGAGACGTGTCGATTACGCAGGTATTGTCGACCGGGCAGACCGCCGTGCATTGCGGCGTATCGAAATGCCCGATGCACTCGGTGCATTTCTTGGGGTTGATCACGAAGGTTCCGTTTTTCTCCGAGATGGCCACATTGGGGCACTCCGGTTCGCACGCCGAACAACTCGTGCATTGCGAGGCTACGATCTTCAGCGTCATCGATTGCTCCTGGTGTCGGTTGTCGTGGCTTCAGGCGGCTGAGATCAGGGCGCCCTGACGAATTTCGGCATCGCCGCGTACGACGTGCTCGATCTCGCCGCTCTTGACCTTGTCGAGGTAGGACTTGAACCAGGCGATCGCCGATTTCTCGATGAACTCGTGGGCGAACTGATCGACAGGCTCAATGCCGGCGGCCTGCAAATCCGCCTTGGGGCAACCGCCTATCTTGGCCACGAATACCGCGTGACAATCGTTGATGGCGCGGATCACCGTCTCAAGGCTCTCCTCATCGCCAAACCCACCCTGGCAATACAGATCGACGCGACGGTGGCCGACAAATTTCGCACCGGCGGTCGACAGTTCGTAGACCTGGAATTCCTTGGCATGGCCAAAATGCTCGTTGATCAGGCCCGAGCCCTTGGTGGCAACCGAGACCAGCAACTTGATGTCGCTCATCTCGCCGACAAGTGTCTCCAGCTCTTCCTGCTTGGCTGCCACTTTGGCAACGCGCTCGTCTTCCACCTTGGCCTGGTAGGCCTTGCGGCTGTCGAGGTCGTAGTTGACCTCCATGGCCATGATCTTGTCGGTGGTGAACTCCGCGCTGCGATCTTCGCCCAGCAGTCCGACGGCATCGGCGCGGCACTGCCGGCAATGCCGCATCATGTTCATCTCGCCCTCGCAGGAATCCTGCAGCGCCTTCAGCTCCTGCGCCGTGGGTCCGCGCTGGCCGGTCAGGCCAAATACGGTGCCGTGCTCGGGCGCGGAAATCAGCGGCATGATGTTGTGCAGGAAGGCTCCGCGGGACTTAACCGCTCGGTTGACTTCGACCAGATGCTTGTCGTTCACCCCCGGAATCATCACGGAGTTGACCTTGCACAGGATGCCGCGCTCGGTGAGCATTTCGAGACCCAGCAACTGGCGATCGGTCAACAGCTTGGCGGCCTCAAAGCCCGTGTAGCGCTTATGCTTCCAGAATACCCACGGATAGATCTTGGCCCCGATCTCGGGGTCGACCATATTGATGGTGATGGTAACGTGATCGACGTTGAAGCCGGCAATGGTGTCGACGTGATCTGGCAGCGCCAGGCCGTTGGTGGAGAGGCAGAGCTTGATGTCCGGCGCGGTCTTGGCGATGAGTTCGAAAGTCTTGAAGGTCTTTTCGGGATTGGCGAGTGGATCGCCCGGGCCGGCGATGCCGAGCACGGTCATCTGCGGGATCGTGGAGGCGACCGCCAGAACTTTCTTCGCCGCCTGTTCCGGGGTCAGCTTCTCGCTGACCACGCCGGGACGCGATTCATTGGCGCAGTCGTACTTGCGATTACAGTAGTTGCATTGGATGTTGCAGGCCGGTGCTACCGCCACGTGCATACGCGCATAGTGATGATGGGCTTCTTCACTATAGCAGGGGTGGTTCTTCACCTTTTCCCAGATCTCGGTCGGCAGATCGCCCTGCCCCGCGGCGGAGCCGCAACTCGCCTTGCCGCTACCGCCCGTCGTTCCGCAACCCTTTTGGTCAGCGACGACCTGCATGACCTTTTCAATGTTCGCAATATTGCCGGCTGCGGTACCTTCGTGCGGTGCTGACGTTTGCATGGTCGTTCCTCGTGCTGGCCAATCCAGAATTGGGAAGATCTCGATAGGAGAGATTAGCAACTCGCGTGCCACCGCGGACGGCCCCGCATTTTTTCGCTTTTTCAATGAGTTAGAAATTTTCTTGGGGCTGTCGCTTTGCCAACACCGCCAAGCGACATGATCTCGTTGATGTTAGAAACGTTACAGACAGCGTTCGCGCTTATTGAAACGGCTGCGTCATGAATTCATCGCGAAGGCCAACGCATGGCGCGCCCGGAGAACGCCGGTGGCGCCGGGCACTATGCGATAAGCCGAACTTTTTCAGGCTGCGCTGAGCAGAACCTCCACCGCCCGATCGAGCGGGGTCGCGATGGGTGTCAAACCCTGGCTGACGAAGAACTTGACCTCGTTCTTCGACAGCGTCTCAGGCTGGACGATGACGTAGTGCAACGCCGATGAACGCTTGGTGACCTGGCGCGCGTAGGTCCTCAGCAGTTGGTCGTTGAAGCGACAGCCGATGAACAGAAAACTGCGCTCGGTGCGTCGGTCCTTCACCGCATCGGGGATCGGTGTCTGGATGTCAATTTCGGTCAGCACCTCGACATAGTCGGCATCTGAAATCAGGAAATTCTTTACCGGAGTGATAGAGCCGTGCGGTTTGTAAAGCAGTGTTTTCCAGCCGCTGGCAGCCGAACGATCGGATTCGGCGCCTGCCGCGTCATAGAATCGATACCAGCGGTCTTCGCCGATCCCGGCGCGGGTGATGCCCTGGATTTCACCCCAATCGCTGCGCTGGGAGAGCACCGTGCGCATCGCGCCATCATACCAGCTATCGACGATCATCGGCAGCTGCAGCGTGGCGAGGTAGTGATGCAGGGCCGTGGGCTCGACCGGCGTTGCAAACGCCTCGGACATCAGGGAAGTGACCGTCGAGCGGTGCTTGAAACTCTCGATGTGCTGCGCGGCCGCCCAGGCATTGCCCTTGGCACGCCGCGGCAACGCTACTTTGGTGCCGAAGAATGCCGCCAAGGTTTCCGGATTCATCGGCGCGAGCGGCTTCAGGGTGTCGGCAAGGCCCGGGCCGAGATAGGGGACGATGCTGCCCGCGCGCAATTGCATCGCTAAGTTTGCCAGCGCTGTTTCGGCATCCGCGTGTTTGATGAAGTCGATCGGGGAAATTGGAGCGTTCATCAGTCCTCACTCTCTTGGCCGCCACGCTTCTTCGCGTTGACCGTGATCGGCAGCGACGTGCCAACCGCCATTTGCGGCAGATCGAGCACCCATCCGTTGGCGATGCGGATCCAGCCACCCCACAGCGATTCATGTTCGAATTCGACAATCGGCTCTTCCAGATCCTTCTTGGGCACGTAAATGGAAAGGCCCGTCTCAGGAGAGCGGCGAATCATGATTTTCATCAGGTAAGTTCCGAGGCTGGGGACAGGCTCGCCGTCATTGGCGCCTGCGTACGTGCAGAGGGTGACAGCGCCCTCAGCTTGGCGACAATGTCGGGCATCAGGCTGAGGACGCGGGCGACATCGTCAATCGTGTTGTCGCGCGACAGCGAAAAGCGGATAGCACCGCGCAGCGCCGAAGGCCGCACATTCATCGCGCGCAGCACATGCGACGGCTCCATCGATCCGGACGCACAGGCCGAGCCGAGAGAGGCAGCGATACTCGCCTTGCCGAGGTGATGGAGAATGGCCTCGCCCTCGAGATGCTCGAATGCAATATTCGATGTATTCGGCAGCCGGTTCTCCGTATCGCCCAACACCATGCATTGGCCGAGATCGAGGATGCCCCGCTCGAGATGGTCACGCAGGGCGCTGACACGGCCCTGCTCGCCCTGCATGAGCGACAACGCCAGTTCGGCTGCCTTGCCCAGGCCCACAATGCCCGGCACGTTCTCGGTGCCCCCGCGCCGACGGCGCTCCTGCGGGCCGCCGCGCATAAGCGGATTGAACGGCGTGCCCTTTCGCAGGTAGATCGCTCCAATTCCTTTGGGACCGTGTAGCTTGTGTCCCGAAAGCGACAGCATATCGATCTGCGTCGCTTTCAGGTCGAGCGGCACTTTGCCGACGGCCTGCACGGCATCGGTGTGGAACAGCGCGCCGGCGCGATGCGCCATTTCAGCGAGTTCCGCGACCGGAAACAGCGTCCCGGTTTCGTTGTTGGCAGACATCACCGAGGCCATGGCAGTACGTCGGCCAAGCGCCCGGCGGAACGCTTCGATGTCCAGCCCTCCGCGCGCATCGACGCCGATCCGATGCACCTTGATCCCGCGCGCATGCTCAAGATAATCAAGCGGAGTCAGGATGGCGGGATGCTCGACTGCCGACGTCACGATCTCGTTGCGGCCATCCCGGTTGTCGAGCGCGGACAGAATGGCGGTATTGTCGGCTTCGGTTCCGCCGGACGTGAAGACGATTTCATGATCGAAGGCCGCGCCCAGAAGCGCCTGCAGGCTTCTGCGCGCGTGCCTAAGGGCACCAGCGACATCGTTACCAAAGGCGTGGGATGACGAGGCATTCCCAAACTGATCGCAAAAGAACGGCAACATCGCCGCGACCACGGCAGGATCCGTGCGCGTGGTCGCATTGTTGTCAAGATAGACTGGTCGCACGGGCGCCCCTCTAATGCCGCGGTTTCGCGGCTCCTGCGACCGGGATAATGCGAACAAGCTCGCCGAGCCTCTCCACCACCTTGGACTGGATGCCCTCGAGTGTGGCACTGCTCAATTTGCAGAACACGCAGGCGCCCGTGAGCCTGACCATGATCTTGTTGCCGTCGATTTCGATCAGCTGGCAATCGCCTCCGTCACGCTGCAGGTTCGGACGAATTTCCTCGATCACCGCCCTGATGATCCGGCTGCGCTCGTCATCCTGCGACGGCGCCTGCTTCATAACTTCTGGTTCAACCAGCATGGCCCGGCCTTCTTCCATAACAGACCTCAAAAATCGATCGCGTCAGCGTCTCAGGCGAATGACTTGCCGCAACCGCAGCTCGCCTTGGCGTTAGGATTCTCGAAAGTGAATCCCGATCCCTCGAGCGCCACCACGAAATCAATGGTGGTGCCGGCCAGGTATTCGTGGCTTTTCATGTCGACAAACACCCGTACGCCATCGCGTTCGATCACGGTGTCGTCGGGATCGATGGCGTCGACGAGACCCATATTGTATTTGTAGCCTGCGCAGCCACCCGCCTCGACCATGATGCGCAGGCCGTCGACCGGCTTGTCAGCTGCCGATATCGCGTTGCGCACCGCGTTGAGTGCGCTGTCGGTCAGATTGATCATCGCTCGCTCTCTCGCTTCCACGGGACTTTCGAGCTATTAACTGGCAAGACCTATGCCATCTATTAACCTGCTGATATTGTTTAGATATCGCGTGCGCGCTGTTGGCTTTGCGACGCGTGTCAGGTTTCCGACAGGATGGCTTGCCGCAGTCCGGCGTTGACAGACGCCGTCGTCGGGCTGAGATCGATGCCACGGAAGATCGCGCAACGCTCGAACACGACTTGGCAACCAACAGCGACCGCTCCTAACCGGCAGACAATTTGCATAGCGGCTTGCGGCAGCGGCGTCTCGTCGCGCTTTATACGAAACCGGAGATGTTAGATGACGACGATTGAGATGAGTGCGCCCACGTCGATCGAGACCACCGCCCTCGGCCGGCTGGACCGGGAAGGACGTCTGCTCAATGCCGTTTTCAAAGGACCGACAACGAAACTAGGCCGGTTTGGCTTCAGGGGCGATATCGCGCTCAAGTTCCAGACCCAACTCGCTGACGAAAAGCGCCCGCCGGAGTTTTCGGTCGAGCAAGTCCTGACCGTGGTGCAGCAGGACGACGCCACGATTCCGATTCTCGTCGGATATATCCACTCCTTCGCCTATCTCGATGTGGTTTCTGCCGTGTTGGACGGCCTGCTTTCGCCGGGCGGCACCTACTTTATCTTCTGCAACAACATCGATCTGCTGGCCAAGTACCGTGTCAGCCTTCGCGGTGTGACCTTCTTCGTGCTGCCTTGCGATGAATCGACCGTGTGGAAGGAGATGATGGATCTGATGAGCATCGACAAGAACGACGTGAAAAAGCTCAACACCGCCGGAAAGCTCGACTACCTGCTCGACGCGGCCATGGGCTTCAACGAAGAATACGACGTCATCACCTTCGAAGAAGGCGTGACCCGCATGGAGCCGGTCAAGAACCGCAACGAAAACCGTCCGGTCTAAGCGTCTCTCATCTCCGTTCTCGAACGCCTCGGGTCAGGCCTCCACCTTGTTGGACTCGACATCTTCATCTTCGATCAGGGTTACACCGGTAACGCAGATGTCGTTGTCGAGCACCGTCAGTGCCACCGGCGTCAGGTTCTTTCCCTTACACGGGCCGTCGACACATTTGCCGGTCCCCAGTTCGAAGGTTGCACCGTGCTTGCCGCACATGAGCCGGGTGCCATTCTGGTCGAGAAACTGGTTTCGCTCCCAATCGAGATTGCCCCCGTCATGCGGACACCTGTTGAGATAGCCGAATACCTGCCTGCCCCAGCGCACCACGATGATCGGCCAAGGCTTGTGGCTACCGTCTTCAGCCACGATCATCAGATGAAACCCTCTCGCCTTCTGGCTCGGTATCTCGTTCATCCCGCAAATCGCATAGGCGACATGATCGGTCATATTGGCCTCCTTCGTGACGAAACGCTTGTGAGAGCCACTGACCTGGGGCGGTGACCGCCCGAACTGGCCTTCGCGACCAGCAGGCGGTTGGCAGCGAGCGAGAACTCCAGCCAGGCCGCAGCGATGTCGCCCAGGATAACCTGGCGGTATTCCTGGGACAGGTGATGCTCGTCGGGAAAGTTCGACAGCGCGCACGACGTCCGGTTGAAGGCGACGACATCGTCGAACACCGACCGCATGAGAATGCCGAACGGCTGCTGAATCTCCGGCGTCAAAGGCGATCTGCCACGTTCAACTGGCACCGCGCTCATCGCGAAGGGTAACGCTTCCAGCATTTTGAGCGCATCGTCGAACAGGTCTTCCATCGCTTCGAGAAGCGCGTGCTGGGTCAGCTGCTCTCTCTGCTGGACCGCAAGATTCTGGTTGAGGCGGTGACGATAGGTATCGAACGTCACATTCTGCTGCTCGAACACCCACTTGGAAAACCGGGCAAGACTGGTTGCGTTGATTGACGCCGGACTGTTGTCGGAGGGCGACGCGTCAGGCCCCCGCCCGCCGCTTTGGTCGAGCCGCGGTTTAGCGACAGATCCACCCGCCTAGCAGCCTCCAGCGCGCCTTCGAGATAGCCCGCCCCCGTCGCTGCCGTCTCCGCGCCCGCCAGATACAACCTGCCATCCCATTGCGGCCGTCGCAGCATTGGGTTGACGGCAAATGCGTATTCGCTGGCGGGCGAGGCGCGATCTCGTGCACTGCAGGTAAAGGTCTCGTTTGCCCAATCCTGGTAGAGCTGTTCCGCCGGTTCGAGCATGGATCCAAAAACCTGTACCATCTGGCTGGTCATCAGCAGCGGCAGCCCGGCGCTGAAACTGGCGCGCATATCCGGCGACAGAGCGAGGAACCCGCCCAGCGCTGCGTAACTTGCATCGCCGTTACAGGCGTCGAATATCTCACCGACAACTGCCTGCCCATGCGTAACGAAGGCATTGCCGGATTGCCCGGCATCGCGCCAGAAAGCCCGGCTGTAAGGGAAGACCACCTTGGCCTGCGCCGCCATCCAGGTTGCGCAGCCCTGCATGGCCTCCAACGTGGCCTCATCGAGCGCCGGCGTGAAACGGACCCCCTCCTCCAGCAAGCGCGGCGGAACGGCGAGCACGACATGCCGCGCGCTGACCTCGACGATATCGTCGCCATTGCCAAAGGTCAGCACGACGTGGTCGGTGCAATCCCTGACCTCGGTCAGGACATGATCGAGATACACGAGATCTGGCGGCAGCTCCCGGGCGATCAGCTCAATGAGTTGCCCCATTCCTCCCGGCAGACGTCGCGCACCAGCATGCAACTGTTTGCCGACGACGCGATCCGGCGCCTTGTCGGGATCGCTCAGATGCAGCGACGAACCGTCATCATGCTGCGGGATACTGGCCAGTCCGAGTTCTGCGACCAGGTTCTTCATCAGAGGCTGCGTATCGGGCCAGAACCACGTCGGACCGAGGTCCACCTTGGCTCCGGTATCAGCGGTCGCGACCGTCAGGATGCGGCCGCCGAGCCGCTCCCGCGCCTCGAACAAGGCCACGGATCTGCCCTGCCTCAAAAGACTTCGCGCCAGCGCGACGCCACTTAAGCCGCCGCCAACGATCGCCGTATCCAGCATCGATCAGCTCCACCACCTCGCTCCTTTCCGTGGCTCTGCAAGATTCAGGCAAGCTCGGACTCTTGATCGAATAGACAGCGAGCTGCGGCGTCGACATTCAACTGGCATAGAACTTGATAATCGCTATCCAACGCACCAATGCGAGGAGATTGACATGAATGTCACAACGGATTTGGCGGCTTGTTCACTCGATGAGCTGAAGGCACTGCTCGATGGCGGTACGCTGACAGTCTATTCGGTGGCCCGCCCGTCGACCGCCGATCTGCCGATTGAGCGTAGCGCGCCGTTGGCGACATTCACCTTTGCGTCGCCGGCCTTCACCGCCGCGAGCGACGGCATCGAAAGCCCGGTGTTTGCCGCCAACCCTGTCCCGGCGAGCAGCGTCGGTACGCCAGGCTTCGCCCGGGCGCGGAAGGCGGACGGCACTGTTGTGGCGGATTTTTCCGCCGGCCCCGGCAATCGGGAGGTCAAATTCAGCGAGGTCTCTTTCTCACAGGGCGCACCGGTTAAGATCGCAACATTCGAGATCATCGCGGGAGGCGGATGGCCGGAATACTACGATACGCGCCCCCGTACCGGCTATCCAATGCCGACCGCGTAGCGCCGACCGACGGGTCAGGTCATTCCTGAATTTCCGGACGGCTGTCTTTTGGTGACTTTGTCTGCTTTCTGACAGGGAGATTTCACGGATATGAGTTATGCAAATCCCGAACCGCTGGTGAGCACAGAGTGGTTGGCGGAGCATCTCGGTGACCCCGATCTCCGGGTGCTCGATTGCACCTGGCATCACGCCAGCACCAATCTTGATGGACGCACGCAGTACCGGGGGCGACATATTCCGGGATCGGTCCATTTCGATATCGACCACATCTCCGACAGGGCTAACCCGCTTCCGCACATGCTGCCCACCGCCGCCGACTTTGCCAAGAAGGTCGGCCTGCTCGGGATCAGCGATGGCGATCGCATCGTGGTTTACGACCGCCTGTACGGCGGCGCTGCAGCAGCTCGGGTGTGGTGGATGTTTCGGGCGTTCGGCTTCGGCAAAGTCGCGATGCTCGACGGCGGATTTGGAAAATGGACCAACGAGAAGCTGCCGGCCGACATGTCGATGGTGCGGCCGGAACCGCAATCGTTTTCTGCAACATACCAGCCTGCTCTCGTGCGCGGATTGCACGACATGACGCAAAATGTCGTAACCGGCGCGGCACAGGTAATCGACGCTCGCGGCCCCGGCAAGTTCGACGGCACCCAGGAGGACGTGTTCCCGTTCAGGAAGCTCGGGCACATTCCAAACGCCACCAATATTCCCTGGGCCGATCTCATTCACGCCGAGAGCGGAACGGTCATTGCACCGGAAGCCCCTGCGGCGCGATTTGCCGCCGCCGGTATCGACCTGCGGCGTCCAATCGCGACCAGTTGCGCATCAGGCATCACATCCTGCGTGGTGGCGCTCGGGCTCTACCTGCTCGGACATACCACTGCCGCCGTCTATGACGGTTCGTGGGCGGAATGGGGACTGGCCGAGCATACGCCGGCGGTCGCTGCCTGACACATCCATGCAAAGGAGAGCTGCGTCCATGAGCGAGGTTCAAGCGCCGATGAGCATGATCGCAGACGGCAAGGATTACGAACTGTTGACGACGCTGGATCACACCTTGTTCATCCTGCGCTCAAAAGCCGACTTCTATACAGCCCATCTCCAGGGAGAAGATGCGACGCGGTTTCAAGCGGACTACCAGGCAATCCAGCTGCAATACCCAGACTGGAAGGCGGACCAGACTCTGGCCCAACTGTGGGACCAGGGCGGCTATAGCTGGCTCGCAACGCAAGACGGAGAGTGACATGGCGACCCTCATCAAGACCACGCAGGACGGGCGGAAGCTGGAGGTGATCGGGCTGGCAATCTGTCTCGATGGCCAGCTCGAGGCCTTCGAGCTGATCGAGGTCAAGCTGCACCCGAACCAGCGCGCGATATGGATGGCCGCACCTGATGCGACCCATATGGCAGGACGGGTGACGCTGACGCGCGAGGAAGCAGACTCCGTGGCTGCCGCCTTCAGTGAGGCCGAAGCGCAAATCCTGGCCAGCCCGGCCGCCATCAACGAGCGGTTCAGGATCGCCGCCATGTGGAAAGCCCGCGAACAGGGCATCGAGTAGTCTCTATCGCTCACGCGATGCGCGCGAGGCTAGTTCAGCATCGCCCTGCGCGGTCGATAGCCGCCATTTTCGTCGCGCTCGAACATGCCGTCCACCTCGGGATGGCTGACCGGCTCGTCGGAGGTGTCAGCCAGCAAATTCTGTTCGGACACGTAAGCGATATAGGGCGCCTGTTCGTTCTCGGCGAACAGATAATAGAACGGCTGATCCTGGCGTTGTCGCCCCTCGATCAGGAAAACCCGATCGTACGAAGGCGTACTATCGGCATATTCCGGATCAACGTCGAACACCACGCCGCGAAAGGCGTGCACTCGGTGCCGGGTAACCTGCCCGATGTTGAATTTGGCAACGGACGTTTTACTCATCGCGCAGCCTTCCGCCTGGCGGCGGCGCTATTCCCTCCGTTGCATGTGTCTGGCAATTGGTCGGGCAGACCCGGGCACAGGCACCGCAACCGATGCAGGCTCCCTGATCGTTCATCACCATGATCTTTTTCTCGACCTCGTCCTCGTCGTCGTCGAGATCGACGAACTCGCCTTCGTCGGTGAGCCCCTTGAGCGTCATCACGTCACGGCCACACACCTTGAAGCAGCGGCCGCAACCGATGCATTTCTGCTCGTCGATCGCCAAGAGGTAGGCGGCCTGCCAGTCGCGGCCGTCTCGGGTGATGTTGCTCACGGTCAATGCCCCCTGCTAGGCGGATTCGAGGCTCTTCAACGCCGCACGCTTCTGCTCCAGTTCGGCGAACGCATCGTAGGCGCGTTGCGCAACGGTCAGAATCGTTTGCCATTGCAGCGGCAGTTCCTCGGACAGATCATGGAGATCCATCTTCGACTGGGTCGCTTTCGCCGACAGCTTCTTGATCTCGGCTTTCAGGGATTCCAGGTCACTCATGGGACACCTCAGTATTCTGCGACTTCTTTGAATTTATCGATCATCTCGATGCCGGCATTGACATACTTGGTGCCTTCGTCGGCCAGTTTTCCGAGATTGTCGAAGCCGAAGCGATGCACGTCGCGCAACTGCTTGTTGACGACAATCAGTCGGCCGCCGATGAGCACCATGCGGCCAAAGCCCTCATGGCTCATCTTCAGCATCGGCGAAACCATGACGCCAGTGGCGCGTTCGATCGACAGCGCAACCGCATTAAAGAACAGCTCGATCCGCCAGATGGTCTCCGGATCGGGATCTCCGATGATCGGCAGCGCCCGGCGCGCTTCCTTGTCCAGTATGTACGGATCGAGAAGAGATAAATCGCTCTTTCCCTCCCACGCGCCATGACTGTCCTGCGCGCGCCATATCTTGATCAACTCCTTGATGAAAGGAGCCTCGGCGGCGGGATTCGGTTCGATCACTGCAGCAATATCAGTCATGTTGATCCCTTAGTCCTCAAAATCCAGCACACGTTCCTTATCCTTCGCCAGGGCCTTGCGCAGCCATGGCGGCGGCGTGCCCTTCAGCACGTCTTCAAGCTTGGCCAGAAGATCGGTGATTTCCTCGGGCTGATTCACTTTCATGGGATGGATGTTGTTAGCGACGACCCTTGCCGCTCCGGAACCGCCGATTGCCGCGACATAGAGAATTGCGCAATCCTTGATGGCGTCGATCTTCGGCGCGAGCTTGTCCTCATTGCCATCTTCCTTGAGGTCGCCCTCGAACTGGATGGCCTCAAGGAATTTGTGCCCCCAAGGGCCGATCTCATAGATCGCGATATTCTTCGCCCAGCCAAAATGGGCGTCGACGCGTTTCAGGTCCTGGGTCGCGAATGCGATCTTCATCGGTTTCCGTCCTTTCGTCTCGCCTCAGTGCAAGGTTGCAGCGTCGATCGTTGCCGGCGGATCGCTCTCGGCGTTGCGCCACGTATCCGGCGTCGCCTGGTGATTTTCCTCGTGGTCGGCGATGATCATATTGGCTATATCGAAGATCAGATCACGGGTGCCGCGATAGCCGACCGAAAGCTGATGTCCGGCGCCGAGCCGATCGAACATCGGAAATCCCGCGCGATAGAACGGGATCTGCAGCCGTTCCGCGGCCTGACGGCCATGCGAATGAGAGATCAGCAGATTGCAGCCGCGCTCCTTTGCGAGAGTCTCGAGGTCCTCGAGATCGCCGATCAGCACTTCCTCGGCCTTGATCCGCTCCAGCACCGGCGACTGCGTGGTCGTGATCGCCACCGTCACCTTGGTTCCCATCTCGTGAAGCATGCTCGACAGATCGAACAGAAGGTCCGGCTCGGCGCCAATCGCCAGCTTGCGACCGCCGAGGTGGAAATGCGCGTCGAGCATGGCATCGGCTAGCTGGCCGCGCAGACGGCGGTACTTCAGCGGCACCGGACGTCCGGAAATCTCGCTCAGGAAAACCAGGAACTCGTCATTGGGACGCAGGCCACACAGCCGCTCGAACAGCCGGAACGGCACCCCGGCCTTGGTCTCCATGGCCTCGGCAGCCCGTCGCATCTGCGCGCCAATGGCAATGGTCCAGGAGGCCTGGCCCATGGTGGCAATCTCTTCCACGCCGATGCCGCCAATCGTGGTCGGCACGAACTCGTCGGGAATATGGCCGTCAAGCGAGCCCGCTAGATCGGGCAGGAACGACGGCTCAAGCCCGAAATCCTCGATCATGTTCCGGATTTCGTCGAGGTCACCGGGCGTGAGATGGCATCCGGGCAGCACATTGACCCGCTTGGGATCACGGCGCGTGTCGTTGACGGGTGTCTTCACCAGCACCTCGACGATGCGCGCCACGGTCTTCTCCCAGCCATCCTGGAACGCATCCTTGAAGTCGGGAGTCGACACATAGACCAACGGAAACGCTGCCAGTTCCGGATGCTTCTGCCGGATCGTCTTGATATAGCCCTCGACGTCATCGCCCTTGGTTTCGGTGACGCCGGTGGAGCAGATGCCGATGATCTCCGGCTTGGTCCGCTTGTGGATGTTGAGGATCGCCTGTTCGACATTGTCGTACCCGCCGAGCACCGTCGCGACTTCACTCATGGCCGTCGTTTGCAGCGGGACGGCTTCTTTGAAGTGCCGCACGAACAGGGTCAGGCCGAATGACGTGCAGCCCTGCGATCCGTGCAACAGCGGCATCGATCCGCGCAGCCCCATAAAGGCGAACGCCCCCCGATCGGCTGACTCATCTTCAGCGGATTGACCGCGCACGCTTTTTTCCGACCGTGACCTTTGCCATCTGAAGTCCTATTCCGCCGCCTGAAGCGCCGGCGTGGCAACTACGGTCGGCGCAGTGGCGAGGATCTTCGCGATTCGCACCGAGCAGAAGCTGCAGCCGCCGGACGCATTGGTATGCTGCTTGATCCCGTCGACCGTGGTCAGTCCATGAGCTTGGATTGCATCCTCGATGGTCCCGAGATCGACCGACTTGCAGTTGCAGATCTTCGCGGCGCGGCGCGCGGCTTCTGCGGCCACCGGGTCGGCGGCCAGCTGGGCCGCCTCGGCGCCCATTTGCTCGATCGCCTTGGCCTGCCAGTTGCTGGCAACATTGTCCCAGGGCGCCGGCTGGCGAAGCTGCTCCCAGACCGGATTATAGAGCGCCTTGTCGATCTCCTCCATCAGCTTCGGCATGCCGACGTAGCCCATATAGGCATGGCTGCGCTCCTGGTTGATGTCGAGCCAGGGCATCGCGGCCTTGAGCGCGACAAATTGCGATTTGCCACCCGACAGCATGATGTCCGCTTTGGCGTCCTTCAGCATCTTGTACATCTCGCGCGGCGTCATATCGTCGATCATGTGGGCATCCTGGCCCATCAACTCCTTGATCCGCTCCTTGTCCTCTTTGGTGGATTTCTTGACGCTGGTGCCGACCATTTCGAGGCCCGCCTCCTGCAGCGCAGCCACCACCGACCAGGACTTGACGCCGCCGGTAATCAGCAAAACTTTCTTTCCGGCAAAGCGCGGCTTGTAGGGCTCGATCGACGCCCAGGCCTTGGCCTCCTCGCGGGCAATCACCGCTTCCGTACGGGCCATCAGCTCATCGGGCGCGCCTCGCTCGATCAACAGCCGGGCAATCTCGCGCAGCGAATCGCTGGTATCCTGGATGCCGTAGAACGAGCCCTCGAAGAACGGAATGCCGTAACGTTCTTCCATCTTGCGTGCCACGTTGATCATGGCCTTCGAGCACACCATCATCGCCGCGCGGGCACGGTGCGAATACGCAACCTCGCGATATTTTCCGTCGCCGGAAATGCACGACAAGATCCGGATGCCGAGTTCGTCAAGCAGCGGCTTCACCTGCCAGAGTTCACCCGAGAGATTGTATTCGCCGATAATATTGAGATCGTAGGGGGTGGTGAACTCCGGTTCCTGCGTCCCGATGACGTGATCGAGCAGAGCTTCCCCGCGAGCTTGTTACCGAGATTCTTGGGCCCAACGAAGCCGGGTGCGTTCACCGGAATCACAGGCGTGCCGAATTTCGCTGACGCCGCCTTGCAGACCGCATTGATGTCGTCGCCGATCATGGCTGGCACGCAGGTCTGGTAGACGAAGACCGCCGGGGGATCGTACTTTTCGATGATCTCCCTGACCGCCTTGTAGAGCCGCTTCTCGCCACCGAATACGATGTCGGTTTCATTGATGTCAGTGGTGAAGCCGGTGCGCCAGATATTCGACCCCGATGATCGCGATCCACGATTGTCCCAGGAGTTACCTTCACAGGCGATCGGGCCATGGACGAGATGGGCGACATCGGTCAAGGGCTGCAACGCGATCTTGGCACCGTCGAAGGCGCAACCGCCGGCTGCGCCGCCGGGCTGCAACTGCTTGGTGCATCCCTTCTTGCGTTCCGCCTCCGTCTTGTTCGCATTCTTGCCGCAACCGGGCTCGTTGAACACATCCTGAATGGTAGCCGACAGCGAGCTCATTCGTCTCTCCTGAACAACGGGGACTGATGCGGAACGAAAGTCTGCCTTTGTCTTCTCGCTTGATCTGCCCGGCCGTCGTCCGCAACGTCGCGAGCGGCGACCGGGCCTAACGCTCGCTCAGCGAATAATATCGAAGCTGAAATCCGTCTTGGAGGGAACGTTGGTGTTCCTGTCGATCTCGTCAAAGATCTTGTCGAGGATCGTCACCAGGACATTCATGCCGCCCTGGTAACCCCAGACCGGGTAACGATGATGGTGATGCCGATCGAAAATCGGGAAGCCGATACGGATCAGCGGCGTTCCAGTATCTCGCTCCAGATACTTGCCATAGGTGTTGCCGATCAGGAAATCTACCGGCTCGGTGAACAGCAGGGAGCGCATATGCCAGAGGTCCTTGCCGGGATAGACATGGCAGTTCTTGCCAAACGGCGAGGCGTCGAACACTTCCTGAACCTTCGCCGCCCACGCCTTGTTGCCGTTGGTTGCCAGCACGTGGGTCGGTTCGGCACCGAGTTCAAGCAAGAATGCGGCAAGGCCGAGACAAAGGTCCGGATCGCCATAGATCGCGAACTTCTTGCCGTGAATATGCGCAGCAGAGTCAGCAAGCGCATCGACCAGTCGGCCGCGCTCCAGGGTCAACGCCGCCGGAATTTCTTTCCCGGTGATCCGCGACAGCGCCATCACGAAGTCGTCGGTGGCGGAAACGCCGATCGGATGATTGAACGACAGCACTTCCTGGCCATGACTTGCGATGAACGGAAGCGTCTTCTCGGTCGAATAATGCTGCATCGAGATCGTCGCCTTGGCATGGATCGCATTGGCTGCATCTTCCAACGTGGTGCCGCCGTCATACATCCGGAACTCGCCGTCAGTCGGCGTGTCGAACACGTCGCTGTTGTCGGCAAGAACGGTGTGTTCGATCCCCATCAGATTGAAGATGCGCTTGATTTCCCGGGTGTTTCCGACGGTGTAACCATCGAAGCCGCCGATGAAGTTGATCTTCTCGTTGGGCTTGCGCTCGAGCTTCGGCGCGGTACCGGCCTTGCCATCCCAGAAGTGTTCAATAATGCCCTTCAGCGCATTGTCGTAGCCGGTGACATGACTGCCGACGAAGGCCGGCGTGTGGGCGAACGGAACGTCGTATTCCTCCGGCACAGACCCCTTTTCCTTCGCCGTCTTGATGAACGCGTTGAGGTCGTCGCCGATGACTTCCGCCATGCATGTCGTGGACACCGCGATCATCTTCGGCTTGTACATCGCATGCGTGTTGGCGAGGCCGTCGATCATGTTGTTGAGGCCGCCGAATACCGCCGCGTCTTCGGTCATGGATGACGATACGCAGGAACTCGGCTCCTTGAAGTGGCGCGACAGATGGCTGCGGTAATAGGCAACGCAACCCTGCGAACCGTGAACGAAAGGGATTGTTCCTTCGAAGCCGACGGCTGCGAACACTGCGCCGAGCGGCTGGCACGCCTTGGCCGGGTTGATCGTCAGGGCCTCGCGGGCAAAATTCTTTTCGCGATACTCCGGCGTCTTGGCCCATTCGCGGATGCGCTCGACTTCGGCGGGATCGCGGGGATTCTCGAACATCTTCTTCTTGTTCGCCAGCATCTGCTGGTATTCCGGGCCGCGGAAAAGCTCGAAGTGATCGAGCACGTGTTCAGCATTCTGCGTCATGGTGACACCCTTTCAAAATTGTCTGTGAGCGGAAGGCCTGGCCCTCCCAAGCCGGGAGAGCCAGGAGCGCGATCTATTCGGCGGCCATCAGTGTCGCCTGCGGAACGACCTTCCACGGCGGGATCGTCTTCTTCCAGATCGGCGAATTGATCGCCATGTCCATGTCGCGCGCGAAGATCGCGAAGCCGTCATAGCCGTGATACGGGCCGGAATAGTCCCAGGAGTGCATCTGCCGGAACGGCACACCCATCTTCTGGAAGACATACTTCTCCTTGATGCCCGACCCGACCAGATCCGGCTGCACCTTTTCGACGAACTTCTCGAACTCGTAGCCGGTCACGTCGTCGTAGATCAGCGTACCGTCCTTGACATAGTGCTGGGCGGTTCGCTGGTAGTCATCGTTGTGGCCGAATTCGTAACCGGTGCCGACGACTTCCATGCCGAGATCCTCATAGGCACCGATGACGTGGCGCGGGCGAAGACCACCAACGAACAGCATCACCGTCTTGCCCTCGAGGCGGGGGCGATACTTGGCGATCACCGCATCCATCAGTGGCTGATATTTCGCGATGACGCGCTCGGCACCTTCCTTGATCTTGTCATCGAAGAACGATGCGATCTTGCGTAGCGATTCCGCAATCTTGGAGGGGCCGAAGAAGTTGTATTCGCACCACGGAATCCCGTACTTTTCTTCCATGTGGCGGGAGATGTAATTCATCGAACGATAGCAATGCAGCACATTGAGCTTCGCTTTCGGCGTTGCCTCGAGTTCTGCCAGACTTCCGTCGCCGGACCACTGGGCGATCACCCGAAGCCCCATTTCCTCGAGCAGGATGCGCGATGACCAGGCGTCGCCACCTATGTTGTAGTCGCCGATGATGGCGACGTCGTAGGGTGACTGCTCGAACCTGGCCGGCGCATCCGCCGGAATTTTGTCGAAAACCCAGTCGCGGATCGCGTCGTTGGCGATGTGGTGACCGAGCGACTGCGACACGCCGCGGAAGCCTTCGCAGCGAACAGGAACAATCGTCTTGCCGTCGTATTCCTTCGACTTCTGCTTCGAGACGGCCTCGATGTCGTCACCGATCAGACCGATCGGGCATTCCGACTGCACGGTGATGCCGTTGTTGAGCGGAAACAGCTCCTGGATTTCGTCCATGATCTTGGCGAGCTTCTTGTCGCCACCGAAGACAATGTCCTTCTCCTGGAAGTCGGAGGTAAACTGCATGGTCACGAAGGTGTCGATCCCAGTGGTGCCGATGTAGTAGTTCCGGCGGGCCGCCCAGGAATATTGGCCGCAGCCCACCGGGCCATGGCTGATGTGGATCATGTCCTTGATCGGTCCCCACACCACGCCCTTCGAGCCGGCATAGGCGCAGCCGCGGATGGTCATCACGCCCGGAACCGACTTCAGGTTCGATTTGACGCCGCAATCCGACTTACCGGCTTCATGCACGTTCAGGTGCTTGGCGCGCCGCTTAGCGGTCTTCTCCGGGTAAACCGCCAGTACTTCGGCGATCAGTTCCTTGTTGCGCGCCTTGATCTCCGCAACACTTTCCGTCTTTGCTAAGCTCATCTGATTTTCCTCGCTATCCGTTTGCGGTGACGGGGGGACCGGCCCCTCTCGCGAGGGGCCGGATCGTCTCGATTGAAAGTCCTCAGGCGGACATCGCTGCCAGCTGATCGACGGCGAGTTCTGCGGCGGTCTTGCCGACTACGCTCTCGTCCACCGGCTTCATGATGCCGTGCTCCATCAGCATGTCCTCGAGCTCGTCCATGGTGATCGGGGTCGGGATGATGCCCTTGCCGCCGTTGGCGTGGATCTTGGTCGCCAGCGAACGGTAGTGCTGGGCCTGTTCGGATTCCGGCGCGTATTCCAGAACCGTCATGCGGCGCAGCTCGGCGTGCTGCACGATGTTGGCGCGCGGCACGAAGTAGATCAGGTGGGTGCCGAGCTTCTTGGCCATGGCTTCGGCCAGCTCCAGCTCCTTGTCGGTCTGGCGTTCGTTGCAGACCAGACCGCCGAGACGCACGCCGCCGGAATTGGCGTATTTCAGAATGCCCTTGGAGATGTTGTTGGCGGCATACATTGCCATCATCTCGCCGGACATCACGATGTAGATTTCCTGCGCCTTGTTCTCGCGGATCGGCATCGCGAAGCCGCCGCAAACCACGTCGCCCAGCACGTCGTAGGACACGTAGTCGATGTCCTCATAGGCGCCGTTCTCCTCGAGGAAGTTGATCGAGGTAATGACACCGCGACCGGCGCAGCCGACGCCGGGCTCCGGACCGCCGGATTCCACGCACTTGATGTCGCGATAGCCGACCTTCATGACTTCTTCGAGTTCGAGATCCTCGACGCTGCCGGCGGCGGCGGCCAGACTGAGGATGGTGTCCTGCGCCTTGGCATGCAGGATCAGGCGGGTGGAATCCGCCTTGGGATCGCAACCGACGATCAGGATCTTGTGTCCCATCTCGGCCAGCGCCGCCAAGGTGTTCTGCGACGTCGTCGACTTGCCGATGCCGCCTTTGCCGTAGAAAGCGATTTGTCGTAGTGCAGCCATTTTGTTCTCCATGAACCGATGCGGTGTATCCGTCGTCGCAAGCCGCACAGCGTGGTCTTGATGAATCCCGTTGCGCGGCGCGGTCGCAGATTGCTCTTCCGCTTCGAGGATGCAGCCAGCAACCATCGCCTTGCGAGAACGAGGGTTTGCAACGACTGTGCCAGCGCACGCGCCGATGAAAAATTCTTTTGATTTGAAGTACATAGATGTTTGATACGAACGACGGGCGGCTTGTTGCAAACCCGACATGATGATGCGTCGTCGGACGCTCGGCTATTCGGCTGTCCCAAACAAAACATCGCTGCAGACACGCCTGTCCGGCCAATGGGCGATGCCAGTGTCGTCTTCTGTCAGGGACCAATCGCGGTACGACGTTTGCTTGACGCAAGGCGCCACGACAGCGAGGACAACAGAATGCCCGTCGATTTTGCACCCTTCAACTCCAGGGATGACGACATCGTGTTCGTGATCGAGGGCAATGATGTTATTCGCTCGGCGTTGCATTTCATCCTGACCCACCAGAATGAGACGCACTCGTTTGCAACCCTCGATCTCGCTTATGCACGAGCAGGAGACATGACGCCGGACCTGATACTGCTCGGCATCGACCTTCTTGGACAAGAAGGCCGAACCGTCCTGAGCCAGATCTGTCGAAGGTTCCCAAGCGCCGAGATTATGATCGTGGCGAACACCGTCGATGATCCATTGGCCTTGAAAGCGCTGCGGTGGGGGGCACACGACGTCCTGGGCAAGCCAATCAGCTTCGATTCGATCCACCGTAGCGTCAACGGGGTGCTCCGGCGCCGGAAACAGGCAGCGACCTTGCTCGGGTTGCTGCCGCCCTCGGCAGCGTGGTGACCGATATGCCGGGCGCAGCGCCAATGAACCAGGAGAAGGGTGGCCAAATGAATAACGCAGGCGCAGGTATCCCGCCGATCGATGACATCATCGAGAACTTTGCGCTGCTGGATGATTGGGACGACCGCTACCGTTATGTCATAGAACTCGGTCGCGGCATGCTCCCGTTGCCCGATATCCATCGCAGTGCCGCCAACAAGGTCCCCGGCTGCGCCAGCCAGGTCTGGCTCGGCACTTCGGTCCGGTTCGAACATCAACGGCTGCTGCTGGATTTTCGCGGCGACAGCGACGCGCATATCGTGCGCGGGTTGGTCGCCATTCTGCTCGCGGTCGTCTCCGGCAAGCCGGCCGATCAGATCCTGACAGCGGACCCGATTGCCCTATTCGACCGCCTTGGTCTGGGCGAGCATCTCACTCCGCAGCGATCCAATGGATTTCGATCCATGGTCAACCGCATCCGTGCCGATGCGCAGCGGGCCCTGACAGACCAGGCGGTATCCGCCAGATAGCCAAAAGCCCCGCGATCAGTGTGCAGGGCGCCGGCCACCGCGCAGCGCGGCTTTCGCCATCTCCTCGCCGCGCATGATCACGACGGCCGCATTGGCAAAGAATTCTACGGTATAGTAAGTCTCACCAAGAAAACTCCAGCTTTCGCGGACTACACCGACATCGCCACCATTGACCAGGATTTCGCCGATATCGCGGTGCGGATAGATCCCATCATTGATAACACGCGTCAGTGACCGTACAGCCTCGCCCGCTTTGAACTCGCGCTGACCGGCGATGCTCGTACCGCATTTGAAGCTGCGGCGGCGAGGATCGTGGACCACGCGGGCAATGGCGGTCGGACGCAGCCGCGGATTTGGGTGATTCATGTGAAGAACTCCTGCGCCCTGGTAAGGGCTCGCGCCAGAACATCGACCTCTTCATGGGTATTGTAGAGCGCGAATGAGGCCCGGCACGTAGCCGAGACACCAAAACGCTCCAGCAGTGGCATGGCGCAATGGGTGCCGGCCCGCACCGCGATGCCGGCGCGATCGATCACTGTCGCGAAATCGTGGGCGTGGGCACTCTTCATCTCGAACGAAACGATGGCCCCCTTCTCCGCCGCGGCTCCGATGATGCGCAGCGAATTGATCTCGCCGAGCTTTTGTTGGGCATAGGCAAGCAACGCGCCTTCGTGCGCCCTGATCCGCCCCTTGCCGATCGAATTGATGTAGTCGATGGCGGCACCAAGCCCGATCGCCTGCACGATGGCCGGCGTCCCGGCCTCGAACCGGTGCGGCGGCGCACCGTAGCTGACACAATCGCGCTGCACCTCGCGGATCATCTCGCCGCCGCCATTGAACGGCGGCATCGTCTCGAGATGTGCGCGCTTTCCGTATAGTGCGCCGATCCCGGTTGGCCCGTACAATTTGTGGCCGGTAATGACGAAGAAATCACAATCGATGTCGCGCACATCGCATTCCATGTGCACGGAAGATTGCGCGCCGTCGACCAGCACCGGGATCCCCCGGGCGTGCGCGATGCGGACCACTTCCTTGACTGGCACCACAGTGCCCAGCACGTTCGACATCTGCGTGATGGCGACCATCTTGGTGCGTTCGGTCAGCAGCTTTTCGAATTCGTCGATCAGGAAATTGCCGTCTTCGTCCACCGGCGCCCACTTGATCACGGCACCCTGCCGTTCCCTGAGGAAGTGCCAGGGAACGATGTTCGCATGATGCTCCATGATCGAGAGAACGATTTCATCACCCGGTCCTATCCGCTCACGCCCAAAGGTCTGCGCCACAAGATTGATGGCCTCGGTCGCGCCGCGGGTGAAGATGATCTCTTCGTTGCTGCCGGCATTCAGGAAGCTGGCGACCTTCTCGCGGGCGCCCTCGTAGCCCTCGGTGGCGGCATTGGCGAGATAGTGCAACCCACGGTGAACGTTGGAGTATTCCGAGGTGTAGGCCTGCGTCATGCGATCGAGAACCGCCCTGGGCTTCTGCGCCGATGCCGCATTGTCGAGATAGACCAGCGGCTTGCCGTAGACCTGCATACCAAGAATCGGAAAATCCTCGCGAACGCAGCTGACATCATAGCTACCGTTACTGACCGCCGGATGCAGCTTCATCCCCGTTGTCCCAGCCAGTTGACAATGACTTCCGTCAGCGCGTCGCGGACGCCGTCATGCTCGATCGCGTCCACCACTTCGGCGGCAAACGCCTGGATCAGCAATGCCTCCGCCTGCCTTTCTGGAATGCCACGCGCCATCAAATAGAATTTCAACTGATCGTCCAGATTGCCGGTGGTGGCGCCATGGCCGCATTGGACATCGTCGGCGAATATTTCGAGCTCCGGCTTGGCGTCGGCCTCTGCATCATCCGACAACAGCAGCGCCCGCGTCATCATCTTGGCGTCGGTCTTCTGCGCCTGCTGCCGCACCGTAATCCGGCCCTGGAACACGGTGCGTGCTTCGTCATCGACGACGGCCTTGAACAATTCGCGACTTTGGCAATTCGGCGCCGCGTGCTCGACCGTTAGCGTGGTATCGGCATGCTGCCGCTCGGCCAGCAGGCTGAGACCGCGCAGATTCGCGATCGTGCCCTCCCCGAGAGCAGCACGAACTGCTGATTGCGGACGACAGCCCCGCCGGTATTGAAGCCGCATTCGTTGAACTTCGCACGCGCACCGACGTGAGCCAGCAGCGTTCCGATATGAATAGCTCCCTTGCTTTCACCGGTGACCTTGATGTGATCGACTTTCGCCTCATCGCCGATCACAAGCTGCAGCACGGTATTGACCTGATAATCTCCCTGACCGCGACTTTCATGGGTCTCGATCAAGGTCGCCGAGGCGCCCTTGCCGACCACCACCAGCGATCTCGTGAACATCGCAGCAGGCGTTGCTCCGGTAGTGACAAAGACCAGATGGATGGGCCGCGCAATGGAGGTATCCGGCGAAACCGTGATGACAACTCCGTCGCCGGCTAGCGCTGTATTGAGCGTGAGCGCCGAGTCATCGGCGGGCACCGTAACGCCGAGCCCCTGCGACAACATCGGTTCGTCCAGGGCCAGCGCTTCCGCCATCGAGCGAATCTTGAAGCCGGGCTCAAGCTCAACCAGATCGGACAGCTCTTCGACGAAGGCGCCGTCGACGATCATCAGCCGGCGAAAGCCAAGTGCGGACAGCAGGCCCCCGGCTTCCCGGGCCGTCTGCTTCGCAATGGCATCCGGCGGAGCTGCCAGCGGCCGGGCATCCCGCATCAAGCGCCGCAGGTCGGTATATTTCCAGGCTTCAACCCTGGGGTTGGGCAATCCCGACAGCACAAAATGATTGAACGCAGCAACGCGAACCGCGGCGATGTCGCTGCCGCCCGGCAACCCCTGCCGGGCCATGTTGTAGATGTCGACGAGCCCAAGTTCGGCCTGGGTTCTGACGGGGCGAATGACAGCGGTCATGGCCGTTACGCCGCCACGTTCTGAAATTGCGCGTAACCTGTCGCTTCGAGTTCAAGCGCCAGTTCCTTCCCACCAGTCTTCACAATGCGGCCGGCCGCCAGCACGTGCACAACATCGGGCACGATGTAGTCCAGAAGCCGCTGATAGTGCGTAATCACGATCATAGCGCGATCGCTGGAGCGCAACGCATTGACGCCGTTGGCCACGATCTTGAGGGCGTCGATATCGAGGCCGGAGTCGGTTTCGTCGAGCACACAGAGCAACGGCTCCAGCAGCGCCATCTGCAGCGTCTCGTTGCGCTTCTTTTCGCCGCCGGAGAAGCCCACGTTGAGCGGGCGGCGGAGCATATCGGGATCGATGCCGAGTTTCTTCGCCAGTTCCCGGACACGCTTGAGCAGATCGGGCGACGTCAGTTCTTCCTCGCCGCGCTTGCGACGCTGGGCGTTGAGCGCGGCGCGCAGGAACGTGACGGTGGCGACGCCCGGGATTTCCAGCGGATACTGGAAGGCAAGGAACACACCCTTGGCGGCGCGCTCGTCAGGCGCCATCGCCAGCAGGTCCTCGCCCTTGAACAGAATTTCGCCGTCGGTGATCTCGTAGCCGGGCTTTCCGGCCAGCACATACGACAGCGTCGACTTGCCGGCGCCGTTCGGGCCCATGATGGCGTGAATCTCACCGGCATCGACCCTAAGGTCGAGGCCCTGGAGAATTTTCCGTCCGGCGATTTCGGCCCGAAGACCGCGGATTTCGAGGAGCGGCGTCATCGGCAATTACCTCCTTACATAGTTGATACGACACCATCACCCGACGCTGCCTTCCAGCGAGATCGAGATCAGCTTCTGCGCTTCCACCGCGAATTCCATCGGAAGCTGTTGCAGCACATCCTTCACGAACCCGTTGACGATGAGGCCGACGGCTTCTTCCTGGCTCAGCCCACGCTGCACGCAGTAAAACAGCACGTCCTCGGAGATCTTCGACGTCGTCGCTTCATGTTCGAACAGTGCCGACGAGTTCTTCGCCTCGATGTATGGGACGGTATGGGCGCCGCATGTGTCGCCGATCAGGAGCGAGTCGCAGGCCGTGAAATTGCGCGCACCCGTCGCTTTCCTATGCGCAGTGACGAGGCCGCGATAGGTGTTTTGCGAAACGCCGGCAGCTATGCCCTTGCTGATGATCCGGCTCGATGTGTTCTTGCCCAGATGGATCATCTTGGTTCCGGAATCGACCTGCTGGTGGCCATTGGAGATCGCGATCGAATAGAATTCGCCGCGAGAATTGTCGCCGCGCAGGATGCAGCTCGGATATTTCCAGGTGATCGCTGACCCGGTTTCAACTTGGGTCCAGGAGATCTTTGAGTTGGCGCCGCGGCAGTCGCCGCGCTTGGTGACGAAATTGTAAATGCCGCCGACACCCTCGGAATTTCCCGGGTACCAGTTCTGCACTGTTGAATACTTGATCTCGGCATCATCGAGCGCGACAAGCTCAACCACCGCGGCGTGCAACTGGTTCTCATCGCGCTGCGGCGCGGTGCAGCCCTCGAGATAGCTGACATAGGCGCCCTTGTCGGCGATCAGCAACGTCCGTTCGAACTGCCCGGTGTTGCGTTCGTTGATGCGGAAATAGGTCGACAGCTCCATCGGGCAGCGCACGCCCGGCGGCACGTAAACAAACGAGCCATCAGAGAACACCGCCGAGTTCAGCGTCGCGAAATAATTATCCGAAGTCGGAACGACTGTGCCGAGATATTTTTGGACGAGTTCCGGGTACTCGCGGATTGCCTCCGAGATCGGCATAAAGATCACGCCGGCCTGCTTCAACTCTTTCTGGAAGGTCGTCGCCACCGAAACCGAGTCAAATACCGCATCGACAGCGATCCGGCGCTCGCCCTCAGGCCTCACAACGCCTTCAAGCATCTCGACTTCGCGCAGCGGAATGCCCAGCTTCTCATAGGTCTTAAGGATTTCAGGGTCGATCTCGTCGAGCGATCCGATCTCCTTCTTTTTCGGTGCCGAGTAATAGTAAAGGTCCTGATAGTCAATTTTCGGATAGTTGACCCGGGCCCAGTTCGGCTCAGTCATGGTCAGCCAGCGCCGGTAGGCCTGTAGCCGCCACTCCAGCATCCACTCGGGCTCGTTCTTTCTGGCAGAAATGTACCTGACAATATCTTCGGACAGCCCCTTGGGCGGCTTTTCCGATTCGATAAGCGTCTCAAATCCATACTTGTACTGTTCGACGTCGATGCTTTGCACCCGTTCGACGGTTTCTTGTACGGCTGCCATTCGTTACTCCGCCCGTCGACGGGACGCCGGATCGTATCGGGCGCCCCAATGGTTCATTGGATCTGGACCGCGGTGTGGACGCGCGCGCCTGACAGCGCACGCGATCGTTTCGCGCAGCCGCTCGTCCTCGCCGGCCACCACGGTCATGAGCAATGCGCCCAACCGGGCGACCACGTCACCCAGCGCCAGGGAGATGTTGCCACGGCATGCCATGGTCCTGTTCCTCATGCGGGCACGCAGGTATTTTCGACCGGGCACACCACCGCGCATTGAGCTGTGTCGAAATGCCCCTCGCATTCGGTGCACTTCTTCGGATCGATAATGTACATGTCGTTTTTCAGGCGGATGGCGGCATTGGGACATTCAAATTCACAAGCGCCACATACCGTGCATTGCGAGGCGACGATTTTATAGGCCATCTTCAAACTCCGAATGCGTGTCGATGCCGGATAACGACTCCCTTTCAAGCCGCGTGCCAGAACGCAGGCATTTGATTTCACACTGCTATTTCAGCGCTGGCGACTCGCCGCGCTGTCGCGCCCACGACAGGCTGTCGCAACTCCGACAAGTCGCACCAAGGGTGATTTCAACAAAAGGCTGCGCGCCATGCGCCAGCGCGGCGATCGACATCTTCTTGGGTCAACCATCCGCCACGGCGCGATGTCGCGCCGGCTTCACTTCTCAAGGAGAAATAGCAGAGCTGGAGCAGCTAGAGGTGCTTGACCTCGATGCCGTGCTTTTTAAGCGCATAGCCGATCTGACGCGGCGTCAGTCCGAGGATGCGGGCCGCCTTGGCCTGGACCCAGCCCGACTTCTCCATCGCCGCGATAAAGCGCTCGCGATCCGGAACCTGCCCGTAGCTGGTTGCTTCAACGGTGGCCGGAATCGAGTCGACGGCAGGCTGGATTGGCGAAGGTCCGTAACCTTCTGCGCTGCCACTTGCGGTGCGCGGCAGCACCGGGAGCGGGACCGCTGGCCGAAGCCGTGCCGGCGGAAATTCCGAAGGCCCTTTCCACAGCATTGCCGAGAGGCATTCGTTCTTGCGGCAGGCGAAATCGTCCATCACGATCGAGCCTCCCTGCGCCAGAGTCGCCGTCCGCTGCACGCAGTTTTCCAATTCGCGCACGTTGCCAGGAAAGCCGCACCCCATCAGCACTTCCAGTGCGCTGGCGTCAAGCGACAGAGTACGGCCGTTCTCCTCATTGAAGCGCTTGAGAAATTCGGCGGCCAGCGGCGCGATGTCGCTGCGTCGGTCGCGCAGCGGCGGCATCAGGATCGGCACCACGCTGATGCGGTAGTACAGGTCGGCGCGGAATTCGTTTCGCGCGACCGCTTCTTCGAGGTTGCGGTTCGTCGCGGTAACCACGCGCACGTCGACCTTGAGGGTGTGGTTGCCACCGACCCGTTCAAACTCCTGCTCCTGCAGGACGCGCAACAGCTTGGCCTGAAACGCCGGCGAAATCTCGCCGATCTCATCAAGAAAGATGGTCCCCTTGTCGGCGAGTTCGAAACGCCCCTTGCGTGAATTGATGGCGCCGGTAAAGGCTCCTTCTCGTGGCCGAACAATTCGGACTCGAGCACCGATTCTGGCAATGCCGCGCAATTGATCTTGACGAAGGGTCCCTTGGCGCGCGGCGAAAGCTCGTGGATCGCCTTGGCAATCAACTCCTTGCCAGTGCCCGACTCGCCACGCAGCAGCACGGTGGAGTTGGATTTGGCAACGATAATGATCTTGTCGAGCAACGAGCGCAGCGCGGGGTTGTCGCCGATGATGCCCTTGATCAGCACCTTCTTGCGCTCGCGCACCGGCTTGAGTTCGGACAACTCCTTCTGCAGGCGGTGGCTCTCGGCCATCAGCCGATCGCGGTCGCGCGAGACCACCCGGTAGAGCTGAACGGTCTGCCCGATCAGATTGGCGATCATGGTCAGGAAACGCACATCGGAATCGAGTCGGAAAACCGAACGACCGTCCCAGACCCGGTCGATCGTGAGGGTTCCGATCACCTTGACGCCAATGCGAATTGGTACTCCGATGAACGACACACGATCGCTGCCAACGGCGCCTAGTGCGGCCGCATCGGTAGCAAACAATGAATGTTTCGCAACATCTTCGACGACCAGCGGGACGGCCGTCGCAACGATCTGTCCAATGGCCTTCTGCGGCAAACGAGCCCGGTAACGCTCGTCGGCGCCCTCATTCCAGCCGACGCCAACGGTGATATCGGGAACATCGTCGTCTGCCAGCAGGGAAATCACGCCATGTCGCATTTGCAGGAACGACGACAGCACATTCAGAACGCTGGCAAGCGTCGTCTGCAGTCGGTTCGGGGCATTGAGGATCTTTGAGATTTCATAGATCCCGGTCAGCGCAATCTCGCTGAGCGGCATCAGCGGAGTACCAGATCGCGCGTCCAGATTCGCGGATTCGATCGCGTCAACATGCGCCATGGCAGTCTCTCCATAGTCCATGACGTTCCCTGCCGGCTTTTTCGGATTGTTATGATCTTGTCCCATCTTCACAACGATGTCGTGCTCAACTTTGCTGCATTAGTGCAGAACATAGAGGCGTGTACCGCAGGCTGAACGCCTTCGAACTTTGGGGATCAACTACTCTCATAGCAGGCGCAAGCGATCGTCTGTGACAGTGCATTGACTTAGATCAATACGTCGCGACCAAAGGGACGGCAGGCGATAGTCTATCATGAGCCAATTCCAGCTCGCTGAAATCGTCGCGGCTCTGTGAACGGTAGCTGACAGATCAGACATGCTGTCCGCCGTTGATCTTGATCTCCTCTCCGGTGACGTAGCTCGCCGCATCCGAGCAGAGAAAGTAAATGACCTTGGCCACCTCGTCCGGCGTCCCAATTCGGCGCATCGGTATTACCGGCACAAGCATCGCTTCGGTTTCCGGTGACAGGATATCGGTCTTGATCTCACCAGGGGCGATGGCGTTGACACGAATACCGTAGGGGGCGAAGTCGTGGGCCATTTCCCGGGTCAGACAGGCCAATGCGGCCTTCGAGGTCGCATACGCCGTACCGGCGAACGGATGCACGCGGGAACCGGCGATCGACGTAACGTTGACGACGGTGCCTGCACCGTCGTTGAGTTCATCAAACAGTCCTCTCGCCAGCAGGATCGGCGCGAGAAAATTGACATGAAAGACACTCATCCAGGTGTCGACCGGCGTCGTCAGCGACGTCAGCCGGCCTCCTTCGTCATTTTTCGGAGAGAGCCCCGCATTATTGATCAGCGCATGAAGCGGCAAGCCTCCGAGGCGCTCCTTGATCTCTGCAATCGCGCCGGGCAACGCCCGGTAGTCGCTCAGGTCAACCTCGACATGATCGTCGGCCCCTGAATTCCATGGACAGAGATCGCTGTCGAACCTTTGGCGTGAACAGGTAATGATCCGCCAGCCTGCATCGGAAAATAACTTGACCGTCGCATGTCCTATGCCGCGCGAGGCGCCGGTTAGCACCATGTTCTTTTGCTCCGCCAAGGACGGCTCGATCTTCGGAGGCATGCCGGGATAGGGACAGAGCACTATGTTCTCCAGCGCTGATCCGAGCCGGATCGGCGTTCATCGTTGCGCGGTCAGCGGTCGGATCCGCGCGGCGACCATTCACAGCGCGGGGGGCATGATGTTTCCGACACAAGGGCGATTTTGCATGATCCGGGCCAACCTGATCATCCTGTGTTCGCGAGGCAAAGCCGCCGAATCGCACCCATTGCGAGTATCGCGTGGCCTTGGAAGCGGCAGCATGTCGACGTTCCGACACTTCCGTTCGGTTCGATACAAAATCCGCCACTATCCGACATCAACTCACGCCGACGCCCCGCAGCAACGCTGCCTTACCGATTGGTCCGGTTTCTGCACTATCGATTTCGCCAGAGATATCCATTGCCGAACGGGGGAGGGACAGCCATGCCGCTTTACAGTTTTCACTGCGCAAAATGTGACGGCGACGTCGAACTCCTGATCGGGTTTTCCGAGAAACCGGCCTGCCCGGCATGCGGCAGCAAGAGGATGCAGCGGCTGATGTCACTCACGGCGCCGCAGGGCAAGACCAAGGCCTTGATGAAGGCCGGACGTGCGCAAGCCGCGCGCGAGGGCCATCTGAGCAATTTCAGCCGTGCTGAACGGCGCCGCTGATCAATTATCGGTTCGACGATCGGTCAATCCGCGGTGATCTGCACCTCCGGCATTTCATCCGGCTCCGGGATGTCGAGCCCGTCCTCTTCGGCCAGATCGATTCCGCTCAAGCAGATATCGCCATGATCAATGATCAGCCTGATCGGCGTGAGTGCCTTCCCTGGCAGGGGCCGATGAAGCAATGTCCGGTATCGAGATCGAACTGAGCATGATGACTGCCGCAGGTGATGAAGTTGCCGTCCTCATCCATGAACTCTCCGGGCACCGTATCAAGCCGCGAGCCCTGATGGGGGCAGGCATTTTCAAACCCGAAGAAGTTGTTACCCTTGCGCGCGATAAGAATTGGCCAGGGCTTGGCCGAGCCGTCCGGCTCTCTGCGCATGAGCATGAAGCCTGTAGCCTGGCCGTCATCCACCTGATAGGTGCCGCATATCGCAAAAAGCGTGTCCATTCACGGATCCCTTCCAGCCATCATTGACGCTTCGGCCTGCAGGCGCTGAAGCGAGATCTCTCACTCAGCAAGCGATGTGCCAGCGACAGAGTGTAGATTGGTGCGGGTTCTCTCCTCGGATCTACTTTCGGTGTCGGACCGGTCCATAACTTACCAATACCTGCTGCGCGACAGGCTTATGGCCGTACAGCAAACGCGAATCGCGCAATGGCGGTCAAAACGCCCCTTCGACATCGTCGAAATCCCGGGCACCGGCTATCATCGAGCCGACAATCTTCGAGCATGTCCAAGCACCGAAAATACGAGGACGACGGCGCCACGGATCGTCAACGGTCCATCGTTACTCGCAAGGTCGCGCGACAATCTCCGTCGACGCGGAAAAGATCGACGTGTTTGCGCGACTGATGACAGATAAACTGGAAAACGGCGATGTTACCGGTCGTAAGGCCTACGTCCACGCCGTGGTCATCGCCATCGAGGTAGGTGACAAGACCATTCGCATTGTCGGCTGCAAGGCCACCCTGCAGGAGGTCATTACCGGCAAACAAACCACGAACGAGAATGTTCGTGGTTTTGTACGCAAATGGCGCGCCCGAAAGGATTCGAACCTCTGACCCCTAGATTCGTAGTCTAGTGCTCTATCCAGCTGAGCTACGGGCGCGTGCCGCGGAAATCGTGAGGACACAAGGCCCTGTTGAAGTCGCATGCTTTTCGAAACAGGTTGTTTGCGAAAGCGCGCCATAGCTACCGGCTCCGGCCGGGCTTGGCAAGCACCTGTGCGACCGTTCGACGACAGGAATTGCCGATACCGGCGGCTGAAGCGGATTAAAGTGAAGGAAAATCGTCGCTCGCCGGGTTCGGGAGCGGAAGTCCGGCCGCCACGGGACGACGGCCGTCGAATCAACGCGTTCATTAGCTCACGCCCGCGCCCGTTCGCTGCGGATGCTGTGCAGTTCCACCGGACGGTCCGGCATGCTGATGCGGAACGTGGCCCCCAGTGTGCCTTCGACCAGATGGATATCGCCGCCATGGGCGCGAACCAGTTCCGCGGCAATCGCCAACCCTAATCCGCTACCGCCCGGACGCGCCGAGCCCTGAAAGGCCTCGAACAGGTGGTTGCGGGCCTTCTGCGGCACGCCGGGACCGGTATCCGAGACTTCGATGATGGTCACAGCGCCTTCGCGGCGTCCGGTGATGCGGATCTGCTGCGGGGCGGCCTCGCTCGGCGGCTGGCCTTCCAGCGCCTGGGCGGCGTTGCGCACCAGGTTCAGCAGGATGCGGAACAGCTGGTCGGGGTCAGCATCGATGGTCAGGCCACGCTCGATGGCATTGATCCAGGAGATCGAGGCGTCCGAGGCGAGGCCGGCAGATTCCTGACCTCATTGACCACCGGCTCGACCAGCATCATGCGGCGGTCGGGCGGGGCTTCCTGGGCCCGGCCGTAGGACAGGGTCGACTGGCAGAACGCGATCGCGCGTTCCAGCGAGCGCATCAGTTTCGGCGCGAACCGCTGCACCCGCGGGTCGGGCACGCTGGCCAGCTGGTCCGACAGGAGCTGCGATGACGCCAGCAGGTTGCGCAGGTCGTGGTTGATCTTGGAAACCGCGAGGCCGAGCGCGGCGAGCCGGCTCTTCTGATGCAGCATAGACACCAGGTCGCGCTGCATGTCGGACAATTCGCGCTCCGCCACCCCGATCTCGTCGCCGCGCTGGCTGGGAACGATGATCCGCGCCGAACTCTCCGGATTTTCGTGGAACCCGACCAGATTGGCAGTCAGCCGCCGCATCGGCCGCACGAACAAGTAATGCAACGCCAGATAAACCAGGCCGGCGGTGAGGATGGCAATGCCCAGCGACACCCAGAACAGGTTTCTGGAGAATCGGTACATGGCCTGGCGCAGCGGCAATTCATCGATCACCACCTCGATGAACTGGGCGCCCGATGGCGCCGGGCCAATGACCCGGATCGACTGGTTGCCGGTTTCCAGCATGACCTCGAACGAATCCATGATGGCGGACCACACCGTCATGTCGCGCATGTCGATGTCATGATCGATCTGTGCCGGCAGGTCGGCGCTGGCCAGCAGGCGGCGCTGCTGGCCCATCTTGATGGCCACCGCGCGGGCGCCAATACTGCTGAGGATCTGCCGGGCCAGCGATTCCGGCACCATACCGGAAGGCGCGGCGTCCAGCACCAGCGCCGCCGTATTGGCCGCGGCGAGCTTGTCATTCAGCCGATTGATCCGGAAATTGGCAATCGAAGGGACGTAGATCAGCACCTCGGCAATCAGGACCAGCGGAATGGTCAGCAGCAGGAGCTTGCCGGACAGCCCGAGCCGGCGCAGCGGCCTGCCCGGCCGCGCCGTTTCCGTCCCGATTTCGTTTGCAGCTGACACTATGTTGCCTCTGATCCCACGCCGCGACGCTGCACCTCGACGAGATACGGCTCAAAATGACGATTCGATCTCGCCATTCGTGCATCCGCCGCCGAAAGTCTGCGGCCGCCCCCGCGCCACACACCGCAGAAGCGGAACGATCCGCTCCCTACCTTAGAAAAACACCCTGGATATGGGTATAATCCGCCGAATTTCACGATTTTCACGTTCAGCCGTCACCCTGCAGGGCAAGATTGACGAAAACAGGACGCTCCCGTATAAGCCCGCCAACTGTCCGCGATGGCCCGGTCTTGACCGGGGCGGCTCTTATGGGCCGGAAACGGCTCATATTGAGCCAGCATCTTTGGACTATCCTCATTTCTCGGCTAATTGCCTCGGCGAATTGCCCGGTCCCGGAGAACGACCCGTGAAGCGGACTTATCAACCCAGCAAATTGGTGCGCAAGCGCCGTCACGGCTTCCGCGCTCGCTTGGCGACCGTCGGCGGCCGCAAGGTTCTGGCTGCGCGTCGTGCGCGTGGTCGCAAGCGCCTGAGCGCCTGAGCGGACCTTCCTGAGATCTCATCATGGACCGGTTACGGCAGCGGGCGGATTTTCTCGCCGCTGCCAATGGGCCGCGGATGAACAGCCCTGCCTTCGTGTTGCAGAGCCGGTTGCGTGACGATGACGGCCCGGTCAGGGTCGGTTTTACCGTGACCAAAAAAACGGAACCGCCACCGAGCGCAACCGTATCCGCCGCCGGCTTCGCGAACTGGTGAAGCGCGTCGACGTCGTATCCATGCGACCCCACAGCGATTATGTGTTAGTCGGCCGTCGTGTCGCGCTGAACCGCGACTTTGCAACCATGCTCGACGATCTCCGCTCGGCGCTGCACCGCCTCGACCGGCAGTCCTCTAAAATAACCGTGACCTGATAGTCCCAGCCTGCGACAAGCGCGCAGCCGGCCGCCGAAGCCGCACCCGCCTTTGAATGACGAGACCTGAACGATGACCGACAATCGCAACACCATCCTTGCCGTCATCCTGTCCGGCCTGGTGCTGATCGGCTGGCAATATTTCTTCAACATCCCGCAGATGGAGAAGCAGCGCGCGCAAAGCCAGATCGAAGCGCAGTTGAAGAACCCGACGGCTCAGCCTGGCGCAACGCCCGGTACCACGCCGCAGGCCGGCACCGCTCCCGCCGGCAGCGTGCCTGCCAACCAGCCGGCATCGGCCGCGCCAATCGTCAGCCGCGATGCCGCCATCGCCGCCGCGCCCCGCATCAAGATCGACACGCCGCGGGTGTCGGGCAGCATTTCCCTGAAGGGCGCACGCATCGACGATCTGGCGCTGGTCAAGTTCCGCGACACCGTCGACCCGACCTCGCCGGCCATCGTGCTGTTCTCGCCTTCGGGCACCGCCGCGCCCTATTATGCCGAATTCGGCTGGGTCGCTGGCGCCGGCGCCACCGTGAAGGTCCCCGACCAGAACACCCAGTGGCAGCAGGAAGGCTCCAACGCCCTGACGCCCGCCACGCCGGTGACATTGAAATTCGACAACGGCGAAGGCCTGACCTTCAAGCGCACGATCGCCATCGACGAGCGCTACCTGTTCACCATCAAGGATGACGTCACCAATATCGGCAATGCGCCGGTGACCCTGTATCCGTTCGCGCTGATCTCGCGCCACGGCACCCCGCATGTGGAAGGCTACTACATCCTGCACGAAGGCCTTGTCGGCTATCTCGGCGACCAGGGCCTGCAGGAATACGGCTACAAGAAAATCGACGAAGCCAAGGCGGTCAACTTCAAGGTCACCAACGGCTGGCTCGGCATCACCGACAAGTACTGGGCCTCGGCGCTGCTCCCCGACAACAATGCGCAGCTGCAGGCGCGCTTCTCTTCCAATCTGGTCGGCACGGTCCACACCTACCAG
Organism: Rhodopseudomonas sp. P2A-2r; assembly: GCF_026015985.1. Classification (GTDB taxonomy): domain Bacteria; phylum Pseudomonadota; class Alphaproteobacteria; order Rhizobiales; family Xanthobacteraceae; genus Tardiphaga. The sequence goes on along the minus strand of NZ_CP110389.1, from coordinate 1,265,372 downwards.
ACCGATTACCTGCAGGATGCGCAGACCATCGCCATCGGCGGCACCGGTACCGCCAACGCCCGGCTGTTCGCCGGCGCCAAGGAAGCCGCCACCGTCGGCATCAACTTCCCGCTCGCTGTCGGCCTCGGCGGCTACAACCAGTCGCTCGGCCTCAACCACTTCGACCTCTTGATCGACTGGGGCTGGTTCTACTTCATCACCAAGCCGATGTTCCTCGCACTCGACTGGTTCTATCATCTGGTCGGCAATTTCGGCGTCGCCATCCTGCTGGTGACCGTGCTGGTCAAGACGCTGTTCTTCCCGCTGGCCAGCAAGTCGTACGCGTCGATGGCCAAGATGAAGGCCGTACAGCCGCAGCTCGCCGCGCTGAAGGAACGCTTCCCTGACGACAAGATGAAGCAGCAGCAGGAGATGATGGAGATCTACAAGAAGGAGAAGATCAACCCGATCGCCGGTTGTCTTCCCGTCGCCTTGCAGATCCCGGTGTTCTTCTCGCTCTACAAGGTTCTGTTCGTCACCATCGAAATGCGCCACGCGCCGTTCTTCGGCTGGATCAAGGATCTCTCCGCACACGACCCGACCAACCTGTTCAACCTGTTCGGCCTGCTCAGCTTCGATCCGACCCAGTTGCCGGTGTTCGGCCACTATCTCGCGCTCGGCATCTGGCCGATCATCATGGGCATCACGATGTGGTTCCAGATGAAGCTGAACCCGACGCCGCCGGACCCGACCCAGAAGATGATCTTCGACTGGATGCCGCTGATCTTCACCTTCATGCTCGCGGGCTTCCCGGCCGGTCTGGTGATCTATTGGGCCTGGAACAACACCCTCTCGGTGCTGCAGCAGAGCTACATCATGAGCCGCAACGGCGTGAAGGTGGAGCTGTTCGACAATGTGAAGTCGACGTTCGCCAAGAAACCGCCGGTCGAGAAAAAGACGTAACGCAGCCCTCATCCTGAGGAGCGGCCCCTTCGGCCGCGTCTCGAAGGATGAGCGCCACACTCCTCATGGTTCGAGACGGCGCAAGATGCGCCTCCTCACCATGAGGAAGCCACGATGAAGGACCTTCGCATGACCGCTGAAACCGATGCGAAGCTGATCGAAGACAAGAAGCTGATCGAACAGGGCCGCCTGCTGTTCGCCGGCGAGTGGAATTTCATCTGGGCCTCGCCCTCGATCGAGACCCTGCCGCCGATGGCCGGCGTCGAGGTGGCGTTCGCCGGGCGTTCCAACGTCGGCAAATCCAGCCTGATCAACGCCCTCACCGGCCGCAACGCGCTGGCGCGGACCTCGCACACCCCCGGCCGCACCCAGGAACTGATCTTCTTCGAAGGTCCGGAAAAGGCCGAATTCCGCTTGGTCGACATGCCCGGCTATGGCTACGCCTCGGCGCCGAAGGTCAAGATTGCCTCCTGGACCTCGCTGATACACAACTTCCTGCTCGGCCGCAGCAGCCTGGCGCGAGTCTATGTGCTGATCGACTCTCGTCATGGCCTCAAGGATGTCGATTTCGACGTCCTGAAGACCTTGGACAAGTCCGCTGTCAGCTACCAGATCGTGCTGACCAAGACCGATCAGGTGAAGCCGGCCGAACTCGAAAAGCGCACCGAGGAGGTGCGGACCACGCTGCTCAAGCACCCGGCGGCGTTCCCGGAACTGCTGCTCACCTCGTCGCGCACCAGTGCGGGCATGCCCGAACTGCGCGCCGCCATGGTGCGGCTGCTGGCGGAGCGCAGCCGATGACACGGTCCGGCCTGTTCCGCATCCTGATCATTCTGGCCGGCGTGATGGGCGTCGATGGCGTGATCCTCGCTGCCGCCTCTGCGCACCAGCCCGACGCCGCACGATTGGCGTCGGCATCCTCGATGCTGCTGTTCCATGCCACCGCGGTGCTCGGCGCCGTCGCCCTGCTCGAGCGCGGCGTGCTGCACCTGCAGATCGGCCTCTCCGCCGCCATCGGCTTCGTGGTTGCAGCGGCGTTGTTCGCCGGCGACCTCACGATGCGGACCTATGCCGGCCATGGCCTGTTCCCGATGGCCGCGCCGACCGGCGGCACGCTGCTGATCGTCAGCTGGCTGGCGCTCGCGGTGGCTGCGGCCTGGCCGAATCGCGTGTAGAGAGCGGCCGCAGCGAAGCTTTGCGCCGCGCCGGCCAATCGGCTAGAACGCGCCGCAGATCGCCCCCTGTGAGACCCGCCTCATGACAGACGCGCCCGAAATCAGCCCGCTCGATCAGGCCCGCATCCTGTCGGAAGCGCTGCCGCACATGCAGCAATATGACGAGGAAACCATCGTCATCAAGTATGGCGGCCACGCCATGGGCGCGGAAGACATGGCAAAGGCCTTCGCCCGCGACATCGTGCTCCTCGAGCAGACCGCCATCAATCCGGTGGTGGTGCACGGCGGCGGCCCGCAGATCGCCACCATGCTGAAGCGGCTCGGCATCCAGTCCGAATTCGCCGCCGGCCTGCGGATCACCGACGCCGCCACCATCGAGATCGTCGAGATGGTGCTGGCCGGTTCGATCAACAAGCAGCTGGTCGGCTACATCAACGAGGCCGGCGGCAAGGCGGTCGGCCTGTGCGGCAAGGACGGCAACATGGTGACCGCCACCAAGGCGACCCGCACCATGGTCGATCCGGATTCGCATATCGAGCGGGTCGTCGACCTCGGCTTCGTCGGCGAACCCGACAAGGTCGACCTGACGCTGCTCAACCAGTTGATCGGCTACGACCTGATCCCGGTGCTGGCGCCGCTCGCGACGTCGAAGAACGGCCAGACCTTCAACGTCAACGCCGACACCTTTGCGGGTGCCGTCGCAGGCGCCTTGAAGGCCAAGCGCCTGCTGCTGCTGACCGACGTGCCGGGCGTGCTGGACAAGTCGAAAAAGCTGATCCCGGAACTGTCGATCAAGGACGCACGGAAATTGATTGCCGACGGCACCATTTCCGGCGGCATGATTCCCAAGGTCGAGACCTGCATCTATTCGCTCGAACAGGGCGTCGAAGGCGTGGTCATCATCGACGGCAAGATGCCGCATGCGGTGCTGCTGGAACTGTTCACCAACCAGGGCACCGGCACGCTGATCCACAAGTGACGAGCGCGCGCACCAAAGTCGTCGTCATGCCCGGCCTCGTGCCGGGCATCCACGTCTTCCTTGTTGCGCTCGCATCTCTATTTGCATCCATCGGCACGGCCCGCGCCGACCTCAAGCTCTGCAACCGCATGAGCTATGTGGTCGAGGCGGCGATCGGAATCGATGACAAAAGTGCCACCGCCACCCGCGGCTGGTTTCGCATCGACCCGGCGCAATGCCGCGTCGTCGTCCAGGGCACCCTCAGCGCCGACCGCATCCTGCTGCATGCCCGCGCGCTCGGTGTCTACGGCGCCTCGCCAATGCCGCAGAACGGCACCGACAGCCTGTGCGTCGCCCCGGACAATTTCATTATCGCTGCGGCGCGTCAGTGCCGCCCCGGCCAGACGCCGGCATCCTTCACCATGATCAAGCCGTCGACGACCGACGACGGCCAGATGGTCGCTTATCTCGCCGAAGACAGCGAATATGACGACGAGCAGGCGCGGCTGGCGGCGATCCAGCGGCTGCTGGTGGTCGCCGGCTATGACGCCGCGCCCATCGACGGCGTCGACGGACCGAAGACGCAAAACGCGCTGGCCTCCTTCCTGAAGAGCCGCGGGCTGGCCGCAGACATCGTGAAGGCGCCGAATTTCTTCGACACCATGATCAATGCCGTACAGGCGCCGTCCACCAGCGGCCTGACCTGGTGCAACGATACCCAGTACAATGTAATGGCGGCCATCGCGACCGGCGATGGCAAGGCGATCACCAGCCGCGGCTGGTATCGGATCGAGCCGGGCAAATGCCTGCACCCCGATCTTGTCGGCCAGCCCAGGCAGGTTTTCAGTTTCGCCGAAGCCACCGACGCGGTCGGCCGTGCCGTGAGGCTCAAGGACCGCGTGCTGAACTGGGGCGGCGCCACCAGGCTATGCACCCGCGAGAGCAAGTTCGAGATCAGCGACCAGGCCGATTGCGGCACCCGCGGCCTCGCTGTCACCGGCTTTGCTGCGGTCGACATGAGCAGCGGCGGCAGCACGATTCGTTTCGAGCTGCCGTGATGACAAAGGAGAATCTTGTGACCCTCGCACAAAGCCCGGCCCGCGGCTTCGGCCATATCGAGACCTGGGTTTTCGACCTCGACAACACGCTGTACCCGCACCACGTCAATCTGTGGCAGCAGGTTGACGTCCGCATCCGCGACTTCGTCTCGAACTTCCTCAAGGTTCCGCCGGAGGAGGCGTTCAGGATCCAGAAGGACTATTACAAGCGCTACGGCACCACGATGCGCGGCATGATGACCGAGCATGGCGTGCACGCCGATGACTACCTCGCTTATGTCCACAAGATCGATCATTCGCCCCTGCAGCCCAATCCCGCCATGGGCGAGGCGATTGCAAGGCTGCTGGGCCGCAAGCTGATCCTGACCAATGGGTCGGTCGCGCATGCCGGCGCGGTGCTCGACCGGCTCGGGATCGCCGAGCAGTTCGAAGCGGTGTTCGACATCGTCGCCGCCGAACTGGAGCCGAAGCCGGCGCCGCAGACCTACGACAAGTTCCTCAGGCTGCACGGCGTCGATCCGGCCAGGGCCGCCATGTTCGAAGACCTGTCGCGCAACCTGGTGGTGCCGCATCAGTTGCAGATGACCACCGTGCTGGTGGTGCCGGACGATTCCGCCGAAGTGGTCCGCGAGGACTGGGAGCTGGAAGGCCGCGATGCTGAGCATGTGGATTACGTCACCGATGATTTGACCGGGTTTTTGGCGGCGCTGAACGAAGCGCGATAGCTGCTTTCCCCTCTCCCCCAAGCAGCACTTGCTGCGCAGGCGGGAGAGGGTGGATCGAAACCGCGAAGCGGGTTCGAGCCGGGAGAGGGGGCTCTAGCCATCGACGTCGCTTGCGGCCTTCCCTCTCCCGCCCTCACTTCGTTCGGGCACCCTCTCCCACGGCGCGCAGCTTCGCTGCGCTGGGGGAGAGGGGAAGAACGCCACCTTGACTCTCCCTCCCCAAATCCCGACAAAAGCCATCCAATTCGCCTGCCGGCCCAATATCCCTGAGGAAATACCGATGTCGCTGTCCGCCCTTGAATCCATCATCAACACTGCTTTTGAGGCGCGCGACAGCGTCAACGCCGCCACCAAGGGCGAGGTCCGCGAGGGTGTCGATTACGCGCTCGACCTGCTGGACAAGGGCGAGGCCCGCGTCGCCGAACGGCAGGCCGACGGCGTCTGGAAGGTCAACCAGTGGCTAAAGAAGGCCGTGCTGCTGTCGTTCCGCCTCAACGACATGAGCGCCATCCCGGGCGGTCCCGGCGGATCGTCGTGGTGGGACAAGGTGCCGTCCAAGTTCGAAGGCTGGGGCGACAATGCATTCCGCGCCGCCGCCTTCCGCGCCGTGCCGGGCGCCATCGTGCGCCGCTCAGCCTTTATCGCCAAGAACGTCGTGCTGATGCCGTCCTTCGTCAATCTCGGCGCCTATGTCGACGAGAGCACCATGATCGACACCTGGTCGACCGTCGGCTCCTGCGCCCAGATCGGCAAGCGCGTGCACATCTCCGGCGGCGTCGGCATTGGCGGCGTGCTGGAGCCGCTGCAGGCCGGCCCGGTGATCATCGAGGACGACTGCTTCATCGGCGCGCGCTCCGAAGTCGCCGAAGGCGTGATCGTTCGCAAGGGTGCGGTGCTGGCGATGGGCGTGTTCCTGGGCGCCTCGACCAAGATCGTCGATCGCGCCACCGGCGAAGTGTTCATCGGCGAGGTGCCGGAATATTCCGTGCTGGTGCCCGGCAACCTGCCGGGCAAGCCGATGCAGAACGGCGAGATCGGCCCTTCGACCGCCTGCGCCGTGATCGTCAAGCGCGTCGACGAGCGCACCCGTTCCAAGACCAGCATCAACGAACTGCTGCGCGACTGATCGAACCGAATACTCCCCAATCCGACCAACTTGCGGACGGCGTGCAATTTTGCCGTCCGGAGGTTGGGCGATGGGCACCACGCGAAAACTGTTCAGTCCTGAAGGGCGCAGCAACCGCCTGCACTACTGGCTGGTCGGGCTGACCAGTTCTTTCGCGCCGCTGCTGCTGATGTTATTATTGTCGGCTGCCGTCGGCGGCATGCATCGCGGCGATGGGATCAGCTTCGACATGGCGGACCTGTTCCGTAATCCGCTGTCGTTCGGATTCGGCGATAGTTTTATCGGCGCAGGTCCCGTGGTCTCGCGGCTGCTGTATGCGATCGCCGCACCGGTCGGTCTCGCCGCTGTATGGGTATTCGCCGCTGCAACGATCAGGCGGCTGCATGACCGCAACAAAAGCGGCTGGTGGATTTTCCATTTCTACGTAGCCCCGGTGGCGTTGAACAATTTTGCAGCGCGACTGGACTTCTCGTACGCAACACTCGCCATCGGGCTGATCGCCATGGCCCTTTCCGTTTGGGGCTGCGTCGAGACGCTTTTCCTCCAAGGCACCCGCGGACCTAACAGGTTCGGCGCGGACCCGCTGGCCCTGCCCGATACACGACCCGGCTGGGACCAGCAGGGCGAACTGGAATTTGTCTCGCACAGCGCTGGCCCATCGCCGGGAGGCCATGTTATGCGAGGGCATGACTGACGCCCTCACCATCGCGCAGGACCTGCTGCGCTGCCCCTCCGTAACACCCGCGGATGCCGGCGCGCTGGGCGTGCTGGAGCGACTGCTGGGCGATGCCGGCTTCGCCTTGCACCGCGCCACCTTCTCCGAGGAAGGCAGCCCCGACATCGACAATCTCTATGCCCGCATCGGCAGCGCTGCTCCGCATATCAGTTTCGCAGGCCATACCGACGTCGTGCCGGCCGGCGACGAGTCCGCCTGGAGCCATGGCGCCTTCTCCGGCGACTTGAAGGATGGCCTGCTCTACGGCCGCGGCGCCGTGGACATGAAGGGCGGCATCGCGGCGAGCGTCGCCGCCGTGCTGGACTATCTCGCGGCCAACGGCGGCCAGCCGAAAGGTTCGATCTCCTTCCTGATCACTGGCGACGAGGAAGGCATTGCCGTCAACGGCACCGTCAAGCTGCTGAAATGGGCGGCGGCGCGTGGCGAGAAATTCGATCACTGCATCGTCGGCGAACCCAGCAATGTCGAGGCGATCGGTGACACCATCAAGATCGGCCGCCGCGGCTCGCAGTCCGGCACGCTGATCGTCGATGGCGTGCAGGGCCACGTCGCCTACCCCCACCGCGCCTCCAATCCGGTGCCCGACATCGCTGCCTTGATCGTGGCGCTGAGCAACGAGCCGCTCGATAACGGCAACGATCAATTCCAGCCGTCCAATCTTGAGTTCACCACCGTCGACGTCGGCAACACCGCGAGTAATGTGATCCCGGCGCAGGCGCGCGCCCGCTTCAACATCCGCTTCAACGACCAGCACACGCAAGAGAGCCTGCGCGAACTGATCGACAAGCGCCTGGCCGCCGCGGCCGGCAACCGGATCAAGGCGTATATCGTCTGGGAACCGTGCAATGCCGATTCCTTCGTGACCAAGCCCGGCGCTTTCACCGATCTGGTGTCGGCAGCGATCGAAGAAGTCACCGGCCGTAGGCCCGATCTCAACACCGGCGGCGGCACCTCGGACGCGCGTTTCATCACGCGCTATTGCCCGGTGATCGAATTCGGCCTCGTCGGCCAGACCATGCACCAGATCGACGAACGCACGCCGGTCGCCGATCTGGAAAAGCTCACAAAGATCTATCGCAGCGTACTGGACCGCTATTTCACATGACCACGAAAATTCTTGTTCTGACCGCGCTCGACGCCGAACTCGACACCGCTCGCGCCCCTGCCGGGGTCGAAATCGTGTTCACCGGAGTCGGCAAGATCAACACCACGATCGCAACCCTGCTCGCCGTGCAAGCGAAGAAACCGGCGCTGGTGATCAACTACGGCACCGCCGGCAAGATCAGGAATCGTTGCGCGGTCTGGTGGAGGTCGCCCATGTCGTGCAGCGCGACATGATCGCCGAGCCGCTGGCGCCGCGTGGCACGACCCCCTATGCGCCGGAGCTGGACCGGCTGTCGTCCGGCCACGGCGAGGTCATCTGCGGCACCGGCGATAGTTTTGTCACCTCATCCGATCCATGGTTAACCGCCAACGGCGTCGACATCGTCGACATGGAACTGTTCGCGCTGGCTTCGGTGTGCCGGCACCAGAACATTCCCTGGCGCGCTTTCAAGTTCATCACCGACGACGCAAATGATTTCGCGCACGAGCACTGGACCGCGAATGTCGCGGACGGCCAGCAGCTGTTCTGGGATGCAGTGAAACATCTGCTGTAAGCGAGAAGGCCGTCGCTTGCGCTCAGTTCTGTCGTCACCCGCGAAAGCGGGTGACCCAGTAGACGCAGCTGCTGATGTTCAACACGCACACCTGCGTGTACTGGATCGCCCGGTCCTGATGCGCAAGTGCGCGCCGGCCGGGCAACGACAGCTCGTGTGAGCCTCAGTAATCCACCTTCACCAGATACAGCCCGTCAGGTGGCGCCACCGGACCGCAGGCGCTGCGAGTCTTCGCCGCCAATGCCGCGGCGAGATCGTCGGCGCTCCAGCGGCCGTGGCCGACCCACACCAGTGACCCCACCATGGACCGCACCTGGCTGTGCAGGAAGGCGCGCGCCGAGGTGACGATGTTGACGGCCTCGCCGTCGCGGACCACGTCGAGCTGGTCCAGCGTGCGCAGCGGCGATTTCGCCTGGCATTCGGTGTCGCGAAAGGTGGTGAAATCGTGCTTGCCGAGCAGCCGCTGCGCCGCCGCGTGCATGGCGTCGCTGTCGAGCGGTCGCGGCACGCGCCACACGTGACCGATGTCGATGGCCAGGTTCGCCCGCCGGTTGACGATTTTGTAGATGTAGTGCCGCCGCGTAGCGGAGAACCGCGCCTCGAAATCGTCCGCGACAACCTCCGCGGACAGGATGCCGATCGGATGCGGTCGCAGATGCGCATTGAGGCCATCGCGCAGCCGGCCGGGGACGAATGGCCGTTCGATGTCGCAATGCGCGACCTGACCCAGCGCATGAACGCCGGCATCGGTGCGGCCGGCGCCGTGCACGCGGACGGACTCGCCGCAGATCGCCTTCACGGCATCTTCCAGCGCGGCCTGCACCGAAGGCGCATTGTCCTGCACCTGCCAGCCGGAATACGGCGCGCCGTCATATTCGATAAGGAGCCTGTAGCGTGGCATCAGCCTAACCGTAGAGGCGGCTTGAGCGGCGTGCCGCGCAGAAAATCGACCGCCTTCATCGGCGCCTTGCCGGCGCGCTGCAGCTCGACGATGCGGATCGCGCCCTCGCCACAGGCAATGGTGAGTTGATCGTCGAGCAGATCGCCCGGCGCACCTGCGCCGTTGGCCAGCGCGCAGCGCAGGATCTTGACGCGCACCGCCTCGCCGTCGAGCGGCACCTCGCACCAGGCGCCGGGAAACGGCGACAGGCCGTGGATATGCCGCAGCACCGCACGCGCCGGCTTCGACCAGTCGATCTTCGCCTCGGCCTTGTCGATCTTGGCGGCGTAGGTGACGCCCACCTCGCTCTGCTTGCTGAACGTCAGCCGGCCGCGCTCCAGCGCGCCCATCGCCCGCACCATCAGGTCGGCGCCGAGCGGCGCCAGCGCATCGTGCAGATCCTGCGCGGTCATCGCATCGGTGATCGCGATGCGCTCGGCCATGGCGACGTCGCCGGTGTCGAGGCCGACATCCATCTTCATCACCATCACGCCGCTCTCGGCATCTCCTTCCATGACCGCGCGGTTGATCGGCGCCGCACCACGCCAGCGCGGCAACAGCGAGCCGTGCAGGTTGAAACAGCCAAGCTCGGGCACATCGAGAATGTTCTGCGGCAGGATCATGCCATAGGCGACGACCACGGCGGCATCGGCTTCGTGCGCGCGAAACGTCGCCTCGGCCTCCGGCGTCTTCAGCGTGGTAGGTGTCAGCACGGGAATGCCGAGCCGCGTCGCCTCGCGTTCCACCGGTGTCGGCTGCAGCTTCATGCCGCGGCCGGAGGGCTTGGCCGCGCGCGTGTAGACCGCCACGACCTCATGGCCGTGGGCCACCAGTTCAAGCAGCGTCGGTACCGCGAAGTCCGGCGTGCCCATGAAGATCAGACGAAGGGGCATGTTGCGAGCCGATCTGTGGGAGACCGGGAGGAGACTAATCCGCCCGCTTCGCCAGTTTGGTGAATTTCTTCAGTACGCGATCGCGCTTCAGCTTGGAGAGGTAATCGACGAACAGCACGCCGTTGAGATGGTCGATCTCGTGCTGGATGCAGGTGGCGAACAGGCCTTCGGCGTCCTCTTCCTGCACCTTGCCGTCAATGTCCATGAAGCGGATGCGGACTTGGGCTGGGCGCTCGACCTCCTCGTAATATTCCGGGATCGACAGGCAGCCTTCCTCGTAGACCGAGAATTCTTCCGAGGATGACACGATCTCCGGATTGATGAAGACCCGCGGCTTGGGGCCGCCTTCATCGTCCTTCTTGGCGAGGTCCATGGTGATCAGCCGCAGCGGCACGGCGATCTGGATCGCGGCGAGCCCGATGCCGGGCGCCTCATACATGGTCTCGAACATGTCATCGGCGAGCTTGCGCACCTCGGCCGTGACCTGTTCGACAGGTTTGGAGACAAGCCGCAACTGTTTGTCCGGCAGGATGATGATTTCACGAAGGGCCATGGGGGCGATTTAATGCGGGCGGCGGACGCGGTCAATGCACCCATGGGAGGCATCGCGCCGGTCCGCTCAGGTCAGCCGGCGACCTGAATTTACGGACTGTTGACCACGCTCGTTAGGAGAACGTTAACCATGCCGGTTAGGTTTTTGTTAACCAAGAAAATTAGCTCGATGTTAACCATAAATGTTCTCGCTTCGTTCGCGCCATCATCCGAATCTGCTACGATGGCGGCATGAACGACATTCTTGTCATGCTCGGCGACACCCCGATCTCCGTCGGCGAAGCGCTGGTCGGCTTCGCCGCCATGGCGCTCGCCCTGTTGCTGGTCATCGCCATCGTCATTGCGCGCTCCGGCAGCCGCGGGGCGGCGCTGGCCATTGCGCAGGCAATCCGCGCTGACGAGTTGGAGGAGCGTCTCAGCGAGATGCTGCGGGCGCAATCCGAGGCCACCGGCCGGGTCGACGCCATGGGCCAGGCGCTCGCCAGCCGCCAGGCCGAAATGGGTCGCGCCGTCAGCGAGCGGCTGGATTCGGTGACCCATCGGGTCGGGCAAAGCATGGAACAGAGCACCCGCAACACCATGGACAGCCTTCGCGTGCTGCATGAGCGGCTCGGCATCATCGACAGCGCCCACAAGAACCTCACCGACCTCACCACCCAGGTCACCACCCTGCGCGACGTGCTGGCCAACAAGCAGTCGCGCGGCGCGTTCGGCCAGGCACGGATGGAATCCATCGTCCAGGACGGCATGCCGGCCGGTGCCTACGCATTCCAGCACACGCTGTCGTCCGGCAAGCGGCCGGACTGCGTGATCTTCCTGCCCGATCGGCGCCCGCTGTGCATCGACGCAAAGTTTCCGCTGGAGGCGGTGACGGCGCTGCACGACGCGCGCACCGATGACGAGAAGAAATACGCGGCGCAAAGGCTGCGCGCCGACGTGATGAAGCATGTCAGCGACATCGCCGAAAAATACCTGATCGCCGGCGAAACGCAGGACACCGCGCTGATGTTCGTACCGTCGGAGTCGGTCTATGCGGAAATCCACGACGGTTTCGACGACATCATCCAGAAAGCCTACCGCGCCCGCGTGGTGCTGGTATCGCCATCGCTCTTGATGCTGGCGATCCAGGTGATGCAGCAGATCCTCAAGGACGCGCGCATGCGCGACGCCGCCGACCAGATCCGCACCGAGGTGATGAATCTCGGCGACGACCTCGGCCGGCTGCGCGACCGCGTGCTGAAACTGCAGACCCATTTCAGCCAGGCCAATGAGGATGTCCGCCAGATCCTGATTTCCGCCGACAAGATCGAGAAGCGCGCCGGCCGCATCGAGGAGCTGGACTTCAGCAAGAGCGAACCGGCGACGGAGGCGACGCCGCTGGTGAAACCGGCACCATCGCTGAAGCCGGATCTGTTTCCGTCGCCAATCGAGTTACGGGCGGGAGAATAGTGGGCCCTCACCTCTCCCCGCATCTTGCGCGGGGAGAGGTCGACCGGCGCAGCGAAGCCGGGCGGGTGAGGGGCGAGGCACGCTGCTTACGACAACAGATGCTTTTCGAGTCGAAAAGTCTGCAGTCCGCGTCTCAGTTCGAGAGACCCGGTGGGCTGCACGTTCGATTTGACTCGGTGCCAGGCCCCTCACCCGGAGCCTTCGCTTCGCTCAGGCCCCGACCTCTCCCCGCGCAAGATGCGGGGAGAGGTTAAGGAAGAGGAAGCCGAATCTGCTAGCACTGGGCCATGACCAACGCGCCCCAGCCGACCGAATCGTCCGTCGCTCTCAAACCGCGCGCCTCATGGCGCGAGGCGCTGGCGGTGTATTTGCAGCCGCGGGTGCTGATCGTGCTGCTGCTCGGCTTTTCCTCGGGGCTGCCGCTGGCGCTGTCAGGCTCCACGCTGCTGGTGTGGATGACCGAATCCGGCGTCAACCTGAAGACCATCGGACTGTTCGCGCTGGTCGGCACGCCCTACACGCTGAAATTTCTTTGGGCGCCTTTGGTCGACGCGCTGCACGTGCCGCTGTTCACCCGCCGCTTCGGCCGTCGCCGCGGCTGGCTGGTGTTCTCGCAATTGCTTCTGATCGCGGCCATCCTGCTGCTGGCGCTCACCGATCCCGCGAAGTCGCCGTTGTTCGTGGCGCTTGGCGCGCTGCTGGTGGCGGCGATGTCGTCGACCCAGGACATCGTGGTCGACGCCTTCCGCGTCGAGAGCCTGCCCGAGGAAGAACAGGCGGCCGGCATGGCGTCGTATGTCGCGGCGTATCGCATCGGCATGCTGGTCTCCACTGCCGGGGCGCTATTCATGGTCAGCGCCTATGAAGGCACCGGTCTGCCGCGCGGCACCGCGTGGATGTGGGGCTATGTGACCATGGCGGCCATGGTGCTGATCGGCACCGTCACCGCGCTTGCTGCCACCGAGCCCGCGCAATCGGCCCGCGCCGAGGCGGCCACCGGCGCCGACAGCGCGATGCAGCGGGTGACGAAAGCGGCGATCGGCGCGCTCTCTGAATTCCTGGCGCGCAAGGATGCCTGGGCGGCGCTGGCCTTCGTGGTGCTGTTCAAGTTCACCGACGCATTTTCCGGCACCATGACCGCGCCGTTCGTGATCGATCTCGGCTTCACCCGCAACGACTACGCCGCCATCGTCAAAGGCGTGGGCCTCGCCGCCACCTTGCTCGGCGGCTTCGCCGGCGGTTTCGTGGCGCGACGCTATTCGCTGCCCACCAGCCTGTGGATCGGCGGCGTGCTGCAGGCGGTGGCCAACCTGTCATTCTCCTGGCTGGCCATCATCGGCGTCAATCAGTGGGCGCTGGCCTTCGCCATCACCGCAGAGAATTTCACCAGCGCCATCGGCACCGTGATCTTCGTCGCCTACCTCTCGGCACTGTGCAAGAACCCGCTGCACACCGCCACACAATACGCCCTGCTCACCGCGCTGGCCGCGGTCGGGCGCACCTATCTCTCGGCCAGCGCCGGCTATGTGGCTGCGACCATCGGCTGGCCGCTGTTTTTCGCGATCTGCGTGGTGGTGGCGGTCCCCAGCCTGATCCTGCTGGTCTGGCTGCAGCGGCGCGGGCATTTCGAGGGGCTGGAAACGACACGAAGCTAGCTCGATTGTGGTCCCCGCGCATGCGGGGACCCAGTAAACGCAGGCGTCTGTGATAAATCGCAACCGCCGGTGTTTACTGGATCGCCCGGTCCTCGCGCGCAAGTGCGCGCCAGGCCGGGCGACGACAGCGGAGAGTGTCGCGGGCGACCACAGCGGCACGTGGGTCAGTTCGTTTTGCTCACCACGCTCCACTTGGTGACCAGCGCTTCGCTCATCTGGCCGGCCTGTTCGGCGCAGGCGACTTCGGCGACCTTCAGCGCGACTTCCTTGCCGACGAGCTTTTGCAACTGCGCGGCCTGAGCGGGATTGGCGGCCACGATTTCAAATGTCTCGGGGCCTGTTTCCAGATTGCAGAGTCCCGCCGGCGCCGGCAGCCGGCGCGGCTCGCTGACCAGCTGGAACTGCTTGACGCGCTTGCCCTTGCCCTGCGGCGCCCGCACCTGCATCGCCGTCAGTTGGCCGCTGAGCACATCGCCGATCTTCATCATCTTCGGCGCGGCAGGTGCGGCCGGCGGCGTCGACGGCGTTTGCGCCATGGAGCCATCGATCGCGAACATCAGGGACAGGCCGAGCGTAACGGCGCCAACCATCAGGGTCTTGAAGTCTGGTCGTGTCATGAAGCTTCTTTCAGTTCTCAGAACAGCGTCCGCTGCCGCATCGCTGCGGTCAGGGTGCCGTCATCCAGATAATCGAGTTCGCCGCCGACCGGCACGCCGTGCGCCAGCCGGGTCACCTTCACGCCGGCCTCCTGCAGGAGGTCGGTGATGTAATGCGCCGTGGTCTGGCCATCCACCGTCGCATTGAGGGCCAGAATCAGTTCCGTGACCTGGCTCCCATGAGCGCGCGACACCAGCGCGTCGATGGTCAGGTCGTCAGGCCCGACGCCGTCGAGCGGCGACAGGGTGCCGCCGAGCACATGGTAAGTGCCGGTGGTGGCCGTGGCGCGCTCCAGCGCCCACAGATCCGATACGTCGGACACCACCACGATGATGGAGGGTCGCGCCGCGGATCGGTACAGATGGTGCAGGGGTTTTGTGTATCGATGTTGCCGCAGGTCTTGCACACTTGGATCTTGTCGATCGCCACCTGCAACGCCCCAGCCAGCGGCGTCATCAGCGCCTCGCGCTTCTTGATCAGGTGTAGCGCCGCGCGCCGCGCCGAGCGCGGCCCAAGCCCCGGCAGCCGGGCCAGCAACTGGATCAGTTTTTCGATTTCCGGACCGGCAACCCCACCCGCCATGTCAGGTGAGGCCCATCCCCGGCGGCAATCCGAGGCCCCCGGTCAGCGCCTGCATCTTCTCCTGCATCGCGATCTCGGCCTTGCGCTTGGCGTCACCGAGCGCAGCGACCATCAGGTCCTCAAGAATCTCGTGCTCGTCCGGCTTCATCAGCGAGGGATCGATCTTGATGCTCTTCACATCCATCTTCGCGGTCATGCGCACCGTGACCAGGCCGCCGCCGGACATGCCTTCGACCTCGACATGTTCGAGCTCGTCCTGCATCGCCTTCATCTTGGACTGCAGTTGCGCCGCCTGCTTCATCATGCCGAGAAAGTCAGCCATGAATTGCTCCTCTGGAATGGATTAGTCGTCATCGCCGTCAGGCGTCTCGGCGGGGTCTTCACCGGTCGCATCGGATTCCGGCAGTTCGGGGGCAAGCCGGCGCACCTCGACGACCTTGGCGCCGGGAAACCGCGCCAGCACTTCCTGGACGCGCGGATCGGCTTCCGCCGCTTGCTGGCGCTCGCTCTTCAACTGGTCGAGCTGCGAGCGAAGCGTCGGCTGGCCCGGTTCGTTGGAGACGATCACGCTCCAGCGTCGGCCGGTCCACTGCTCAAGTTTTCGCGAGAGATCGTTGATCAGGGTGCGCGATGCCGTGCGCTCCATCGACACTTCGAGCCGGCCGTCTTCCATCTTGACCAGACGGACGTCGGCCTCGAGCGCCGCCTTGAGCATCAGGTCGCGCTTTTCGGCAGCCAGTGCCACCAGTTCGGGGAAGGTGACGATCTTCATCACCACCGGCGCCGGTGCCGCATCGGATACGATCATCTGCGGCCGTGGCTGCATCTCGGCGCCGCCGCGCGGCATCGACGGCCCGCGCGGCAAAGACGCCTGCATGGACGACGCCCCTGAGGACGATCCGCCGCCCTGCGGCGGCGCACCGCCCGGAATCACCGGCGACGAACCGCCGCCATTCTGGTCGAGCATGCGAATCGCTTCGTCGGGCGTCGGCAGGTCGGCCACATAGGCGATCCGCACCAGCACCATCTCGGCGGCGGCGGCGGGGCGCGTGGCCCCCTGCACCTCGGTGATCCCCTTCAGGAGCATCTGCCACATTCGCGACAGCACACGCATAGACAGTTTCGATGCGAAATCGCGGGCGCGCAGCCGCTCAGTCTCGCCGAAGGCAACATTGTCAGCGGTGGCCGGCACGATCTTGACCCGGGTGACGAAGTTGACGAATTCGGCGAGATCGCTGAGCACCACGATGGGATCGGCACCGACATCGTATTGTTCGCGGAACTCGGCGAAGGCGCTGGCGATGTCGCCACGCGCCAGCGAATCGAACAGGTCGATGACCCGTGTGCGGTCGGCAAGGCCGAGCATCGTCCGCACCGCGTCGGCGCGGACGATGCCGGCGGCGTGGGCAATGGCTTGGTCGAACAGCGACAGCGAATCGCGCACCGACCCTTCGGCGGCGCGGGCGATGATGCCCAGCGCTTCCGGCTCGACCTCGACGTTCTCTTTTCCGGCGATATTCGACAGATGCTTCATCAGCACGTCGGCATCGACGCGGCGCAGATCGAAGCGCTGGCAGCGCGACAGCACGGTCACCGGCACCTTGCGGATTTCGGTGGTGGCGAACACGAACTTGGCGTGTTCCGGTGGCTCTTCCAGCGTCTTCAGAAACGCGTTGAAGGCCGCGGTCGACAGCATGTGGACTTCGTCGATGATGTAGACCTTGTAGCGCGCGCTGGAGGGCGCATAGCGCACGCTGTCATTGATCTGGCGGACATCGTCGACACCGGTGTGGGAGGCGGCGTCCATTTCCAGCACGTCCATGTGCCGGCTTTCCATGATCGCCTGGCAGTGCACGCCGGGGGTGGGCATGTGGATGGTCGGCCCCTTGATCGAGCCGTCCGCCATTTCATAATTCAGGGCACGGGCCAGAATGCGCGCCGTGGTGGTTTTGCCGACCCCGCGCACGCCGGTGAGAATCCAGGCCTGCGGAATCCGGCCTGTCTCGAACGCATTCGACACGGTGCGGACCACGGCCTCCTGGCCGATCAGGTCGTCAAAACTGTTGGGGCGGTATTTTCGCGCCAGCACCCGGTAGGGCGTGCCGGCCGCGGCGGCTGCGAGCTTGTTGCCGCCAAGATCGAAGCCCTCGGCCGCGGATGCAATGGGAAGGCCAGCCTCGGTCATCGGTCGATCCGCAATGTGATGTCTCTCGAAGCAGGTTTGCGGAACAACAGCCGCGTTTCCGGCCGAACGGCGTGCCTGTTCCGCCGAAAACGCTGGTCTTCCATCGCGCGGGACGCTGAATTGCGCGAAAAAACAAGTAGGAGACTGACGAGCGACCCGATCCGGATCTCGTTAGGGCTGCTTCCTTCCGGACCTGACCCGATTGGCGAGTGGCTCGTCCACCGCCAATCTCCCGGGGCTTATTTGGGGCCAAAAGCTTCGGAAAGCAAGCGCGGCCCGGCGGGTCCGAACAGCCGCTTTCGCGCGCGATCCCGCCTTGATATGACAGGGGCGGCCGGCACCCGCAGGCCGGACCGCAAAGCCCGGCGCAGAACGGGTCGATGGAACCAAGATGACTGCTCCTGCCTGGTCGCTGCACCCCCAATTGCAAAAAGACACGATCGACATCGGCGACCTGCCGCTCTGCCGCGTTCTGGTGATCAAGGACGCCAATTACCCCTGGCTGCTTCTGGTGCCACGCCGCGCCGACGCCGTGGAAATCATCGACCTCGACGAGGTTGCGCAGGCCCAGCTCATGACCGAGATCACCCGGGTGGCCCGCGCGGTGAAAGAGATCACCAAATGCGACAAGCTCAACATTGCCGCGCTGGGCAATGCGGTGCCGCAGCTGCACGTTCATATCATCGGGCGCCGCACCTCCGACGCTGCCTGGCCGCGCCCGGTCTGGGGCGTGGTGCCGCCGCTGGCCCACGACGCCGCCGAGGTGCAGTCCTTCATCAGCGAACTGCGCCGCAAGATCTGGCTGGGTTGAACCGATGACAAACAACGCATTCACGCTGGGCAACCCGGCCTTCGTTTCGCACCAGCTCGACCGCGCCGCGCATCTGCGCACGAGCGACGAAAAGCTGTTCGCCTTGGAGAATCATCGCGATGCCCGCGCCTATGTCGTGTATCGCGATTCCCTGGTGATGAAGCAGGAGGCCGCCGGCCCGCGCGCCCTGCTGACGATTCCCGAGGCGCTGAAATTCGGCGCCAACCCCGGCACGATCTTTCTAGGCCTGCGCGACGGCGCGCCGGTGTTCGGTATGGGGATTTCGGCCGCTGCGGCGGAAGGCCTGCTGCCCCGCAGCGATGTCGCGGTCAGCGAGTTGCGCGGCATGGCGATGCAGGGCGTGGTGCCGGCGGACCAGCTATCAGCCATCGCCATGGCCAAATCCATGGTGAGCTGGCATCAGCGCCATGGCTTCTGCGCCAATTGCGGCGCCCGCTCGGCGATGTCCGACGGCGGCTGGAAGCGCACCTGCCCGAGCTGCCACACCGAGCATTTTCCGCGCACCGACCCGGTGGTGATCATGCTGGTGCATTCCGGCGAGAAGTGCCTGATGGGCCGGCAGAAGCAGTTTCCGCCGGGCATGTATTCGTGCCTCGCCGGCTTCGTCGAAGCCGCCGAGACCATCGAGGATGCGGTCAAGCGCGAGATCCTCGAGGAATCCGGCATCCATTGCACCGACGTCAAATATTACATGACGCAGCCGTGGCCCTATCCGTCGTCGCTGATGATCGGCTGCTCGGCGCGCGCCACCTCCGAGGCGATTACGGTCGACCTGATGGAACTGGAAGACGCCCGGTGGTTTGACCGTGACGAGGCTATGCTGATGCTGAAGCGCAAACACCCGGACGGGCTCGCCGGACCGCATCCGTTCGCCATCGCCCATCACCTGCTCGGCCAATGGCTGCAGGCCGGACCAACGATCTGACAGAACGGGATATTCCATGAGCGAGTCCAAGCGAAAGCCGCGCATCCTGTGCATCGGCATGCCGGTGCGCGATCTGACCTTTGGCGTGCAGGCGGTGCCCGGCCGCGGACAGAAGTTCAACGCCGACCGCTTTGCGCAGATCTGCGGCGGCAACGCGCTTAACGCGGCGATCGGGATCAGCAGGCTCGGCGGTCATGCGACCCTGACCGGCCCGATGGGCGACAAGAGCGAGACATCGAGCCAGTACCTGTTCGACGATCTGGCCAAAGAGGGCATCGACACCTCGCAACTGGTGCACATGCCGAGCCTGGTGACGCCGATTTCAGGGATCATGATGGATCCATCCGGCGAGCGCACCATCATCTCGTTCCGCGATCCCGCATTGTGGAAGGTGAAGCTGCCCGACGCCGACGGGCTGCTCAGGGACTGCGACGCCATCATGATCGAAAGCCGCTGCGCGCCATTCGCCACCCATCTCTGCGCCGAAGCGCGCAAGCGCGGCATCCCGGTGGTGGTCGATATCGACAGCACCATGTCGCAGAGCGAGGGCCTGCTCAGCGCGTCGTCGCACCTGATCTTTTCCGACGAAGCACTGCAGTCCACCGCCGGAATTACCGAGGATGCTGCGGCGCTGCGAAAGATGGCCAAGCTGACCTCGTCCTTTCTGGCCGTTACCCTTGGGCCGAAGGGCACGCTGTGGCTCGACGACAAGCAGGATCTGCAGCGAACGCCTGCCTTCCCGGTGCACACCGTGGACACGCTGGGCGCCGGCGACATCTTCCACGGCGCCTTCGCACTGGAATTCGCCGCCGGAAAGTCCATCCCCGAGGCGTTGCGCTTCGCTTCCGCCGCCGCGGCGCTGAAATGCACCCGCTATGGCGGCGCCTTCGCCTGCCCGCAACGCGCTGAAGTGGAAGAGCTTTTGAGCCATTCCACGGATGCAGGCCCGGCAGCCCGTTGACTGGGGCTTGATTTGGAATATTGTTCTATATATTAGGTTTTAGGACCTTTTAATTAGAACAAAGTTCTTCAAATGACCGATATCGCCGCCCAGGCCCCCGAACCCAACCGTCGCCTTGATGCCATCGACCGCAAGATCCTGATGGTGCTGCAGGAGGACGCGTCGCTGTCCGTCGCCGAGATCGGCGATCGCGTCGGGTTGTCGTCGACGCCATGCTGGAAGCGCATCCAGCGCCTCGAGGCCGATGGCGTGATCCTGCGCCGGGTGGCGCTGGTCGACCAGAACAAGGTCGGGCTCGGCCTGTCGGTGTTCGTCTCGGTGGAAAGCGGCGACCATTCCGAAGCCTGGCTGAAGACTTTTGCCAACGCGGTCAGCGCCATGCCCGAGGTGATGGAGTTCTACCGCATGGCCGGCGACGTCGACTACATGCTGCGCGTGGTGGTCGCCGACATGCAGAGCTACGATGTGTTCTACAAGAAGCTGATCAGCGCGGTGGCGCTGAAGAACGTCACGTCGCGCTTCGCCATGGAGAAGATCAAGTCGGTGACCGCGCTGCCGGTCCCGGCCGCATCGGCCGCCTGAGCGCCGGTCCTACTGTTCCAGCACCATCCTGCCGTTTGCATATTCGAAGCGCTTCAGCTTGCCGAGGAACGACAGGCCGAGCAGGTTCTCCGACAGCGCCTCGTCGGGAAGCACCATGGCATCGACATCGCGCACCACAATGCCGCCGATGTCGACCATGGCCAGGCGGGTCCGCGCAGCCTTGATGGTGCCATTGGCGGTGGTCACCGTGGCATTGTAGTCGGCGCGTGACGGCCGCAGCCCAAAACGAGCGGCGGACTTCTCGTTCAGCGCGATCACCGACGCGCCGGTATCGACCATGAAGCCGATGCGCTGACCCTCGATGTGGCCCTCGGTCTGGAAGTGGCCGCGCTGATCGCGCGGGATGCTGAGACTGCGGATGCCGGCCTGCACGATCGGAGGCTCTGCCGCCAGCGATTTGGCCATGGCCGGCGTGGTCGCCGTCATCTTGTCGGCCTGCTGCGCCATGAAGGTGCCGAGCCCGACCAGGATCGCGGCGAAGACCAGGATGTTACGCATTACTTCAGCCTCACTGAACCGCCGCCCTACGCGCGACGATTGGAACACAGGGAGCAGCCGCCGTCTGTCACGGCTGCGTCCACGGGCCCCATTTTGGCGAAAAGGATGAGCAACGGGTTAATGGGGAGAAGATTGAAGCCTCGTGCCCCGGATGCTGCGCAGCGCGTCGCGTTTGCGACGTGGTGCGCTGCTGATCCGGGGCCTTCCCAACCGCCGGTGTCTTTGGCGGTCC
This sequence comes from Rhodopseudomonas sp. P2A-2r, assembly GCF_026015985.1. Lineage (GTDB taxonomy): Bacteria > Pseudomonadota > Alphaproteobacteria > Rhizobiales > Xanthobacteraceae > Tardiphaga. The sequence continues at coordinate 1,244,030 of NZ_CP110389.1, read as the reverse complement.
CGGATCTGCGGAGCAGCACTTCGTGCTGCGCCGCGTCCGGGACACGAGCCCTCACGTGCCCCGTGGCTTGACTCGTCGCGTCGGCAACGCGCCGGCGGGATCTTCCGGCCACGGATGGCGGGGATAGCGGCCGCGCAGGTCGGAACGCACATCCTGGTAGCTGCCCTTCCAGAACCCCGGTAGGTCGCGCGTCACCTGCACCGGGCGATGCGCCGGCGACAGCAGTTCCAGCACCAGCGGCACCTTGCCCTTTGCCACGGACGGATGCGCGGTCAGTCCGAACAGTTCCTGCAGCCGCACCGCGATGGTCGGGCCCTGCTCGGCCTCGTAGTCGATCGGCAGCATGGTGCCGGTCGGCGCCTCGAAATGCGTCGGCGCCTCGCGCTCGAGGCGCGCGCGCAGATCCCACGGCAGCAACGCCATCAGCGCATCCGACATGTCGCCCGCCGAAAACTCCTTTAGCGCCGTCTTGTCGTACAAAGCCGGCTCCAGCCAGGTGTCCGGCGCGGCCGCCAGCGCGGCGTCGGACAGATCCGGCCACGGCTCGCCCTCGGCGGCGCGCAGGAACATCACCCGGCCGCGCCACTGCTGCAGTGGTTTCGACCAGGGCAGTCGTTCGAGGCCGGCGGCGATCAGGCCTTCGGCGAATACGCGCGCGGTGTCCGCCGACGGCGTCAACGCCGTCGTCGCCTCGGACAGCGTGATGGCATGCAGCGTGCGCTTGCGCCGGCCGCGCAGCGACATCGAGGCGCGATCGAAGGTGACCTCGTCGACGGCTTCGATCTGGTCGGCGAAGCGCGTCTCGATCTCGCTCTGCGTGATCGGCGCCGCCAGCAGGATGCGCCCGTTGGCGGCCGTGCCGGTCAACTCGGCCACCGCGATATAGGGCGCGCGTGCCAGCGCGGAAGCACGATCCACCGCCGAGCCGCGGCCATTGGCGAGCACGAAACTGCCATTGCCACGATTCCTGGCGACACGATCGGGAAAGGCGAAGGCGAGCATGACGCCGGTGGTGAGTTCTTCTTCGACCTGGCGCGGAGCTCTCCGCTCCTCTCCCCACGCGAAGCGAAGCTTCGCTAGGCGGGGAGGAGCCCCAGCCGCGGCGCGTGTGGCTTCCTTCTCCGTAGCCGCCACCTGCGAGGCCCAGCGCTGCGCCAGTTGCCGCGCGCTTTGCGCGCGCTGGCTGCGGTCGCGGCGGAACTGGTCGAGGCGGTAATCGAGATCGACGCTGTCGCCGCCGAGCCCGCGCTCGGTGAGGATCGCGGCGATCTCCGCGGCCTCCTCGCCAGAGCCGAGCCGGTGCGAGTCCACGATCATCCGCGCCAGCCGCGGCGGCAGCGCCAGCGCGCGCAGGCTTTGCCCCTCCTCCGTGATGCGACCGTCACCGTCGAGCGCGCCGAGTTCGCGCAGCAAGCCGCGCGCCTCGCTCAGGGCCGGCGCCGGCGGCGCGTCGAGAAAGGCCAGTTGCGCGGGATCGCTGACACCCCATTGCGCGAGATCGAGCACCAGCGAGGACAGGTCGGCACTGAGAATTTCCGGCTGAGTGTAGGGCGCGAGGGAAGCCGTCTGCGGCTCATCCCACAGCCGGTAGCAGATGCCGGGCGTGGTGCGGCCGGCACGACCGCGGCGCTGGTCGACCGCGGCGCGCGAGGCACGCACGGTTTCCAGCCTTGTCAGGCCAATGTCCGGTTCGTAGCGCGGCACCCGGGCGAGGCCGCAATCCACCACGATGCGAACGCCCTCAATGGTCAGCGAGGTTTCGGCGATCGAGGTCGCCAGCACCACCTTTCGCTGCCCGTCCGGTGCCGGCTGGATGGCGCGATCCTGCACGGCGGCGTCGAGCGCGCCGAACAGCGGCACGATCTCGATACTGGCATCGTGAATCCGCTCGGCGAGAAAGGTCTGGGTGCGGCGGATTTCGGCGGCGCCGGGGAGGAATGCCAGCACCGAGCCGGGATCGGCACGCAAAGCCATGGCGATGGCGTCGGCCATCTGCCGCTCGATCTGGACGTCCGGCTTGCGGCCGAGATAGCGCGTCTCCACCGGGAACGCGCGGCCTTCGCTTGATATCACCGGCGCGTCGCCCAGCAACTTTGCGACCCGCGCGCCATCGATGGTCGCCGACATCACCAGAATGCGCAGATCCTCGCGCAGGCCGACCTGGGCGTCGCGCGCCAGCGCCAATCCCATGTCGGCATCGAGCGAGCGCTCGTGGAATTCGTCGAACAGCACCGCGGCGACGCCGGTGAGTTCGGGATCGTCGAGGATTTGCCGCGAGAAGATGCCCTCAGTGACCACCTCGATCCGGGTGTTGCGCGAGATCTTCGAGCCGAAACGGACGCGGTAGCCGACGCTCTCGCCGACCCGCTCGCCCAGCGTCTTCGCCATCCGCTCGGCGCTGGCGCGGGCGGCGATCCGCCGCGGCTCCAGCATGATGATCTTTTTCCCTTGAGCCACGGGGCATCGAGCAGCGCCAGCGGCACCCGCGTGGTCTTGCCGGCGCCGGGCGGCGCCACCAGCACGGCGGCGTTGCCGGCCGCAAGCGTACCCGCGATGTCGTCGAGCACGGCATCGATCGGCAGGGGGTGTCGAAGCTGCGGGTCACAGGAGGGTCCAGAGTCGCTGAATGCCCCGTGTCATAACCGGGTTAGCCCGCGTTAACCACCCGGCCCCGCTCGCGCGACCGTGACCGATAACCGGCATATTCCTTGTACAAGGAAACGCGAAAGAAACCGTTCAAGCCGATGGTGGCGCGAAAGCGCCTCGCAAAGGGACGAAGATGACCAGAAACGGCACACCCGCTGCCGCCGCCAGGCTTGCACCCGGCGTGGCGGACCGGATCGACTGGGTCGACTACGCCAAGGGCATTTGCATCGTCATGGTGGTGATGATGCACTCCGTGCTGGGCGTGGAGCAGGCCGCCGGCCACGCCGGGTTTATGCATGTGCTGGTGGCCTTCGCAAAACCGTTCCGGATGCCGGACTTCTTCCTGATCTCCGGCCTGTTCCTGGCGGTGGTGATCGACCGCGACTGGCGCACCTATCTCGACCGCAAGGTGATGCACTTCGCCTATTTCTACGTGCTGTGGGTGACCATCCAGTTCGCCTTCAAGGCGCCCGGTCTCGCCGGGCAGCACGGCTGGCCCAATGTCGGCCTGCTGTATCTGGAGTCCTTCATCGAGCCGTTCGGCACGCTGTGGTTCATCTATCTGCTGCCGATCTTCTTCGTCGTCACCAAGGCGACGCGGCCGTTGCCGCCGCTGCTGATCTGGGGTGTCGCCGCAGCGCTCGAGATGACGCATCTGTCGACCGGCTGGACCGTGATCGACGAATTCGCCGCGCGCTTCGTCTACTTCTATTCAGGCTACCTTTTCGCCGCCCGGGTGTTCGCGCTATCGGACCGCGCCCGCGCCCGGCCAATGCTGGCGCTGGCCGGCCTTGCCGCCTGGGCGATCGTCAATACGGCGCTGGTCTATGACGGCTGCAGCGAGTGGCCGGTGATCTCGCTGGCGCTGGGCTTTGCCGGCGCCATCGCCATCATCGTCATGGCGACGCTGCTGGCGCGCCGGCAGTGGCTCGGCTTCCTGCGCTTCTTCGGCGAGCATTCGATCGTCATCTACCTCGCTTTCTTCCTGCCGATGGCGGCGGCGCGGGCGCTGCTGCTGAAATTCGCCGGCTTCCTCGACATCGGCACCATCTCGCTGATCGTGACGGTCATCGGCGTGCTCGGCGCGCTGGCGATCTGGCGGTCCGCGCTGGCGGTCGGTGCCAACTTCCTGTTCGATCGGCCGGATGCCTTCTGGATCGCGCCACGCAAGAAGTCGGCGGCGCTGCAGCCTGCGGAGTAACCCTCACGGCACCAGATACAGCGAACCGCTGGTGCGCCCCGCCTCCAGATCGGCCTGCGCAACGACGGCATCGACGAGCGGATAGGCACGCCCGCTGGCTCGCAGTACGCCCGCCGACAGCGCGTCCAATACCGCAGCCGCGCCGCGGTGATAGTCCTCGGCATTGTTCACGTAGGCCATCACGCTCGGCCGCCCCAACAGGATGCTGCGCCGCGGACCGAGATCGTTAACGTCAAGCAGGGGAATCGGGCCGCCCGCCTGACCGAAGCTCGCCACCACACCGAACGGCCGCACACAGCCGAGCGTCTTGGCCAAAGTGGTTCCGCCGACGCCGTCATAGGCAACATCGACACCGCGGCCATCGGTGAGCACCGCCACCTCGGCTGCAAAGTCGGCGTCGCGGCCGACGATGACCTGCTGTGCGCCGGCGTCACGCGCGATTACGGCCTTGGACTCAGAGCTGACGGTCCCGACGACCGTGGCACCGAGGTGCCGCGCCCAGCGTATCAACAACTGGCCCAGACCGCCTGCCGCGCTGTGTACCAGCATCGTGGTGCCGACACCGGCCGGAAAGACCTTGTTCAACAGCATGTACGCCGTGATGCCCTTGAGCAGGGATGACGCCACGACCTCATCGGAAAGATCGTCCGGCAGCCTGATCGCGCGCCACGCCGGCAGATTACGCTCGGAGGCATAGGCCCCGACCGGGCTGCCGGCATAGGCGATGCGATCACCGATCTGCACCGAGGATACGTTAGTGCCGATCGCGGCGACGACGCCCGCCGCCTCGACCCCGGGAACAGCGTCTGCCGACAACGGATACATGCCCATGCGGTGATAGATATCGATGAAGTTGACGCCAATGGCGGTGTGCCGGATCCGGATCTCGTCGGGTCCCGGCGGCGGCAGTTCGACAGTGACACATTCGAGCTGCTCGATGCCGCCGGGAGCCTTGAGGCGAATGATGGTGGTCACGGGTCATCTCCTTGAATTCGGGTGCCCTCTCTTTGCCGCAAGCCGCGACTATGCAAAATTCTCCAATAACGCACCCTTGATGTGAGATTTCACCCATGCCCGACTGGGAAGACCTGCGGCACTTCGTGGCGCTTGCACGCGAGGGCTCATTATCCGCTGCCGCCCGCATGCTGCGCGTCGACCACGCCACCGTGGCGCGGCGCGTCGCCGCGCTGGAAGCCGAAACCGGCATGAAGCTGGTTGATCGCCGCGCCCGCAGCTATGCGCTGACGGAGATCGGGCGGCGCGTGGCGGCAGCGGCAGCACCGATGGAAGACGCAGCGTTCGCCGTGCAGCGCGCCGCGCAGGCAGCCAAGCCCGGCCTGCGCGGCGACGTCACCATCAGCTCGCCGCCGTCACTCACCAATATCCTGATCGCGCCGCAATTGATCCGCCTGCGGCAGCGCCATCCCGCCATTCGCCTGACGCTGATCGGCGAGAAGCGCGCTGCGTCGCTGAACCGGCGCGAAGCCGACATCGCGGTCCGCCTCGCCCGCCCCACGGAGCCCGGCCTGGTCGCCCGCAAGGTCGGCCATTTCGGTTTCAGCCTGTATGGCTCGCCGCAATACCTGAAAGACACACCGCCATCGGCATTCACTTTCATCGCCTACGACAAGAGCATGGACGATTCCCCGCAGCAGATATGGCTCAAGGCGGTGACCGCCGGGCGCGACATCGTGCTGTACAGCAGCGATCTGGAGAACCAGATCGCGGCCGCCCGCAGCGGAGTCGGACTGGTCGCGCTGCCGCATTTCATCGGCGATGCCGATCCGCAGTTGCGCCGCTATGCGGCGAATTCGTCGACCTCGGTAGCCCGCGACGTCTGGCTGATCGTGCATCGCGACCTGCGCAGCGCCCCAGTGGTGCGCGCGGTCATGGAATTCCTGGCCGACTGTCTCAAAGACCTTCGGGGCTGAACCGCCCGATCAACCGGCAACCAGCGCGACCTGGAACTGAACCGTACGCGGCACCGGCATTTCGGGAGCCACGCCTCACAAAGAAGCATCGATACTCCCTAGAGCGGGATGAGATTACGTTTGGCCATATCCTGCATTTGCAAAATAGTTTGAGCACTCGGTTGCGCCGACGGTCCTGAGAGCCTGACCGAAAAAGCGGCGAGTGATTCCGGCCAGTTGTGATTCCATCGGATTTGCAAAGATTCGAGGGAGGTCACGATGCCATGGACCGAAATCACTCGCGTTCAGTATCAACGCCGCGGGCTGCGCTACGCAAGCGATATGACTGATGCGGAGTGGGCGCTGATCGAGCGCCACTTGCCTGCGCGGCGCCGGCTGGGCCGCCCGCGAAAGGTTCGTCTGCGCAACGTCGTTGAAGCGATTCTGTTCATTCTTTCCACGGGTTGCCAGTGGCGGGCTTTGCCGAAGGAGTTTCCGCCGTATGCGACGGTCCAAAGCTATTTCTATGCCTGGCGTGACACCGGACGGTGGCAGAGGATCGTCAGGGCGCTGGTTAAGCGCGCCCGCCAGGAACTCGGTCGCAAGCCGAAGCCCACGGCGGCGATCATCGACAGTCAAAGCGCGCCGACCACCCAGGCCGGTGGCCCGCGCGGCTTCGACGCAGGCAAGCGTGTCCATGGGCGCAAGCGGCACATTGTCACCGATACCAACGGCTTCCTGCTCGCGGTCCATGTTCATCCTGCCAACGTGCAGGATTGTCATGGTGCGGTACCGCTGCTGAAACTGCTGCGATGTCGCTTCCCTAAGCTGGGCCATGTCTTTGCCGATCGCATTTATCGCGGCAATCAGCTTCTCAGTGCGCTCTCCGGTTCCGGACCGCGGACGATCGAGATTGTGGAGCGACCACCCGGCGTCAAGGGCTTCCAGCTTCTACCGCGCCGCTGGGTGGTCGAACGCACCTTCGCCTGGTTTGGCCGATGCCGTCGCCTCGCCAAGGACTTTGAAGGATCCGCGTCCACCGAGATCGCATGGCTTCTCGTCGCACATCTGAGGCTTCTCACCAGACGGCTCGCCAATGCCCCGAAACATTGAGCGCTTTTTGAGTCAGACTCTGAGGATGTCGCCGATCGCGTCACAAACGGTGTTTGTGGATCGTTTGGCGGCCTTGCGGAGCCAGTGCTTGAGCTTTGCAAAGAACTGCTCGATGGGGTTCAGGTCCGGCGAGTATTTCGGCAGGAAGAACAGCCGCGCACCGGTTCCGCGGATGGCATGACGGACGGCCTGGCTTCTGTGCGAGCCGAGATTGTCCATGATGACGATGTCGCCTGGCCGCAGCGTCGGCGCCAGAACGTCCGCGACGTAGACGCGGAAGCTTTCGCCGTTGATGGGTCCGTCGAGCAGCCACGGAGCGGTGACGCGATCCTGGCGCAAGGCAGCCAGGAAGGTCATGGTCTGCCAGTGCCCATGCGGCACGTGAGCCTTGATCCGCTCTCCGCGTGGCGCCCATCCCCGCAGCGGCGCCATGTTGGTTTTGGTCCAGGTCTCGTCGATGAAGACCAGCCGGGCCGGATCGACGTGGCTGCGGTACTTGCACCATTGCGCGCGACGGCGGGCGACGTCGGGGCGGCTTTGCTCGGCTGCGATCAGCGTCTTTTTAAAACTCAGCTTCTCGCGGTGGACGAACTCCCACACCGAACGGTAGTCGACTTTCAGGCCGCGCTCGCCTAGCTCGGCGACCAGCCCGCGCAGGGTGAAGTCCGCCTCCCGGCAGCGGCGCAGCAGCCAGTCATGGTGGGCGCCCGCAATCTTCCGCGGCTTGTGGCCGCCGACTTTGTCCGGCGCGACGCTGCCGGTCTTGCGGAAGCGCTGCACCCAAAGAATCGCTGTGCTGATGCCGACATCAAACTGGGCCGCAGCCTGATGACAAGACAGGCCGCCGTCCAATACCGTGGCAACCACCCGTTCTCGGAGATCAATCGAATAGGCTCGTCCCATCCATGCTGGCCTCCCTCCAGTCAGCATGTTGAATCAGAATTGCCCTGATTTGGGAATCCCTGACCGATTCAGGATCAATTCATCCCGCTCTAGAAATTGATTGTCGTCCGGACGCCGAACACCGCGGCGTCTCGGATGCGCCGGGTCTGCGAGGGATCGTTCGGATCGACCGCTCCGCCGGCGGGGTGCATGACGTATTGAAACAGCGGCTGAATCGAAACACCGGTCTTGACCTCCGCGAGATAGGTCATTTCGACGATGGCCTCGAAGTCGCGAACCGGAGTGGCGATCCCGGTGAACTGCTGCAAGTCGCGATCGAGCTGACGCGCGCCATCGGACATGCGCGCATAAGTCATCGCCAGGCCGATCTTGTCGTTCGGCCTGCTCTCGCTGAAACCGGTGAACTGGATGCCGCCATCGAGATAGATGCTGACCAGATTGCGATCCGACGGGCTGACCGACGCCCGCGCGAACAGCCCGATGCCCTTCTGCGGATCGAGCGCGCTATGCGCCAGCTTCTGCTCATAGACCGCGAAGATCCCCTGGTTGCGTCGTCGGATGGCCGGCTCGCCCGATCCATCGGGATCCGCGAGGGACAGACCCTGCGCCGTCAGGTGCAGATCGTCGAACGTCCCCATGTGATACCAGGCCCCACCGGTGATCGATCCCGGCAGCGCATCCGCCCCGAGTTCGAAGCCGTATTTGAGCTGGCCGATGAACCACGGCGGATCGTTGACGCGAAACAGCAACCCGTGCGGATTCTTGATCTGCGGGTCTTCGGGGCCTGGCGGCGCTGCATCGCCGTCGAACACCGCGAAATAGGCGGTGATGCGCTCGGATAGTTGCGCCTTGATGCGAATGCCCGGCACTGCCAGCGGCGGCGAAGGCCCGCCGCTCGGCAGGATCACCCCGGTAATACCCGGCCAGCCCAGCGCGGAATTGACGAAGATGTCGTCGTACTTGCTGTCGATGAATTCGAGGTCCGAGGGCTGCTGGCCGACCTTGATCATCAGCCGGCCGCCCAGCAGCGACTGCTCGATCCACATCTCGTAGAGCCGCGTCGCCGGCAACGCCTCGATGCCGCTCATCAGCATCAGGTTGCCGACATAGTCGCGCGACAGGCCGCCGCCATGGATCTGATAGACGTTGGCGTGGAAGGTCGCGCCGCTCCACCCCACCAGTCGCTCGAGATCGACGTCGGTGCCCAGATCGAGCCGCCCTGCATAGATTGCGCCGCGGCGAAGGCCGCCGGAGGCGTCACCGAGGGTTTCGCCGATATAGGTCGCGGAAAAGGCGATGCCCCAGTCGGCGAGGATCTGTCGGGCGTCCCTGGTGGCAATGTCGGCGTTCGCAACGACCTCTGAGGCGCGCGCCGGAGCAACATCAGCGACTGCAAAAATGAGCCACATCGCCCCGATCGCCGCCGCGCGCACCCTGCCTGTCCATCGTGTCGGCATGGACGATTACCTGATCAGGCCAAGGCGCTTCATGACGAAATAGGCCGATGCCGACGACAGCACGAGCAACACGGCGGCCCACAGGAAGGCGCTCTCATTGTCGGTGAACGGCAGACCCTTGGTGTTCATTCCGAAAATGCCTGTGATCAATGTCGGCGGCAGCAACAGGGAGGTCAGCACCGACAGCACGCGCAGACTTTCATTGCCCTGCTCCTCGATCTGCAGATGCAGCTCTTCCTGCAAGAGCCGGCTGCGTTCGCGCATTTCGACAATGCGATGGTCGAGCGAGTCCAGGCGTTGCGCCAGTTTGCCGGCGCGAAGCTGCAGCAGCGGCTTGAGCTCGCTGGCGCCCTTTTGCTCCAGCCGGTGGAATACGACGCGCAGCCCGGACAGTTGGCGATGCAGCCGCACGCAGGTGCGGCGCAGCCGGCCGAGCCGCTGCAGCATATCTTTGGAATTGTCCGACAGGATCTGCTCCTCGATCTCGTCGAGAGCCACCGCGATGCGGTCGGCGACGCGGTCCATGGTTGCCGCGACGTTCTCCACGATGGCTTCGAGCAGCGATGCCATACCGTCGACGCGGTGGCCGCCTTCGAGCAAGCGGCGGGTAGCGTCAACCGCGCACAGCGCGTGATGGCGACCGCTAACCAGAAGGCGCTCGGTCATCACGAAGCGCAGGTAGCCGGTCTCTTCTGTGGTGTCGTCAATATCCCGCAGCAGATCGGAAATCACACCATGGACGCTGTCATCGGTGGCGTGCAACTGCTGATATGTATCCTTCGAAAGCAGCAGCGCGCGCGCCTGTGCCGGCACACGCAGATCGGCCTGCGTCAGCCATTGCAGCGCGCGCGAATCGGTGAGGTTGAAGTGCAGCCATAGCAGATCGCCATGCGCGATATCGATCGGCGCATCGATCGCGAGCTGCTCCGGTCGGCCGTCCGGATGAATGCGGAACGCCCAGATCAGGCCGGGGATGACTGCCATCGCGGAAGCGTCAGGCACAAGCATTGCCGAAAACGAGAGGTCAGTCGACACAAGACACCCAGTACTTTCCACGCCACATGACGACGCCTGCCCTCAGCGGGCGCAACGACCCGATGCCAGCGCCGACCTCGGCGCGGCACAGACATGAAATGACATTTCCGTTACAGGGACATGTCAGCCGGAACTATTCAGCGGCTTCGGCGAGCGTCGCACTTTCCTTGTTGTAGTCATGAACCACGCGGCCATAGGGCAGCGTCAGGTCGGCGACGAAGTGATGCGCCCCGATCACCTGGCGCACGGGAAAATCCGCGACCGGTGCGTTGACATGCGGCACGAGATGCAGCCGGCCGGGGCCGAACCAGGAGCCCTTCACCGTGATGTCGACCAGATTGATCGCCACCAGCTGGCAGACCTCGGCGCTGCCATCGACGCCGGGGATCAACTTCAGATTGATCTGGGTCTTCGACAGCGTGGCAAGGGTTGCCTCGCCGTTGCCGGCCATTGCGCCGTGCTTGTAAGCCATGGTCCCCATGGCGACCTGCTGCCCGGCATATTCCAGCGTGCCGGTCAGCGTGTCCTTGACGATCTCCAGCTTGGGATGGGCGTATTTCTTCGGAAAGCCCCAGATCTCGCGGCCCGCGGCGATCGGCGGATCGTCATCGAGATACATCTGCGAGACGAAGTTGACATCCTCGCCCTTGAACCGCGCCGGGATCACCAGGCCGGATTCGGTGTAGCTGCCGAAGCCGGAGCTGTCGGGCATCTTGATCCACTCGTAGTGCACGATCGGCTGCTCGATCGGCTCCAGCGGTTCCGGCAATCCCATGCGGATCAGTTCCGGATCGGTCTCATAGGTGATGACCAGGAACTCCCGGTTCACGAAGCGATAGGGCCCGGCGGGATAGCTCGGACCGGCCATCGGCATCGACGGCAGCCGAAGGATGTCTTGCTTGCGCATCGGGGAATTCCTTTGTTCAGTGAGCGGTCCAGCCACCATCGACGGGCACTGTCGTGCCGGTGATGGAGCGGGCGCCATCGGTACAGAGAAAATTGACGAGAGCGGACAGTTCTTCGACCGTGACAAAGCGTTTGGTCGGTTGTGCCGCGAGCAGCACGTCTGTGATGACCTGCTGTTCGGTGATGCCGCGCGCCTTGGCCTGTTCGGGGATCTGCTTCTCGACCAGCGGCGTCATGACGTAGCCCGGGCACACCGCATTGACAGTGATGCCGTGCTCGGCCAGTTCCAGCGCCGCGGTCTTGGTCAGGCCGGCAATGCCGTGCTTCGCCGCGACATAGGCCGACTTGAATGGCGACGCCACCAAGGCATGCGCCGAGGCGATGTTGACAATCCGCCCCCAGGACTTCTTCTTCATGCCCGGAATGGCGCAGCGCGTGGTGTGAAACGCGCTCGACAGGTTGATCGCGAGAATGGCATTCCATTTCTCGACCGGAAACTCCTCGATCGGCGCGACGTATTGAATGCCGGCATTGTTGACCAGGATATCGACGCCGCCGAACTCTTGCTCGGCATGCGCGACCATCTCGCCGATCGCCGTGTCGTCCGACATATCGGCGCCGCTGTAGAGCACCTTGATATTGTGGCCGTTGGCCATCTCGCTACGAATCGCTTCGATCTCGGCTGCGTCGCCGAAGCCGTTCAACATGACGTTGACGCCGTTTGCTGCAAGACCACGCGCGATGCCAAGTCCGATACCGCTGGTCGAACCGGTGACGATGGCGGATTTTCCGGACAGCATGGCAAAACCTCAAATGAAATGCAGGACAATTTCGATCAACTGGTATCGAGGACGTTTGACACCGATATGAGACATTTCCATCAGATGCATGACACGCAGCGAGCTGCCGTTCGCCAATGCGGCATCACCGCCCTGCCCTGTCACGACCGTGTCATCGCCGCCGAATTGTAGTGCTCCGGCATCGATCAATATGGCAGCGAGGGATCACCATGGACGCACGAACACCGGATACAGAAGTTGACGCCGTCACCGGCTGGCGACCCGAGCGTTGCGACCGCGTGGCGCTTGTGCTGCAGGGCGGCGGAGCGCTCGGCGCCTATCAGGCGGGCGTCTATCAGGCGCTGCACGAGGCCGGCATGGAGCCCGACTGGGTATGCGGCGTCTCCATTGGAGCTATCAATTCTGCGATCATCGCAGGCAACCCGCCGGCCCTGCGCCTCGAAAGGCTGCAGACGTTCTGGGAACGCATCACGGCGCGAAAGGTCTGGCACTACACGCCGGACGGCGACATCTACCGCAAGGCGCGCAACATGGCGAGTTCGTTCATGACGACGACGCTGGGGCAGCCTGGCTTCTTCAAGCCGCATGAGGTCGGTCCGTGGCTCAGCCCCGCGGGCGCAAAGTCCGCGACCAGCTACTACGATACCGGACCGCTGCGTGAGACGTTGCTCGAGCTCGTCGACTTCGATCTCATCAACTCGCGTAAAGTTCATTTCGCCGTCGGCGCGGTGAATGTGCTCAGCGGCAATTTCCTCTACTTCGACAACAAGAACGAGGTGATCGGGCCCGAACATGTGATGGCCAGCGGCGCATTGCCGCCTGCCTTGCCGATGGTAAAGATCGGCACCGATCATTTCTGGGATGGCGGAATCGTCTCCAACACGCCGCTGCAGCATTTGCTGGACCAGGATGACAAACTGAACTCCCTGGTATTCCAGGTCGACCTGTTCAGCGCACGCGGCATGCTCCCGCGCGATATCCAGGAGGTTCTGGCACGGCACAAGGACATCGTCTATTCATCCCGCACCCGGCACAATACCGACGTCTACAAGCAGATGAACAATCTGAAGGCCGATCTCTACAAGGCGCTGCAAAAAATTCCGGACGGCCAGCTCAGCGCGCATGAGCGCGATTTGCGCGACCGATTGGCAGACCTCCCGGAAATCACCATCCTGCAAATCATCTATCAGCAGAAGGCCTATGAGAACGACTCCAAGGATCATGAATTCTCGGCGACCTCGATGCGCGAGCACTGGCAAAGCGGCCTGGACGATACCCGCCGGACGCTGAAGCGACGCGACTGGCTCGAATTGCCCGAACAAGGCATGGGCATCGTAGTGCACGATGTTCATCGCGAACGCGACTACTGACCCGCTAAAGCAGAAGGGCGCCGCAATGCGGCGCCCCTGACTATGCAGCGCGTTAGAATCCGAAAAACTTGGCGCGCAATGCGTCTTCGTATTTTTCCTTGGCAGCCAGCACGGCATTGCGCGTCTCGTCTTCCTCGAAATGCGCCTTCTCCCACAGATCGATCTCGGTCACGGAATGATTCCCCGATGCCAGCGCTTCCTCGCGCCGGATCGCGGCGATCCATGCCTCCACCGAGGCCTTGTACGATGCCTGCAGCTCATCCAATTCCGTATGTTCGCCGTCCATTTCAGTCCCCTTCTTGCCACACCATAGTATTTTCGACGATCAATACCGCCCGAAAACGAAGGAACGAAGACACGGCCGAGACGGCCGCGCCAAAGCGGTCAGGTTCGCTGCTCAGTAGCGGTCAGCGACGTACATATCCGGCGGAATCGGACCGCGATGGTAGTCCGGATTGTGAATGCGCGCCGGCAGCAGCACCGGGTCGTGCGGCACGTCGTTATAGGGAATCTGCTCGAGCAAGTGCGCGATGCAATTCAGCCGCGCCTTTTTCTTGTCGACGGCCTGGACGATATGCCAGGGCGCTTCCGCGATATGGCAACGCTCGAGCATCGCTTCCTTCGCCTTGGTGTACTGCTCCCAGCGGCTGCGTGCCTCGACGTCCATCGGGCTCAGCTTCCACTGTTTCAACGGATCGTGGATGCGCATGGTAAAACGCAGATGCTGTTCCTCGTCGGTGATGGAAAACCAGTACTTGATCAGCACGATCCCCGATCGCACCAGCATGCGCTCGAACTCCGGCACCGACCGGAAGAATTCCTCGACATCGCTCTCGGTGCAGAATCCCATCACGCGCTCAACGCCGGCGCGATTGTACCAGCTGCGGTCGAACAGTACGATCTCGCCACCGGCCGGCAGATGCGACACATATCGCTGGAAATACCACTGTGTACGCTCTCGCTCGTTTGGCGCGGGCAGCGCAGCGACGCGACAGACCCGCGGATTCAGCCGCTGGGTGATGCGCTTGATAACGCCGCCCTTGCCGGCAGAGTCGCGCCCCTCGAAAATCACCACGACCTTCAACTTGTTAAGCTGCACCCAGCTCTGCAATTTGACCAACTCGCCCTGCAGGCGGAACAGCTCCTTGAAATAGACCCGCCTGTCGACCGTCTCCTTCGCGCTGTGCCCCGAGAACTCGTTGGTCAGCAGATCGAGCCGATCATCGTCGATCTCAAGCTCCAGCTCTTCATCGAAGCTATCGCGCATCTCCTCGTGAATTCGCTGCTGCATTTCAAAATCGGCGTCGATGGATTTGTCGGTCATGGATGGCTCCGGGTGGCAGTCCGCAAGCGGACCGCTGAATCGGTCCGTGGGCACGCGATGAGAAAATCTGGACAAGCAGGCGCCCGCTTCGACATGAATGAGAGACCGGAGTGCGGTCCGGTCTCTCTTCCATCGTCGGCCCGGTTCGTCGAAGGCAATCGACGAACCGGGAAGGGCCTCAGAACAGGCGCGAGAACAGCACGTACAATGCACCCGACAGGATGATCGCCGCCGGCAGCGTCAGCACCCAGGCCGCCAGCATGTTGCGGATGGTGGCCATCTGCAGGCCCGAGCCGTTGGCCGCCATGGTGCCGGCGACGCCGGAAGACAGCACATGGGTGGTCGAGACCGGCAGGCCGAACACGTCGGCGGCGCCGATGGTGGCCGCGGCCACCAGTTCCGCCGAGGCGCCCTGCGCGTAGGTCAGATGCGACTTGCCGATCTTCTCGCCGACGGTAACGACGATCCGCTTCCAGCCGATCATGGTGCCCAGCCCAAGTGCGATGGCCACCGCGATCTTCACCCAGGTCGGGATAAACTTCGTCGCGGAGTCGAGCGAGCCCTTGTAGGTGTTCAGCACGCCGACGTCATCCTTGCTGAGGTCGTTTTCCTTGTCCTTCATCAGGAAGCGGATCGCTTCTGACGCGAGGTACATGTCGTTGCGGGTATTGCCGACGGATTCGGCTGGCACCTTGTCAAGCGTGCCGTAGGTACGGACCTGGTTGCCGATATCGGTCACCAGCACGGCCAGCGACGGGTAGGTGCCCTCGACGATCTTGTGCTGCGAGACGTACTGCGTCACCGCCGGGCGGGGATCGCCGATGATGCTGTGGCCGGCGCCCTTGGCGGCGACGACCTTGGCGGCGGCAATCGAGTTGACCTGGAACTGCTGCACCTGGGATTCCGGCAACGCGCGGTTCAGCGCGTAGGCGGTCGGCACGGTGCCGATCAGAACCAGCATGATCAGACCCATGCCCTTCTGGCCGTCGTTGGAGCCGTGCGCGAAGCTGACGCCGGTGCAGGTCAGGATCAACAACCCGCGGATCCAGAGCGGCGGCGTCTTGTTGCCTTCCGGCGCAGCGTAGAGCGCGGGATTGCGGACGATCATCTTCAGCAGCAACAGCAGGCCGGCGGCGCAGGCGAAGCCGACCAGCGGTGACAGCAGCAGCGCGTAGCCGATCTCGGTGGCCTTGCCCCAGTCCACGCCGGAGGTGCCGTCACGACCGCGCAGCAATGCGTTGGCGACGCCGACGCCGATGATCGAGCCGATCAGGGTGTGCGAGCTGGAGGCCGGCAGGCCGAAATACCAGGTCGCAAGGTTCCAGATGATCGCGGCGATCAGCAGCGCGAACACCATGGCGAAACCGGCGGAGCTGCCGACCTGCAGGATCAATTCCACCGGCAGCAGCGCGACGATGCCGAAGGCGACGGCGCCGGTCGAGAACAGCACGCCGAGGAAATTGAAGAGGCCCGACCACATCACGGCGAATTCGGCCGGCAGCGAGTGGGTGTAGATCACCGTGGCCACCGCATTGGCGGTGTCATGGAAACCATTGACGAATTCGAAGCCGAGCGCGATCAGCAGCGCCACGAACAGCAACAGGTAGGGCAGATAGGAGGTGACCCGGGTACCGGTCGCCTGCACGTCGACATAGATGCTGTAGGCGACAAACAGCGCGCCCGCGGCCAGGATGCCGAAGAACAGGATCATGGTGAGGGGATTGAACCCCTTGTCGAGATTGGGCCGCGATGCCGGCTCTATAAGCCCGCCGTTGTCGCCTGTTTGGTTGATCGTGAAATCGGTCATTGATAACGCCCCTGCCGGTTAATAGGCGTTAATCTGTGCCCGACTGTCTTGAAGCTGGGATGACAGCCGCGACAATTCGACAACAAGAGCGAGGCGGGGAGCATATTGCCGACCTTCCGCGCCGGTTCCCCAGCGCGCGTCAGGCTGCCGGAAAGGCCAGGAAGGTTTCAATCGAGGCCGCATGAGCGAGAAGATTCTGAACGGCGCCGATACGAATGCGCTGATGGCAGTCATTTGAAAAAGCGGCGAAGCGCATTCTGCGCTCTATTCCTATTTCGGCGATAGGCGCGATCCCCTGCATCGCCGCACTGGCGCGAAACGAAAGATAGTCGGCGAGATCGAAGAAGTGGCCGGCCGCTCGATAGGTCGACGGCAGGTGCCGCTTCAGCCACAGGGATGGCTTCGGACCACGGAGCGATATCGCGAGAAAGCCGCGACGACGAGGGCGGAACTGTGGAGCGGGCAAAGCCCGCGGGGCATGAAAAAACCCGCCAGAGGCGGGTCAAGACATTCAATTCAATACAAAGGTTGGTTGCGGGGATAGGATTTGAACCTATGACCTTCAGGTTATGAGCCTGACGAGCTACCGGGCTGCTCCACCCCGCGCCAAACCTTGCACGTCTTCCAAAAAACCGAGAACGAAACGAATTCGGCGAACGCCTGAAGGCGCCGATGATCCCGTCCGGAGGCTTCCTGAGAAGGCTGCCGGGGCCAAAGCCCACGGTGCGAGGGGTATGTACCAATGCGTAGCCGGTTTGGGAAGGGCTAAGACGATCTTTTCTCGTTTTTATGACAGATGGATTTTTGCGACGCCGCGCCCCGCCGTATACGGGTTCCAGCAGCCGAAAACCGAGCCAAACCCGCGATTTCTGGCTCAATTCAGCAGAAACCCGCCATCGACGGTGATCACGCTGCCGGTCATGTAGCGCGACGCGCCGGAGGCCAGCAGCAGGATGGCGCCGTCTAGGTCGGATTCGGTGCCGATCCGGCGCTGCGGGATTCGCCGGGTCAGCTTTTCGCCCGGCGGTGTCGCCCAGAAATCGTGATTCATCTCGGTGTCGATGTAACCAGGCGCCAGCGCGTTGACGCGAGATCCGGTTGCCGGCCAGCTCCAGCGCCATGGATTTGGTGGCCTGGATGATGCCGGCCTTGGCGATGGTGTAGGGCGACAGGAATTTCATCACACCGAGCCCGAGCACCGAGGCGATGTTGACGATGTTCCCCTCCTGCTGGCGGGCGATCATACGGCGGGCGATTTCGGTGGCGGTGAAATAGGCGCCCTTGAGATTGGCGCCGATCACCGCATCCCAGTCGGCCTCGGTTTGGTCGACCGCAGGCTTTTCCACGGCGATGCCGGCATTGTTGATCAGCGCGCTGACCGGCCCGAGCTGCCTTTCGGCATCATCGATGGCCGCCGTGATCGACGAGAGGTCGGTGACATCCATCTGCACCGCTACGGCGCGGCCGCCCTTGCCGCGGATCTCGTCTTCGAGGCTCTTCAGCTTGGCAGTCTGGCGCGCCGCCAGCACCACGGCGGCGCCGTGGGCGGACAGAACCCGGGCAAATTGCCGGCCCAGTCCCTGCGAGGCGCCGGTGATAAGGACAATTTCTTTACTGACGTCGAATATGCCGGACATGAGCTGTTTCCCTCTAATGCTTTGCCTACAGATACAGGGCAACGCGACAGCAGCAAACGTCCGCGCCACAACGGAATTCTGCGCAGCGAAATAACCGAGCCAGCAGGCGCGCCCATGAACAGTTTCGATGGCGTCTTCATAGTCGCCTTGCTGATTGTGACGGTCATCGGCTATCGCGCCGGCCTGCTGCGTAGTGCCGCAACCATTCTCGGCTACCTGATCGCCATGCCCATCGCCGTCTGGGTGATGTCGCTGATCGGACCTCAGATCGGCAGCAGCAACGCCACGGTCTCGGCGTCGCAGAATTCGCTCATCCTCTTTGGCATCTTTCTGGTCAGCGGTATCGTCATGGGATCGCTGCTGCGGATGGCCGTCGATGACACTTTCGGGCAGCATATCGGCCTCGGTGACCGCCTGGCCGGCGCTGCGCTGGGCGCGATCCGCGTGGTGATGATCGCGGTGACGCTGGTGCTGATCTTCGACCAGATGGTCCCTGCTGCCGTTCAGCCACCCTATCTGGCAGGATCGCGAATTCGGCCAGTCTTGTCGATGTTGGGCCAAAAGGGCTTCAAAACCCTGCCGCCCGACGTGACCGCGACCATCGCCAAGTGGAAGCGCGAATATCGCCCATAGGCGTTGCGCACCCGATCCCCGCGATGATCGGCCATGCACGGCCGACGGCCCGCCGCTCTTATCAGACCCGGGTGGACCGGCTATAACGCCCGCCATCGAACGAACCAACACCGGAGTATCAACGTGGATCTTGGAATTAGGGGCCGTCGCGCGCTGGTCTGTGCATCGAGCAAGGGCCTGGGGCGCGCCTGCGCCATCGCGCTCGCCGCGGAAGGCGTGCATGTGACGATCACTGCACGCCACGCCGACGTGCTGGCTGCAACGGCAGCCGACATCCGCAAGAGCTATCCGGACGTCGAGGTCACGGAAGTGGTCGGCGACATCACCACGATCGAGGGCCGCGCGCAGGCGCTGAAAGCCGCGGGCCAGATCGATATTCTCGTGAACAATGCCGGCGGCCCGCCGCCCGGCGATTTCCGTGACTGGACCCGCGACGACTGGATCAAGGCCATCGACGCCAACATGCTGACGCCGATCGAGCTGATCAAGGCGACGGTGGACGGCATGATGGAGCGAAAATTCGGCCGCATCGTCAACATCACCTCGGCCGCCGTGAAGGCGCCGATCGACGTGCTCGGGCTGTCCAACGGCGCCCGCAGCGGCCTCACCGGCTTTGTCGCCGGCCTGTCGCGCAAGACCGTACGCAACAACGTCACAATCAACGGCTTGCTGCCCGGCCCGTTCGCCACCGACCGCATGGCCGGCGTCGCCGCCGGTCAGGCCAAGGTCGCCGGTATCACGGCCGAAGAGATCCTGAAGAAGCGAGCCAATGAAAATCCGGCCGGCCGCTTCGGCGACCCCGAGGAATTCGGCCTCGCCTGCGCCTTCCTGTGCGGCGCCAAGGCCGGCTTCATCACCGGCCAGAACATCCTGCTCGACGGCGGCGCCTTCCCCGGCACCATGTAAAATTCGCCGTCTCGCGACTGCTGTCGTCACCCGGCCTGCGCGCAATTGCGCGCCAGGACCGGGTGACCCAGTATTCGCAGGTGTCGGCGATGGTCGCTTCAGCTGTCGTTCACTGCATCGCCCGGTCAAGCCGGGCGACGACAGTTTTGTCCATGGCCGATTGTCAGCCTTTCAACTTACCGGCGTGGTGCGCTCGTCGGTCCAGGTTTCGCCGAACGCACTCAGCCCTTCGGCAAGAAAGTCGCTGAGCAGGGGCTCGCCGAGCAGATAGCTGGCGGTACGCCCGTTGGCGCCGTCCGCTGCTTCGCGGCGCAGATCGTCCCACTCCTCGATGGTGCCGTCGCCGCGGCCGAGCCGCATCAGGGCGACCAGATCGATCTGCTCGTCTTCGCTCATGGCGTTGATGAAGCTCGTGATCTCCTTCACCACCGGGTCGCCACCGCCATCGTCGAGGACGTCGATCATGTTGTCATCGGCGCCGTTGGAGCCGGAATCGGGATCGGAGGCACCTGCCTTGACGTCGAACTCCCGCGCTTTCTCGATCAGAAAGCCGACCTGTTCGGTGGAAACGTTCAATTCGGGCATCGCGAGCTCCTCGGGTTGCGCTGGGTTATAAACGCAGTGTCATCTAGGATGATCCATTGCGTCATTGATCTAAAACCAGCATCTTTCCGAACAAGACCAAGACGCAGGGAAAGCGCACGGAATGCAATGGACGGTGGGCAAGGTCAAGATCACCAAGATCGCCGAGATGGAGACCACGGGCGGCACCCGCTTCATCCTGCCGCAGGCCGGCCCGGATGAGGTCAGGGCGCGGCCCTGGCTGATCCCGCACTTCGCCAATGACGAAGGCCGCCTGAAGATGGCGGTGCAGTCGCTGGTGCTGGAAACCCCTTCGCAACGCATCGTGGTCGACACCTGCCTCGGCAACGACAAGCAGGGCCGTAAGGTGGCGATCTGGAACAATCTGCAAACCACGTTCCTTAACGACATGACTGCGGCGGGCTTTCCGCCTGACAGCATCGACATGGTGCTCTGCACCCATCTGCATGTGGACCATGTCGGCTGGAACACCCGGCTCCTCGACGGAAAATGGGTGCCGACCTTTTCCAATGCACGCTATGTGTTCGGCGAGCGCGAATATGCTCACTGGAAGGCCTGTAATGCGAACGAGGATGTGCCGGAATTCAACGATTCCGTGCAGCCTATCGTCGATGCCGGCCGCGCCGATCTTGTCGCCAGCGACCGGCAATTATCCGATGAGATCACCCTCATTCCGACGCCGGGCCACAGTCCCGGTCATATGAGCGTCCATATCCGGTCGGAGGGCGAGGAGGCCCTGCTCACCGGCGATGTCGCGCATCATCCCATCCAGATGGCGCATCTCGATTGGTCGTCAACCGTCGACAGCGATCCGCTCGCCGCCGCGGCCACCCGGCGCACTCTTTTCACGCGCTTCGCCGACACCCCGACGCTGGTGATCGGCGGCCACTTTGACGCCGGCTTCCTCAAACGCGATGGCGACGGCTTCAGGCTGGACGCCTTCTCCGAAGCCACCCGCGTAAGCGGTTGAAATCCGCCGCACACTGTTCCATGAGAGATCAATAGTAACCGGGAGAGAAACCATGAAACTCGTAAGATACGGCGCTGCAGGCCAGGAAAAGCCGGGACTGATCGACAAGGCCGGCAAGCTGCGCGACCTGTCTGCCCATGTGACGGATTTCAGCGGCGAGGCACTGTCGCCCGCCAGCCTTGCCAGGATCGCCGCGCTCGACCCGGCGTCGCTGCCGGCGGTCGATGGATCGCCACGGATGGGATCGCCGATCGGCGGCCTGCCGAAGTTCATCGCCATCGGCCTGAACTATGTGGACCACGCCAAGGAAGCCGGTATGGCGATTCCGAGCGAGCCGATCGTCTTCATCAAGGCCAACAACAGCCTGTGCGGTCCCAACGACGACGTCGAGAAACCGCGCGGCTCCACCAAGCTCGACTGGGAAGTCGAACTGGCCATCATCATCGGCACCAAGGCGAAATACGTCACCGAAGCCGACGCGCTGAACTACGTCGCCGGCTATGCCGTCTGCAACGACGTGTCCGAGCGCTTCTTCCAGATCGAGCGCGGCGGCCAGTGGACCAAGGGCAAGTCGCACGACACCTTCGGACCGCTGGGTCCGTGGATGGTCACCAAGGACGAGGTCGGCGACGTTCACAAGCTCGGCATGTGGCTCGACGTCAACGGCAAGCGCTGCCAGACCGGCTCGACGGCGACCATGATCTTCAACGTGCCGAAGATCGTGTCGTATCTCTCCGAGGTCATGACGTTGCTCCCGGGCGATATCATCACCACCGGTACCCCGCCCGGCGTCGGCATGGGCATGAAGCCGCCGCAGTTCCTCAATGTCGGCGACGTCATGACGCTTGGCATCGAAGGGCTGGGCGAGCAGAAGCAGAAGGTCGTTGCGGCTTAGGGGTTCTGCACTCCCGTCATCCTGAGGAGCGCGCGCCCCTTGCGCGCGCCTCGATGGATGGTGGCGTGCGCTGAACATGCATCCTTCGAGGCTCGTCGTCGCGACGCGATGCGTCGCCACGACGAGCGCCTCAGGATGACGACATCAACTGTTGAAATCGAAGGATACTTCCATGAAACTCACCTACTCGCCGGCGTCGCCATTTGCGCGCAAGGTTCGCATCAGTGCCATCGAACTCGGACTGATCGACCAGATCGAATTCGTCACGGCAAAAGTCGTGCCCGGCGAAGCCAACGACCAGTACATGCATGACATCAACCCGGTGAAGAAGTTGCCGGCGCTAATCCTCGACAATGGCGATGTCATCGTCGATTCCTATGTCATCGTCGAATATCTCGACGAACTGGCTGGCGGCGGCAGGCTGATCCCGGCGTCCGGCCCGACGCGATGGCAGGTGAAGAGCAATCATTCGATCCTGCAGGGCATGCTCGATTCGATGCTGCTGTGCCGCTACGAAAAGATGGTGCGGCCGCAGGGCCTGCAGTGGCAGGCGTGGTCCGACGATCACTGGAATCGCGCCTGGCAGGGCATGGCACGGTTCGAGGGCAAGCCCGACGTGCTCGACGGACCGTTCGACATCGTGCAGATCGGCCTTGTCTGCGTGCTCGGCTATGCAGATTTCCGCTTTCCGGATTGCGGCTGGCGCAAGGCCTATCCGAAGCTCGATGCCTTCCATCAGAAGATGCTGCAGCGGCCGTCGGTCAGCGTGTCGCTGCCGCCGGCCGCGTAAACGGGAGACTCCGGTATGGCCCTCCGCTTCGATCTCGGCGACATCACCATTCACCGCATCATCGAGCAGGAGACCACCTTCCTGCCGGCGCTGGAGCTACTGCCTGGCCTGACGCCGGAGGTACTGGACGAGAACCGGGCGTGGATGCGTGCGATCGGTGCACTCGATGCGCAGGACGTGCTAATGCTGTGTTTCCAGTCCTACGTGGTGCGAACACCGCACCACACCATCCTGGTCGACAGCTGCATCGGCAACGACAAGCCGCGGCCGCGACCGACGTGGAACATGAAGTCCGACGACACCTACATGCGTGCGCTCGCCGCTGCGGGACTTGGTGTCGAGGACATCGACGTGGTGATGTGCACGCACCTGCATGTCGACCACGTCGGCTGGAACACCCGCCTGCTCGATGGCCGCTGGGTGCCGACGTTTCCCAATGCGCGCTACGTGTTCGGCAAGACCGAGTTCGATCACTGGACCGCACAGAACGCAACAACGCCCGTGGCGCCGTTCGCCGACAGCGTGTTGCCGGTGGTGGAAGCGGATCGCGCCGATATCGTGGCCGACGATCATGAGATCGGCGACCATGTGCGGCTGATGCTGACGCCCGGTCACACGCCGGGCCATGTCGCCGTCGTCTTCGGTCGCGGCCGTGATGACGCGGTGGTCAGCGGCGACCTGATGCATTCGCCGATCCAGACGCGCTATCCGGAGATGTCGGTGAAGTTCGATGTCGATCAGGCGCTGTCGGCGGCGACGCGACGCAATTTCCTCGAGCGTTATTGCGATACCGAGACGCTGTGCTGCACGGCGCATTTTCCGTCGCCGTCGGTCGGAAAAATCCGTCGCAGAGGCAGCGGATTCTCTTGCGACGCCGTTGCGGCAAACCCGTGACGAAGTTGCGGCAGGTCAGTCGAACAGCGACGGCGTGTAATTGACGTAGGCGCCCTCGATGGCCAGCAGCTTCAGCTTGGTCACCACCCCGCCATTGGCGGAAAATCCGCCGGGCTTGTCGCCGGCGGCGAGCACCCGGTGGCACGGCACCACGATGGGGCACGGATTCTGTCCCAGCGCCTGGCCGACCTCGCGCGACAATTCGACGCCGCCGAGCTTCTTGGCGATGTCGCCATAGGTCAGCGTCCGGCCGGGCGGGATGGTTCGCGCGATCTTGTAGACATTGCGATTGAAGGCGGGGACCTCATCGAGATCCAGCGCAACCGCGGTCAGGTCGGTGGCCTTGCCGGCCAGCAGCGTGACCATGCCATCGATGGCCGCCTGCACCGCGACGGGCGGTGCCGCCTCGGCGATATCGGGATAGCGCTGCCGGAGGCGAACCAGGGTTTGCGCGTCATCGGGCTGCGGCAGTTGCACGGCGGCGATGCCGCGATGCGCCCAGACGACGCCGCAACGGCCGATGGCAGTGTCGAACAGGGTGAACTGGGCATCGGGCATGGCGACGGCCTGCGTGGAGCACTGGACCGTCAATCTATGGGATTCCAGCACCGCCTCCAACCCGATTCCCGGGACGGCAGGTCGGTTCGCGCCCGTTCTAGCTGGCCGGGTTCTGCGACGGCATTTCGGAGGCCTTCTGGGTAAAGGCCGCGCCGAGTGCTGCAAGGATCTCCCTGGTCGCGACGAACATGAAGGGGCCCTGCTCGGTATCGAAGGCGATGCCGACCACGTTGGGATCTGGCTGGTAATCCAGCAGGCTGTAGCCCTTCAGCGGGAGGGCGGGCCGGTCCTTCGGCTTGGAATTGCTGGGCATGTCGGTCTCGCGGGTCGGTGAAAGATGACGTGGGCTTAGACAACAAAGCAGACTGCGCCAAGCCCAAATCCGAAAGCCCCCATCCGAACCGGCGGCAGCGCCGCCTCCCCGAGGAAACGGCGCTGCGGCACATCAGGAGCGTATTGCGCCCGGACCTAGACCGTCGAGATGTTGTCGATCGGGCTGATGTCGCCGACGAAGCGCAGCAGATCGGCCATAGTGAAGTCGCCCGGCGTCTTCGACGGCAGGGTCGGCTTCCAGCTCTTGCCCTTCAGCCACAGATAGGACTGATGGTCGCCATGGACGAGGCCGACGAACACCTCGGCCACCAGCGTCGCGCCGACCGGCCCGAGCTTCTCGCCATTGCCGCGCTGCTCGGCCTCCTTGAGAATGTAGTACCACAGCGGCGTCTGCTCGTGCAGGCCGTGCTTCTTGGCGACAGCACCGTCAGGTCCCTTGGCGATCTCGGCCGCAGTGAGCGGATTCTTGATCTTCATCGCCTTGGCGATGTCCTGCCCGGACGGCAGACCCAACAATACGCCGCGCTTGAGATTGCGGAACGGCAGGCTGCCGCCGCCGCCGGGAAGCGTGTGCAGCGCCGGCACCACGAACGGATCGAGCCTGCGCGACGGGTTGAGCGGCACGCCGGCCGGATTGGAGCCCAGCACCTCGTGGAAGCGGCGCCAGTCGATGATCCAGTTGCTGGGCAAGGCAGAGACCGGCGTCGGTGCGGTCGGCGGGTTCGGCGCGAGCTCGCCGATGATACCGCCTGACAGGCCGGTGAAGGAGAACAGCAACTGCAGCGAGGCCGGCGCCACGCCGCCGGGCGTGAAGATGCGGTTGTGGCTGTAGACCTCGCGCACCATGCTGTGGCCGAGCCGATAGGCCGCTGCCGAGAATTCGACCGGCATGAACGGCGTCTTCTTGAAGCGATAGAAGCGGCGGCCCTGCTCGAGGATCTTGGCGACGATGCCCTTCTCGGTGATGCGTTCGACGAAATCATGCAGCACCATCCATTGATAGTGCCAGGTCACGATCTGGCGCGCCTCGGTGAAGATGGTGTTGAGCGGTTTGCCCTGGGACACCAGGAGGTCGCAGACCTTGTTGTGGAACTTGAGCATCGCAAGATGAGTCTGGGCGACCAGCAGGTTCTCGTCGTTGCGGTGATCCCCGATCAGCGCAAAACCCTCCGGGCTGCGCGGCAGGTCGTTGCGATGCTCGCCGGTGATACCGCCGAGAGCGACGTTGATGTTCTTGCCGATCAGAAGTTTCGGGCCGGGATTCTTGCCGTCGGCATCGCCGGGATTGCGCGCATACAGCTGGCGACTGCCGTCGGGTCCGAGGCCGTAGACATTGTCGAGATCGAGCGCCGGGGTGCGGAAGTTCTCCACCGCATTGGGATCGGCCTCCTTGTCGCCGAACGAGGTGAGATCCAGCGTGATATCATGATCGACGAACTGGCCGAGATAGGTGAAGCCCGACGGCACCTTGGTATTGTTGCCGGCGGCGTCGTCAGGATTGGCGTCGCGCATCGCGTCGGCGAGTTCCTGTAGCGCGGCGTCGTCGACCGCCAGCGGCGGCAGGCTGGGAAACATGCGCCCGAACATGCCGGGATCATCGTTGCCCGACAGCGAGATCGAGAAATGCGCGGGTCGGGTGGCGGCCGGCTTTGCCATGGCCGGGTTGAACGTTCACGTCTGTAGCCATTGTTGCACTCCCTGAATGAGATTCAAATCGAGGAAGATTGAGGTGATGGACTCCGACGGTAATCAGCAGCGCCGCAACACGACGCCGGGAAATGAATGTTCACGTTTGGAGGGGTCTGAGCGAGAGCTGGAAACGTTCAAACAAAAATCCGGACCGCGGAAATTGTGATTTTGCGGAACGCATCAGGGCGCCGCGATCGCGCGCATGTGGCGCGAGGCGACCCGGCTGGCGACAATCGCGCAGCTATGTTCAGGGAAGCAGGACGTCAATGCTAGCGACGGGCGGTCTCGTAGGTCAGCCGGAGTTCCGCGTCGGTATAATAGCACACACCGCCATCGAGATCGCGGACCATCCATTCGCCGAGATAGACGATCTGCACGCCGCTGCGCCGCTCGTGACGCAATTCGAGCTTGCCGTCGCTGTCGCGCTGCAGGGAGCAGCTCGACTGCACCCAGCTCGGCCATTCAGGCAGTGGCTGGCCGATGAACTGCCAAGCGACCAGCGTGGCTGCGGGAGGGCGCGGCTTGAGATGCACGATGGTGTCCACGGTATCTCCGATTCTCGTTACCCGGTAAATCTATAACGCAGAGGGTTGAGAATGGTTTACCGGACGTAACCGGGAGATTGCGGAGATATGCGGCGCAGGCCGCGGAATACCGCGGCGGCGCCCGGGGCCCGGGCCGCGGAGCAATACGCCGCAGAGCAGCGTAGTGCGCCGCAGGGGCCCATTCCGTGGAAGAACATGGCCGGATCTGCGAAGCGGCACATGGTGCCGTATCGCGTCCGGGACACGGGAAGGACTATTCGTCTTCCTGCATGGCGGCGAACAGCTTGTCGTAGTACTTGCCGACCAGGTCGATGTTGGCCTTGTTCTCGATCGCCGGCGGCGGCGACTTCAGCGCCCCGTTCAGGTCTGCCAGCGCTTCCTTCTTGTCTTTTTCCGGCATTTTCTTGTCGGCCTGCACCGCGACGATCTGGCTCTTGATCACGGCGTCCGGCCCGACATAGGCCTTGGTCTTGGGATCGAAGCCAGCCAGCACCAGGCTGATATTCTCGATCACGACATTGTAGTCGGCATAGTCCGCAAAGCCGTATTTCTTCACCACGCCGTCGAGCTGCGTGATCACCTTGGGATCCGGATTGGCCGAAGCCTGCTCGGGCAGTTTCGCGGTGACGGCGTCGAGATCCTTCTGCGCGGCCAGCACGGATTCGATCTGCTTGTCGGTCAGCGCGATCTGCTTCGGCGCGGGCATCTCCGGCGCCGGTGCCGCCGCCGGGGCGGGCGCAGCCTGCTTGGCAGCAGGCGCCTGTTTCGCGGACTGCGCCTGCACCGAGCCGCTGCCGATGGCCGACATCGCAGCGAAGGAGATCGCAAGGCTGCCGGTCGCGAGCACGGCAACGACAGGACGAACGAAGGAACGCATGGCAATCTCCTCGGCAATGACGCGATCTGAGCGGGGGCCGTCAGGCCCGCGTGCGAGGATGGAATGCTGCAGCTGAATCGTGGCTGAATGATTTCGGCGCGCGGGCAGAATTCACGTCATCCCGGGCAGACGACCGCGGCACCCGGACCGGGATGAATCACCATGGCGTTCAATGGGCGATCAGGGTCGGAACCGTGATGGTCTTGAGCAGCGAGCGGGTGACGCCGCCGAAGATGAATTCCCTTGTTCTGGCATGGCTGAAAGCGCCTAGCACGATCAGATCCGAACCGTCTTCCGCCGCAAAGTGTCGAATGGCGTCGGCTACAGTCCGGCCATCAGACTGCCGCTCTTCGACACGCACCACCACGCCGTGCCGACTGAGATAATGCGCAACATCGGCTCCCGGCTGCTCGCCATGCGCGGCGTTCTTGTGCGGATCGATCACCAGCACCGCGACCGATCGCGCAGCCTTCAGCAGCGGCAGCGCGTCGCTGATCGCCCGTCGCGCCTCGCGGCTGGCGTTCCATGCAAACACTGCGTTGGTCGCAACGGCATCGGTATTCCATGCGTCGGGAACGATCAGGAACGGCACACCCGTCGCCATCAGCAGCGCGTCCGGCGACGCCAGCGCAGGCGATGCATCCGGCGAGGGATGACCGACGATGACAAGGTCGGCATGGAGGGAGTGCAGGCGCACCAGTTCGTCGGCGCGGCTTTCCTCGATCATCCGGAATTCGCAACTGAGCCGCTCGCGGTGCGCTGCAGCCTCGAAGTTGCGGGCGGCGGCGGCAGACGCCGTGGCTTCCTCGAGATTGTGACGCTCGACCATTTCGCGGACGGCGACGGGTCCCTTGACGTAGGCGTCGGCGGGATTTCGCTTCCATGCCGCCGTTGCGATGAAGACGCCGATCAGATGCGCCTCGTGCTTGACGGCCAATGCGACGGCGTAGCGCGTCCGCGCTTCGCCCGCAGGCGAGGGATCGACGAAGACGATCAGGGACTTGAGGGCCATGCTGCCTATCCGTTCAAATTCGGGCGCGTCTCGACCGGTTGTCCGGCCGCGTCTTGCCTGTCCGCAGGCATTGCGCCGGCGCGATTCGTCGGGACGACGGGCGTCGCGAGCCTATTGATGTAAGCACGACGATCGCCATGCCCAGTGGGCGAGAGTGACGCACCCGGCGAGGCCGCCCGCGTGATGGTCACGCGCGACTCATCGCTTCCTCGCAACGACGGGGGAGAGGCCGTCGATCCATCACCACCTACCTATCCTGCAGGACGGCGCGCATCAGCAGCGCCGCTTCCTTTCGGGCATGGTCGCGATCTCGCGATAGAAGATCGTCTGGACGCGGCAATATTCAGCATGCTGAGCAGGCGCAACCTTGTCGCTGTTCAGGAGTTTCACCTGATCGTCGCCGATCCCCTGGGCCGCGATGCGCTTGCCCAGAGCATTCCAGGATTTGGCAAGCTCGGCCGGCAAAGCATCGTCACGTTTCGCTGCGGTTTCGACAGCGCGGCGATCGATATCGTTTTGCTGACCGGCAAAGGCCGCCGGCAGGTCATCGGCGAAGCTGGTCTTGCTGCCGCTTCCCGACGCATATTGATAGCAAAGGGTGGGATCCTTGCCGCCAAGGGCGGCGTATTCGTCGGCGTAGAGTCGTCCGAGATCGACCAGAACGGCATCGTCAGCCAGCAAACGCAATCGCGAGATGATTGACAGAAGCCTGCTGCGCATCGCCGCATTTGAGACGGCTTCGCTATCGCCGTCGAGATAGTTCGCATAGTAGCCGCCCACGAGCCCTTCATAGTCGGCGGGGAAGCGGGACTTGAGCGCATCGAGATAGGGCAGACCGCGCGTCAATATGGCGCCGATCTGCTCCTTGCTGACATCGGCACCGAGGCCCGAACTGGCGAAATCCTCGCCGTCCGATACCCGCGTGATGACCCGCGCCTTGGCGAGCGCGGCTACCGACGGTTTCCACAACCGGTCGTTGGGAATGGACAGCGCATGCTCGACAAACCGGCCTTCGAAGCCGGCCGCGGCAAACAGCAGCTTCTGATCGGCCGTCGCACTGGCGACGTTCTGCCGGCTCAGCCCGGGAAAACTGGGAGCATGGAAGCCAAGGGCGGCGCCCTGTCGCAGGATCCGGTTCTTGCCGGCGGCGAAGATCAGCGTACACGCGGAATAGCAGCTTGCAGCCACATAGGTGTCGAGGCCTCGGCGGTCGATCAGGCGATTGAGCTTGATGGCTTCGCCGATCCGCCCGCCGAGGCTGTTCAGATGGATCACACCGATGTGTGGCGACGCACCGAGGACTTTGCGGAGATCGTCGGTGAGACCGTATTTGATGCCGCCGCTGATCTCGGCTTCGGTGCCGTTGCGCATCACGCGGATCGTATAGCCGGCGATATCGGGATCCCCCATGAAGGCCATGCGCGAGACCTCGTAGAGTTGCGGCGCGCCGATGGTGGCGATTCCCGCGACGGTCAGCGCGACGCCGGGGAGAATGGCGAGTTTCGCGAGCAGCCCCCAGCCGGCGCGCCGGCCCTGCGCACGACGCTGGACGACATACCGATTGGCGGAGCGCCACACCGCCGTCGCGTGCCCGATGGTGAAGACCACGATCAGCAGCCAGACGCCGAACAGGCCGCCGAAGATGGCGCGCGGATCATAGGCGCGATCGGTGCCGGCCACCTGAGCGAGGAGATTGATGAGGACACCGAGCGTGACCGTGCCGGCGAGGCCGAACGCCCAGAACGTCCGTCCGAGCGAATACTCGCCGCGCCAGTAGCGCGCGACGACGTTGCCGGATCGGGCAGCGAGCGGCGGTGCCGGAACGGCGGTCACGGACGGATCCGCAGTGGGTTCCGAAGCGGGCAGGTCGAACAATTCGTCCGCGGGCTGCCAGTCATCCTGTCCGGGCGCTCGGACCCGGACCGCACCGCGATCCGTGGAGTGGGCGATGAGATCGACAACTTCGGCGTGAGACAGCGGCCCCTTGCGCGCGCCGCCATCTTCCACGAACCATTCACCTGACGTCAAACCTGGTCACCCTTGATGCCGCGGGAATGAAATATCAGCGGTAGAATGTGTCGCAACTGCGTCGGCTTTTCCAGCCACAAGCAGATTGGACATCGGACATCCGCCAAGGCTCTAGTTGCAACTGGATGAAAGTTCGGGGGCAGGTCAGGTCGGATGGACGCAGCTCGCACCGATTCAAACGGGAGCTTCCGTATCCGTTACGCCAATTGAAGCGGTTGGCGCCGCCTAACAATCGACGCTAAGCAACCGCACAGCGCGGATTGGTAGGGTGCGTATTGTTCGGCGTGCATGTTGCCTGTCCGAGCAAGGAATACACAGCATGATTGACGACGTTCAACCGACGATAGAAAAATATCCGGCAACGCTGCGGATTCTGCATTGGGTGCGAGCCGTGCTGATCATCGGCCTCATCGCCGCCGGCTGGACCATGACCACGCTGAACGACGACGTGACGTCGAAGTACGATTTTCTCTATCCCTTGCACAAATCCTTCGGCGTGCTGGCATTCCTGATCGTTCTGACGCAGCTCGCCCTCCGCGGACAATCGCGCTTGCCTGCACCCGCTCCGCTTCCCGCCCACGAGAAGGCGCTGTCGCATGCCGTACACCTCGCGATGTATGCTTTGCTGCTCATCGTCCCCTTGATGGGCTATGCGATGTCCAGCTCCTACACGCAGAGCTCCGGTGTACCCTTTTTCGGCATTCACCTCCCTGAACTGCTGCCGAAGAATGACGATCGGTTCAGGGTGTTTCAGTTCCTGCACAAGACGCTCGCCTACAGCCTGCTGGCCCTGATCGCCTTGCATGTGGTCGGTGCGCTGAAGCACCGCTTTTTCGACAAGGACCGGCGCACCGACGTCCTGCCGCGCATGATGTGAAGGGTGTGCCGCTCCTAGGGCGGACGCGTCGCTTGTAGACCCTTCGATTGCGCCGGACGATCCATCGCCCATGTCATAGGCGCGCGATGGCGACGCTTCGCGCGCGGCAACCGGAATATCTCGCTGGCAGCTTCCCCACGTACGGCCGCGAGCGGCCGACGCGCGTCCGCTCACCCGCAACGCATCCGCAGTCAGCCAGCGGCTCGGGGGCGGGGCGGTCCAATCTCAAGTGGATTGACACGCCAATCGGCGCCCGATTATTGTCTGACAATATTGTCCGACAATAATCGGATATCCCCCTGGTGAGAGCAGCGCACATGCAATTCCTGGTCGGCGGCCTGATTTCGTTGTTGTTTCTGGTGTTGACGCCAGCCGTGAACGCCCAATCGGCAACACCTTCGCCTCTCCCGAAAAAGGCGATAACCCTCGTTGTTCCGTTTGCTGCGGGGGCGGCACCGATATTCTGGCCCGGCTGGTCGCACGAAAGCTCGAAACGGCGCTTCAGCAGACCGTCATCGTCGATAACAGACCCGGCGCCAACGGCGTGATTGCCAGTCAGTTCGTCGAACGTGCGACGCCGGACGGCTCCACCGTGATGTTCGGAAGTAACTCCACCCACGTCATCGCACCGCTGCTGTCTCCCGAAAAGCGCGCTCTGGAAGCAACGCGAAACAACTTCGCGATGATCTCAATCCTCGCCGTCACGCCGCTGGTTCTGGCGGTCAGCGAGAAGTCGCAATATGGCAATCTCGATCAGTTCATCAACGCCAAGCAGCCGGGCGGACTGACCTTCGGCACATTCGGCGCGGGATCGTCCGCGCATCTCATGGGAGCGTTGCTGGCCGCCAAACAGGGAATGAAACTGCTGCATGTTCCCTACAAGGGATCGACGGCAGCCATCACCGACCTGTTGGGCGGCACGATCGACAGTGTCTTTCTGACGGCGGCGGCGATCAGCACCTATGTCGATGCCAAGCAGGTCCGCGCATTGGCCGTGACAGGCACCGAACGCGTCGGGTCGCTTCCAGACGTGCCGACCTTCAAGGAACGAGGGATTTCAGGGTTCGAGAACGGCGGCTGGTTCGCGATGTTCGCTCCGGCGAAGACTCCGGACAACGTCGTCGCCTTCCTGAATACCGAGCTGCATAAAATCATAGCCGAGCCGGACATTCAGGCAAGGTTTCCGGACCTGGGACTGCAAAAGCGCGACGCCACACTCAAGGAGGACGAAGCTCTCTGGGACGAGTCGATCTCGCATATGCAGGACGTCATCAAGCAGACCAAGATTGACTTGAACTAGAAGTAGAGGCGACCGGAATGAAACCGCATAATTTCGAAATCCGCAGGTGGGCTGTTCTCTGTGAGGAGACACTCGCCAACGAGCATCACGTCACCGACGGTGAACCGCTGATCAAATACGTCATCTCTGCCACCATCAAGAATCCGTTCGCCGGACGCTACGTCGAGGACCTGCAACCGGTTGTCGTCGCCTCCGAAGCGCTCGGCGTGGAGTTCGGTCGGCGCATCCTCGAGGTGACCGGCGGACGCGCGATCGAAAGCTATGGAAAAGGCTGCGTGGTCGGCGTTGCCGGCGAATATGAGCACGGCAATGCGTTCCTGACCGCGATCTTCGCCACCCCGATTCGTGAGGCTCTGGGCGGCGGTGAGTCGTGGATCCCTTCGACCGGAAAGCGCGGCGGTCCCGGCACTACCATCGATTTGCCGCTGGCGCACAAGGACGAAATCTACGTGCGCTCGCACTACGACACGATTACCGCGCATTTTGCCGACGGCCCCAATTCGGATGAAGTCGTGATTGCGATCGCGCTGGCGACACGCGGGCGCCTACGGGCGCGGTTGGGCGGCCCCGCCTCGACGCAGTTCAGGAGCGCAGCATGAATCACACGTCCCCTGACGGCGCGCCCGCATTATCCGGGCAGGACTTCTTCCTTCAATTGAGAGGGCTGCGGTTTCACTACGTCTCGTGGGGACAGGCTGGTGCGCCGATCGTGATCTGCCTTCACGGTTTGCGCAGCTACGCGCGCACGTTCGAGCCGCTTGCCTTGACGCTGGCGGATAAATTCAATGTGATCGCACTCGATCTGCGCGGAAGAGGCCAGACAGATTGGGATCCGGACGGCAACTACTATATCGACGAGTACGTGGCCGATCTCGAACACTTCGTCGAAGCGCTGGGATTGCCGCACTTCCATCTGCTCGGGCACTCGCTGGGCGGCATCATCGCCTACGTCTATTCGCAGCGCCATGCAAAGCGGTTGCAAAGCCTGATCATCGAGGACAGCGGCCCGAA